>DASZHO010000121.1:0-94722 GCA_035937795.1 Vicinamibacterales bacterium | reverse complement strand
CACGGTTCTGCACGGCGTCGAGATACAACGCCACCTTGTCGAGACGATCCGGATAGTCGCTGGCCTGCAGCAGCGCGGCTTTGCGGTCCAGATTGAATCTGCCGTCGGGGGACAGCAGCGTCTGTATGCCGGCGGAGAGGTCGGCGAAGATATCGCCCGCGTCCGAGCCGGTCACCTGCGCCGAGCCGCCGCCGTTCATGCCTGCGCCATCGTGATCGGCGACGCCCGCGGTGTTCGAACCCGCAGGCCCCGCAAGGCTCGCAGGGAACGACACCGACGAAGACGCCGCGAGCGATCGCGATCCCGAACGGCGAGTGATGACATAGTTCAAGTCGTAGATGCGCGTTTCGACACGGCGCTTGAAGACGCGGATCAGATTTCCCTGCACCGAATAGTCGAGCCCGTGCGGCTGCAGGATCATCTCCAGGGCCTGCCGCAGCGTGACTTCCTTGAGATCGCCGCGGAAGGTTCCCTCGACGTCGGGGTCGGGCACGACGCTCAGCCGCGTGTCGCGCACCAGCACCAGCAGCAAATCGGTAATCGGCGTGGGATCCGACAGCGTGAGCGAGATCGGCCGCACGCTGTCGAGATCGTTGCCCGCCTGGCGCTCGTCGAGCTGCGTGACGGCAAGCGGACGCAGCGGCGCTTGCCCGGCCGGCTGGCCCGATTGCGGCGGAGCAGCCGGCACCTGCGCGGCGCCTGGCGCCGTCGCGAGCAGACACGCGGCGACAACGCCGATCCGGTGCAGCGAGCAGATTTCCACGGCCGTCGTTTCGGTTGATTCTTTGTTAAACGATAGGAATGCCGGGACTTTCTGGGGATCGGCTATTGGAGAGCAGGGCCGGGGGTTGCACGCGAGTGCACACATTCGCCAAGCCTTGGGCCCTGGGCCCATAGCAATGGGCGCTTGGCTCCGAGCCCTGCCTAATCGTAGTAATCGAGCCCGAGGTGGGTGATTAGTTCCTCACCCTTCAAGTACCGCAGCGTGTTCTTCAGCTTCATCAACTGGATGAACAGGTCGTGCTCCGGGTACAGCCCGGGCGCGTGCATCGGGCTTTTGAAGTAGAACGACAGCCACTCCTGGATGCCCGACATGCCGGCGCGTTTCGCAAGATCGAGAAAGAGCGCCAGATCGAGCACGAGCGGCGCCGCAAGAATACTGTCGCGACAGAGAAAATTGATCTTCAACTGCATCGGATAGCCGAGCCACCCGACCAGATCGATGTTGTCCCAGCCCTCCTTGTTGTCGCCGCGGGGCGGGTAGTAATTGATCCGGACGACGTGGCAGAGATCGGCGTAGAGGTCGGGATACAGCTGCGGCTGCAGAATGTAGTCGAGTACTGACCTCTTGCTCTCTTCCTTGGTCTTGAATGATTCGGGATCGTCCAGCACTTCCCCATCGCGATTGCCGAGGATGTTGGTCGAGTACCAGCCCTGCACGCCAAGCAGCCGCGCCTTCAATCCCGGTGCAATCACTGTTTTGATCAGCGTCTGCCCGGTCTTGAAATCTTTGCCCACCACGGGCACCTTGTGGCAGTGCGCCAGAGAGATCATGGCCGGGACGTCAACCGACAGATTCGGCGCGCCGTTGGCGAACGGCACACCTTCCATCAAGGCAGCGTAGGTGTAAATCATGCTCGAAGGAATCGTCGGGTCGTTGGCCGCGAGCGCCTGCTCGAACGCCTCGACGGTCTGATGCGCAGCCGATTCCGTCATGAACACTTCGGTGCTGCCGCACCAGACCATGACCATGCGATCGACGCCGCGTTCCCTCTTGAACGTGCGAATGTCATCGCGGAGCTGTTCGGCGAGGTCCTTCTTGTTCTTGCCCTTCTTCACGTTCGGGCCTTCGAGGCGCTTCACGTAACGCTGATCGAAGACCGCGGGCCACGCCTTGATGGCTTCGAGCTCGGGTTTGATCTGGTCGAGGAGGCTTTGCTCGAGCACGCCGGCGGTGCGTGCGGCCTCGTAGCAGTTTTCTTCGAAGATGTCCCAGCCGCCGAACTCGATCTGGTCGAGCTCGACGAACGGCACGATGTCCTTGATTTTCGGCGAACGGCCGTCGGTTCGCTTGCCGAGCCGAATCGTGCCCATCTGCGTGAGCGACCCGATCGGCTTGGCGAGGCCCCGGCGGATGGCCAGTACGCCGGCGATCGTCGTGGTGCTGACGGCCCCGAGGCCGACGAGAAGAACGCCCAGCTTTCCACTGGCTGGAGCGATATCGCGTCTTTTCACAACCGCAAACTATATCATCTATGGAGGATGGCAATCTTCAAAAGCGCCGGAGAGAAACACGCGCTGGCGATCGCGATGACGGGCGTGAAGCTGGGCAACCGGTTGCTGCTCGTCGGGTGCACGGATGCATCGCTCGTCGCCGCGGTCGGCTCGAAAGTCGGATTGAGCGGGCGCGCGTGCGCGCTCGTGTCGACCGATGAAGACGAGGCGCGCGCGCGCAGCGGCGCCGAGCGCGGCGGCATCCTCCTGGAAATTGAGAAATCTCCGCTGAACAATTTTCCCTATCCCGATCATTCGTTCGACGTGATTGTCGTGGACAATCAGGACGGGTTGATCGGCAACGCGCGGCCGGACCAACGCGTCGCGGCGCTCCAGGAGGCCCGGCGCACGCTGGCGCCTCGCGGCCGTATCGTGCTGATCGAGCGGGCCCCGCGCGGCGGGCTGGGGGGGCTGCTTCGGAGCGGGAAGCCCCCCGACCCGCACTACCAGAGCTCGGGAGGCGCAGTAGCGGCGCTGAAAGCCGAAGGGTTCAAGGCGGTGCGGCAGCTAGCCGAACGGGCCGGATTGTCCTTCTTCGAAGGCATCGGGTAACGTACTTAACGCTCTGTTCTGCGGACAGTTAGCTCCGCCCGGCAGATATCGGGCCTTTTTTCGCGCTATTTCCAGGCCACGCATCGGCAAGGGTTTTGCCTTTGACTGGCCCGTAGGCGTATTCATTAATGGCGAACCAACCGGAACAAGCCAAGGCAGACGTGTACTCTGCGGCCGAAATTGCACAGGCCGCCGGGGTCCCTGTTGCCAGGGTCGAGACGCTGGTGTCCGAAGGGCACCTTCGCCCGGTTTCTCCCCTGCATCCTTTTTTCCAGTTCGAGCAGGCGGTTGCGGCCGTTCGCGCGCTTCGCGCGGGCGCCGGCGCGTACGACGCCGCGTTTCTGTTCAACCAGCCGAGCTTCGAGCACACGTCGACGAGCATGCCGGTCGCCGTGTCGAGCACATTCCACGCCGGCGTTGCCGCCGCGATTGTGTTCGTCAGCTCAATTGGCTTCACGCAAGCGTCGACACAATCCGAGCAGCCCCTCGAAAAAATTCAGACGCATCTCGTGTTTCTGGCGCAGCCGGGTCCGGGCGGCGGAGGCGGAGGCGGAGGCCTTCGCCAAAAAGCGCCGCCACCACGAGCGCAGCGCAAAGGGTCCGCGCACCTCGACAGCCCGATTCCCGTGCGTCAAGCTCCGAAGCCTATCGAGCCGGTGGCCAACCCGGAACCGCCACCTCCCCCACCGCCTGTGAAACCGGAATTGCTGCCGCCCGTCGTGGCGCCGGTCGCCCCCGTTGCGGCGAACATCAAAGATCAGGCCGGCGTCATCGATACGCCCGCGCCCCCGCAGTCGGAAAGCCGAGGGCCGGGATCGGGCGGCGGCGTTGGCACGGGCACCGGCACCGGACTCGGCAGCGGCAATGGGTCCGGCATCGGCGACGGATCGGGGGGCGGCATGGGCGGCGGCCCGTATCGGCCCGGCAGCGGGATCACCCCGCCCCAGGTTCTGAAGGAAGTGAAAGCCGACTACACCGAAGAGGCCCGGCGGCGAAGCGTCGAAGGCGAGGTCGTGCTCGAGATTGTCGTGCGTCGCGATGGAAGCGTGGGCGACGTGCGTTTGATCAACGGTCTGCCGAGCGGATTGAACGATCGCGCGATCGCCGCCGTGAAGCAATGGCGATTCTCGCCCGCGCACAGGCTCGGGCAGGCCGTTGATGTTATCGTTGAAGTGGCAGTCCAGTTCAAACTGAGATAGGCAGGAGAAATCCCGTGGATACCGCACTGCTCGTCGTGACGATTCTTTCTCTCGCCGCCGCGCTGGTGTCGATCCTGGCCCTGCGGCGCATGAAATATCTCGACCAGCAACGCTCGGACGCGCGCGTGGCGGCCCTGGCCGCGGCGGCCATCGCGCCGATGGACGATGTCCCGCTCGTACCGCAGCCGCGGGCCATCGTCAATCGGCCTTCGTTGATCGTCGAGCGGCCTTCGCCGCCCGCCCAGCGTCCAAAACCCCAGATCGAGCGCGCGCCGGCTCTCTCCACCGGTCGATCGATGTTCGGAGCCTCGCTCTCGGCGATCGAGGTTGGCGAGTTGCCCCTCGACGATCGCGACGCGTCGACCGGCGAGAGCTTCTTCGGGACCGCGCAGCGCGAAGCGCCCGCGTCCGGACGCTTTGCCTTTGTCGCCGCAGCCGCGATGCTCGTCGCACTCGGAGGCGCCGTTGTGGTGTTCACGACCTCGGGGCACGGCAGGGACCGCGCATCGGCCGCCGCAGCGGCGCACGCGCCGCTCGAGCTCGTATCGCTGGGCCACTCGCGCGACGACAACACGCTCACGATCAGCGGCACGGTGCGCAATCCGTCGGGCGGTCCCAAGCTGCAAGGGCTCACCGCGGTGGTGTCGCTCATCGACGCGCACGGCGGGCTGATTTCCTCAAAGGACGTGCCGCTCGACTACCGCGCGCTTGGTCCCGGAGAAGAAGCGCCGTTCAAGGTCACCGTCCCCGATCCGGGCTCGGTCGCCCGATACAGAGTAAGTTTCCGCGCCGGCACCGACGTCGTTCCGCACGTCGATCGCCGAAGCGACACGAAACTGGCGAGTGCATTATGAACAGGACAAAACAGACGACCGGCGCCGCTGCCCTGATTGCCGCGGCGATTCTGATTGCCGGCGGCTCCAACCTCGCGGGCCAGAGGCAGGACACTCAGAAAAAAGACGACGCGTTCAAGTTCAAGAGCGGCGTTGAGCTGATCAACGTCACCGCGACCGTGATCGACAAGACAGGCCGCTTCGTGCCGGGGCTGCGGCAGGAAGATTTCGCGCTCTACGAAAACAACGTGCGCCAGGAGATCAGCCATTTCAGCAACGAACGGGTGCCGGTCAGCCTCGGCATCGTGCTCGATACCAGCGGCAGCATGGCCGGCGAAAAGCTGACGAACGCGTTGTCGGCCATCGACCGCTTTCTCGGCTCGCTGCTCGACCCGACGGATGAGATTTTCATCTATCGCCTGGCCACGTATCCCGAGCTGCTGCAGGACTGGACGACCGACCGCCAGAAATTGAGCCGCGCGGTTCATCGTATGAACGCCGGCGGCGCTACGGCCATGTACGACACGCTTGCGGAAGCGGTGCCGATGGCCCAGACCGGGCAGAATCGCAAAAAGGCGGTGGTGTTGATCTCGGACGGGAACGACACCAACAGCGACACGACGCTGGCGGCGCTCAAACAATTGATTCGCCAGACGGAAGTGCTGGTATATGCCATCGGCATTGATGGATACGCCGAAACGTCGGGCTGGGGATCCCCGGCGCCGCGCGGACCGCAACCGATTCCGTTTCCGCTTCCCATTCCCGGCCGGCGGCGCGGCGGCATCCGGCTGCCGTTTCAGGGATACCAGTTCCCGCCGTTTCCGGGCCAGCGGCGCGGCGGCATGATGGGCGGCGGCGACGAACGCGTGAACGTCGACGCGCTGCGCCAGATCACCGACGACAGCGGCGGCCGCACTGAAATCGTCCGCACCGGCAAGGATCTCGATCCCGCGACGGCCAACATCGCCGATGAGCTGAGCCGCCAGTACTACATCGGGTACTCATCGACCGAAAAGAAAGACGGGCTCTACCACACGATCCGGCTCGAGGTGAAAGATCCGTCGCTCAAAATCAGAGCCAGACACGGCTACGTCGCCACGCCGTAGTCGAACGACAGCGCGAACTTCGCGCAGGCAGGGTCCGGCGTCAGCCGGACCTTCTGTTATCATCGGCCGGTGCGTCCTCTCGCGTGGGCCGTCGCGCTGACCGTCCTGGGCAGCCTTGGCGGCGTCCTGGTGGCCTCGGCCCTTCTCATCTTCAGCGATCGTCTTCGCGACCGGCTCGTGCCGTGGCTCGTGAGCTACGCCGTCGGCACGCTGCTCGGCGTCGCGCTGCTCGATCTGCTGCCCGAAGCGCTGGCCCACCTGCCGGCGCGGACGGTGCTCGGCTCGCTGCTGGCGGGCATCATGCTGTTCTTCCTGCTGGAAAAGCTTGTCTTGTGGCGCCATTGCCACACCCACGACTGCGAGGCGCACGGCATCTCGGGTCCGCTCGTGATCGTGGGAGAGACGTTTCACAACTTTCTCGACGGCGTCGTGATCGGCACCGCCGTGCTGACCTCGGTTGCGCTCGGGGTGACGACCGCGCTGGCGGTGGCCGCGCATGAAATTCCGCAGGAGCTTGGAAATTTTGCGATTCTTCTCAATGGCGGCTATTCACGGCGGCGGGCGCTGCTCTTCAATATGGGATCGGGGCTGGCCGCCATCCTCGGCGCGCTGCTTGCGGTGGTGGCACTCGACTGGCTCCCGTCGATCAACCAGTACATCCTGTCCGTGTCGGCGGCGAGCTTTCTCTACATCGCCATGTCGGACCTGATTCCCGATCTGCACCGCGGCCGCGTCGACGCGCGGACGTTCAAGCAGCTCGTGCTCGCGGTGGCCGGCATCGGGACCGTGGTCGTGATGAGCTCGCTCGTCGGAGGAGGCTGATGGCGTCGGAAACGGATCACCTGTCGACGGTGCGCGAGATGTGGCGGCGCGAAATGGAAGCCGCCGGCACGTATCGCATCCTGGCCGAGCGCGAGAAGGATCGCCCGCGCCGCGACATCCTGCTGCGCCTTGCCGAATGCGAGGACCGCCACGCGGCCAGCTGGTCCGAGCGCATTCAGAAAATGACCGGTGCCGCTCCAGATCCGTCGACGGTGCGCCACTCTCTGCGATGGATCGAGAAATTCAAAGATCAAAGCGTCGTCCTGCACAGGCTCGAGCAGGAAGAATCCCGCCTTGAACAGGACTACCTGATTCTGATGGGACGGTTGAAAGATCCAGTCGACCGCCAGATCGCACAAGCGGCGATGGATGAAGAGCGCGATCACGCGACCACGCTGCGGATGCTGGCAGGGCCGGCGCCCGCGCCGCGCAACGTGCTGGACTCGATTCTCCAGCGCGAGCGGTGGCACGTTCGCGGGACCGGCTGGATTGGCGACGCCATTTACGGCGTGAACGACGGCCTCGGCGCGGTCTTCGGTATCGTGTCGGGGATGGCGGGCTATACCGGAGGGAGCGAGGTGGTGCTGGCCGCGGGTCTGGCCGGCACGCTCGCGAGCGCGCTATCGATGGGCGCCGGCGCGTACCTCGCGTCGAAATCCGAGCGCGAAGTGTACGAATCCGAAGTGTCGCGCGAGCGCGCCGAGATTCAGGAAGATCCGCAGGAGGAGCGGCTCGAGCTGGAGCTGTTCTATCAGCTCAAAGGGCTGTCGCCGGAAGAAGCGGCGTCGATGACCGAGCGGCTGCAAAAGGAGCCGAAGCAGTTTCTGCGCGCGCTCGTGCACGAGGAGCTCGGACTCTCGGAGGAAACATTTCCCAATCCGATCAAGTCGACGTTTTCCGCCGGCATCTCGACCGCCGTCGGCGGGTTCATTCCCATCATCCCGTTTTTTTTCACGGTGGGCATGCCGGCCGTCATCGCCTCGTTCATCATCAGCACCGCCGCGCATTTCGCGGTCGGGGCGTCGAAGGCGTTGATTACCACGAGGCCGTGGTGGGCAAGCGGGCTCGAAATGACGGCCGTGGGGATCATCGAAGCGGCCGTGACGTACGGTCTCGGCCTCGCGTTCGCGCATGCAGCGCCCATACACTGAGCGGACCGGAACGAGGCGGCGAGGGGAGCCGTCACGCGCCGCCGCTCCGCGCCGCCGGGAGGGAAAATGTACGCCGTCGCCATCATCCGTTATCGTCGTCCGCTCGAAGAGGTGCTCGTTCACCAGGACGCACATCGCGCCTATCTGCGAGGGCTGAAAGAGAAGGGGGTGTTGCTCGCCTCCGGCCCATGCAGTCCGCGGTTCGGAGGCATTCTGCTGCTGCGAATCGCCGGGGAGGATGACAGGGCGCTCGACGCCGTGCGCGACAACGACCCCTTCGTTCAGAACGCGGTCGCTCAGTACGAGCTGCTTGGCTGGGTGCCGGTGATCGGCAAGGACGGTCTCGACGCGCTTTGAGCGGCAGCCGATTCGCCGGTCACTCAATCGCCCGCGGTTGGCGTCTCCAGGGGCCTTTGCAGGATCAGGTGCAGGTCCACCGGCGTGCCTCCAATGAGATGCTCCTGAATAATCTTCTCGAGCACGGGCGGATCACAACCCCGGTACCAGGCACCTTCGGGATAGACCACGGCGATGGGCCCGCCCTCACAAATCCGCAGGCAATTGGCCTTGGTCCGAAGAATACCGCCGGCGTCCGACAGACCGAGCTCCTTCAACCGGCGCTTCAGGTATTCCCAGGCCGCCAGCGACCGGTCGCGATCGCAGCATTTCGGGGTGGTCTGATCGCAGCAGAGAAAAATGTGGCGGCGCGCGGCGGTCACGCCGATGGTGCCGGCTGTGTGCCGCTGCCTCAGAAGTTCGTCGTCTGACATAGAATTATTTGTCGATGCCTCCAGAGGCCGTCACCAACCACATCCGCGTGCGGGTCGAAACCGAGTACGCGCCGAGCCGGTCGAACCCGAAGCAGAACCAATGGTTTTTTCTCTACACCGTCCGCCTGACGAACGAGGGGCGCCGCGCGGTGCAGCTGATCAGCCGCCACTGGATTATCACCGACGCGATGGGGCAGGTCGAGGAAGTGCGCGGCCTCGGCGTCGTGGGGAAGCAGCCGGTGCTCGAGCCGGGCGAAAGCTTCGAGTACACCTCTGGTTGCGAGTTGAAGACGCCGTTCGGCTCGATGCGCGGAACCTATCAAATGGTGAACGACAAGAAGGAGAGCTTCGAGATCGAGATTCCGATGTTCACGCTCACCGAACCCTACACCACGGTGCACTAAAGTGAAAAGTAAAAGGTAGAAAGTTAAAAGTAGAAAGTAACTTTCCACCTTCCACTTTCAACTTTCAACCTTCAACCTCCACCTTCTCCCTCCGCCGCCCGTACCTCCCCTCCACGTATTCGTCCACGATGCGCTGAAACTCCCTGGCAAGCTCTTCGTGCGTTCCGTGCAGCGTCATCGCGCGCTTCCCATCGATGAAAATCGGGCAGCTCGGCTCCTCACCGGTGCCAGGCAGGCTGATGCCGATGTTCGCGGCCTTTGACTCGCCCGGCCCATTCACCACGCAGCCCATCACCGCCAGCGTCATCTCCTCGACGCCTTCGTAGCGTTCCTTCCAGGCGGGCATCATCTCCCGGATGTAGTCCTGAATGCGCTCGGCGAGCTCCTGGAACGTCGTGCTCGTTGTGCGGCCGCAGCCGGGGCACGCGGTGACGCTCGGAGAAAACGTCCGCAGGCCGAGCGCCTGGAGCAGCTCGCACGCGGCGTACACCTCCTCGCGTCGATCTCCGCCGGGCCGCGGCGTCAGCGAGACGCGAACCGTGTCGCCGATCCCTTCGTTCAGGAGCGTGCCCATCGCCGACGCCGACCAGACGAGCCCTTTGATGCCCATGCCGGCTTCGGTCAGCCCGAGGTGCAGCGGCTGATCGGTTTTCTTGGAGAGCTCCCGGTACACCGCAATCAGATGCAACGGGCGCGAAACCTTGCACGAGATGATGATCTGATCTTTGCGCAGGCCCGACTCGATCGCCAGGTCGGTCGAATCGAGCGCCGACAGAATGAGGCACTCGTTGATGATGTCTTCCGACGATCTGCCCAGGTTGCGGTCGGTGTTCTCCTGCATCTTCTCCATGACGAGCTCTTGATTCAGCGAGCCTCCGTTCACGCCGATGCGCACCGGTTTGCCGTTGTCCGCCGCGACCTTGCAGATCGTGGAAAACTGCTCGTCGCGCCGGCGGCCCGTGCCGACGTTGCCTGGATTGATGCGGTATTTGTCGAGCGCGCGGGCGCAGTCCGGGTATTTCGTCAGCAGGATGTGGCCGTTGTAGTGAAAATCGCCGATGAGCGGCGCGGTCACCCCCGCGTCCAGCATCCGCCGCTTGATCGCGGGCACGGCGGCGGCCGCCTCGGGCAGATTGACGGTGATGCGGACGAGCTCCGACCCGGCCTGAACCAGCTCGATGCACTGTTGTGCCGTGGCCTCCACGTCGGGCGTATCGGTGTTGGTCATCGACTGGACGGCAACCGGCGCCCCCCCGCCAATCTGGACGGCGCCCACCTTCACCCCGACTGTCCTATGCAGCTTGATTGTGGCCATTGAAACGAGAGCGGGAGTCGTTTCCCGGCTCTCAGCCGAAAACGGCTCCCGATCTCATTTTATCGTGAAGCGGCGCCTCTTCCCGGTACATCTCCGGTTCGGCGTCGTGCCAGAGCGGCACGATGACGCCCGAGAGCGGGCTGACGCGCGGGCCCGGCGTGACGATGCCGGCCAGATTCAGCGGATCGGCTGCCGACACGTTCGGCACCTCGCCGGCGCTCTGACTGCGGCGAATCTCGCGCAGCAGCTCCACCGCTTCAGGACGGGCGAACTGTTCGCCCACGAAGCCCGACACAAACCGTCCTCCGCGAACCTCGCCCTGCGCCTCCATTCGGCGGAGCGTCACCAGCAGATCGCGCCACGGCGGCGTGATCGACTCACGAGCCAGGAGGTCGCGGAAGACAACCCCCCATCGAAGCAGCACTTGCCGCGCAATCGCCGCCAGCGTCTCTGTCTTGAGCCCCTCGGAAAGCGGTCCGGGAGCCCGTTCACCCGATCCCTTTTCCGACAGCAGCGCCCAGCGGCCGGGCACGAATCGCGCGCGGCGCGAGTGGTGCCGGGCGGTTGCCAGGCGCCGTTTCGGATCGATCAGCGCGCGCAGATTCTCGAATCCATCGGCGGTCACCAGACCGGCTGCCGCCAGTTCCCACAGGGCATCTTCGACGACGCTCGTCAACTGACGCGTGTCGCGCACCAAATCGGCGAGAAACGACGCACCTCGCCTTGTCAGCGAATCAAGAACCTGCCGCGCCGCATCCGACAGACCTTGCCCCTGGGCCGAAGGCTGCCCATTCGCCGCGGTCCTGTTCGCAGCCGCCTCCAGCAACCATGCCGCATCGTCCCGAAGGAACAGCGCGATAGGCGCCGAGCGGGTAGGACGCACGCGCCGGGGAGGGCCGGAACGCCCGCGCTCCTGATCGTCGAACGCGGGATGCGGGGACAAGCGCCCCCACACGACTTCGCCGGAAATGCACAACTGGTCGACGAGATCGGGCAAGTACTTCCCGACCCTGCGGCGCAGCACGTCGGTTTCCCACGCGGCGGCCGAAATCTCGTACCCCTGCAGCTGCTTGATGATGTGCAGCGCGCCATCCATGCCGTGCAGCTGCGATCCGTTCTTCAAGTGCTGCCACTGATAGAGGAACCGCATGAAGTCGCGCGCCGTCACCGGCTCGATCTCGCGGCGCAGACGGCCGAGCGTGAGGCGATGGATACGCGCGAGCACGCGGCGGTTGCACCATTCGATCTCCGACCCCGGCGCGGCGGCGCCGGCAGTGAACCGTCCGCGCAGGATCTGCCCCTCGGCTTCGACGTGCAGCAGCGCATCTTCAATCACGCTGTCGGGCATTCCGAACTTCCGCGCGAGGCCGCTTCGGGTCTGGGGACCTGTCGACTCCATCCATCCGCGCAGCAGCTCCGCCATGGCCTCGTCGCGCGTGGTGGACGATGTTCGATCGAAGTCCTGGATGTCGGGAGCGATCACGGCAGCCGGATACAGCAGCCGGGCGGATTTCAGGCGTTCGGCCGCCACCCAGAAACTCGCGCCGCCGGCGCTCAACACCGTGGCACGCCCGCCTCCGCGCAGCGGAAGGAAGAACTCGTCCCAGTCGCGAAGGGGCGGAACAACCATCAGGGTGAGCAGCGCGTCGTGCAGCTCTTCGGGGTCGCGTACGGCCGGCCACGATTCGGCCGCGACCTCGGCGATTGCGGCCGGGTCGAGAGCCGCAACGCCGCCGGCATCGGGCCCAATCGTCCGCCGCATCTGCACCGCCCGCGCCCGCCGCTCCTCCAGCGGGGCATCATCGAGATACGCGTACGGATTGGCGTTCAGAATCTCGTGGGAGAACGGCGACGGCTCCGGCGTGTCGATGGCCACGGTCTTCATCCGGCCGGACGCGATCTGGTCGAGAAGCCGCTTCAAGCCGTCCAGGTCCATCGCCTCGTGAAGGCAATCCTTGATGGTCTCGTTGACGAGGGGATGATCGGGAATGCGGATGTCGCCGACAATGTTCTCCTGGCACGCCGCCTGGTCGGGAAACACCGCCGCGAGCAGGTCGTCGGCGCGCATTCTCTGGATTGGCGGCGGCACCTTTCTGCCGCCCGCGAAGCGCAGCACTGCCAGCGCGCGCGACGTGTCCCATCGCCAGCGCACTTCAAACATCGGCGCCGGGAGCATCGCCTGCGTCAGCACCTCCTCGACGGTTTCCCTGGTCAGGAATTTGAAGACGAGCTCGAGCGGAAAACTGTGCTGATCGCTCAGCGAGATGACGATGCCGTTGTCGGTGGCGGCCGCTTGCAGCTCGAAGTTGAACGAGCGGCAAAACCGCTTGCGCAGCGCCAGGCCCCACGCGCGGTTGATGCGCGCGCCAGCCGGCGAATGCAGAACGAGCTGCATGCCGCCGCCCTCATCGAAGAATCGTTCGGCAACGACGGTGTCGTCCGACGGCAACGCGCCAAGCGCAGCGGCGCCCGCGCGGACGTACTGAACGGCTTGCTCCGCGCCGCGTTTGTCGAGCCCGCACTCGGCGATCAGGAAATGCTCCGACGCTTCTGACTCCGCCGCGTTGAGGATCTTCTCTCGCACCTGGGACACGGCGGCCGACAGTTCGGCCGTGCGGCCGGGCGCCTCGCCGCGCCAGAACGGAATGGTCGGGGCCGCGCCGTGGGCGTCTTCCACGCGCACCCGGCCCGCCTCCACGCGGCGGATGCGCCAGGAATTGGTGCCGAGGAGGAACACGTCGCCGGCCAGGCTCTCAACAGCGAAGTCCTCGTCGAGGGTTCCCACAACCGTCTCGTCCGGCTCGGCCATCACGAGATATTGCGCGTTGTCCGGAATGGCGCCGCCCGAGGTGATCGCGGCCAGGCGCGCGCCTCTCCTGCCGCGCACGACCCCATGCACGCGGTCGCGATGGAGATAAGCGCCGCTGCGGCCACGCTTGGTGCTGATGCCTTCCGACAGCATGTCGATCACCGCGTCGAAATCCTTGCGCGTCAGCTCCCGATAACAGTAGGTTCGCCGGACGAGCGTGAAGAGATCCGCTTCCCGCCAATCTTCCGACGCGGCCATCGCCACCGTCTGCTGCGCGAGCACATCGAGGGGCGCGATCGGAACCTGCAATCGGTCGAGCTCGCCGGTGGAGATCGATCGCACCAGCGCGGCGCACTCGACAAGCTCGTCGCGGGTGGTCGCGAAGATGCGGCCCTTCGGCCTGGTGGTGTGCTCCACCTGATGCCCCGAGCGCCCGATCCGCTGCAGCGCCACGGCGATCGACCGTGGCGAGCCGACCTGGCAGACCAGATCGACCGTGCCGATATCGATGCCGAGCTCGAGCGACGCCGTGGCCACCACGGCCTTCAGCTTTCCCTCCTTGAGCCGCTCTTCGGCGGTCAGTCGCAGCTTGCGCGACAGGCTCCCGTGATGCGCAAGCACGGCATCCTCGCCAAGGCGATCGCCCAGATGGTGCGCGACCCGCTCGGCAAGGCGCCTGGTGTTCACGAACACGAGCGTCGTCTTGTGGCCGTTGATCAGAACCGTGAGCCGATCGTAGATTTCCTGCCACATCTCGTTGGAGGCCACCGGTCCCAATTCGTCGTTGGGCACCTCAACGGCGAGGTCCATTGCCCGCCGATGGCCGTGATCGATCACCGTGACGCCGGCGGCGTCATCGGGGGCAAGGAACCTGGCCACCGTCTCGATGGGGCGAACCGTCGCCGACAGCCCGATCCGCTGCGGGGCGCGGCCGCCGGCCTTTTGAACCAGGTCGTCGAGCCTCGCCAGCGACAGCGCGAGATGCGCGCCGCGCTTGTCGTCGGCCATCGCGTGAATTTCATCGACGATGACGGTCCGGACATGTCTCAGCGCCGCGCGGCTCTTCTCGGCGGTCAGCAGAATGAACAGCGATTCGGGAGTCGTCACCAGGATGTGCGGCGGATACCTCAGCATCTTCTGGCGTTCGGAGGACGGGGTATCGCCCGTCCGGACCGCCGTCCGAATCGGGGGCAACAGCAGCCCGCGCCCGGCCGCGAGCGCGGCGATCCCGGACAGCGGCACGTCGAGGTTCTTGTGAATGTCGTTGCTGAGCGCCTTCAGCGGCGAGACGTAAAGCACCTGCGTCGTGTCAGGCAGCCCGCCGTTCAAGCCGGCGCGCGCCAGATCGTCCAGGCAAATCAGGAACGCCGCGAGCGTCTTCCCCGATCCGGTCGGAGCCGAGATCAGCACGTGCTCGCCGGAACGAATCGCGGGCCAGGCGCGTTCCTGCGGCTCGGTTGCCGATCCAAACCGCGCGGCAAACCAGTCGCCGACGATCGGATGAAGCGACGTCAAAGCTTCGAAATCTCCTCTTCGAGCTGCGAGACCCGCTTGTCCAACTGCGCCACGACGGCTTCGGCGGGGGCGGGCACGCTCAAATCCACGCCCGCGCGCTTGAGCAGGTTCATCGGATAATCGCTGCCTCCCGCGCGCAGCAGATTGAGGAACCCGTCCACGCCCGTTCGACGCTCCTCGACGCTGCCCGTCGTAATTTTCTGAATCAACTGCGCCGACGAGGCGTAGCAGGTGGCGTATTGATACACGTAATACGGCGTGGCGAAAAAGTGGGGCACGCGCGCCCAGGTGATCTTGGCGATCTCGTCGTATTCGAGCGCATCCCCGTGATACGCCTTGAACAGATCGAAATACACGCGGCTCAGCGTGTCGGAGGTAATCGGCTCGCCCTGC
Organism: Vicinamibacterales bacterium; assembly: GCA_035937795.1. Taxonomy (GTDB): domain Bacteria; phylum Acidobacteriota; class Vicinamibacteria; order Vicinamibacterales; family JAMQPK01; genus JAMQPK01. The sequence continues at coordinate 79,579 of DASZHO010000121.1, read as the reverse complement.
TCCGCAAGCCGATGCGCCTGGAGCTCGTAATCGGCAAACAGGCATTGGCGGTAGAAGGTGCCCACCACATCGTCGATCGCGTGCTGGAGGAGCACGACGCGCTCACGTTGATCACTGGTGCGGGCCAGCATGTGGTCCAGAAACAGCATCTCGCTGAGCGTCGACGGCACTTCCGCGACGAAGATCGTGTAGTTCGAATAGACGAACGGCTGGTGCGCGTCCGCCTGAATCGTGTGCATCGAGTGGCCCATCTCGTGGGCCAGCGTGAACACCGCATCGAGGGTGTCGTTGTAGTTCAGCAGCATGTACGGGTGGACGCCGTAGACCGGCGCCGAATACGCGCCGCTGCGCTTGCCCGGGTTCTCGTAGACGTCAATCCACCGCCCTTCGAACGCTTCGCGGACGTCCTTCTGATATCCGGGACCCAGTGGCTTCATCGATTCGACAATTTCGTCGAGCACCTTCTCATATTCGTATTTCCGATCGAAGTCGATGAGGGGCACGAGCTGGTCGTAGGCGTGGTAGGTCTCGACACCGAGCACGCGTTTCCGCAGCCTGTGATACCGCTGGAGCGGGGCTGTGCCGCGCCTGGCCGTGGCGACGAGATTCTCCACGACAGACGAAGGAATGTCGTTCTCGTGCAGCGCCGCCTCGAGCGTGGTTTTGTAGCCACGCGCCTGCGCCAGGAACCAGTCACGCTGCAGCACCGCGTTGTAAATCGCGGCGTACGTGTTCGCGCTGGCGGCATACGTCTGATGGAACGCCTGGAACGCGTCGGCGCGATCGCCCTGGTGCCGGTTGGTGGAAATCAGCGCGTTGTACTGCCCGTAGCTGAGCGTCACCCTTTGTCCATCGTGCAGCGCGATCGTGGGATGCTTCGCGTCGGCGGTCGACAACATCGAGTGCGTGTCGTGGGGCGTGGTCGCGAACCGGCTGGCAAGCGAGAGCAGGTGCTCGCCTTTCTCGTCGAGCACGTGCTCCTGCTGGTGGTAGAGACGCTCGATCGCGAATCGATACACGGCCAAATCGGCGTTGGCCTTCATCCATTCGCGGACGGTCTCGAGCGGGATGCTCAGCAGCTCGGGCGCAAACCACGATCTGATCTCTTCGGCTTTCGCAAACAGGATCTGCACGCGCTGGCGGCGCGCGTTGGCCGCGTTGTCGCGCTGGTCCTGGTCGTAGCTCAGCCCCGCGTAGTACCAGAGCTTGTAGGAGAGCTGCCCGAGATCGTCTTCGAGCACAAATGCCTTCACCAGGCGGTGCGGGCCCTCCCCGAGCGTGCCCTTCAGCTCGGCGTAGCCCTCGAGCTGGCGCTCGAATTCTTTCAGCGCGGCCTCCCACACCTCCCAATTCGAGTAGATATCAGAGAGGTTCCACGTGAAGCGCTCGGGAATCTCATCCCGGTTCCGGGTACGCGACTGTTCCGGAGCCGTCTCGGTTGCTGTAGAATCCGCCATGTTTCGATCTTAATCGATTCAGGAATCCTGTAGGCAGGGGCCGTGCTTTTTCGCTAGAATTGACGGATCGCTTCAGCCGTGTTTTCCAGGGGATTCCAAGGATATTTACCGATGGGCTCTGCACAGTTCCGCAGTCTGCAGCTTCTGTCTCTTCTCTCGTTGGCGTCGGTCCTGATCGCCGGATGCAACCGTGACACGGCCGTCGCCGCGTCGCCGTCGGGTAGGGGTGGCGGGGCAGGCGGGGCTGTTCCCGTTCTGATCGCCAAAGTCGTCGAAAAGCCGATGCCGCTCGAGATCGGTGTGATTGGCAGCGTCGAGGCCTATTCGACGGTCGCCGTACGATCGCAGATCACCGGGCTGCTCACTTCGGTGAATTTCAAGGAAGGCGAGGACGTCCAACAGGGCCAGGTGCTGTTTGTGCTGGATCGCCGGCCCCTCGAAGGCACACTGGCGCAGGCTCAGGCGAACCTCACGAAGGACCTCGCGCAGGCCGCCAATGCCCGCCAGCAGTTGCAACGCTTTGAAGACCTCGCAAAATCGGGCCTGACGACCCGTGACCAGCTCGACACCGCAACGTCCGCCGCGGCCTCGCTCGACGCCGTGGTCGGCGCCGACCGCGCGGCGGTCGACAACGCCAAGGTGCAGCTCGACTACGCCACGATCAGCGCGCCCATCGCCGGCCGGACGGGCTCTTTAATCGTGCACGTAGGCAATCTGGTCCGGGCTACCGACGTGACGGCGCTCGTCAACATCAACCAGGTTGCGCCGATCTATGTGTCTTTCGGCGTGCCGGAGGCGAGGCTGCCCGAACTGAAACGTCACATGGCCGAGGGGCCAATCCGCGTGGCGGCTCGCGCACCAACCGATAGCGACCCTCCTTCGCTCGGCACGATTGATTTCGTCGACAACGCGGTCGATCAAACGACCGGTACAATCAAGGTGAAGGCGGCATTCCCCAACGCCGACCGGCGGCTTTGGCCCGGACAGTTCGTGAACGTGGTGGTAACCCTCTCCGTGGATCAGAACGCGATTGTCGTGCCGTCGACGGCGGTGCAGACGGGCGACAGGGGTCCCTACGTGTTTGTGATCAAGCCCGACAAGACGGCGGATCAACGGATGGTGACGGTGGCGCGGATTAACGGCGCGGAAACAATCATCGGGGACGGGCTGAAGTCCGGCGAGACGGTCGTCACCGACGGCGCGTTGAGGCTCGTCACAGGGAGTCGAATTACCATCAAGACCGACGACGCAGGGCCAAAGGCAGAGTCATGAATATTTCCGCACTGTTCATCAAACGGCCGATCACCACCACCCTCATCATCCTCGGGATCATGGTATTCGGCGTCATGTCCTACCGGGTTCTGCCGGTGAGTGACCTGCCGACGGTTGACTACCCGAACGTCCAGGTCAACGCCAGCCTGCCCGGCGCCAGCCCCGAAACGGTGGCATCGGCCGTGGCGTTGCCGCTCGAGAAGCAGTTTGCGACCATCGCCGGTCTGACCTCGACCAATTCGTCGAGCGCACAGGGCTCCACGAGCATCAGCCTGCAATTCGATTTGAGCCGGAACATCGACGCGGCCGCGCAGGATGTGCAATCGATGATTGCCAGAACCGCGCGCCAGTTGCCGGCACAGATGCCCGCCCCGCCGTCTTATTCCAAGGTGAACCCGGGCGATTTTCCCGTGATGTTCCTGGTGTTGCGTTCCAAAACGCTGCCGATGTCGACCGTGGACGAATACGCCGAGTCCACCATCGCGCAACGCATCTCGATGGTAAACGGCGTTGCGCAGGTGCAGGTATTCGGGGCGGCCAAATACGCCGTGCGCATTGACCTCGACCCGCGCGCGCTCTCGGCGCACGGCATCGGGATCGACGAAGTGGCAAACGCGATTCAGAACGCGAACGTGAGCCTCCCCACGGGAACGATTTACGGCCCCCAACAGAGTTACGTCGTGCTGGCGAACGGCCAGCTATACCGCGCCGCCGGCTACGCGCCCATGATCGTCGCGTATCGGGGAGGCTACCCGATTCGCCTCTCGGATGTCGCGCACGTCCACGACGGCGTGGAAAACGACAAGACGGTCAGCTTCTTCCAGGGCGACCGCGCGATCCAGCTCTCCATCCTGAAACAGCCGGGCACGAACGTCGTGGCGGTCGTCGACGAGATCAAGAAGCTGCTTCCGGCGTTCCGCGAGCAGCTGCCGCCCTCGGTGTCGCTCGACATCCGCACCGACCGGTCCGGACCGATCCGCGACTCGGTGCGGGACGTCAAGTTCACGCTCTTGCTCACGATTTGCCTGGTCATCATGGTGATCTTCGTGTTCCTGAGAAACGTCTCGGCGACGGTGATCCCGAGCCTGGCGCTGCCCGCGTCGATCCTGGCCACGTTTTCGGCGATGTATCTGCTCGATTACAGCCTCGACAACCTGTCGCTGATGGCGCTGACGCTCTCGGTGGGCTTCCTGGTCGACGACGCGATCGTGATGCTCGAGAACATCGTGCGGCACATGGAGATGGGCAAGCCTGCGATGCAGGCCGCCTACGACGGGTCCAAGGAGATCGCGTTCACGATCGTGTCGATGACCTTGTCGTTGATTGCCGTGTTCATTCCCGTGCTGTTCATGGCCGGCATCGTCGGCCGGCTGCTCCACGAGTTTGCGGTCACGATCGGCATCGCGATCCTGGTGTCGGGATTCGTGTCGATCAGTCTGACGCCGATGCTGTGCAGCCGCTTCCTCAGGCCGCCCCATTCCGAGAAGCACGGCCGGTTCTACAACTTCATGGAGTGGGTCTTCGATCGGTGGCTGCGGCTCTACGACGTGACCCTGGGCTGGACCTTGCGATATCGCGCCGTGACGATGGCGGTGTCGGTGCTGTTGATCGTGGCCACCGGGTACCTGTTCGTGCGTATCCCGAAGGGCTTTCTGCCCAGCGAAGATGTGGGCCGTTTCGACATCACGACGGAAGCCGTGCAGGGGATCGGGTTCGACGACATGATACGGCACCAGCAACAGGTGGCCGACATCATCGCGAAGGATCCAAACGTGGCGGGGTTCCTCAGCAACATCGGCGCTGGCGGCGGCGGCCCCGGCGGTGGTGGCGGCGGCGGAGCGGTCAACGCCGGGCGCCTTCAGGTCGATCTCAAGCCGCGCAATCAGCGCGCGCTTTCTGTCGATCAAATCATCGCCGAGCTGCGCCCCAAAGTCGCGCAGGTACCCGGCATCCGAGCGTACATGCTGAACCGGCCGCCCATCAATCTTGGCGGCACGTTCGGCGCGCGCAGCTTGTATCAGTACACCCTGCAGGATACCGATACGGCTGAGCTCTACGAGTGGGCGCCGATCATGGAAGCGAAAATGCGCGACCTGCCTGGACTGGTCGATGTGAACAGCGACTTGCAGATCAAGAACCCGCAGATTCGCATCGACATGGATCGCGACAAGATCTCCGCCCTCGGACTCAGCGTGAACCAGGTGGAAACGGCGCTCTATAACGCCTACGGCACGCGGCAGGTGTCGACGATCTTCGCGCCGAACAACCAGTACCAGGTGATCATGAACGTCGCGCCGCAGTACCAGGCCGATCCGTCTGCGCTGTCGATGCTTTACGTGCGCTCGTCAAACGGCAGCCTTGTCCCGCTCGACACCGTGGCCAAGGTACGGACCAACGCCGGGCCCTACAGCGTGAACCACACCGGTCAGCTGCCGGCGGTGACGATTTCCTTCAACTTGAATCCCGGCGTCGCGCTCGGCGATGCGGTGACCGCCATCCAGCAGACGGCAGCCGCGACCCTGCCGTCCACGGTCGCCACGAACTTTCAGGGCACGGCGCAGGCGTTCGAGGCATCGCTCCAGGGCCTGGGGCTGATTCTCGTGATGGCGATCGTCGTCATCTACATCGTCCTCGGCGTGCTGTATGAGAGCTTCACGCACCCGCTGACGATTCTCTCGGGCGTGCCTTCAGCCGGCTTTGGAGCGCTGTTGACGCTGATGATCTTCAAAACCGAGTTGAGCCTCTACGCGTTTGTCGGCATCATCATGCTCGTCGGCCTTGTGAAGAAGAACGGCATCATGATGGTCGACTTCGCTGTCGAGACGCAGCGTCAGCACCGGAAAACGCCAACGGAGGCGATTCACGAAGCGTGTCTCGTGCGCTTCCGGCCGATCATGATGACGACGATGGCCGCGCTGGTGGGCACCCTGCCGATTGCGTTAGGGCTGGGAGCGGGAGCCGAGTCGCGGCGTCCGCTCGGACTGGCGGTTGTCGGTGGGTTGCTGGTGTCTCAGCTGCTGACGCTGTACATCACGCCGGTGTACTACGTGTACATCGAAGGCGCGAGCCACTGGATGACGAGACGCCGCGTGAAGCACGCTGTCGTGCCGGCAGCCGTCGCGCCGCATCCGGTGCATACGCCGGCAGAAGCGCCGCTGAGGCTGCAGCGATCGGTCGAAGACGGCGCGTAGTCGCCGTCTCGGCCTATTTCCAGCCGACCATCTTCCTGAGCTTTTCAAACAGCGAGGGATTGGTTCGCGCGGCGGTCGCCTGGACGAGCAGATCGCAGACTTCGTGCACCGAGTGCGCCACGCCGATGCCAAGCCGGCGCGCGCTGGTTTCCGCCAGAGGATCGTCAGGGTCAACGAGCAAAATCGCACGGGTGGAGGAATCCGACAGCACGTCGACGCAATTCTGCGGCGTGTCGTCGATCAGGTAATCGAGCCGCAGCGCGGCCGCGGCCTTGCCTCGCCCTGCCGACAGCGGAATGACGCTTGGCGTGTGAAATCCGTGTTCGACCAGCCACTTGTGCGTTTGCCACTGAACGGTGCCGCCCGCCGTCGCGGGACGTTGCGTGATGAAAAACACCTCCCAGTTCAATTCGCCGGTCAATTGATAGAGCCGCTTTATCACCCCGTCTTCGAGCGGTTTCAGCGTGGTCCAGAAATTCGGCGTGGCCTCGATCGCGCGCCACACGCGGTCGCGATGGCGCGTCGACATGCGCTCCAGGAGACGGCGATAGTCGGCGCGGCGTTCCAGTTCTTCGTTCTCGTCGTTGTTGTCGGCCGGGGTGGCGGAACCCAGTCGCTGCTGCTCCGCTTCCCGCACCTCCGGCGCCGGATGGTCGGCGTCCTCATCGGCGGCGCCGAACAGACGCTCTTCGAACTCGGCGTACGCCGAGCTCAAATTGGCCAGCGTGCCGTCCATGTCAAACGCGATCCTCAGCGGTGGAATCATTCCCCTTATAATACGGCCTCCACATAATACGGCGGCTCTTCGGCACAGGGCGGCTTTTCGCCGCGCCCCTGAGATTAACAATCCCTAAAATGCCTGTTCGCGGGTGGCTGCTCCTCCTCTGTGTTCTGCTCACGGTCTGGAATCCCGCCGCTCTGGCGCTGGTCGCGGCGTCGCGCCTGGAAAGCGCCGGCACGGCATCAACCTTCGCGCTGATCGTGCTCGGCGCCCGGCTGGCCGTCACCAGCATCGGCGTGGCGGCCGGGCTCGCGCTGTGGCACCAGCGCGCCGGTGCGGTGACGCTGGCCAAGGCGTCGCTGATGCTCTCGGGTCTTGAAGTTGTCGCGCGGCTGTCGACGCGCCTTGGGTTGTCGGCTGCGCCGCCCGGGACGCGCCTCCCGCTGGCGCTTGCGTCGATTGCCTACTACGGGGCCTGGTACCTCTATCTGGAGAAATCCCGTCGCGTGCGGGCGACTTATGGCCTAGAATCACGGCCCTGACAACCAGCTGACCGCCGCGCCACATGCCGCGGGGTCCGCGTCACTAGCGGACCTTGAGGAGAAGTTCAATGCGCCGAGCTTTCGCACTATCAGTCGTCCTTGCGATATCCGTGCTTGTCCTTGCGAGATCCGTCGCGGTGCCGCTGGCGCAAACGCCGGCGAAAAGCCTCGAGATCTACTACATCGACACCGAAGGCGGGCAATCGACGCTGTTCGTCTCCCCCGCAGGGCAGGCCGTGCTGGTCGATACCGGAAACAACGGCACGCGCGATCCCGACCGGATCATGGAAGCGGTGAACGCCGCCGGCGTGAAGCAGATCGACTATCTCGTCGTCACGCACTACCACGGCGACCACATCGGCGGATTCCCGGAGTTGTCGAAGCGAATTTCCATCGGGCATATCGTCGATCACGGTCCGACCGTTCAGCCGGAACAGAAGCACGAAATCTACGATGCGGCGGTTGCCAAGGGCCCGCATATCGTGCCCAGGCCGGGCGACAAGCTCCCGGTGACGAGGATCGATTGGACGTTTGTGTCGGTGGCGGGCAAGACGCTGAAGACGAACATGGCGGGGGCGCCCGGCGCCGGCAAGCCAAACCCGTATTGCGCCGAGTTCAAGCCGAAAGACATTCAAACGGACCTGGAAAACGGTCAGTCGACCGGCAGCGTGATCGCGTACGGCAAATTCCGCACGATCGATCTGGGCGATTTACTTTGGAACGTCGAGGGCGATCTGATGTGTCCGACCAACCATATCGGCACCGTGGACGTGTACCTCACGACGCATCACGGCCTCGACTGGTCCAATTCCAAAGTGGTGGTCCATGCACTGCAGCCGCGCGTGGCCATCATGAACAACGGCACGCGCAATGGCGGACAGCTCGAGGTGTACGAGACGCTCGAGTCGGCGCCAGGCCTGGAAGATCTCTGGCAGCTGCATTGGTCCTACAACGGCTTGCTCGAGCACAACGCGCCTGGCCGGTTCATCGCGAATATCGACGACAAGGATCAATTGAGCGCCATCGTCGCCAATCCGCCCACGCCTCTCACGAGCGTGCTTGGCCCGCCGGCGCCCCGAGGCGCGGCACCACCCACCCGGGGATCGGCGGCCGCTGCGCAGCAAAGTCCTTATCCGGCCGGCCTCGCGGGCAACGGCAACCATGCCCCCGCCTACTGGATCAAGGTGTCCGCACAGCCGGACGGCACGTTCACGGTCACGAACTCGCGTAACGGCTTTTCGAAGACGTACCGGCCGAGAAGCTAGAGCTAGAATACGGCGTTCAGCGTTCAGCTTCGGGCTTCGGGCCCGGAGCCCTTTACGTCAACAGCACGATCTTGCCGATGTGCCGGTCCGTTTCCATCAAGCGATGCGCGTCTGAGGCTTGGGAAAGCGGGAATCTCGCGTAAATCACCGGCCGCACCTTGCCGGCTTCAACCAGAGGCCACACGGAGCGCTCCACCGCCCTGGCAATCTCTCCCTTTTCTTCAACCGTTCGCGACCGCAGCGTCGAGCCGGTAATCGTCAATCGTTGACGGAGGAGCCGCACCAGACTCAGCTCGGCCTTCGAGCCATGGAGCATGGCGATCTGCAGCAGGCGGCCTTCCATGGCGAGCAGATCGATATTGCGTTGGAAATACTCGGCGCCCACCATGTCGAGAATCACGTCGACCCCCCGTCCCTCGGTAAGCGCCGTCAACACGGCCACAAAGTCTTCGTCGCGATAGTTCACGGCCCGCTCGGCGCCCAGCCGCCTGCACGCGTCGCATTTTTCTGTCGTGCGCGCGGTGGCAAACACCCGTGCGCCGAATGCGCGCGCCATTTGAATGGCCGTCGTGCCGATGCCGCCCGCTCCTCCGTGCACGAGAAAGCTCTCGCCGGCGCGAAGCCGTCCGCGCTCGAAGACGTTCGTCCAGACCGTGAAGAATGTTTCGGGAACGGCGCCGGCATCCTGGAGCTCCAGCCCGCCCGGAACGGGCAGGCACTGCACGGCGGGCACCGCGCAATATTCCGCATACCCGCCGCCGGCCACCAGCGCACACACGCGGTCGCCCTCGCGCCACCGCTCGACCGCGCTGCCGCACGATGCCACCGTGCCCGCTACCTCGAGACCGGGAATGTCGCTGGCGCCCGCGGGAGGAGGATATTTTCCCTCGCGCTGCATGAGGTCCGGCCGGTTCACGCCGGCGGCCGTGACGCGAATCAGCAGCTCGTCGGCGCGAGGTTCAGGGACCGGCAGCTCGACGGGACGCAGCACATCGGGACCACCGGGATGCGAGATGGCAATGGCGCGCACGGTTATTTGCAGACCGGCGCGCCGCGATCGAACAGTACGCGCCAGCGCCCGTCGGGCTCGAGACGCCAGATCGAATTGAAGCGGCCGATCACCTCGCCCTTCGGGTCGCGCACGGGACCGCTGGTCAGCGCCAGGTTCCCCGAGTCGAGCACTTCAACGATATCGGGCTCCCACGAAAACGGCGCGGCCGGCCCGTCGAAGAACTGGTTCCATCCCTCGACGATGGCCGTCTTGCCACGCAGCACGCGGGGGGCATCGGCGCTCCCCATGAAGATGGCTTCTTCGGACACATGCGACGCAAACCCCGCCGCATCGCGGCGAGCCATCGCGGCGGCAAACGCGCGCTCGGCATCGGCCACGCGCTGCGGTGCCGGTCCTCCCTGCGTCTGCCGCGCGCGCACGGCGGTCGCGAGTCGTGGTAAGCCGACGAGCGATACGACGATCATCTCTCGCCTGTGCATGCTCCCTCACTTTCACCCCGAGGCCTACGAAAGAGACTCCCGCGCTTGTTTTTCGTCTCGAAGACTGTAACGGTCGCGTATGGTCGGAATCAGATATTGATGGAACGCGCGGTCGAAGTCATAGCTCGGCGAGAAGTCCCAATCGCGCCGCGCGGCGGTCTCGTCGATGTCTTCGGGCCACGAATCGATGATGGCCTGGCGTTTCGCGTCGACCTTGTACGTAATCCTCGCGTCGGGGAAGGCGCGGATCGCCGACGCGCGAATTTCATCAGCCGACGGATTGAACGCCGTCACGTTATAGGCCGTGCACGACAACCTGTTCGGCGTCGCAACCGACAGCTGCAACAGCGCCTCGACGGCGTCGGGCATCGCCATGAGCGGAATACGCGAGTCGGGCCGCACAAAACAGACGTAGGAGTCGCCGCGCGCGGCGGCGTGAATCATCTCCGACACGTAGTCCGACGTGCCGCCGGACGGCAGCGTGACGGCCGAGATCAGCCCCGGAAATCGAACGCAGCGGAAGTCGACTCGCGGCCCCACGGTTTCGGACAGCTGCTTGTAGTGCTTGGCGTAGTACCGTCCGAGCTGCTCGCAGTAGAGCTTGTTGCAGCCGTACATCGTTATCGGCTTGTTCCAGTCGTCCTCGCGCACGCGGCCTGCGCTGCGGCGCGTCTGCAGGTCGGGGAGGCCATACGCCGCGATCGACGACGGGTAGACGAACACGACCGGGCGGCCGTGCGACTCCCCCTGGCGGGCGGCGAACTCGAGCAGGTTCAGCGTGCCCTCGACGTTCACGTGATGCGCGGCCGTGGGCGTGAATTCGGCGCGGCTCGACAGCAACGCGGCGAGATGGAAAATGAGGTCGACCTCGAACTCGGCCAGGATGCGCTCGAGAAGGTTTCCGTCGAGGATCGACCCGGTGAACTCGCGCTGCACCAGCCGCGCCAGCGGCGGGTCGAGCGCGTTGACGTCCAGCGAGACGACCGACAGGTTTCGCCTTTCGGCGAGGTTGATCACCAGGGCGTGGCCGATTTCGCCGTTGGCGCCGGTGATCAGGACGACAGGTTTACGCATCATTCCGGACCCTCGGTTAGTATATGTATTAGTGGCCGCCGTGAAATATCGAGCAGTTTTCAAGTGCATTGCGGGTTGCCCCGGCGAGTACGACCTCGAGCAGGCGATTTACCGCTGCCCCGCGTGCGGCGATCTGCTCGAAGTCGTCCACGACCTGGATGCGCTCCGGCAGGACACCGCCGACGAGTGGAAGAAGCGCTTCGACGATCGGTACAAGCGGACCGAATGGCCGTACGGCTCGGCGGTTTGGGGGAAGAAGGAGTGGGTCTGCCCGGGCGTCCGGGACGAGAACATCGTCTCGATGGATGAAGGCGGCACCAACCTGATGTGGGCCGAGCGTTTCGGCAGCCAGCTCGGCATGGACGAGTTGTGGATCAAGATGTGCGGCCAGTCGCACACCGGCTCGTTCAAAGACCTTGGAATGACGGTGCTCGTGTCGGTGGTCCGGCAGATGATTGTCGACGGCAAGCCCGTTCGCGCGGTGGCGTGCGCGTCGACCGGCGATACGTCGGCATCGCTTGCCGCCTACGCCGCCGCCGCGGAGATTCCCGCGATCGTCATTCTTCCGCGCGGCAAAGTCTCGACGGCGCAGCTGGTGCAGCCGCTGGCGAACGGCGCGCTCGTGCTGTCGCTCGACACCGACTTCGACGGCTGCATGGCCATCGTTCAACGGCTGTCGGCCGAGGAAGGCGTCTACCTCGCCAACTCGATGAACAGCCTGCGGCTCGAGGGGCAGAAGACCGTCGGCATCGAAATCGTTCAGCAGTTCGATTGGTCGGTGCCCGATGTGATCGTCATTCCCGGCGGCAACCTCGGAAACGTCAGCGCGCTTGGCGCCGGATTCGACATGATGGAGGCGCTCGGCCTCATCACGAAGCTCCCGCGCATCGTCGTGGCTCAGGCCGCGGCGGCGAACCCGCTCTATCTGGCATACCACAACAACTGGGAGTTTCATCCGATCATCGCCAGGGCGACGCTGGCCTCGGCCATCCAGATCGGCAATCCGGTCTCGGTGCAGAAGGCGATCCGCACCCTGAAGAAGTACAACGGCATCGTCGAGCAGGCGACCGAATCGGAGCTGGCCGACGCCGCGGCGCGCGCCGACCGGACGGGGATGTTCAACTGCCCCCACACGGGAGTCGCATTGGCGGCGCTCATCAAGCTTCGCGAACGTCAGCAGATCGGCGCCAGCGAGCGCGTCGTCGTGATTTCCACCGCCAACGGCCTGAAATTCACCGACTTCAAGGTCGCCTATCACTCCGGCGCGCTGGAGGGTGTCACTTCGAGGCTGGCGAACAAGCCGGTCGATCTGCCGAACGATTACGACGCGGTGCGCCGCGCCGTCGATCAGGCGAGCAAGGTTGAGGCAATTCGATAACGGCGCATTCTTCGTCACCGGCGGCGCCTCCGGGCTGGGAGAGGCCGCCGTTCGGATGCTCGTCTCTTCGGGCGGGCGCGTCGTGATTGCGGATGTGAACCAGGCCGCGGGCACGCAACTCGCGGCCGAGCTCGGCGGCGGCGCACGATTTGCGCCGGTTGACGTCGCCGACGAGGCGAGCGTTCAACAGGGCCTGGCCGACTCCGCACGGCTCGGACCGCTGCGCGGCGTCGTGAACGCCGCCGGGATCGCCGTCGCTGAAAAAGTGCTCGGCAGGAACGGACCGCATCCGCTCGACGCCTTCGCGCGCGTTATCCGCGTCAATCTCGCCGGCACGTTCAACGTGATTCGGTTGGCCGCCGCGATGATGAGTGAAAACGCGCCGCTGGAAGGAGGCGAGCGGGGCGTCATCGTCAACACCGCTTCGGTCGCGGCATTTGATGGCCAGATCGGGCAGGCGGCGTACTCGGCGTCCAAAGGCGGCGTGGTCGGCATGACGCTGCCGATTGCCCGCGAGCTCGCGCGTTACGGCATCAGGGTGATGACGATCGCGCCGGGCATCTTCGATACACCATTGATGGCCGGACTGCCTCAAGCGGCGCGCGACAGCCTTGCGCAGCAGGTGCCGTTTCCGCCGCGGCTGGGAAGACCGTCCGAATACGCGGTGCTGGTGAAGCACATCTTCGAGAACGAGATGCTCAACGGCGAGGTGATCCGGCTCGACGGCGCAATTCGGATGGCGCCCAGGTGAGATACTGACAAGTCAAAAGTAAAATCTCAAAAATCAAAAGTCAATTGAAGTCACTTTCAACTTTTCACTTTTCACTTTTCACTTTTCACACCCTCACTCCATCATCTTCTCCAGCCGGACCTCGTCCCTGATCGGGATGCCGGCGAACCCGACCAGGCTCGTGCTCTTCGAGTATTTCGAGACCCCGTTCGGCACCCATTCGGTCACGTAATACCCGCGGCGCTGATAGAAGTACAAAGTCGGCAGATTGTCGTTGGTGGTCGCCACAATCACGCGCGGGATGCGGAGACGCCGCGCCATCAACTCCGCCTCGGCGACGAGATGGCCCCCGACCCCCGACCGCTGCCACATCGGATCGGTGGCGAGCGCGACGATGTGCAAGCCCCCTTCGACGAGGCGATAGGCGAGCGCACCGCCGATCTCACCGTCCATGTCGGCCACGATCGCGGGCGCGGCGTCCAGATCCATCACCTGGCCGAACGCCACGAGACCAGTCCGGCCGAAGTCGCGCCGGAACAGATCGAGCGCGGCTTCGCGCTCGAGGTCGGCCGCCTCACGCACGAGGACCGGCGGCAGCTCGATGCGCGGCCGGCACTGACACACCACCTGAGCGCGCGCCTCCGCCCAATCGACTGACGTTCCGCAGCGGCTGCATCGCAGCACCGCGGGCTTTGCGCCGAAAGAGGACGTCATGCCGCTACCACGCTCCTTCCCTTCCGACCGATCCACCAGATGATGACGCCAAGCGCCGTCATCGCGGCAAGAAATGTTCCCGCAAACAGCAGAAGCGTGCGATAGAGAATCGATTGCGTCTCCATGCGCACCTCCATGTGCAGCGGCGCGCCGGCGAGCCGATCGCGCAGGGTCTGCTCCCACACGAGAATGTTGCCCCGCTCGACCTCGTGCGGGGAGTTATTGAAGTTGATCCGGCTCGGAAGGTGCACTCGAAACGCGACCAATTCGTCGCCGATCCAGCCCACAGCCTGGGTCCCCGACACGGCAGCCGCGTTGGGGTGGCCGTTGCCGGCGATTCCCCCCGTGGCATCCCCCACGTCCTGAACGAAGCGATATTCCGCGCCGCTCCTCTCGAGCGCATAGCGCGACCACGACAGAGGAACGATTTGCGAGACCTGGCGGATGTCATTCACAGCCAGCCGCACGTGGACGAAACGGCGGCCGTATCGTCTGAAGCCGCTGGTCTCCGTGACCGTCGCGCCCGGGCCCTCGAACGCCCTTCGAATGGCCTGACGATCGAGACGCGCTTCGGGATCCAGATCGAATTTCGCGCCGTGCAGCGCCACCAGCGAGGCCAGCGAGGCGTTGATGTCGATCACCGCGGATCCGTCCAACGACAGATCGACGCGTTCGTCGTATTCGTAACGGTGCACGCCAAGAAGTCTGGACATCAGCGACCGCGACGCGTCGGGCTGTGCTCCGCTTTCCTGCGCGCTCGCAAGGGTCACCACCAGCCACGCCAGGAGCGCGACGCCCGCAATCCGCGCGACGGCGCCGCGCGTCTTCAGAACCATAACTGCCAATTTTACAACCGACTTGGAGGAGATCGGTTTGGTGGAGTCGTCGCTGTTTCGTTGGCGTTTTCACGCCTCCCAGGGTGGAGAGAATTTCTTAGAGGCGGCTTGATGCCGGCAAAGAGGCAACCGTTTCCTGGCGCAGCGGCGGTTTCTGACGATTCATGTGCCTCGCAGCACTTTCCAGAGCTTCGATTCTTTTCTGTAATGAAACATTGATACCTACGGCACATAACAGGCCCGCGCCAATCACGGCAATGTAGACGGCGTGCCAATTGATGTAATAGCTGATTGAATGATATGGACTATAGATTCCCCAGGACAGGCTCTGGGATATGGTCAAAATTCCAATACCCGCGAGGGCGGACTGGGCGGATCCTAGTTTTGTTGGTTCCATCACCGGCTTATCGGTTGTTTCAACAGACGGCGATACGCTGCGATCGGCCGGCCGCACTCGGACGCACGCGCGGTCGAACCCGGCACGATCTCCACCTTCACGCGTTTTCTTTGCAAAAATGCTTTGCAAACGAAATTTCAAGGACTGACGACGCAATGGATGAGCGCGGCACGCGTGCGTCGAGCGATGGCCGGCGCTCACCGACACGACGGTAAGGCCATAACTGTCGATGATATAATCACTTAGATAGGTTCCAGCCGCCGGCGTCCGGCTACGAGCAAGGTGCCCAAACCCACGCTTTTTCTCATCGATGGCAGTTCGCAGATGTATCGCGCCTACCACGCGATTCGCGGACTCTCGGGTCCCGACGGCCGATCGACGAATGCCGTCTACGGATTCGTCACCATGCTGCGCAAGCTGCTGAACGATCACAAGCCGCAGTGCATCGCCGCCGCGTTCGATCTTCCCGGGCCGACGTTCCGCTCGGAGCTGGCGGCCGACTACAAGGCGAATCGCGCGCCGATGCCGTCGGATCTGGCGGAGCAGATTCCACTCGTGCACGCCGCCTGCGAAGCGCTGGGCGTCCCGGTGCTCACCTACGCCGGCTTTGAGGCGGACGACGTGATTGGCACCCTGGCAATCCGGGGAGCTGCCCAAGGCCATCCAGTCGCCATCGTCACGGGCGACAAGGATTTCTTCCAGCTCGTCAACGACGGGGTCCGCGTGTTCAATCCCCGCGACGAAGGTACGTGGTACGACGCGGCCGGCGTCAAAGACAAGTTCGGCGTCATGCCCGACCAGGTGGTCGACGTGCTCGCGTTGATGGGCGACTCGATAGACAACGTGAAAGGGGTGCCTGGTATCGGCGAGAAGGGCGCGCGCGATCTGATTGCCACGCACGGCTCGCTCGACAACCTCCTGGCGAACGCCGCGTCGCTGACGCAGAAAAAATACCGGGAGGCGCTCGTCGCCTACGCCGATTCGGCGCGCGACAGCCGCGTGCTGCTGCAGATTCGCACCGACGTTCCCCTGCCCGGCCTCGACGACCGCTCGTTCGAGTACCGAGGCGCGGATCGGCAGAAGTGCTACGAGCTGTTTACCGCGCTCGGCTTCCGATCGCTGGTCACCGAATTCGCGCCCACCGCCGATACCGTCCACGCCGACTATGCCATCGTCTCGACGGCTGCCGAGCTCGCGGCGCTGACCTCGACGCTCGAGCGGGCGGGACGTTTCGCGCTCAGCGTAATCGGCGATTGCCCGGGCGGAATGCACGCGTCGATGGTCGGCCTGTCGTTTTCCACCGGCGCGCGATGGGCCAGATACCTCCCGGCCGGCCACACCGGACTCGATGTTCCGTCCGAATTCTCGACCAGGGAAGCGCTGGCCGCGTTGAAGCCGCTCGTCGAGAACCCGTCGATCGGAAAAATCGGCCACGATCTCAAGTTCGTCTCGATGATGCTCTCCCATGAGGGGATCGAGTTGGCGGGACTCGAGTTCGACACCATGCTCGCCGATTACGTGCTCGACGCGACACGCTCGAGCCACACGCTCGAGGAAGTGGCGCTCGAGCATCTGGGCTACAAGGCGCTGACCGAGCAAGATGTGTGCGGGACCGGGCAAAAGGCGGTTGCGCTTCCCGCGCTGCCCGCCGACGCCATCCTGAAATACGCCGGCGAGCGCTCCGATCTCCCCTGGCAGTTGGCCGGGAAGCTGTCGGCCCGGCTCGAGGCGACCGGGCTCGACACGCTGTTCCGCGAGATGGAAATGCCGTTGATCCCGGTGCTCGCCGCCATCGAGCGCCATGGCGTGCGCATCGATCAGCCGGCGCTGGCAAGCCAGTCGCAGCGCATCGAAGCCGAGCTCGCATCTCGAAGCGCGCAGATTTTCGAGCTGGCCGGCGAGGAATTCAACATCAACTCGCCCAAGCAGCTGTCGGTGATCCTCTTCGACAAGCTGCAGCTGCCGACGGCCAAGCGCACCGGGAAAACGAGGGTGGCATCGACGGCGGTGGAGGTGCTCGAGGACCTCGCGCTGGCCCACGACCTGCCCCGGTTGATCCTCGAATGGCGCGCGCTGATGAAGTTGAAGGGCACCTACATCGACGCGCTGCCGCAGCTCGTCCACACGCGCACGGCCCGCGTGCATACGTCGTTCAACCAGGCCGTGGCTGCCACCGGCCGGCTCAGCAGCAGCGATCCGAACCTTCAAAACATTCCTATTCGAACGGATCTGGGACGGGAGATCCGGCGCGCCTTCATCGCCGACCCCGGGTTCGTCCTGATTTCGGCCGACTACTCGCAGATCGAGCTGCGCGTGCTGGCGCACCTGGCCGAAGAGGAAGCGCTCGTCGACGCGTTCAAGCGGGGAGAAGACATTCACGACCGCACGGCGCTGAACGTGTTTGGACCGAACAGCGGCCTCGACAAGCACGAGCTGCGCCGCCGGGCGAAGATCATCAATTACGCGCTGCTCTACGGCAAGACGGCGTTCACGCTGGCGCGTGATATCGGCGTCACGCCGGCCGCGGCGCAGCAGTTCATCGACGCCTATTTCGGCGGGTTTCCGCGGGTGCGGACCTTCATCGACCGGACGATCGAGGAGGCGCGCGAGCGGGGGTTTGTCGAGACGATGTTCGGCCGCCGCCGGATGGTGCCCGAGCTGCGCAGCAAGAACGCGCAGATCCGCATGTCGGGCGAGCGCATGACCGTAAATTTTCCGATTCAGGGCTCCGCCGCTGATATCCTTAAGCGGGCAATGCTCGCGCTTCACGCGCGCCTGAGCGATCAACGCGCAAGGATGATTCTCACCGTCCACGACGAGCTGCTCGTCGAGAGCCCGGAGGAATCCGCCGGCGAAGTCGCCGGCCAGATTCGCGATGCGATGGAGCACGCCGCAGCGCTCAACGTGCCGCTCACCGTCGATGTCGGCATCGGCCCCAACTGGCGCGAGGCGAAACCTTGACGCAGCCGGTCATAGTTCCGCGCAGCGACCATCCGATCTCCCGCCAGAACATCGACCCGGACGCGTTGAAGGTGCTCTACCGGCTTCGCCAATTCAATCACGTGGCATACCTGGTGGGCGGCAGCGTGCGCGATTTGCTGCTCGGGCGCACGCCGAAGGATTTCGACATCGGCACCTCCGCGCACCCGTACCAGGTGAAGCGCCTCTTCAGAAATTGCTGGATCATCGGCCGGCGGTTCCGCCTGGCGCACGTGAAATTCGGGACCAAGGTCATCGAGGTGGCGACGTTCCGGAAGCAAATTCCGGCGGGAACCGAAGAAGAACCGGTGGCGCAGCTTCCGGAGGTGCCGCTGCCGCCGGCCGCGGGCCTCGACGAGCAGGACGAGATCGACCGGCTGATCCATCACGACAACACGTTCGGCACGCCGGAAGAAGATGCGTTCAGGCGGGACTTCACGCTGAACGGGTTGTTCTACGACATCGACACGCTCTCGATCATCGACTATGTCGGCGGCCTCGAAGACATCCGCGCGCGTGTCATTCGCAGCATCGGCGATCCGGAGGAGCGCTTTCAGGAGGATCCGGTGCGCATGCTGCGGGCGGTGGCGCTCGCCGCGCGTCTCGATCTCACCATCGATCCGCCGGTTCTTCGAGCCATCGAGCGGTACCGCGGAGAGCTGGCGCGAAGCGCGCCGCCGCGGTTGATGGAGGAAATCTACAAGGTGATGCGCGCGGGGTTTGCCGAGCGGACCTTTCGCGGCCTGGTCGATACCGGGTTGCTTGCGGCAATCGCCCCAGAAGTGCCCGGCCGCATCACGCCGGGCTTCTGGCAATCGCTCGCGGACGTGGACGCACATCGGCGATCCAGGGCGGCCGAGCCGCTTCTCAACGCGATGCTCCTCGGCTCTCTGCTCCTGCCCCTGGGCCTCCTCGATCAGCACCACGGCCGCACGAAGGAGCTGGGCGCACGCTTCGGCATTCTGCCGCTGGCGCGGCGCGATGTCGAGGTGCTGCGGCAGATTCTCGGGCTGCAGCGCCACCTGCGCGACGTCGACGCGCCGCTGCGCCACAAGCGGTCGGTCATGCACCGCACCGCGTTTGCCGGCGCGCTGGGCTGGCTGGAGCTTCACGGACAGGCGGGGCCGATCGTGGAGGGTTGGAAGTCGTTGGTCGCCGAAGTTGGGCCGCCACAAGATGGCGCCGCTCCGGCCGATGCGCCCCTGCGGCGCCGCCGGCGACGAAGACGACGGCGCGGCGGCGGAGGAAACCGGACGGGACCGCCGACCACATAACCTACTGCGCGTGAATCTCTTCGATGGTCTTGTACGGATGCGCGAGGCGGAGCGCAATCAACAGCTTGATCACCGGCCACGATGGATCGATTTCACGGGGACGGAAACTGAATTTTGGGCTGCGCGGGTGGCCGTGGTGATTGTTGTGAAGGCCTTCGCCCCCGGTCAACAGCGCGACGATCCGGATGTTGGTCGCGGTATTGTCGAAATTCCGGTAGCCGACGTAGTGGCAAAGACCGTTGATGGAGGATGACAGGATGAAGACGTACATGACCAGGTGAATACCGGCCGCCAGGAGCCCCCACCATACTCCCATCACGAGACACAATGCGGTCGTTCCAATCACCGGCCCGACGATTCCGAATCGAAAGATGTAGCGATCCCACACGTCTGCCTTGATGTCGCGCGCGTAGCGATCCAGCGTTTCCGGATTGTGCGCTTCCTTGACGTAGTGGAACACGTTGCCGAGCTGCACCGACCAGAAGCCACGGAGGTGTGGGCTGTGCGGGTCGCCCTCGACCTCGGTGAAGGCATGATGTTTCCGGTGCACGGCCACCCATTCGCGCGTCGACAACCCGCTGGTGATCCAGAGCGCCAGCCGGAACACGAAAGCCGCCGCCGGATGCAGCTCCAGCGCCTTGTGCGTGGCGCAGCGATGAAGGTAAATGGTCGTGCTGAAGACGGCGACTTGCGTGATGAGCGTGGAAACGAGCAAACACCACAGCAATGACCAGAGCACTCAATCCTCCAAAATGTTGGGAACAGCCCAGGGAACGGCCCAGACGACCTGGCGGGGTTCGAAACCGGATCGGAACGGTACAAATTCTACCACGCGCGCGACCGGCCGGCGCCTGCTTCGTCGGACTTTCGCTCTATCCGTTGCGCCGCTCGAACTCGCGCATGAACGCCGTGAGCGCGTGGACGCCGTCTTCAGGAAACGCGTTGTAGATCGACGCGCGAATGCCGCCCACCGAGCGGTGCCCCTGCAGGCCGTCGAAGCCGGCCTGTTCGGCTTCCTTCACGAACTGTTTGTCGAGCTCTTCGCTCGGCAGCCTGAACGTCACGTTCATCAACGAGCGGCTCTCCTTCTGCGCGGTGCCGCGGTAGAACCCGCTGCGATCGATCTCGGCATAGAGCGCGGCGGCCTTGCGCTCGTTCACACCGGCGATCT
This sequence comes from Vicinamibacterales bacterium, assembly GCA_035937795.1. Classification (GTDB taxonomy): domain Bacteria; phylum Acidobacteriota; class Vicinamibacteria; order Vicinamibacterales; family JAMQPK01; genus JAMQPK01. Next base: position 59,087 of record DASZHO010000121.1, on the reverse strand, counting down.
CGGCCAGACCGCCCTGCCCTTGAATCCATTTCACGACCAGGCCGACGAGATAAATCGCGAACACCGGCGGCGTGTTGTAGAGCGAGCGGCTTTCCGCATGCACGGCGTAACTGAGCATGGCCGGCAGCGAAGCCGCCGAGCGCGCCAGCAAATCGTCGCGGATGATGACGATGGTGACGCCTGCGGGCCCGAGATTTTTCTGCGCGCCGGAATAAATCAACGCATGCCGCGAGACGTCGATCGGCCGGCTGAACATGTCCGACGAAGTGTCGGCGACCAGCGGCACGTCGCCCACCTCCGGCAGTTCGTTCCATTCGGTGCCGTAGATCGTGTTGTTCGAGGTCATGTGCACGTACGCTGCCCCGGGCGTGAGCACGATCTCTTCGACGCGGGGAATGCGCGTGAACTGCTCCGCCTTGGTCGTCGCGGCGACGTGCACCTTGCCGATCTTCTTCGCTTCATCGGCTGCCTTGGATGCCCAGACGCCGGTGACGAGATAATCGGCGGTGGCGCCCTCCGCCAGCAGGTTCATCGGCACCATCGCGAACTGCAGGCTCGCGCCGCCCTGGAGAAACAGGACGCGATAGTTGGACGGGATGCTCGCCAGCGCGCGGATGCTCGATTCGGTCTCCGCCAGAATTCCCTCGAACACCTTCGAGCGATGGCTCACTTCGAGAATCGACATCCCGACGCCGGGGAGCGACAGCAGCTCGCGCTGTGCCTGCTCGAGCACTGGTATCGGCAGGATCGCGGGCCCGGCTGAAAAGTTGAAAATCCGCGTGGCAGTCTTCATAGGTCAGATCTCGTGTATCAATAGTCCGTCGCGCAATTTCGGTTCGAACCAGGTGGACTTGGGTGGCATGATCGAGCCGGCGTCGGACACCGCCATCAACTCGTCCACGCTGACCGGGTACATCGAAAAAGCCACCGCGGCCTTGCCGCTGTCGACGAGCTGTTCGAGGGCGTTGGTTCCTCTCGCCCCTCCGACGAAATCGATTCGTGGATCGGTTCGAATATCGCCGATGGCCAACACCGGGCCAAGCACGCGTTCCTGCAGAACACTACAGTCCAATATCACTCGCGGGGGCCCACCCGCTTGGCGCTCCGCTGGCGGGGCCCCTTCCAAATCCAGGAAGTACCACGCCCCCCCAACATACATCGAGACCTCGCCTTTTTGCCCGGGAGTGGGTGGCCCTTTTTTCACGACAAAGCCTCGCCTGGCAAGCTCCCCGAGAAACCCCTCAGGGATGTGCCCGTTGAGATCGCGCACGACTCGATTGTACGGAAGAATCCGCACCTGATTCGACGGAAACGCAACGGCGAGAAAGAAATTCGCCTCACTCGAGCCCGCCAGATGCTGGCGCGCGCGCGCCGCGCTTGCAGCCCGATGATGGCCATCGGCGATGTATAACGCGCCGACCTCTGCGAAGGCTCGAACGAGGGCGTTCGCATCGGCATCCGCCAGCCGCCAAATCGTGTGCTCGACGCCATCGATGGCGGTGAAATCGAACAGCGGTTCTCCGGCTGTCGCGCGTTTCGTGACGGCATCGACCACCGGCAGCGGTCTGAAGATGAGAAACACCGGGCCCGTCTGGGCGCTCAACTCCACCATGTGCCGCGTTCTGTCGTCTTCCTTGTCCCGCCGCGTCCGTTCGTGCTTCTTGATGACGTCGCGGTCGTAGTCGTCCAGCGAATAACAAGCGGCAATGCCCGTCTGGCTGTGGCCATCCGCCCCCAGGCGGTAGAGATACAACGATGGCGCGTCCTCCTGAACCAGCGGCGCGTCAAGTTTGAGCTGCCTGTAACGCTCCGCGGCACGGTGATACACCTTGTCCGTATGCGGATCGGCTCCCGGCGGAAAATCGATTTCCGCACGCGAGACGTGCAGGAAGCTCAGAGGATTGCCGGCCGCAAGCGCGCGCGCTTCTTCGGTATCGACAACGTCGTAGGGGACGGCAGCGACGCGGCCAGCATTGTCGGGCGTGGGACGGATCGCACGGAAGGGACGGACGATGGCCACGAACCTTACATTATAGGTCTAAGATTCGGCGGTCAGCTGTCAGCGGACGAGCTTTCAGCGGTTCAGCGTCGTTGTGGGTTCCGAGGTTACTACGGTGCGACGGGCACTGTTTCGACAGCAGCCGCTGCCGGTTCTACGGCGGTCAGTTCGGCGGGAGCCGGTTCAGCAAAAACCGGTGCGCGAGTGGACGGTTGCGAGTCTCTTCCGCGCGCCGGCATTTCGATGAATTGCGAAATGTGGGCGCCTCTCGACACAAATACGTTGAAGATGCGCGGCTTCCCGCCGCCGTGCAGTTCCACTTCGTGACGGCCGCTTTGGAGCTGAAGCGTCACCGGGGTCACACCTTGAGGCTCGCCGTCGACCGTCAACGGCACTCCTTGCGGCTTGGATTCGATGACGAGCGTACCGGTGCGGGTGAACATCGACGCCGGCACGGGAACGTATTGAGCCCCCGTGAACGCGACGGCGATGGCCGCGCCAACCACGCCCAGCGTCACGACGCTTTTCATCGCTTTGCTGAAACGGGTGGGAATGACAAAGGCCGGCACAGACGTACCGGGCACATACATCGTTTGAGTGTGCGCAGCCGTATTCTGGCGCCAACGATCCTGTTTGGCCGGCTGACGGCCATCGGCCTTGTTCGCCGGAACAATCGCCGCCGCCTTGCCCGACGGGCGAGCCGTAGCCGCCGCAGTGACCCGCCGCACGCCAAGCGCGCGAAGCTCCAACGGCGAGGGGGTGACACCCGCTTCGGCCATGGCCGCTTCGAGCCCGGCTCCCGCTTCGGCGGCGCTCACATACGCGCGCCGCGGATCCATGTGAAGAGTGCGCAGCAGCCAGGTCTGCAGCGGCTGAGCCAGCGCCAGGCTCATCAGCAACGGTTCGAGGCCTCCCATGGCCTCGTCGTCGCGCAGCGAACGCCCCGCGAACAGCGCGAGCGCGATTGTGCCAACCTGCGCCACATCGAGCCGCTTGTCGAAACGCGCGGCTCCGGCCGACGCCGGCACCGCGACGCGAAGCTCCTTCCAATAGCGCTCGGATGAGAATCGCGCCTGCTGAAGGGCAGAGCCAAGGATGTAGTCGGTAATGCGAACCTTGCCGTCGGCGATCACCACGCGATCGGGCGCCAGCGCGCCGTGCGAAACGTCGCCGTTCTCGCGATGGAGCGCGGCAACGGCGGCGAGAATCTCTTGAATCAGGAAGAGCGGAGCGCCCGCCACCCGCGGGGCACCCTGGTGTTCCATCGCGGTCAGCACTTCGGTGAGCCGGACTCCCGGCAAATAGTCGGACAGGATGCTCACGCGCGGCAGCGGCCCCGGCGCGCGGACCACGCCTCTCACGCGCAGGAACGACGGATGGTCGAATCCCTCGAGCTGCTTCATCCGTTCGTTCAAGGCAAACTCGAATGACGGAACCGCCGACAAATCGGCGCGCAGCAGCAGCGATTCGAGCGGCATTCCGGCGTCATCGCGAACCAGCACGCGATCGCCGAATCCGTCGCGAAAGAGTACCTCTTCGGGTGAGGCGGCCTTGGTCGAGGGGGAACCTTGCATTCCCATCCTTCAGCGGGATCCATGCCAGGCCGATGGCCGGAAACCGTGCGCGATTTCGCCTGAAAATGCCCGGTTTCGCTCGTTCGACGCCGAACGGCTGCTTACAAGGGTGTGACAGCGCGGACCAATTTTGTAAGCGAAACCGCCTGCATTCCACGCACGGAGTTCAGCAGGTAGAGCCGGGGGGCCATCGCAAGCTCGTCGACTTTGATGGTTCGCTCGCCGATTCTGCCCTCATTCAGCAGCTGCGCCCGCGCCGTGCCGGCCAATAGCCCGCACTCGATCGGCGGGGTAAACAACCGGCCCTCGAGCTCGAGCTCGAACACGAGATTGGCGATGGTTGATTCGGTCACCTGGTTCTTCTCGTTGAACAGAAGCACGTCGTCCGCTCCCGGCCTGGACGCGAGGGCGTGCTGATAAGCCTCGCGATTGGTCGTCTTGTGATAGAGAAACGGATCGCGCGAGTCAATGGGTTCGGCGGCCAGGGCCACGTCGGCAAATTTCCCGGCGTCCGGCGTCTGGTGCGTCGCCGTCAACTGGACTGCCCCGCCCTTTGACACGACCATCCTCACTCGACGCGGCGTGCCGTTGAAGGTATCGGCCAGCTCGGCCAGCTGTTGCCGGACGCTTTGAAGAGAAAGGTGAAAGTTGAAGTACTCCGCGGACTGGATGAGCCGCTTCAGGTGAAGCTCCAGCAGAAGATAGCCTGCCTCAGGAGTCCAGAGCATCGTTTCGAGCAGATCGAAGGCCGGCCGCCTCGCGCCGAGCACCTTGGACTTGAGCCGCGCCTCGGCCATTTCCCGGTCCACGTTCGAATCGGCGACGATGCCGCCGCCGGCGCCGTACTCGGCTTCGCCGGTCTTGCGATTGATGAGCGCGGTACGGATGGCGACGTTGAACTGCGCGCGCCCACCCGGGTCAATGAATCCGATCGTGCCTGTGTAGATGCGTCTTGGCGAACACTCGAGCTCGGCGATGATGGCCATCGTGCTCGCTTTCGGCGTTCCGGTGATGGACGCCGGGGGAAAAAGCGCCGCCATCACTTCGGTCAAGGCGGCATCCGTCTCGGCACTCACCGTCGACGTCATCTGCCACATGGCCGGGTATCGCTCCAGGTCGAACAACCTCGACACGCGCACGGTGCCCTTCCGCGCGATGCGGCCAAGATCGTTGCGAACCATGTCGACGATCATCACGTTTTCGGCGCGTTCCTTCTCCGATTGGCTCAACCCCTCCGCCTGCGCCACATCGTCCTCGTACCACAAACCTCGCGGGGCGGTACCCTTCATCGGCTTCGAGTAGATCGAGGCGCCTTCTTTCGCGAAAAACAGCTCCGGCGACGCACTGCACACAATCCACTCGCCGGCGTGAAGGTAGGCGCCAAACCCCGGCTCCTGCGCGGCCACGAGACGTTGAAACAGCGCCCACGGACTCGTGGGCATCCGTGACTTCAGGCGATAGGTGAAGTTGACCTGATACGTCTCGCCCCTTCGGATGAGATCCTGAAGCCGACCGAAGATGAAGGCATATCGCGAGGCGTCGATCGACGGCGCCCAGTCTTCTGTACCGTGAACCTCGCGCGCGGCCCCGGCCGATTCGTCGACGGTCTCGCCGGGCAAGTCATGGAAGCCGTCGTAAAGACCAAACCACAGCAGCGGAAACGTACCGTCGGCCTTCGTCCGAAGCGCGGAATCGAACGCCGGCGCCGCCTCGTAGGCAATGAATCCCGCAGCGTAGACGCCTTTGGCGCACTCAGCCTCGATCTTCTGCAGCGCCGGGACCACCTCGTGAACGTCGCGCGCCACGACCAATTCGCATGGGCGCTCGAACAGCCGCCATTTTCCCGACGCGGCGTCTCGCAGAACGGCTCTCATGGCACGGGGCTTTCGACACCGTTCCAGCGTCCCGCGCGGTCGCTCAATTCCCTGAGCCGCTCGGCGGCCTCGGCCGCTTCCGCTTGTTCGTCCATCCGGTCGACCGGCCAGGGCAATACGTAGGTCCAGTTCCACTCGCCGACCGTCGCCGGACGATTGATGCGATCGCGCCAGCCGAAGACATCCTGAACAGGCAGCAGCACGAGGACCGAGCCGGCCCGGTGCATGGCCGTCAGAATCGCGTCGCGAATCGAGGCGTCGAAAACAGGAGACGCAAGGCCGACCGCGCCCTCGGGATGGGCGGCGCGGACGCTCGGCATTTCGGCGACAAGCCTTCGCTCCTCAGGCGTAAGCGACTCCCACCAGACCGCGAGCGGGTCGGTGTCGTGAGTTCCGGTCATCGCAATCGAAATCGGCGGGTACGTCGCCGGATCGCCTCGTTCCCATCGAAAAACGCGGTATCCGGCCAGACCCAGCCGTGCAACCGATGCGCGCACGAAAGGAGGGACCGTTCCCAAATCCTCCACGCTGACGTCGGCGCCCGAGCTCATCACGACGGCCATCACCTCCTCGCCGAGCGCGCGCTGCTCGTCTTCGGACGCAGGCGAAAAATACGCGGGGCGGCCATCGAGGGGCCGGACGTACGTTCGATAGAAGCCGACGAGGTGATCGACGCGAAAACCGTCATAGAGATCTGCAAGACGGCGGGCGCGCATCCGCAGCCACTCGAAATGGGTCTTTCTCGCCTCGTCCCAGTTATACGGCGGCAGGCCCCATTGCTGCCCCGTGTCGCTGAACGCGTCCGGCGGGGTGCCGACCGATGCGTCGAGGATGAACTCGTGGCGGCGGCTCCAGACGTCGGCGCTATCGAGCGTCACCATGAATGGGAAATCACCGATAATCTCCACGCTCCTGGTGCTCTTGCGCGCAACCTGCCACTGCTCAGCGGCGACCCACTGGACGTACTGATAAAACAGAATTTCTCGCGACAATTGCTCGCGGACGGCTGCCATCGCCGATGGTTCACGATCCCGGAGGGCGGCGTCCCACTCGGTCCACGCCTTTTCGCCGGCGCGCGCGCGCAGCGCGCGATACAGGCTGTACTCGTCCAACCACCAACCTTCGTCGACCATGTAACGGCGAAAGGAGTCGCCGCGCGGCGTGCCTCGAAGCCACTCGATGTTCCAGAACCTGTCGAAGCATACTTTCAGCGCGCGATGCTTGAGATCATCCACCTGCTGATACCGAACGCGCGGTGCCCGGCGCACGGCCTCGATCTCGTCCGCCCAAAGGGCTTCCAGGCCGGTGGCCTCGTTCAGGTCCGGGATCGTGATGTACCGGGGATCGATCGCCATGGCGCTGAGCGCGGAATACGGCGACGATTCGCCTGGCGCCAGCTCGTTCAACGGCAGAATCTGGAGCACGGCTTGATGCGCCGAGCGCAGCCAGTCGACAGCCTCGGGAATGTCGCCGATTTCGCCGATGCCCCAGCTGCGGGTCGAGCGGAGCGAAAACAGCGGCACACAAATACCCGCGCGCCGCGCGTGGCGTCGGTTCACGACTGCCGCTCGATTTCAGCGAACAACCGGCTGGTGGCCGATGAAAACGTCGCAGACTGGGGCAAGAGGCTCAGGACCAGGAAGGCCTCGCGCTCGAAATCGAAAAAATACCCAGGGTGTACGAGAAGTCCGGTGCGCTCCAGAAGGTCAACCACGAAAGTTTCTTCGGGTCTGACCGCCGGGATCTGTACGACCGCGTACCAGCCGGCCTCAGCCGGCAACACCGAGCACGCAGGGTGCGCAGCCGCAGTTCGGCGCAGCGCCGCGTAGTTGCCGCCTACACGCTCCTGAATCTGCGTTCGGACCGATGCGCCATTCTCCAGCAGATGCTGCGCTGCGAGCTGCACCGGCGTCGACACTGACAGATATGTATCGCAAATGGTTTCGAGTCTCTCGAGCGCCGCGTTCACGACCTGGTCCGGGCCGTTGATTCCGATCCATCCCAATTTTACCTGCGGCAGCCCCACTGTCTTCGATAAGCCCCCGAGCGCAAAGGTCAGCGCCTCGCTCTGCACGAGGGCGCTCGTGAAGGCCCGATTTTCGATCGGGAAATCGGCGAACACCTCATCCACGATCAAGGCCACATCGTGCTCGTTCGCCAGGCTTGCCAGTTGTCCGAGGACCGCCGGGGCCAGTACGGAGCCTGTCGGATTATTCGGGCTGACCACAATAATCGCCCGCACCCGTCGTGCCGCGAGCGCGCCCGCAATGGCCTCGACGTCCACCGACCAGCAGCCGTGGAACTCGAGGCTGTAGAAATCGATGCCGACGTTGTCGAGAGCCGTGAGGTGCTCGACGAGCGGATAGCTCGGCCTCGGGGCGAGCACGACGTCGCCGGGGTCGCAGAGCAGCTTGAACAAATGGGAATACGCCTCGCTCGAGCTGGCGGTCACCACGATCCGATCGGCTCGAACAGGGACGCCGCGCCGGGCGAAATCGAGGGCAATCGCCTGGCGCGCTTCGGGAATGCCGAGCGCCCTTGGCTCGTAGCGGAGCGCGGGCGGCCGGCTCAGCGGCTCCAACAGCGCATCCGGATACACAAAACCCACTCTGGTGGGATTGGATTCGGTCAGATCCACAATCGGCAGGCCGGCCGAGCGGCGCCGATCGAGCGCGTGCGCAAGGCGATTCGGTCCTGGGCCGTGGCGCAGGCGGGAAGAGAACACCAATCACCGCCCGGTTACGGGCCGGCCGGGCTCGATCTCGGAGGTTCGGAATTGCTCGCGCGTCGCCCGCGTGAGCTCCGCATACTCGAGCATCTGCCTGGTGAGATCCTGCGGGTACGAAATCTCGATATCGGCGACCTTCCCGTCCGCCCCGGTGATCGCCTGCAGCCGCGGCTGAACGAACCCGGTGTAGGACGGCAGCTTCAGCGCATCGACGCGCGCCACGATCTCGTCGCGCAGTTTCGGGTCGAAGTGGATGCCGTAGGTTTCGAACAGCTGTTTGGCCGCAGCGTAGTCCCCTTCCGACTTGATCCGCTGAACGTCGGCCAGCAGCCGGCCGACGCCGTCTCTGAACGCCCTGGCATCCACCATCACGTAATACGTCTTCCCGTCGCGCTTCCGCGACTCGATCGCCTCTGTGTGAAGCCTCAGCCAGTTCACGATCATCTGCCGATTGCGCATGTGGTCTTCTTCAATCTGCGATCCTTGGCGCACGCGGCGGAGCTGAACGAGGGCCCTTCGCGAATACGCTTCGTACTCGGCCTGCACGATTTCAGCCTGCGCGCCGGCCGCAACGAGGCCCAGGTCGACAAGCTTTGGATCGGGCAAGAAATACAAGGCCACGAGATCCGCCCTGGCTTCTTCGAGCGCCGAATACTGCTCCCTGAGCGCCGATTGGGGGCTTCCGTCCAACCGGGCGGCCACCTGACCCGACGCGTGCCCGATCACTTCGTGCAGGTCGGTCGTCAGCTCATGAACGAACGCGCCGCAATCCTGCGCGCGCCGCGCTTCCTGGGCCGTGTACGCGAATTCCGTGTAAAACGCCGGCTCCATCGAGCCGCTGTAGGCTTCGAAGATGTTCGACAGGGACACCGACTTGCTGCCGTACCGTTCGCGAATCGTCTGATCGTTGGGCAGATTGATCCCGATGGGCGTGATCGGGCCCGAGTCCCCCGTCTCGATGACGATGTCGACCGCCTTGGCCGTAATCCCCTGAACCCCCTGCTTGCGGTACTGCGGATCCCATGGCATGCGGTCCTCGAACCACTGCGCATTCGCCGCGATCGTTTGAATTGCCGTCGTCTTCCGCTGGTTGACGTAGTACGCGAGCGCTTGCCAGGCGCCCTTCATGCCGCGCGCGTCGAGATACACCTCGGTGAAGCCGTTGATCGTATCGACCACAGGATCGCTGTCCTCGACCCACGCGATGTCGTACAGCCGCCGGTCGGCCGGGTCTCCCGTCTGATACCACGTGATGAGCGCCTGCAGCGCCTTCGCCATCGCCGCGCTCGCAAACGGGAGGGCCGCCTGCAGATGCGAAACCACATCGCGAAGCTGCGGGTCGTAGCGGCCGCCAACGCGATATACCTCTTCTTCGATCACGCCGTTCTTTCTGACCACCCGCGAGTTCAGCTCGTAGTGGTCCTTCCGGCCCTCGAGATCCTTCATCGTGACGCCGACATACAGATTGTTGGCGCTGCCCTCGAGGATGTCCTGCCCTGGCACCGGCGTTTTGCTGGTGACGAACGGATCGACGGCAGCATCGAAGAACATCGGCTTCAGGCGCTCAAGAAGCTGATCCAGCGACTCCCCCTTGTGCGTGGGGAATTTCGCGCCCCGGGCCTCGGCGGCGTGCGCAATCGCCGCAAGCTCTTCCGGCTTCGTCCCCAGGACGAACTTTCTCGCGGTCAGATTGTTGTAAGGACCTGTGTTGAGCCAGAAGAGCTTGGTGTAGCGCCGAATCTCGGCAAGCGTATCGCTATCAGGGCCGGGATGAGTGAGGATGGCCTCGAGCACATCTCGCATGTCGAGGTTGTGCGCATATCGCTGGTCGTAAAAAATATCGCGGCCGGCAATAGCCGCCCGGTAGAGGTGCCAGAGCAGCTGCTTTTCCTTTGGCGGCAGCGCCTGGAAGCCGTCGGCATACACTTGAACGACCTCGGCCTCGTCGACCCGCTCGAGCAGGTATTTGCGCGCTGCCGCGGGATTCGCCGCTGATGTTTCCGCCGGCGCCGGCCCAGGCATCACCCCTGTAATAGATGTCGAGTGCGAGCCAGCGGAGGTCGAGCGCAATGCCATGGTGATGCGAGAAACCGATAAGCTAGACCATAACTTAACATGCGCCGCATAACTGTTCTGCTCGTTCTCGGCCTTTTGTGCGGCCCCTTCGTCTACACTCAGCCCGCCCAGCGGAAATCGCTCACCATCGAAGATATCTATGGTCCCGGTGGCTGGGAGCGGTTCAACGGAAAAGCCGCTGCGGTCGTCGACTGGCTGCGCGATCCATGGGTCGACGATGCACACTATTTATGGCCGGCAGACGAAGCCGCTGGCGCCGGCGGCGCAAGCTGGCTGAAAGTCGACGCCCTTTCCGGACAACGCGAGGTTTTGTTCGATCCGGCGAAGCTTGCGGCCGCGCTGGCCACGGTGCCGCGAATTTCCTCCGGCGATGCGAGGCTCGCCGCCGACCAAAGACCCACGAACTTCAACCGGCGCCACGATGGTTTCCTGCTGACGGTCGGTTCCGACCTGATCTATTACGACATCGGCCGGGATCGCGCGACGCGGCTGACCGACAGCCGCGATGCCAAGGAGGAGGCGGCATTCAGCCCGGATGGGGCCTCCGTCGCGTTTGTCAGCAAGAACAACCTGTTCGCGACCACCATCGACCATCCACGCGTGCGCGCGCTCACAACGGACGGCACGTCCGACCTTCTGAACGGAACGCTCGACTGGGTGTACTCCGAAGAGCTCTACGGCCGCGGCAACCATCGGGCGTACTGGTGGAGTCCTGATTCATCTCAGATCGCATTCATTCAACTGGACGAGAAGCCCGTTCCCGATTATCCGGTGATTGACGACATTCCGTATCGGACAGCGGTTGAAACCTGGAAATACCCGAGGGCGGGCGATCCGAACCCAATCGCAAAGGTTGGCGTCGTGCCGGCGACCGGTGGAACGGTGCGCTGGGCCGACACCGGCAAGTACAGCGATTTCCTCATCGTCGACGCAGGCTGGACGCCCGACAGCCGCAAGCTGTGCTTTCAGGTCCAGGACCGCAGACAATCGTGGCTCGATTTCGACACCGCCGATCGAACGACAGGCAGAACCACGACGCTGTTTCGCGAGACCAGCCAGACGTGGGTGGAGCGCTGGGACAATTCGAGCGCGGATCCGGTCTGGTTGAAAGACGGAACATTCCTGTGGCTCAGCGAGCGCAGCGGGTGGCGCCACCTTTATCACTACAGACCCGACGGCACCATCATCAAGCAGGTTACCGACGGCCGGTGGGAAGTCCGCAGCGTCCACGGAGTGGATGAGGCCGCCGGTTGGATTTATTTTTCAGGCACCGAACGAAGCGTGCTCGACAGCCACGTCTATCGAATCAGGCTCGACGGCGCCGGCCTGCAACGCGTTACATCTCGTGCGGGCCGGCACTCCGCCTTTTTCAACCCGGCGCGCTCGCTGTTCCTCGACTCGTGGAGCGATGCCGCGCATCCGTATCAGGTGACGCTGCACCGATCCGACGGCAGCCAGGCGCGCGTCGTTGAGGCAAACCCCGCTCCGGCGCTGGACGAATACGCGGTGTCGGCACCCGAATTCGTGCAGGTGAAAGCTCGCGATGGCTTCGTGATGGAAGCCATGATGATCAAGCCACCCGGTTTCGATCCGTCCAGGCGCTACCCGGTCTACCAGGTACTGTACGGCGGCCCGCACCTCCAACATGTGGTGAACGGATGGTCCGGAACCGAATATCTGTACGAACAGCTTCTCGCCGAGCACGGCATCGTCGTCTGGGCGTGCGATAACCGCACCGCAAGCGGGAAGGGCGCCGTCTCCGCGTGGCCCGCCTACAAGCACCTCGGCGAGCTCGAGCTCCGGGACATCGAGGACTGCGTCGGCTGGCTGAAGGCGCAGCCCTACGTGGACGGCGCGCGAATCGGTATCGAGGGCGCCAGCTACGGCGGATACATGACGATTTTCGCGCTCACCCATCCGTCGAGCTTCACGATGGGCATTGCCTGCTGCCCGATCGCGGACTGGCGCGATTACGACACGATCTACACCGAGCGATACATGGGATTGCCGCAGGAAAACGCGGAGGGCTACAAGAGGAGCTCGCCCCGGTTCAACGCCGGCGATCTACACGGGCCGCTGCTCCTCCTTCACGGCGAGATCGACGACAACGTGCACCTGCAGAACTCGATGCAGCTGGCCTACGAGCTGCAGAGAGCCGGCAAGCAGTTCGAGATGATGATCTATCCGAAGTCGCGCCACGGTATCACCGACCCCGAGCTTCACCGCCACGAACGCCAGTTGATGCTCGACTTCACGCTGCGGAACTTGAAACCCTGAGTATTGAAACCCCGATTATTCGTGTTTTCCAATCGCCGACTCCCGCCTCGTATCGCGCATCGTCGTGTAGACGATGAGCGACGTGGCGATGAGTCCCGTGAGGTAGTAGTAGAACCAGCGCTCGTGGCCGATCGACTTGAACCACAGCGCAAGCGATTCGGCGGTGCCGCCGAAGATGGAGACGGTGACCGCGTAGGGCAGTCCGACGCCGGTCGCGCGAACCGTCGTCGGAAAGAGCTCAGCCTTGACGACCGCATTGATGGATGTGTACCCGGCCACGATCATCCAGGCGGCCGCAATCAACAGAAACGCGACGGTCACGCTCTTCGTCGCCTGCAAGGCATCGAGCAGCGGGATCGTGCAGAGCGTGCCCATCACCCCGAACCAGATCAATATGGGCTTGCGGCCGATGCGATCCGAGAGCGCGCCGTAGAGGGGCTGCAGAACGAGCGCGAAGATGAGCGACCCGGCCGTCACCAGCGTCGTCTGGTTGTCGTTCAATCCGACGGAGAGCTTCAGGAACTTCTGCATGTAGGTCGTGTAGGTGTAGAAGGCGGTGGTCCCGCCCATCGTGAGACCGACGACGAGCATCACTTCGCGCGGATATCTCGCCAGCGCCCTGATCGAGCTTTCCTTCTTCAGCCCGGTGTTCCTGGCGGCGACGAAGTCCTCGGTCTCGTGCAGGGTGCGGAGCAGGAACATCGCTCCAACGGCAAGCACCGCGCCGATCAGGAACGGAATCCGCCAGCCCCACGCTCTCAGCTGGGCGTCGGTGAGAAAGACGCGCTGCAGCAGCAGGAGAACCAGGATGGCGCAGAGCTGCCCGCCGATGAGCGTGACGTACTGAAAGCTCGAGTAGAATCCGCGGTTTTTTTCGTCGGAGACCTCCGTGAGGTACGTCGCACTGATGCCGTACTCGCCCCCGAGGCTCAGCCCCTGGATCATGCGCACGACGCCAAGCAGAATCGGCGCCGCGATCCCGATCGAGGCGTACACCGGCATGATCGCGATCATCAAAGACCCGAACGCCATCAACAGCACCGACCATACGAGCGCGTTGCGCCGCCCCTGGTGATCGGCGAAATGGCCGAACAGCCAGCCGCCGATAGGCCGTACGATGAAGCCGATGGCGAACAGCACGGCGGCGTTCAGCTGCTGGACGACGGGATTTCGTCCTGGAAAAAATGAAGCCGCGAAATAGAGCGCGAACGCCGCGTAGGTATAAAAGTCGTACCACTCGACCAGATTGCCGATCGACCCGATGAAGATCGCCTTCACACGACGGGTCACGTCGGCAAATTGAAACTCACCCTCGACGGCGGCGGCGGCGAGCGACTCTGTGGCCATTGGGCACAAATCATCGCACAGCGAGGCCGAGCGCTTCCAGCATCGGGTGCGGACGTGGACCTGTTGATCGGCGGCGTGGACGTTATATGCTAGGACCGATGAACTCGCCACTTCATAAATGGGTGACCGAGATCCGGGATCTCGCCACGCCCGACAACATCGTCTACTGCGACGGCTCCGAGGAAGAAAAGACACGCATCATCGCGGAGTCCCTCGCCACCGGAGAGCTGATCGAGCTGAATCAGCGGAAGATGCCGGGCTGTTATCTGCACCGCAGCGCACCGCACGACGTCGCGCGCACCGAGCATCTGACGTTCATCAGCACCGTGGACAAGCAAGACGCGGGCCCGACCAATAACTGGATGGAGCCGGGGCAGGCGAAGGCGCGGCTGACGCCGCTGTTTCGCGGCGCCATGAAGGGCCGGACGATGTTCGTGGTGCCGTTTCTGATGGGACCGCCCGGTTCTCGCTATTCGAAAATCGGCGTCGAGATCACCGACAGCCGGTACGTCGTGCTGAACATGCGGATCATGACGCGCATGGGCAAGGCGGCGCTCGACCAGCTCGGCGACTCGAACGAGTTCACCCGCTGCCTGCACTCACTCGGCGACTTGAGCCCCGATCGCCGCTTCATCGTGCATTTTCCCGAAGAGAACGCGGTATGGTCGGTGGGCTCCGGCTACGGCGGCAACGCGCTGCTCGGCAAGAAGTGCCTCGCGCTGCGGCTGGCCAGCTGGCAGGCCCGCCGCGAAGGCTGGCTCGCCGAACACATGCTCATTGTGGGTTGCCAGCACGACGACGGGCCGGTGCGCTACATCGCCGGGGCGTTTCCGTCCGCTTGCGGCAAGACCAACATGGCGATGCTCGTGCCTCCGCCGTCGATGCCCGGCTGGAGGACCTGGACCGTCGGCGACGACATCGCGTGGATTCGCCCGGGAAAGGACGGCCGGCTGTGGGCGGTCAATCCCGAGTCCGGATTTTTCGGCGTGCTGCCGGGCACCGGCCTGAAAACCAATCCAACCGCAGCCGACATGATTCAACGCAACACAATTTTCACGAACGCAGCGCTTCGTCCAGACAGCACGCCGTGGTGGGAAGGGCACGACGATCCGCCGCCGGCCCATGCGCTCGACTGGCAGGGGCGGCCGTGGACGCCGGCCTGTCCCGAGAAGGCCACGCATCCCAACGCGCGCTTTACGACGCCGGCCGCGGAGTGCCCGTCGCTGTCACCCGAGTTCGAGAATCCGGACGGCGTGCCGCTCGACGCGATCATGTTCGGAGCACGGCGCCGCCGCCGCGTGCCGCTGGTTTACGAATCCCGCGACTGGCAGCACGGCGTCTTCCTGGGCGCCACGCTGTCGTCGGAAACGACCGCGGCCGCCTCGGGAAATGTCGGCGTGCTGCGCCGCGACCCCATGGCGATGCTGGCATTCTGCGGCTACAACATGGGCGACTACTTCGGGCACTGGCTCGAGATGGGCCGCGGCGTGCGGCGGCCGCCCCGCATTTTCCGGGTGAACTGGTTCCGGACCGACGAGAACGGGACGTATCTCTGGCCCGGCTTCGGCGAGAATCTGCGCGTGCTGAAATGGATTTTCGATCGCTGCGACGGCGGGGGAAAGGGAACCGCCACGCCGATCGGGATCGTACCCACGCTCGACGGGATCGATCGCAACGGCCTGCAGGTGCCCGATGCCGCGATGGAAACGCTGACGAAAGTGGACCCGGCCGACTGGGCCGAGGCCGCCGCCGGTCAAGAGACATTCTTTGCGTCGCTTGGAGCGCGGTTGCCTCGCGAGATGCGCGACGAACAGCAGCGCCTCGCCATGGCTGTCGTCGATCCAAGCATCGGTTGCCGCTGAGAACTTTCTACTTTTAACTTTCTACTTTTAAGTTAACTTTCTACTTTTAAATTAACTTTCTACTTTTAACTTAACTTTCTACTTTTAACTTTCTACTTTCTACTTGCGCGTGTCACCTGACGTGTCTTCCGCCGTCGACACGAATCGTCTCGCCCGTCACAAAACTGAAGCTCACCAGCGCCAGAACGGCTTCGGCAATGGCCATCTCTCCGCCCCACCCGCCGAGCGGCGTCGATTTCTCCACCGCACCCAACTCTTCTTCCGTCGTGTCCGGCGGGGCGAGGATCGGGCCCGGGGCGATCGCATTCACAAAAATCTTGTCGGGGGCCAACTCGAGCGCGAGCGCCTCTGTGAGTCCAATCACGCCGGTCTTCGCGACGTAGTACGGCAGGTATCCGTCATAACGCGGCCGCCCGCTGCGAGACAGCCAATCTGAAAAGTTGATGATATGGCCGCCGCCGGCTTTGCGCAGATGGGGAACCGCCGCGCGCGAGCAGATGAACGCGGCGCGCAGGTCCACGTTGACGTTTTCGTCGTACTGCTCCACGGTGAGCTGATCGAACGGAATCCTCACGTACATCGACGCCATATTGATCAGGACGTCGAGCCGGCCAAGGGCGGCCACGCTCTCGTTGACGAAGACCTCGCCATCGTGCGCCTGTGTGAGGTTCGCCTGCTTGATGAACACGCGACGCCCCAGCGCCTTGATCTTTTCCGAGGCCGCCTCGGCTTCGGCGCGCGAGCGGTTGTAGCACAGCCCGATGTCGGCGCCCCGGCGAGCCAACTCGATAGCGACGACGGATCCGATCCGTCTTCCACCGGTAAGGAGTGCAACGCGATTGGTCAAATCCATCCCGCAAGAATATCAGCGCGTGGGATAATCGTCGCCATGGTTGGAAAAGCCCTCGGCTTGGCGGTTGTGACGATCGCGCTCTTCTCGGCGAATGCTCTTGCGCAGACTCCGGGAGCGCCGCCGGCGGGCGGCCAGGTGCCCGCGCAGGGAGGCGCAGGTCAGGGAGGCGCGAAGACCATTGGCAGTCAGGGCGATCCCGATCCCGGCGTCCATTTCATCGTGATCGTCGACAACCCGAGCGTGCGCGTGCTGCAGGTCACGGTGCAGCCAGGCGCCGTGCGTCGCCAGCACGTGCACAACGACATCACATTCGACCTGCTGATTCCGGTGACAGCCGGAGTGGAGCTGACGGCCGACGGCCTCGGCACGATCAACACGCTTCCAGGCCAGGCGTATTACATCCTGAAAGGGCAGCCGCACGGCTTCATGAACAAGGGTGCAGCGGCGGTCCAGGTGATGGAGGTGATCGTGAAACCGGGCCCGCCGCCGGCGCCATTTGACCCAAACGCTCCCCCACCGCCCCCACCGGCTGCGCCGCCTGCGGCTACGCCGCCCGCCGCTGCGCCGGCTACCGGCGGCACGCCACCTGCGCAATAAGGGCGCCGCTCGGCAGCTGGGACTCTATCCGCGTCAGTTCGTCGATGCCTTGAAGATCTTCGTGGGGTTCGCCTTCGCCCACTCAAGCGCTTCCTTCGAGGCGGCCCACTTCACCGCATTGCGAACCAGCGCGCGATAACCAGGGGTCGCCCATGCTGTAGAGCCGTGGCCGACTTCCGTATAGAACACCGGGCTGTTCTCCGCGCTTTTCACCCACGCCGTCGCGTTGCTGTACTGAACCTTCGGGTTCAGGTTCTTCGTCGGATCCGCCGGCTTGAAATCAGTTGTAGCCAGCATGTGGAACGTATCCGGGAACCAGTGGCAGGCGTACGCCTCGTCGACGACGTCAAATCCATCTCCAAGGCCCTGGGTGATCGGGTGGGTCTTGTCGACGTAGGTGATGTGCTGGGGCGTCATGCCGAAATATCCCATGTTTGGATCGTCTATTCCCCGAACCTTGGTGGGCGCGTACCAGTCGCAGGCGCCGCCAATGACCTCAGAGTATTCCGGCCAGGTGTGCGCCCACGCAGCGGACGCGTGGTGCAGGAAGACCAGCCCCTTACCCTGCTTCAGGAGCGCCTCGAAGTTCTTCTTCAGCTCCGGTGAAGGCGGAGGATAGAACCGGTTGTTCGACGTGATCACAGATCCTTCGGGGATCACGGGGGCAGGTCCGCCGCCGCGCGGCACCGTGGGACTGCCCGGACCGCCGAGGTCGTAGAACGCGAGCACGTCGTAGTCTTTCGCGTACTGGGGGCTCATCATGATGTCTGCCGCCGGATGCTCGATGTGAGTCCAGGTGAGGTCGTCGCCAAGCGCATCCCACATTTCCCAATACTGCTGGCGCTCGAACGGGTGGCCCTTGGTGATGAGGAGGACCTTGATGGGCCCGCGGCCGCCTTGCGGCATGCCGCGCCCTCCGCCGCCTCCCCGCGCCGCAGGCGCGCCCGGGGCCGCCGGCCCCTGGGCTGCCACACCACCGCCGGCGCCGCCGCCACGAGGCGCCTGCCCCGACAGGCTGGCGCTCGCGGCCGCCGCGAGGAACCCGGCACCCACCGCCGCAATCGAGAGTCTTTTCAACAAAGTGTTCTGCATGCTTTCTCCATGACGCGTGTACATCCGGCAAGCCGGGCTTAGTTGCTCGTTTTCACCGGCTTCAGCGGCTTGACGTTCTTGAAAATCTTCGTCGGATTTTTCTTCGCCCACGCCATTGCGTCCGGAGACGCAGCCCACCTGATCGAATTGACGACCAGCGTCTGGAAGGCGGGGTTGGCCCAGGCGCTCGTGTCGTGGCCGTGCTCAATCCAGACCACGGGGCTGTTCTCCGCCGATTTGTACCACCCGACGAGATTGCTGTACTTGCCCTTCGGGCCGAGATTGCGCGCGGGATCCTGCGGTACGAAATCGGTGCGCAGCAGCGGATGGATCGTCTTGTCGTCGGCGTACGGACACGCATAGGCCTCGTCGACGATGTCGTAGCCGTCGCCGAGACCAGCCACAATCGGCGAAGCCGGCTCGACGATGGTGACGTGCTGCTTGGTGTGCCCGAATGCGCCCGAGCGGGGATAGTGCTGCTTGCGATAGTCGATCTCGTTGCTCCAGTCGCACGCGCCGCCGACGACTTCCTGGTATTCCGGCCACGTGTGCGTCCACGCCGCGATCGAGTGATGCAGGAACACCAGGCCCTTGCCGGCCATCAGCATCTGTGCAAACGCCACCTTGGCTTCCGGCGTCGCATCGTCGAAGACCGTCTTGCCGTCGACCGTTCGCGGCGCGCGTCCCGGCGCGTCGTAGAACGCCAGCACGTCGAACCCGGCGGCATTCTTCTGGTCGTAGAACACCTGCGCCGCCGGCTGCTCGACGTGCGTCCAGGTGATATCGCGGCCCAGCTGATCGAAGAACGTCATCAGCCCGTCGCGATCGAAGTCATGCCCTTTGCTGACGAAGAGCACCTTGATGGCGCCGTTGCCGCCCTGGCCCATGTTGTTGGGAAACGGAGCGACCGGGAGCTGGAACGGCGTGCCCCGTCCGCCACCGCCCTGCCGTCCGGTGCCCTGACCGGCAGCCGCCGGCGTCTGTGCAGGGGCCTGTCCTTGTCCCTGTCCCTGTCCTGTCAAGCCGACCGACGCAAGCACGAGCCCTGCGAGCGCCAAACACACGTTGATGGACTTCTTCATACTTTTCACTTTCGACTCTTTGCCTTTTACTTTTTGAATATCTTCGTCGGGTTTTGCTTCGCCCACGTCATCGCGTCCGGCGACGCGGCCCACTTGATGGCGTTGTCGACCAGCGTGCGGTACGACGGGTTTTCCCAGGCTTCGCGATCGTGGCCCATCTGGATGTAGACAACCGGGCTGTTCTCGGCCGTCTTCACCCAGCCCGCCAGGTTGCTGAACTTCGTTTTCGGATTCAGGTTGAGGTCGTGATCCTTGGGCACGAAATCAGTGCGCAGCAGCGGATGAACGGACTGCTCGAACATGGGGCACGAATATGCTTCATCGACGATGTCGAAGCCGTCGCCGAGGCCTTGTGTGATTGGATGCGTCTTGTCGACAACCGTGATGTGCTGATGCGTCTTGCCGAAGAACCCGGATTTGGGATGTTCCACGCCGCGGATCTTGATCGGCTGGCCCCAGTCGCACGCGCCGCCGACGACTTCGACATATTCCGGCCAGCTGTGCACCCACGACGCAATGGAGTGATGCAGGAAGACCATCGGCTTGCCCTGCTGCAGCAGCGCCTTCATGTTTTTCTGCAGCTCGGCCGACGGCGGATCCCAGCTGAACGCCGGACTGCCGTCTTTGTTCGTTGCCGGCTTGCCGGCTTTATCGACCGCCGGATGGCGGCGATCGGGCTGCGAACCGTCGAGATCGTAGAACACGAAGACGTCGTAATCTTTCGCGAGCGCGGGATCGAAGAACGCTTCAGCAGCCGGCTGCTCCACGTGCGTCCAGCGCGCGTCGGCTCCCACCGGCGGCTGGTCGAACAGCAGGAAGAATGGCTCTCGATCGAACGGGTGCCCTTTGGTGATCAGCAGCACCTTGATGCCGCCGCCGCCGCCAAACCCGCCGCCGCGGCCGCCCCGGCCGCCGCCGGCCCCGGCAGGAGCCTGGGCGCCGCGGGCGGGTGCGCCCGCCTGCCCGGCCACGAGCGGCAACGCGCAGACAGAAATTGCGGCAGCGACCAGCGCCGCCTGAGCCAGAAACCGTTTCGTCACCCAGACCCCCTCACAAAAGTTTCGAAGGAGAGAAGGACAGAAGGAGAGAAGGACTTCACTCCTTCATACCTTCCTTACTTCTCTACTTCTCTGCTTCTTTACTTCTTTACTTAGTTAGTCTGTGCCTTGAAGATCCGCGTCGGGTTCGCCTTTGCCCAGGCCAGTGCTTCAGGCGAGGCGGTCCACTTAATCGCGTTCAGGACGAGCTTCCGGTAGGTCGGGTTCGCCCACACCGCGGGGCCGTGACCCATCTGAATGTAGGCGACCGGGCTATTCTCGGCGGTCTTCACCCAGCCAACAACATTGCTGTACTTCCAGTTCGGCGCAAGATTGCGATTGTGGTCGGCGGGCACGAAATCAGTGCGGAGCAGAGGATGGACCGAGTCCTCGAACACCGGGCACGAATAGGCCTCGTCGATCACATCCAAGCCGTCGCCGATGCCCTGCGTGATCGGATGATTCTTGTCGACGACGGTGATATGTTGCGGGGTCATGCCGAAAAAGCCCGATTGCGGGTGATGCACGCCGCGAATGGTGATCGGCGCACCCCAGTCGCACGCGCTGCCCATCACTTCGACATATTCCGGCCAGCTGTGAACCCACGACGCCACCGCGTGGTGCAGGAAGAAGAGGCCCTTGCCCTGCTGCAGCAGGGCCTGGAAATTTTTCTGCAGCTCGGCCGACGGCGGCTGGGCCGTTACTTCACGCGTCGCCTCGTCACGAACCGCGCGGCCAAGTTCCACCTGCTGTCCGTCCATGTCGTAGAACACCGCCACGTTGTAGAGGGCTGAATATTTCGGGTTCAACAGCGCCTCGGCGGCGGGCTGGTCCACGTGCATCCAGGTGACGTCCTGGCCGAACGAATCGAACATCTGGTAGAACGGCTCGCGCTCGTAGGGATGGGCCTTGGTGATCAGCAACATCTTGATCGGGCCCGTGCCGCCCTGCGCCGGAGGACGCGCCGCATTGGCCGGCCGCTGGCCGGCTGCCGGCGGCGCGTTCTGGGCAACCAGCGGCAGCGCGCAAACGGCGACGACGGCGGCAAGTACTGCCGCGAATGCGAATGCTTTCTTCATGGTTCCTGCCTCCTGGGGGACGGCGTAAACGGTTGGAAACTAAACCTTTTTGGGACGAATGGGATCAGAGGATCATACTTGCGTGGGAGGGGCTTCGCAAGGTAAGACCCTGGGACGGTCGTGCTTCATCTTGAAGGAACGAGTCCAGCGTCACTTTGGCCCGGTCAGAAAATAGAGGGCACAGGCCCCTGAGCCCTCTTAGCGGCCGCCGGCCGGCGCCGTGGACAGCTCCTTGCCTTCGTCATCGAACACCGACACCGGCCCGAACTTCCGCAGGCTCGCCTCGGTTTTCGACTGATCCCCGACGGCCACGATCTGCAGCTTGGCGGGATCGAGGTATTTTCTGGCCACGGCCTGCACCTGCGCGGGCGTCACGGCCATGATGCGATCGGAGTATTTGTCCCAGTAGTCGGCTGGAAAGCCGTACATCTGTCGCAGGACGTAGAGGTTCAGGAGCTCGCTCGGGCTCTCGAGCGACAAGGCGAAGGACGCCGTCATGGAGCGCTGCGCATCCTGGAATTCCGGCGCGGGCACGATTTCCTCGCGCATTCTGCCCAGTTCGGTCAGCAGATCGCGCAGCGACGGCTCGGTGACTTCGTTGCGCACGTCCATGCTCGCGCGCCAGTCGCCGCGATAGCGCAGGGCGTGCAGGCCGCTGCTGGCGCCGTAGGTGTAGCCCTTCTCCTCACGCAGAATGCGGAACAGCCGGCCGTTGGGTCCGCCAAGAATCGTGTTCATCACCTGCAGCGAGTCGTAGTCCGGATTCGCCCGGTTGATGGCCTGCTCGCCGAGCAGATAATTCGTCTGCACCGACGCGGGGCGGTTCACGAGGTGCACCTTGGTCGGCCCGTTGGGCGGCGGATCGACGACGCCGGGGCGCGGCTTGCCCGATCTGGTCCACTCTTTGAGCGCCGACTGGAATTTCGCGCGCGCGTCGCCCAGCGTGATGTCGCCCGACACGGCGATGACCGCGTAATCGGGCACGTAGTTGTCCTTGTGGAACGCCACCAGCGCGTCACGCGTGGTCTTCTGCAGCGATTCCTTGGTGACGCCGGTGCTCGACGCCGGATGGTCGCCGTAGATTGCCTTCGCGTAACGTTCGTTGGCGAGGAAGTCCGGATCGCCGCGTTGATCTTCCAACGCCGCCATCGTCCGCGCCTTGTAGCGCGCGATCTCCTGCTCGTCGAACTTCGGGTGGAGCAGGATGTCCGCCGCCAGCGCGAGCACATCATCGATTTGATCGGAGAGCGCCGAGCCGTTCAGCGTCGCAATCTGCGAGCCTTCGCTGGCCGAAATCGAGACGGTGGCCGCCATCGTGTCGAGGGCCTGGGCGATTTGCTCGGACGTCTTCGTCGTGGTGCCCTCGTCCATCAGCGACGCGGTGGTGTCGGCGAGCCCTGGGAGATCTTTCGGATCGTAGTATCCGCCCGCGCCCGTGATGATGATTTGGAACGACACCGACGGCACGCGGTGATCCTCGAGCACCATGAGATGCGCGCCGTTCGGCAGATCCGCTTCGGCGGGGCGCGGCAGCGTGATCTTCAGCACTTCCTTGTTGACCGGCGCGAGCCCCTTCATCTGCGCCGGTTTCCCGGGCTGCGGCGCCGGCTGCTGGCCCTGCGCCCACACGAAGCTCTGGGCGACGACGATTGCGACCAACATGATCTTTTTCATCGTCCCCCTCCCGTCCCGCGTCCCGCTCCCGGCGGTTCCGTCCCGCGCGCGGGAGCTGCGGCTTTCGGCGTCGTAATGACGACGGTTCGATTCGCCGGCACCAGGTATTGCCTGGCCACCCGCTGAACATCGGCGGCGGTGACCGCGGCGATGCGCTCGTAGCGCGTGTTGATCACCCCTGGATCGTTATAGAAGACGCTATAGCGCGCCAGCAGAATCGCGCGCTGCAGCGAGTTGCGGATGGCGCCCACGAGGCTGCGCTTGGCCGCATTGCGCGCCTTCTCGAGCTCCCAATCCTGAATCTGCCCGCTCTTTATTTTTTCGATCTCGGCGTACATCGCCGCCTCGACGTCGGCCACCGGTTTGCCGGGCGCGGCGACAGCCTCCACGTAAAACAATCCCGGCCCCTTTTGCGCGGCCGAGCCGGTATAAATCTGCACGGCCAGCTGCTTCTGCCGCACCAGGCTGTCGTAAAGGCGCGAGCTGCGCCCGGAGCCGAGGATGGACGACAGCGCGTTCAGCGCGTCCATGTCGGGGCTCAGGCCGCCCGGGATGTGATATCCCGCGTCGATCAAGACGAGCCGGGCGAGCGGATCTTCCACCGTCTTGCGCTTCTCTTCGCGCTGCGGCGGCTCGGCGGTGTCGGCTTTCTGCGGCGCCGGCTGCGACGGAATACCGCCGAAATATTTCTGCACCTTCTCGAGCGCCACCTTCGGCTCCACGTCGCCGGCAATCGCCACCACCGCGTTGTTCGGCGCGTAGTAGGTCTTGAAGAAGTCGGCGAAGTCCTGGATGGTTGCCGCGTCGAGATCGGTCATCGACCCGATGACCGAGTGCTGATTGGCGAAATTCTGAAACGCCAGCTCGTCCATCACCAGCGAGCTGGTGCCGTAGGGCTGGTTGTCGTAGCGAAAGCGCCGCTCTTCCTTCACTGCCTCGCGCTGGTTGTCGACGCCTTCCCTGGTCAGCGCCAGCGCCTTCATGCGATCCGCCTCGAGGAACAAGATCATGTCGAGCTGGTTGGCCGGCACTTCCTCGAAGTAGATGGTGTGATCTTTGTCGGTCTGGCCGTTGTGGTCGCCGCCGTAGTTCTCGATCAGCGCCGCGAGCTCGCCGTCACCAACGTTCGCCGATCCCTTGTACATCATGTGCTCGAAGAAATGCGCGTAGCCGGTTTTGCTCGCCTTTTCGTTGCGCGAGCCGACGTCGTAGGCAACGCACATCGAAACGACCGGAGCGGCACGGTCGGAGGAAATCACCACGCGCAGCCCGTTCGGCAGCGTCGCCTCGGTGTACTGCACCTTCGGCATGGTGACCGCGCGCACCGTGATGGCGAGAGTGGCGACAACGAGAACGGCCAGGAAAATTCTCAGGCGCTTCATGGCGTGCCTTTCTCAAACATTTCCAACAATTCCTTCAGGCTTTCCAGCTCCCGCTGCGCCGCATGGATGATGGCGCGCTGTTCCTGCACGGTGGGCGTCACCCATTCATCGGTCTCGAACCGGACCCGCCCATCCTCGCCAAATTCCACCAGGATCGCATCCATCGTTTCTATATAAAGACGCATGCGGGGCTCGTCCGGCCGTAGGCGCGGGGTGAATGGGTCCGTGTGCTCCAGGAGTATCAGATACCGGTCGCGGCGGAGGCTTTTTGGACGTCCGCGACGCCGAGCACGACCGCCACCATCGGCACGCGATCGATGCCGCTGGCGTACGCGTAATCCAGGTTGATGCCCGCCTCGGCCAGTATCTTGACGACCTTCCCCAGCGAGCCGGGCTCGTTCGGCACCGTCGCGTAGAGCACGTCGCGCTCTTCCACCACATAGTGCTGCTCGCGCAGGGTTCCAGCGGCGTGCAGCGGGTTGTCCACCACCATCCGGAGCGCGCCGGTGGGATCGACCGACATCGCCAGCATATTGATCCGCTCGGCGCCCAGCACCTGAGCCACGCGTCCGAGCGTACCCGGACTGTTTGCCAATCTCACCGTCAACTCTCGCTGAATCGCCATCGGTGGACTGTATGCGCGCCCGGCCTTCAAAGCAAGCCGTGCTTCGCCGATGGCCAGATCTGTGCGTCCTGCGGGTAAATCGGTGCGTCGCACGGTAGAGAGGAGCGCACGGTGGGCTGGAGTGTCGTTTTACCGCTGGATCTGCCACGTCAGCGGCACGCCGGACGCCACAACGGGATTCTGCCTGACCGCCGTGCCGTTCATCAGCCACACCGCCACGTCACCGCTCGTGGTATTGCGCCAGATCACATCGGCCTTGCCATCTCCATCGAGATCGCGCAGCGTGGCGATCTGCCACGACAGCGGTACGGCGGTCGCAATGACCGGGCTTTGCTTCACCGTCGCGCCGTCCATCAGCCACACGGCGACATCACCCGTTTGCGTCTGACGCCAGACGAGATCGGCTTTGCCGTCGCCGTCCACATCGGCCACGCCGGCAATCTGCCAGGCCAGAGGGACTCCGGACGCCACCAGGGGGATCCCCTTCGCTACGGCCCCGTTCATCAGCCATACGGCCACGTCGCCGGTTTGCGAGTTGCGCCAGACCAGATCGGCTTTGCCGTCACCATCCACATCGCCCACCCCGACGATCTGCCAGGCCAGAGGCACGCCGGACGCCACCAGCGGGATCCCCTTCACCGCGGCCCCGTTCATCAGCCACACGGCCACGTCGCCATTTTGCGAGTTGCGCCAGACCAGATCGGCTTTGCCATCACCGTCGAGGTCGGCCACGCCGACAATCTGCCACGCCAGCGGCACGCCGAGGGCCACCACCGGCGCTTGCTTCACCGTCGCTCCGTCCATCAGCCACACCGCGACGTCACCCGTTTGAATCTGACGCCAGACGAGATCGGCTTTGCCGTCGCCATCGACATCGCCCACTCCGGCGATCTGCCAGGCCAGGGGCACGCCGGACGACACAATCGGCTCCTGCGCCACCGCCACCCCGTTCATCAGCCACATTTCCACGTCGCCAGTTTGCGAGTTGCGCCAGAGCAGATTGCCACGGCTCACGATCACGCCCGTGGCCGTGGCCATGCCGAGATCCAGACCGTCCGTGCCGGCGTTTTTCCAAGGGCTGTCAGACCTGAGTCGATAATCGCCGCCCGCGTACGACACAAACTGCGCGCGGAAGTATGCTGAGGCGGGAAAGAGGTTCCCAGCGGGGTACCGCGCAGGATCGCCGTCGGCAATCACATTGGAGAGGATGCGTGGAGCTGAAAAATAGGCATTAATCGTGTCATTCCCCGGACCGTGATTGTCTCCGATGATGCCGTAGGAATTATGTCGTGTCAGATTGTTCGTGAAGACAAAGCCCGTGACCGGTGGACCCGACACGAAGACAATCCCGAGCAGAAACCCGGGCGCAGGCTCCTGGATAACGGTGTTGTGATCGACGGTGATGTCGCGCGCGCCGTTCAACAGTTGCAGGAAGTACCCGTTCCCGCCCCAGTTGCCGGGATCGATATCCGCGAAGAGGTTGTTCCTGATGATGATGGCCTGCGTTTGCTGGCTCTGGTGGATATCGTCAAGACCGAGGATATTGATGCCCGCAGCGACGTGCTGCACGGTGTTCTGCTCGAACGTAACATGATCGACCTGGCACCAGGGACAGCCTCCGTCCTGGTTCCGCACCGTAAAGAGGATCGAGAACCCGTTTTGCGAGGCCTGCCAGTTGTACTCGAGCAGGTTCCGCGCGATCTCCACGCGCCGGGCGTTCTTGAGCTCCAGCAGATTCTTGACGCTCCAGATCGGAGGCTGAGTGTGCCACGCGATCGGTTTGGCGATATGGTTATCGGTGATCGTGATGTCGGCGGGAACGAGACCCTGGATGAACGGGTCTGCGCCGCCGAACATCAGGTTCTCGCCGGCAGCTTCGAGGTAGTTGTTCGTGATGGTGTAGGGGCCCGGACCGTTCCAGCCGCAAATCGCCTGTGAATCGATGCCGGGCTCCTTGATGTCGGAGATGTACGATTCGGTGATGGTCGTCGACGCGCTGTTGAGGGCGATGCCGCGTTTCGCTCCGTTCATCGGATCGCCGTGGATGTAGACGCGATCGAACACGAGATCGTGGGCGACCCCCGAGAGCGAATTCTGCGATGCGGACCCGTCCCCGAGGGTGATGATGTCGCCGCCGCCCCCGGAGTTCGCCTGAAATTCGAGCAGCATGACCCGCCAATGATGCGCCCCGGGCGCCGTGCTCAAGGCAGGGCTGCCGTTCGGCGGCGATCGCAGCTTGGCGAGTTGCGGAGCATTGGCCGGCGAGATCCGGACGCCGCCGGCCGGCAGATTGCCCGGCGCCGTGCTCAGGGTCACGTACGACGTCCCGCCGGGATCCGGAAGGACGAAGGTGCCCGTGTAGGTCACGCCAGGCTGGAGGAGGATGGTGTCGCCAGGTTGGGCGCTGTTCAGCGCGGGCTGGAGACTCGCGCTGTCCGGGACCTGGATGACCGCGGCGCGTACTGTCGTTGCACATGTCAGCAGGCTGACGGTGGCAACCGTCGCTGCGAGGGAACTGGTCCGCATCTGAGTCGTATCGAGCTCTCCTGCAAGTTGGGGCCCCACACCGGCCTACCGACCTCAGAGGTCTTATCGGCTCGACCTGATAGAATTCATTCATGAGTGTTCCCAAGACGACAGAGGCCATCATCCCGCCCGCCCGCCGGCTCTCCGGCGTCAGCTATTCCATCCGCCGCGTGGCCGTCGAGGGTGAGAAGGTTGAAGCAGCTGGCACGTTTGTGCACTGGCTGAACACCGGCGACCCCGTCGCATTCGGCTTCAAGACGCCGGCGCACATGGTCGAAGCGGTGCAGAAGGCGTTGCGCGACGGCGAGAACGGGTATGGCCCCTCGTCCGGGCTGCGTGAGGCGCGCGAGGCGGTCGCTGCCGAAAACACCTCGCGCGGATGGCCGGTTTCTGCCGATCGCGTGGTGCTGACCTCGGGATCGTCCGAAGGGATCGACTTCGCGCTGACGGCGCTGGCCGATCCCGGCGACGAGGTGCTGCTGCCGCTGCCAACCTATCCTCTTTACACCGGCGTGACCCGCAAGATAGGTGCGCGGGATGTGTATTACCACACCGATCCGAAGAACGGATGGCTGCCGGACCCGAACGAGATTCGCAAGCTGATCAGGCCGCGCACCAGGGTGCTGGTCGTGAACGACCCGAACAACCCGACGGGCGCGCTCTATCCGCCGTCTCTTCGCCGCGAGCTGCTGAATATCATCGACGAGAGCGGATTGACGATGATTGCCGACGAGATCTATCAGGACGTGCCCTACAGCGGGCCGATTGCGCCGATTGGGTCGCTCGACCACGACGCGCCGATTATTTCGTTGTCCGGTTTGTCGAAGGGCTACCTCGCGCCCGGCTGGCGGACCGGATGGATGGTCGTGGGGGGCGGCGACCGGCTGAAAGAGGTGCTCTCGGCCATCACTCGCCTCTCGGAAGGCCGGTTGTGCTCGACGATGCCCATGCAGCGCGCCATCGCACCGGCCTTGAAAGGCGACCGCTCGCATCAGGCGCTCTTCAGAGCCGCGCTGCGCGAACGTGCGGAGATCGTTTACAAGCGTGCGAACGCGACGCCGCACATGACCTCCACCATGCCGAAGGCGGCGTTTTATGCAATGCCGAGGATCGAGTTGCCTGCCGGTAAGACCGACGAGCAGTACGTACTGGAACTGCTCCGCGCCACGGGCGTGTTATGCGTGCATGGCTCGGGATTCGGCATGGATCCGCGCGCCGGCTATTTCCGGATGGTGTTCCTCGCGCCGCCGTCGCAGCTCAACGAGATCTGGGATCTGATCGGCGAGTTCAACAAAACATTCCTTGCCAGTTGACAAATCCGTCTCGGCCGGTCCAAAAAGACCGGCCTTGCGTACTTCCGTCGCCGCCGCGGGCTATTTTTTTATCGCCATCGCCTTCACCTGGCCGCTTTTACCCGGCCTGACCCACGACATTCCCTGGGATCTCGGCGACTCGCTGCTGAACTGCTGGATTCTTGGCTGGGACGCCGACCATCTTCTGCGCTTTCTTTCAGGCCACCTTCACGCGCTTGGCGGACTCTGGGATGCCAACATCTTCTATCCCGAGCCGCTGACACTCGCCTACTCCGAGCATCTCTTCGCGCAGGCGGTGCAGATCCTTCCGGTGTATGCGCTGACGCACAACATCATCCTCTGCTACAACCTGCTGTTTCTCTCCACGTTCGTGCTGTCGGGTCTCGGCATGTTCCTGTTCGTGCGGGAAGTCACCGGTAGCCGCCCGGCGGGGTTCGCCGCCGGGCTGATTTACGCGTTTGCGCCGATGCGCGTACCGCAGTTCGCGCACCTGCAGGTGATGTCGTCGCAGTGGATGCCGTTCGTGCTTTACGGTTTGCGGCGCTATTTCGACACGCGCCGCCTCCGGCCGCTCGCCGGCGCCGGCGCGGCGCTGGTCGCGCAGAACCTGTCGTGCGGCTACTTCCTGATGTTTTTCGCGCCGTGCGTGGTCGCATACACGCTGTTCGAGGTTGCCAGCCGGCGGTTGTGGGGGGACTGGCGGATCTGGACGTCGCTGGGGATCACCGCGACAGCCGTAGGGCTCGTCACGCTGCCGTTTCTGCTGCCGTATCTCGAACTCAGGTGGCTGGGGTTTCCGCCGCGATCGCTGACGGAAGTCGAGTCGTACGCGGCGGACGTGTACAGCTACTGGACTTCGCCGGCCGAATCGCGGCTGTGGGGCCGCGCGATTCGAGCATTTCCCAAAATGGAAGGCGACCTGTTTCCAGGGTTCAGCGCCCTGATACTCGGCGCGATCGGCCTCGTGGCAGCCGTGCGCGCCGCCTGGGCCCGGTCGCATGGTCCGGGCGCCGCGCATCCGATCTTCACGATCTTCGTGTACGTCGTAACGGCGGGCGCGGCGCTCTACACGCTGTTTCTGGCGCTGATCCTCACCGGCCACGGGTTTGCCGGCGTCGGCCCGCTTGCGGTCAGCGTGAAGAGCCCGGTTCGGAATTTTCAAATTCTCCTCGCCGCGCTCGCCGCGCTGCTCGCCACGTCGCCGCGCGCACGGTCCTTCGCGGCTCATTTTGCCGGCTCGGTGACGGGCATCGCGGTGCTGCTCGCGCTGCTGACGTTCCTGCTTTCGCTCGGTCCTCAAATTACCATCATGGGCCGCACGCTGTCCGGCACCGCGCCTTACGCGTTTTTCTTCTGGCACGTGCCTGGTTTCGACGGATTGCGCGTACCGGCGCGCTACGGCATGTTGGTGATGATGTTCCTGTCGATCGCAGCGGGCTCGGGTGCCTTCGATCTCCAACGGCGGTTCCGTCACGGCGCGCTGACTGTCGTTTCGATCGGATTCTTTGCCGTTGCCGAGTCGTTTGCTGCGCCCATCGTGGTGAATGGTACGGTTCCCGTAGATGATTACGAAACACCCCCCTCGCGCGTGTTCACCGGTGAGCAAGTGCCGGCCGTGTACAAATTCCTCGGAACGCTGCCGGCCGACACGATCGTGGCGGAATTCCCCCTTGGCGAGTGGGCCTACGAGCTGCGGTACGTTTTTTATTCCACGGTGCACTGGCATCCGTTGATCAACGGATACAGCGGCACGTTTCCCCTCAGCTATTCGCTTCGCGCCTTCATGCTCCGCCAGCCGGAGGACCGCCCGGACGACGCGTGGGACTCACTCGTGGCCTCGGGCGCCACCCACGCGGTGGTACACGAGACCTACTACAAGGACGGCCGCGGCAAGGCCGTGAGTCAGTGGCTGTCCGGGCACGGTGCGCGTCTGGCCGCTGAATTCGACGGAGACAAGGTATACATAGTGAAAAGTGAAAGGTGAAAAGTGAAAGGTAGAAAGTGGAAGGTAAAAGGTAGAAACTATGACCTTTCCGACTTACCTTCTACTTTTTACTTTCTACTTTTTACTTTTCACTTTATATGATCCACCCAGACCCTCTTTCTTTCCTCGCCGACGAGCTCAATTCGCTCAAGTCGCAAGGCCTCTTCCGCCGCCTGCGCGTCCTCAACCGCGAGCAGGGGGCGCGCACGACGGTCGACGGCCGCGACGTCGTCAATCTGTCGTCGAATAACTATCTCGGCCTCACGACGCATCCGCGCCTGAGGAAGGCCGCGCTGGCCGCCGTCGCGGAATTCGGCGTCGGCACCGGCTCGGTGCGGACGATCGCGGGAACGATGGCGCTCCACATGGAGCTCGAGAAGCGCCTCGCCGAATTCAAGCAAACCGAAGCCGTCGTCGTTTTTCAGAGCGGCTTCGCGGCCAACGCCGGAACGGTCGCCGCCATCCTGACAAAAGACGATGTCGTCATTTCCGATGAGCTGAACCACGCCAGCATCATCGACGGACGCCGCCTGAGCAAGGCGTCGATCAAGGTCTTTCCCCATCGCGACGTCGCGGCCGCCCGCGCCATCGTCCGCGATCTGCCGAAGACGCAGCGCAAGCTTCTGATCACGGATGGCGTGTTCAGCATGGACGGCGATCTCGGCGCGCTGCCCGATCTTTGCGGCGTCGCCGAAGAGTACGGCTGCATCATGATGGTGGACGATGCGCATGCCAGCGGGGTGTTCGGACGGAACGGCCGCGGAACCGTCGACCATTTCGGAGTGCACGGGCGCGTGGACGTTCAGGTGGGAACGCTGTCGAAGGCGATCGGCGCACTCGGCGGATACGTGGCCGGCAACAGAAACCTGATCGAGTTTCTGCAGCACCGAGGCCGGCCATTCCTGTTTTCCACGTCGCATCCGCCGTCGGTCACCGCCACCTGCATCGCGGCGATCGACGTGCTGCTCGAGGAGCCGGCACTGATCGACGCGCTGTGGAACAACACCAGATTCTTCAAGGCAGGGTTGCACGACCTGGGGTTCAACACCGGGCTCAGCCAGAGCCCGATTACGCCGGTGATCGTCGGCGATGCCTCGCTGGCGATGAAGCTGTCGGACCGGCTGTTCGGCGAAGGCGTGTTCGCGCAGGGTATCGGCTTCCCGACCGTGGCCCGCGACAAAGCCCGCGTCCGCACCATCGTCACTGCCACGCACACGCGCGAAGACCTGCAATTCGCGCTCGACGCATTTCAGAAGGTCGGGCGCGAGCTCGGCCTGATTTGACGACCCGGGCTCAGAACCCCCCGCCACGGCTCCGGCGCCCGTGTTCTAATACCTCCGTGAGGCGCGCTCGTCTTCTCATCTCCCTGCTTCTGGGTGTTCCCGCCATCGCGGGGGCGCAAGCCACGCCACGGCATGACGGCGTCGCCGAAGTTCTGCGTCAGCTCGAGCATGTGCTGGAGGCCCGGGACCGGGCGTCGTATCTCGCGATGCTGGAGCCGGGCGCCAGCGATCAGACGCGCGATCAGTTTCTCGACGACTGGGTCCTGCCTGGAATTACGCGAGCGGTCGTGCACGAGCGGTTGCGCGTGCCCAGCCAGAAAGTGGCGGCGGGCGCCGGCTACGATCTTTATGTCGACGTGCTGGCGGAGTTCGGCCGGAGAGGGCGCGTGGGCACGTGGCTCATCGAGTTGAGGCGCGCCGAGCCGGCCAGCGACAACTGGCGGATCTCGTCGCTGGCCGTGCTGACGACGATGGGAGGGCTGTATCGGCTGGAGCTGAACCCCGCCAAGGAATTCATCGTCGAGAACCTCGAGCTGTCCGCCGAAGACTTCGACGTGCACCTGCCGAAGGGGCTCGCATTCACCGCCGAAACCGAAAGCGGCATCACCGGGATCGTACTGCTCGGCCAAGGGGACCTGACGTTCTCCCCCGCGCCGGAGGCGGAAAGAGGCCAGGTGAAGATTTTCTGCGGCGCCGAACAGCTCCGGACCCGGTTCGAATGGCTGTATGTACGCGTGAACCCGGCGGAGTTCGACCAGTACATCGCGGCCGCGTCGCTCAAGCCGCGGCCGGTGGACAGGCGGGACTTCAAGCGCGCCGACCCGATCTTCCAGGACAACCTGAATCTCTCCTTCGGCCTCGATCTGGGGGATCTCAGCCGAGAGAAATGGTCCGTCGAGCCCAAACCGGGGGACCTCGTCACCGAGATTCAGACCGACAGGACCCACCTCACCTACATGCGCTCGGCGTCGGACCCGGAAGACATTCGATTTTTCGACCGGACCCGGCAGCGAACGATTTCGATCTACGCGTCGAGAGAGAAGCTGGCTTCGCGCGGGCCGTTCTTCAGCGAAGACGATCAGATGGAGTACCACATCCTGCACTACGACATCGAGGCGAGCTTCGATCCGCAGCGCGAGTGGATCGACGGCCGTGCGAGCGTGTATCTGGTCGCCAGACACGGACCGCTGTCCACGCTGGTTCTTACCCTCGCCGAGCCGCTCGTCATCCGCTCGGTGATGAGTCACAAGTTCGGCTACCTGATGGCGCTCCGGGTGAGCGGCCAGAACGACGTCGTCATCAATCTGCCGGAGCAGCTGCCGGCCAACACGGTGCTCGATCTCGACATCAGCTACGGCGGGCGGCTGCACGCCGTACCGCCGGAACGTGAAGCGCTCGAGCTGGCGCCGCAGGAGCCGAACGAGTTTTTCAGCATTCAGCCCGAGCCCAGCTACATCTACACCGGCCGGTCCGGGTGGTATCCACAGGGACCGGTGACCGACTACGCCACCGCAGATCTCGTGCTGCGCGTGCCCGACAACTATTCGAGCGTGGCCACGGGCGCGATCGACGAAGGATTTCCCAAGCTCGTACCGAACGGGACGAAGGACGCGCGCGGCTGGAAGGAATATCACTTCAGCGCCACGCAACCCGTGCGCTACATCGCCTGGGCCATCAGCCGGTTCGTGCACGTGGACAACGCCGTCGTGTCTCTTGCCCCGTCGGACACAGAAACGAGCTCTTCGATGAGCGGCGTCTCGTACAACGAGGCCACGCTGTCGGTGGAGTCGAGCGGCATGCTGAGGCGCCGCGCGCTCGACCTGTCAGAAACCACGCAAGACGTGCTGAAGTTTTACGCGGGCGTGATAGGCGATATCCCGTATCAATCGTTCACCCTCGCGGTGGTGGAGCGGAGCACTCCCGGCGGCCACAGTCCGCCGTACTTCGCCGCGCTCAGTCAGCCGCCCCCGGCGACGCCCATCTTCTGGCGAACCGACCCGACCTATTTCAACGACTTTCCCGAATTTTTCGTCGCGCATGAAGCGGCGCATCAATGGTGGGGACAGGCGGTCGGATGGAAGAATTATCACGAGCAGTGGCTCAGCGAAGGATTCTCGCAGTATTTTGCCGCGCTCTACGCCGAGCGCTCGCGCCGCAAAGATGTATTCGGCCGCGTGATCGGCCAGATGTCGCGCTGGACGATCGACAGGTCCGACCAGGGGCCCGTCTACCTGGGCTATCGCCTCGGCCATCTGAAGAACGACTCCCGGATCTTTCGCGCGCTCGTCTACAACAAAGGCGCCATCGTGTTGCACATGCTGCGGCGGCTGGTCGGCGACGAGGTATTTTTCCGCAGCCTCCAGCGGTATTACTCGACCTGGCGTTTCAAAAAAGCGGGAACCGAAGATCTGAAGGCTGCCTTCGAGGCCGAATCGCACCGGCCGCTCGACCGCTTCTTCAACCGGTGGATCTACAGCGCGCCGTTGCCGCGGCTGAAGTTCAGCTACAAGGTCGGGCCCGGCGAGGTTGTCGTCCGCTTCGAGCAGGTCGGCGACATCTTCGACGTGCCGGTCACGGTGACGGTGGAATACGCCAACGGCACGTTGGACATCGTCGTTCCTGTCACCGAGCAGGTGACCGAGCAGCGGATCCCGGTGACAGGGGTGGTGAAAGACGTGGAAGCGAACCGCGACAACGCCGCCCCTGTTCTCTTCGTGAAGTGATCCCGGACCGATCCCGGACCAATCCCCCGGCTTTGCGTGGAAGGTCTGCGTGTAGGTATGCTGAATAAGTTATGGACACCGTAAAGATCACGATCGACGGCAGGGAGCTGACGGTGCCGAAGGGGCGCACCGTGCTGGAGGCCGCGCTCGATCACGGCATCGACCTTCCCTACTACTGCTTCCATCCGGGGCTCGGCGTCGACGGCTCGTGCCGCGTCTGCATCGTGAAGATCGAGAAGATGCCGAAGCTTCAGACGTCGTGCTCCACCACGTGCACCGACGGCATGGTCGTCCATACCAAAACGCCCGACGTGATCGAAGCCCGCGCGGGCGTGTTCGAATTTCTCCTGATCAACCACCCGCTCGACTGCCCGGTGTGCGACAAGGGCGGCGAGTGTCCCCTGCAGGATTTTTCCTATGAGTTCGGGCCGGGGCGCAGCCGGATGGAGTTTCCGCGGCGCGTGTTCGACGGGGAAGGCGTCGAGGCCGACGTCGATTTCGGTCCCACGCTCATGCTGAACCGCAACCGGTGCATCCTGTGCACGCGCTGCGTGCGGTTCATGCGCGATGTAGATGGCGACGCTCAGATTGGCATCACCGATCGCGGCGCCGGCAGCGAGATTGCGACGTACAAGGAAGAAGGCGTGCACTCGCTCCTGTCCGGCAATTTGATGGACGTGTGCCCGGTAGGCGCCATTACCACGCGCGACTACCGATTCAAGTCACGGCCGTGGGACAACCCGCTCGCGGCCGACACGATTTGCACGTTCTGCTCCAAGGGGTGTAACACGACGGTCTGGATCAAGGCGAAGCCGGAGTGGGCCAAGGGTCCCGCGATGGCGCGCGTGACCCCGCGATTCAACCCGGACGTGAACGGCTATTGGATGTGCGACATCGGCCGCTTCGATTACCACTGGGTGGAAGGCGACGCGCGGCTCACGCAACCGCAGGTGCGCACCCGTCCCGGCGTGCAGCAGCCCGTCGCCTGGCACGAGGCGTTGCGCGCTCTGGCCGCCCGCCTCGCCTCTCACCAGGTGCGGTTTCTCGCCTCGGCGCATGCGTCGCTCGAGGAGCTGCATTTGCTGAAGGCCCTGGCGGCCGCGACCGGCTCGGCGGTCAGTGTCAGCTGGCGGCTGAGCGAGAAGCCCCAGCCAAGCGGCGTGAAATTCAAGGTGCCGGTTGTCGACGCTCCGAACGTCAACGGCGCCATCGACCTCGGCCTCGTCGAAAAACGAGATCTCCCGAAACCCGATCTGACGGAGCTGCGCGCGGCCGTCGAGGGCGGTCACGTCGAGGCGCTCTACGTCTTCGACCCGGGTCCCGCCGGAACGATAGGCGACCTGTCCTGGATCATCGGCGCGCGCGACAGCGGACTGCTGCCCCTTCTCGTCGTCCAGGGCGTGCTGCACTCCGGGCTGACGGCCGCGGCCGATTTTGTCCTCGCCGGGTCGACGGCCTACGAGAAAGACGGCTCCTATACCAACGACCAGGGACGCGTGCAGGCCGCCGCCACGGTCACCGCCGCCCCGGGCGACGCGGTGGACGACTGCCTGATTCTGGCGCGCGTCGGCACAATTCTCGGCGTCGAGCTCCCGACGCCGGATCGCGCGCGCACCGAAATCGCGAACGACCTCGTTCACCTCCAGGAATATGCCACGCTGCAGCAGATGGCGTTCAGCCGGCCGGTAGCCGCGCGCACCTGGCTGCAGAGCTCGAATCCATCCGAGCGCTGGAAGTGGGATTTCCTCTTCCAGGACGTGCCGCCGGTGAAGGGCTCGCTCGACCTGAGCTCGCTGCCCTACCAGCCTGCTACAATTCCACTGAAGAAGATCGATTGAGACACCGCGCACCCTGGGTCATCGGATTCCTCTGGATCGCCGCCGCGATCGCAGGCGCGCAGGCGGCCCCGCCAGTCCCCGTCGTTACGCCGATTGTGGAAACGAGCGGCGTGCACGCGGGACAACCGCTGCGCGCCGCTCTACGCGTGCGCCTTCCGCCCGGCTCTCACGTTCAGTCGAACAAGCCGCGGGACGAGTCGCTGATCCCGACTGTGCTCACCATCACGCCGCCAGCGGGCGTCACCGTCGTGGAGATAGTGTTTCCTCCCGCCACCGATTTGAAACAGGCGGGGCAGTCGCAGCCCCTCGCCGTGTTCGATCAGAACTTCGACATTGGCGTGCGGTTCGCGATCGCGGCGGGCGCCCATCCGGGCGAGATCACCGTTCCGGCGCGACTTCGGTATCAGGCATGTGACGAGAACC
Source organism: Vicinamibacterales bacterium (assembly GCA_035937795.1). Classification (GTDB taxonomy): domain Bacteria; phylum Acidobacteriota; class Vicinamibacteria; order Vicinamibacterales; family JAMQPK01; genus JAMQPK01. The sequence goes on along the minus strand of DASZHO010000121.1, from coordinate 21,839 downwards.
TGTGCTACATCCCGTCGACGCTCCCGATCAGCTGGACGTTCCGTGTCGTGCCGTCCTCGACGAAGGTCGTCGCAACCGACGCCGATGTGTTCGGCAGGATTCGATTCGGACAAGGCGATCGTCCGGGAGAGCCTTCGAAAACCACCGCGCCTCGAACCGACGGCGAACAAGGCGAGGGCGGAAGGGGGGCCCACCTCGACGATTTCACTGTGCTCCAAACGACGGGCGGCTATCTCAGCGCCACCGATTTTCTCGACTTCATTCACCGGGCCGAAACGGGCGCCAGACAGCAGGGCTTGTTTGAAGGCCGCGGCCCGTTCGCCATTCTTTCAATCGTGTTCCTCGGCGGCCTCGCGCTGAATCTCACACCGTGCGTACTGCCGATGATTCCGATCAATCTGTCGATCATCGGCGCGGGAGCGAGGGCCGGATCGCGCGGCCGCGGATTCCTGCTCGGCGGCACCTACGGCGCGGCGATGGCGCTCGCCTATGGTGTCCTGGGTCTGGTCGTGATCCTCACGGCAGGCGCCTTCGGCACGATCAACGCGTCGCCGTGGTTCAATCTCGCGATATCGGTTCTGTTCGTCATCCTCGCGCTCGCGATGTTCGACATCATCACCATCGATTTCTCCGGCCTGGGCGGCAATTCGCAAGTTGCCGAACAGCGGCGGGGCACGTTTGTGCTCGCGTTCACCATGGGTGGGGTCGCCGCGCTGCTCGCCGGCGCGTGCGTCGCGCCCGTGGTGATCCAAGTAATGCTGTTTTCGAGCGACCTCTACGCGAAAGGCACTCCGGCGGCGCTGGCGCTCCCGTTTGTGCTCGGTCTCGGAATGGCCGTGCCCTGGCCTCTCGCGGGCGCCGGCCTGGCGTCGCTGCCGAAGCCTGGCATGTGGATGGTCCGCGTCAAACAGGCCTTCGCCGTATTGATCCTGGTGATGGCGGCGTACTACGGTTACGAGGCCTACTCGCTGTTCGCCAACCGGTGGGTGAATGCCTCGGATGTGCAGGCGAGCGTCGACGAACAGCTGAGGGCGGGCTGGCACTCGTCGCTCGACGAGGGGCTTTTGCGGGCCCGCCGCGATCGGAAGCCCGTGCTCATCGACATGTGGGCCACCTGGTGCAAAAACTGCTTAACCATGGACAAGACAACGCTGGTCGACCGGCAGGTGACGAGCGCGCTCGAGAAGTACGTGAAAATCAAGTTCCAGGCCGAAGATCCGGACGCGCCGGCCGTGAAACTGGTCATGCAGCGCTTCAAGGCTGTCGGTCTTCCCACCTACGTCATCCTGAAGCCGACCGAGTAGCGTCGATCGCGGCCATCGCCGGGAGAGAGAGGGCTGTACTTTTCCAGGCGCGGGTGGTACATTGGCTGCCTCGATGAGCTCACGCCTGATTCGAGTCCTGCTTGTCGTCTCGAGTATCGCGCTTGGAATTGCTGCCGGCTATTTCCTGAAGTCAACCGATAGGAACGCAAACCGCGAACGCGCGGCGGCCGAGGCTGTGCGCCGGCAGACGCGGGGGCTCGAGTCCACGCTGGCGGACCTGCGCGCCGCCCAGGTGGCCTATGTGGCACGGGGCCAGAGCGACGCGTTCTGGATGAGCCGCGTATCGAAGCTGCTGCCGTCGCTCGACCAGCAGATGGCCGATTTCAAAGCGGCGCTCGCGTCGCCGGCCGCGCTGGCCGATATCGAGCCGGCTTCCGTCGCCATCGAGAATTTCCACAAGCTCGACGCTCGCGCGCAGGATTACATGAAGGGCGACGACTCTCTACTAGCCTCCGATTTGATCTTCTCGGACGGTCTCGAGGCGACCGGTACGGCGGCAACCGAGATCGAAGCGGCGCTCAACGATGAGCTGACGGCGCGCGAAGCCCGCCTGGTGGCGCTGCGCCGGCGGGAGCTGATGATCCTGGGCGGTGGCGCCGGAGGCGTTCTGCTGATCGTCCTGCTGCTCGGCCTGCCAGGTTTGACCGTTGCGAAACGACCCGAAGCTGAGCCCGAAGCCGAGAAAGGAAAGGCGTCCGAACCGGTTTCTCTGCCCGACCCGACCGTTTTCGGCGACGTGGCCGGCTTCCGCAAGGACGCCTGGTCGGAGGCGGTCCCGTTGACGGACGCAGCCCGGCTCTGCACGGAGTTTGCGCGGTTGCAGGAAGGTAAACAGCTGCCCGGCCTGCTCGAGCGCGCAGCCACGGTGATCGATGCCTCCGGCATCATCGTCTGGGTTGCCGATCCGGATGGACGCGCGCTGCGCCCGGCGATGTCGTTTGGATATTCGGACCAGGCGATGGCCCGCATGGGAACCATTCCGCGAGAGGCCACGAATGCGGCCGCGGCCGCCTATCGATCTGCCGAAATGCGGACGGTGAGCGGTGACGGGTCCAGTAACGGCGCGCTGGTGGCGCCTCTCGTCACGCCGGAGGGCTGCATCGGGGTGCTGTCTGCAGAAATGAAGGGCGGCTCGGAAAAGGACGAGCGCTCCCAGGCCCTCGCCTCAATCTTTGCCGCCCAACTCGCGACGCTGGTCTCCCCATCGCCCAGCGTCGCGCTTCCGCAAGCTGCCGCTCAGGCCTAGAAGCCTGTCACTCGTCGAAGTCTGGCACTCGTTACGCGTGCACGCCTTTGCCGGTTTGCCCGCCCGTGGCCGGCTGAAGCGTCGCTTTCAGCTTCAGCTCTTTCTTGTCTCGCATGATCGTCAAGGTCACGTCGCGCGAGCCATCGCCCGCCGGCAGCGCGCCGATCAGATCCGCCGGGGTCGTGACGGAATGGCCGTCGACCGCGGTAATCACATCGCCCGCTTTCAGCCCCGCTTTTGCCGCCGCCGAATCCTTCTGCACGCTCGCCACGAGCACGCCCGACTTCACGCCGAAAAATTCGGCGAGGTCTTGCGGCATTTCCTGAACCGACGCGCCCAGCCGCCCGCGAGTCCCCCTCCCCGCCATGCCGGGGAGGTTCCGCGACATGTCGCGCGCGGCGCGCCCGGCCTGCTCGCCAAGATCGCGCATTTGCTGCGGATCGATCATCCCTCCGAACTGCGGGCCGAGCCAGTTGCCCGCTTCGGGCTTGATGTGGAGGTCAGTCTTCTTGCCGTCGCGCATCACGACCATCGCGACTTCGCGGCCGGCCGGCGTCTCCGACACAAGCCGGGTGAGATGCCGCGCGCTCCGCACATGCTCGCCGTCGAATTCCACGATGACATCCTGGGCTCGGACGCCGGCCGTGCTCGCCGGGCTGTTGGGATTCACCGATTCAACAATCGCGCCCTCGGCCTTCGAGAGCTTGAGCGACTTCACCTGATCGGCGGTCACGTCCGACAGCCGGATGCCGATCGTGCTACCCGCGACTCCTCCAAGCCGCGGCATCTGCATGGTGCCGGTCTGGCCCGGGGCCGGGTTGGGCTGGCGGCTTTGCGCCTGTACAGCCGGCGCCGCCAGCGCGGTCACCGATACGATTACGAAGAGTGTTCGCATTCCACGCATGAATTCCTCCGGAAAGGGGTGTTCTCCCATTCAGACGCCGCGCGTGGCGTTTCGGCTGCCGTCTGCGCATTTTCGCGCTCCGCTCTCAGCGCTCGGCCCCTCGGTCCGCCCTGCCCTGCGCGATGACAGATTCACCCACAGAGGGCAGCCGCCGTCTACGTACTTAGACATTTCGGGACAAACCTGGCCGTTTGCAGCGGTTTTTCGCGGCACACGTTTTGGATTGATTCTGCGTGGGGGTCGCGCCGGTCACCGGAGTGCGATACAGGCAGGCGCTGGCATCGCCGCATTCCGACGCTCGTTCACGACTCGAGTGCGACTCCTGTTTTTTCTTAAAGCCTGGAGGCTTTTGACATGAGAACCTTATCCAGCCTGATGGCGGTCTGCGTCCTGGCTGTTGTCATTTCCGGCTGCGCCGGCGTGTTGGGCAGCTCGCGCATCGCCGACCTGCAGCGCAACGCCGGCCACTACGCCGACCGCACGGTCAGCATCAATGGCACCGTGACCGATTCCTGGGGCCTGCCGCTCTTGCCGTACAAGTACTACAAGGTGAGCGATGGAACCGGCGAGATGATGGTGCTGTCGCAACACGGCAACCGGATTCCGGTGAAGGGCAGCCACGTGAGTGTCAGAGGCGTGGTCAAAGACGTCGCCGTCTTCAGCGGTCAGCCTCTCGGGCTTCACCTCGAGGAGCGCTCCCTGGACGTAAAGGGGAACTGACCTTGCTCGCGGAGGGACAGCCCTACTGAGTGATCTTTACGGCTACCGCCGTCATGTCGTCGGCCGGTGGGCCGTCGGCCCGGAACTTCGCCACATCCTCGAAAATCCTGTCCACAATTTTCTGCGCCGGCTCGTTCGCGAGGGCGTTGATGATGTCGATCACCCGCTCGGATCCGAAGTCCTGCTCGTCCTGGTCGATCGCTTCGTAGAGGCCGTCGGTGCAGAACACGAAGATGTCGCCGGCCGTGAGCTCGAACGTCAGCTCTTCGTAAGTCGTGCCGGGGAACGCGCCCAGCGGCACGCCGGGCAGGTGGATGGGCTCGCACGCGCCGTCGTGGCGGCGAATCGGGTAAGGCAAGCCTGAATTGGCAATCACCAGCGAACGCCGCCGCAGATCGAACGCCGCGTAGCAGAGCGTGCAGAAATATTCTTCGAGCCGCCGCTCGTGCAGAATCGCGTTCATCGACGCCAGCACGCCGGCCGGACTGGAGCGAATCGTCGTATACCGCCGGCGAAACGTGCGCGACCGCACGAGCTCGCCGGCGAACGCCCCGTAGAGCGCCGCCGGCACGCCTTTGCCCGAAACATCACCGACGGCAATCACCAGCGTCCCCGGATCCGGCTGCAGAAAATCATAGAGGTCGCCGCCGATCTGGCGCGCCGGTTCGAACCGGGCGGCCAGCTCCACGCCCTTCAGCTTCCGCGGCGGCTCGGCGGGCAGCAGCGCGCTCTGCACGCGCCTCGCGAACTCGATCTCGCGCTCGAGCCGCAATTCGTTGTCGCGCACCGTCTCGTACAACCGGGCATTTTCAATCGCCACGGCCGCCTGGCTGGCAAGGATGCCGAGAATCTCGACGTGCCGCTGGGTGAACGCGCTCAGCTCCGGGCTTTCGAGGTCGAACACGCCGATACAGCGGTCCTTCAAGAGAAGCGGAATCACGAGCTCCGATCGCACGTCGCCGACCACCGGGATGTACCGCGGGTCCTGCGACACATCGTTCACGAGCACCGGTTGCTTGTGTAGCACCGAGTAGCCCACCAGCCCCTCGCCGATCTTGATGTTCAGCAAGCTGGTCTTCTCGCCGTACTGCAGCGCAACCTTCGGCTCGACCTGTTGCGTGGCCTCGTTGTAGAGAAGGATGCCGAACGTGCGGTAGTCGACGACGCGCTTGGCGAGGATCGCGATGCGGCTCAGCAGCTCGTCGAGGTCCAGAATCGCCGCCACTTCGCGCGCGATCTCCGTCAGCGTCTCCAGCGTCTCGGTGTGGTCCCGCTCCTGCTCGAAGAGCCGCGCGTTGGCCAGCGCCTGCGCCACGTGCACGCCGAACGTCGCGAGGATGTCCACGTCGCGCTCGGTGAACGCACCCACGCGATCGCTCAGCAGATTCAGCGCGCCGACGACCCGCTTCTTGTGCCGCAACGGCACCGCGAGCTGCGCGTTCACGCCGGGCACGAGGCCTTGATACCGCGGGTCCGCGTGCACGTCGTTCACGAGAATCGGCCGCTGCTCGGCCACCGCCGTGCCGACGATGCCCTGGCCCACCTTGAGCCTGAAAGTGCGGACCATCTCTTCCGGATAGCCTTCGGCGTACGCGATCTTCAGATCCTGCTGGCGCTCGTCCAGCAGATACACGGAGAACACCGTGAACGACGTGAGGCGCGCGATCAGCCGTGGAATGCGGTGCAGCAGCTCGTCGAGGTCGAGCACGGCCGTCACTTCACGGCCGAGCTCGAACAGCGTGGCGACCAGCTCCTGGTCCTGCGCGGTCTGGGGCACGGCGGGGCGATCAGTCAAGCATGTAATAATAACAGTCCCCGATGGAACCTCTCACGCTGCCGCTCGACAACGCGGCCATCGAGAAAATTCTGCCGCATCGCTACCCATTTCTGCTCGTGGACCGCATCACCGAGCTCGAAGTGGACAAGCGCATCGTGGGCATCAAGAACATCTCATCGAACGAGCGCTATCTGACCCTGTCTCCTGAAGGGAGGCTGGTCCTCCCGCCCACGATTCTCACCGAGGCCATCGCGCAGGTGGGGGCGATCATGATTCTGGCGAAGCCCGAGAACAGCCAGCGTCTCCCGTTTTTCGCGGGCATCGAACGCGTCCGCTACCGCCATCCCGTCCACCCCGGCGACGTCGTCACGATCGAAGTGGTCGCGAAGCGCCTGCGCAGCCGCATGGGCGTGCTCGCGGGCAAAGCCCGCGTCGACGGCAGGGTGGTTGTCGAAGGAACGATGACCTTCGCCCTGGGCCCCCGCGGATAAGACATTCTCAATTCGGAGATGGAGAGGAGGACCTGAACAATGCGCACGTTGCTGGCCGTTGTCGCGATTGCCGCCGCGGCCGTGAATCCGGCTCCGCAGCGAATCTTCTTTGCACGTGCGGGGGTCCAGCCCGGCCAAATCGGGTTGTTTGTCGCTCGCGCGGATGGCGGCGACGAGCATCCACTGCTCGCGAAAGGATCGGATCTCGATTACAACCCGGCATGGTCTCCCGATGGCGAATGGATCGCGTTCACGTCGGACCGCGAAGGCTCAGCCGATCTCTTTCGCGTCAAGACCGACGGAACCGGCCTCGAGCGACTGACCGACAGCCCGGCCTTCGACGACCAGGCGGCATTCTCGCCGGACAGCCGTCGGCTGGTGTTCGTGAGTACCCGGTCCGACGGTTCCGCGGATCTCTGGACGCTCGATCTTGCCACGCACCAGGCCAAGCCACTGACATCCGGCGCCGGCGGTGATTTTCGGCCGGCCTGGTCTCCCAACGGCCAGTGGATCGCGTTTTCGTCGGATCGCGGCAGCACACTGCCGATGGGCCATGGCCGCTGGGAACATCTCCACATCGTCGACATCTACGTGATTCATCCCGACGGATCCGGCCTGAAGCGGTTGTCCGAGCACGGGAATTTCTGTGGCAGTCCCAAATGGTCGGGCGACAGCCGTCACGTCGTCGCCTACTGCATGTCGGCCGAAGAGACATTGACATACCGGCCGGCGCGCCCTGAAAGCGGCGAAACACGTCTTGTCTCGTTTGACATAGAGACTGCCGCGGCGAGTCCGGTGCCGGCCGGGCCTGGCGTCAAGATGGCGCCGGTGGTCCTGCCTTCGAACGAGATCGCGTACGTCCGCAAGGATGGAACCGCTCCGGGTATCTTCTACGGCAACGGCAGACCGGGACCGCAGGGTCAAGTGCGCAGCGCGTCCTGGTCGCCCGACGGCTCGCGCGTCGTGTATCACAAGCGTGTTCAGGGTCCGCTGCCCACGCGAACGAAAATGTGGAGCCGCAATCCAGACTACGAGCTGATCCTGACGCAGGCGCTCCCCTCATTCGATCCGTCGGGCGAACGGTTCGTCGTCACCGGACCGGTCAATGGCTCGCTGGGCCGCAGCGTGACCGTGGTCGATGCCGAGACCGGCGAATCGAAAATCGTGTACCAGCAGCAGGGGAAGCACGCGCTCGCGCCACAATGGTCCCCGCGCGGCGACGCGATCATCTTCGGCTTCGGTGCCTTCGGGGCGTTCACCAACGGGTTTCACGATCTGTTCCTGACGGCGCAGGATCGGGTCGACGGCGGCGCGCAGGTCGCCGTCATCAATCCGGATGGCTCCGGGTTCCGCGAGCTCACGTCTGGTCCGGCCAACAACGGCTTCCCCTCGATGGCGCCCGATGGAGTGAGGTTCGTCTACCGATCGTTTGGACCGGATGGAGAAGGTCTCCGCATCATGAATATCCGGGACCATTCGATCACCAAGCTGACCAATGGCTATGACAATTTTCCACTCTGGTCGCCGCGCGGCGATCTGATCATGTTCTCGAGGCAAGTGAACGGTGACTTCGAGATCTTCACGATCAGGCCCGACGGAAAGGATGTACGGCGTTTGACATCTTCGCCTGGAAACGACGCGCACATGACCTGGTCGCCTGACGGCGCGCACATCGTCTTCGCAAGCAGCCGCATGGGGTTCAAAGACGAGGCGCTGTACACCGACGCGCCGCAGCCTTACGGCGAGCTCTTCGTGATGCGGGCTGACGGGACTGACGTGCAGCAGCTCACCGACAACCAGTGGGAGGATTCGACTCCCGCATGGCAGCCGGTGCGCCGGTCGCCCGGTCGAAAGTAGAAAAGCCTTATTTCAGAACGAGCGCGACCGAACCCATTTTGACGCCTCTGGACGTCCACCGGGCCCAGCCCGCGCCGGGGTGGAAATAGCGGTAGGTGTCGAGGACGGCCGGCGCGAGCAGCATCGCACCCAGCCAGCGCTCGTTGATGTGAATCGAACTGGCCATCCCGCGGGTGTCGCGTTCCACGGGACCGGTTTTCCAAAACGCGGCGCCGGAATAAATCATCAGCGTGACGACGTGAAACGTCAGCACGCCTTTGCGGAACGGGCTGTCTTCGTGGCGCAGATCCGGATGGTGGGTCAGGATCTGCTCGCTGTAGAGCCATTGCGACCAGAAGCCCGCTGACGAGACCGTGAACTCGCGCCGCGGCGACAAATCGTTCGCGTGCGACAGCGCGAAAAACGGCAGCCCCTTCCAGCCGACCTTCCGGACGACGACCTTCTCGCCGAACGCCCAGTCGGCGACAAGGTGCCCGGACTCGTGGAGCGCGAGCCCCGCCGCTCCGCCGAGCAGCAGCTTGCCGAATTTCTCGCCGCCCGACTGCTCTTGCGCAAGCGCCGGCGATGCCAGCATGACGGCGGAGAGAACCAGTCCGGACAGCGAAGCCCTCACTCTCCCCTCCAGAGCACGCGGCCGAGCCGGGAGTGATACGCGGTGAACTCTCCGTCGCCTTCTTCCGCGAGCGCGGTCCGGACCTGATTGATCTTCGCGTCGAGATCATCGGCAGCCGAAAGAATCATCGCCTCGATCGTCATCGGCTCCACCGGCGAGCCGAATTCCTTGCGGCCGTGGTGGGATACCACCAGATGCTCGATCTGGGTGCGGAGCACGTCGGGGAAATCCGGAATCGACGCCATCGCCGCACGCACCATCATGGCGCCGAGCGTGACGTGTCCCACCAGGTTTCCCTCGCGCGAATAGCTCGTCGCCTGGTCGTAGCTCAGCTCCTCGAGCTTCCCGATGTCGTGCAGCAGGGCGCCCGCCGTGAGCAGATCCTTGTTCGCGCCGTAGGCGGTGCCCAGCATGAGCGCCGAACGCGCGACCGACAGAACGTGCTCGAGAAACCCGCTGCGGTAGGCGTGATGAACCGTCAGGGCCGCGGGCCAGATGCGCAGCTTCTGCGCCTGCTCGGTCGTGATCTTCTGCAGCAGCTCGCGCACGAACGGATCCTGCACGTGCGCGACGAGCTCCTGCAGCTCGTCCCACATTTCGCCGGCCGGGCGCAACGCCGACAGCACGTAATCTTCCTCGAGAAAGCCTTGCTGCCGGTCCTGATCAGGGTTGACGCGGCGGATGCGGTCGACGACGAGCTGCAGGCGCCCGTTGAACAGTTCGGTGCGCCCCTGCACTTTCACGAACTCGCCGCTGTCGAACTCATCGCGCAGGCGCGCGGCTTCGTTGAAGATACGGCCCTTGACGAGGCCGGTCTTGTCCTGGAGCGTGAGCGCGATGAAAAGCTCCCCGGTTCTCCCCTGGCGCACGTCTTTCCGGGTGCAGAGGAAAAAGGCCCAGCCGGTGAGGTCAGCGGCTAACTCGCGGATGAAGGGCAGGCGCGACGGTGCGGTCATCAACAGGTGGGTTCAAATCGTCATCGAATCGACGGCCACCCGAACGCAGTTGCGGCCATCGCTCTTGGCACAATACAACGCCGAATCGGCGCGCGCAATGACCATCGGCGTCTCAATCTCGGCGGCATGGGCCGCCGTGACGCCGAAGCTGGCGCTGATGTGCAGCTCTACACCATTCCATCCGACGGGCGTATCCGCAAGTTCCTTCCGTAGAATCTCGGCCACGCGTCTGGCGCCCTCGAGCGGCGTCTCCGGCAGGACGACGAGAAATTCTTCGCCCCCGTAGCGGCACTTCACATCGCTGCCGCGCAGCACCTCTTGCATCCGCCGGCCCACCGTCGAGAGCACCGTGTCGCCGCACAGATGACCGTGCCGGTCGTTGATGGCCTTGAAATGGTCCAGGTCGAACATGATCACCGACAGCGGCAGGCGCGAGCGCCGCGCGCGCCGCAGCTCCACCTCGGTCATCTCCACGCCGTGCGTGCGGTTGACGCAGCCGGTGAGCCCGTCGCGGAGACTGTTCTCGCGCGTGTCGCGAAACAGCTGCGCATTTTTCACCGAAACCGCGAGCAGCGACGCCGCCGCCGCCAGCATGCGCCGCCGGCTCCCGGTCAACGGCGCCCCCTTCGACACACCGAGCGCGCCGATGGCGTTGCCGCCGGCCAGCATCGGGAAGACGACTTGTCCTTCGATTTCAATGCCATCCCGCTCGTTCCGCCCGCCCAGCTCCTGCGCGATGGCCTGCTCGGCGGCCAGCGTGCGGCCGGCATCGATCTCGCGGGTTGGAATCCGCGTCGAAGGGATCAGGTTGTCCCAGAGCGTGCTGGTCCGGAGCATGGCCCACACGTCGGGCGTGCCCGCCAGTTCGGGCATGTGCTGCAGGAGCACGTCGCGGATCGAGTCGAGGTCGAGCGAGCGCGCCAGCGATTGGCCGAAGGTGATCAGCATCTCCAGATCGCGCGCCCGCGCTTCGGCTTCGCGCGCCGCGGAAGCGGCGGCCGCCGCCTCGGCCTTGATCTCTTGCCGCCTGGCCAGCTGGTGCATCAGGAACACGACGGTGAGGATGATGAGGCCGGGAATCAGCGCCAGTCCGTAGCCCTGCTCGTCCTGCCGCGCCACGTCGAGCAAGCGCGAGAGCCTCCGGGCGAAGATCACCGAGACGGCCGCGGTGAGGCCGATGAGCAGGAGGCGATCGCGCCGGCTGAACAGACGCACCTGTCCAGATTATCGGCCGATTACAGTTCTCGTACTAGAAGATAGTTACACTTACACCGTGGCTTCTGTAACTCTTCCGCTGACCGGGATGACGTGCGGCGCCTGCGCGCGCACGATCGAGCGGACGCTGCAGCATGTGCCCGGCGTGGTGGGCGCCTCGGTCAATTTCGCCACCTCGCGCGCCGAGGTGCAGTTTGACCCCGCTAGGACCGATGTGCCGCGGCTCCTTGACGCCGTCCGGGACGTTGGTTATGACGTGCTGGACAGCCCGGGCGAGGGACAGCGCGACATCTCGGAAGCTCAGCAACGCGCGCGCGACGCCGAGTACCGCGCTCTTCGCCACAGGCTCACCGTGGCGCTGACTTTGTTCGTGCCGATTTTGATCCTCTCAATGCCGGGCACGCATGTGCGGGGATCGCAATTTCTGCAACTCGCGCTGGCAATTCCTGTCCTGTTTTATGCCGGCGCCGAGTTCTACCGCCGCGCGTGGACGAGCGTGCGCCATCGCAGCGCCGACATGAACACGCTCATCGCGCTCGGGACCTCCGCCGCATTTGGCTATTCGGTCTTCGTCACGATCGGCTCTCGGCTGGCTCTCGGGTCTCGACTGCCGACGGTCGGCTCCCAGCCGTCGACCGATGTGTATTACGAAGTCACCAGCGCCATCATCGCGCTCGTGCTCCTTGGCCGGACGCTCGAAGCGCGCGCCCGCAGCCGGACCTCAGCCGCCATCGAGCGGCTCATCGCGCTGCGGCCAAAAACCGCGCTCGTCGTGCGCGCCGGCACCGAGCTCGAGCTGCCCATCGACGCGGTGCAGGAAGACGACATCGTGCTCGTGCGCCCGGGCGAGCGCATTCCCGTCGACGGCGTGATCGTCGGCGACCGCGCGATCGCAGCCGGACAGCCAACGGTGCTGGTCGACGAATCGATGCTGACCGGCGAGCCGTTGCCCGTCGACAAATCGGCGGGCGACACGGTTGTCGGCGGCAGCGTGAACAAGAACGTGGCGTTCAGATTCCGCGCCACGCGCGTCGGCACCAACACGGTGCTGCATCAGATCATTCGTCTGGTTCATCAGGCGCAGGCGCGCCGCGCCCCTGTCGCGCGCCTCGCCGACGTCGTGTCCGGCTATTTCACGCCGGTGGTGTTGTGCATCGCCATCGCCACGTTCGTGATCTGGTTCGACGCGCTCCCCCCCGGCGCGCGTCTGGCCACCGCGCTCGTCAACTTCGTGGCGGTGCTCATCATCGCGTGTCCGTGCGCGATGGGTCTGGCGACTCCGACCGCCATTCTCGTGAGCACGGGCCGCGGCGCCGAGCGCGGCATCCTCATCAAGAGCGGCGAAGTCCTCGAACGCGCGCACAAGATCACAACCGTGGTGCTCGACAAGACCGGAACGATCACCGAAGGGAAACCGTCGGTGACCGACGTTCTCCGTGTAGGCATGGGGGACTCGGGGCTGTGGGTCGGGTCGGATTTTCTCGCGCTCGCGGCCTCGATCGAAAACGCGTCCGAGCATCCGCTCGCGGCAGCCATCGTCGACGCCGCGAGGTCTCGCAATATGAAGATCTCCGACGCGACGAACGTAGAAGCGCTGCCCGGCCGCGGGCTCAGCGGTGTCGTCGACGGCCGCCACGTGTGGATCGGGAATTCACGGTTGATGGAAGAGCGCGGTGTGAACCTGGCTGCCGCCGGAAACGACGTGGCGCGTCTGGAATCGAGCGGCCGCACCGTGGTCCTCATCGCCGAACAAATCCTGAAGCCTGAAGCCCGAAGCCCCGTGTTGATTGGCGTCATCGGCGTCGCCGACAAGCCGAGGGCGAGCGCTGTCGAAGGTATCCGGCGCCTGAAGAGCCTCGGGTTGGAGCTCCTCGTCATCACCGGCGACAACAAGGCCACGGCCGACGCGGTCGTCAGGGAAGTCGCACCGAACGGAGAGATCGCGCGCGTCATCGCGTGCGTGCTGCCGGACGGGAAAGCCGCGGAAATTGAAGCGCTGCAGAAATCCGGCAAGGTGGTCGCGATGGTGGGCGACGGCATCAACGATGCTCCGGCGCTGGCGCAAGCCGACGTGGGGGTGGCCATGGGCACCGGCACCGACGTGGCGCTCGAAGCGTCTGACATCACGCTGATGCGGCCCGACCTGAGCGGCGTCGCCGAAGCGATGCGCCTGTCGCGCGACACGCTGCGTGTGATCAAACAGAACCTGTTCTGGGCGTTCATCTATAACGTGCTCGGCATCCCGATTGCCGCCGGCGCGCTGTATCCGCTCACCGGCTGGCTGCTCAGCCCGATGCTTGCCGCGGGCGCGATGTCGTTTTCGAGCGTCTCGGTCGTCCTCAACAGCTTGAGGCTTCGCAAAGCATGAAAGCCGCGCTGTGAGCCTTGAGCCGTGAGCCCTTCGCACTGAGCCTCCCATGGATCTCCCCCAAATCGTCGTCACGGCCCTCGGCGTCCTTCTGATAGCCTTTGTCCTGGTTTTCTTTTTCGGCCGGCGCTAGTACACTTGGAGAACGCTCATGAAGCGATGTTTCTGGACCGTCTTCGCGGTGGGGAGCCTGGTGTTCGCAGGCGCCTGTTCCGCCAGGACGGAATCGGTCGCGAACGCGTCGGCGACCACTCCGGCCGTCGCGAACGCCACGAATACCCCGGCAGCGGCTCCTCCAGTGGCCCAGTCAGCGGCGGCGCCAAAACCGGCCGAGACGCCGCAGGCCGTTCCCGCGGTCGCCGCCGAGCCGCCGCAGAGGATCGTCGTGCCGCCCAGGCCGAAACCGGGCGCGCCGCACGGCCCGGGATTCGACATGCCGCTCATCGACGTCGGCGAGTACGCGCCGCCGCGTCCGATGGACGTGCTGAAGGACGCGCACATCTTCACCGCCGATCACCCGGAAGTGGCCACCTACATCCCGTGCTATTGCGGTTGCGGGAGCATGGGCCATAAGAACAACGCCGACTGCTTCGTCGCATCGCGCGACGCGGAGGGCAAGGTCACCGCGTGGGTGCCGCACGGCGCCGCGTGCGCCGTCTGCATCGACATCGCCGTCGAGTCGATGAGAATGCGCAATTCCGGCGCATCGGTGTCCGCCATTCGCACGCAGATTCAGAGCGAATACCGGCCGCGCTTCCCGACGTCCGAAACGCCGACACCTCCCCCGCCGACCAACCACTGACGTGGCCGAACCTCGCGCCGACGACTTCGCGCGGTTGTTCGAAGCCGTTCACGAAGGCGTGTACATCGGCCTGCTCGGCCCGCGCAAGACCATGACGCTGGCCGCCAACCCTCATCTCAAATCGATGTTCGGCTATGCCGTCGAGATCGGCGACGCGCAGGTGCGGCCGTTCGATCCGCCGCGTTTTATAGACCCGCGAACCCGCGTCACGTTCATCGAACGCCTGAGCGCGAACCGCACGGTGACCGATTATCTGCTGCGGCTGCGCCGCATCGACAATTCGCTGGTCTGGGTCGAAGTCACGGCCCATTGCGACGCCCCTGGCGCCGACGGCTCGATACGCACCGACGCCCTCGTGCGCGATGTGAGCGAGCGCAAGAAGCTGGAGGATCAGACGCGCGATCTGTATCACCAGCTGCTGCAGGCGGAGAAGCTTGCGGCGCTCGGCCAGACCATATCGGGCGTAGCGCACGAGCTGAACAATCCACTCGCCACCATTCTCACGTGGGCCGAGCGGCTGTCGCAGCGGCCGCTCGACGAGAAAACCAAACGCGGCCTCGAAACCATCCTCAGCGAATCCGAACGGGCGGCGCGCATCGTCCGCAACCTGCTCACCTTCGCGCGCAAGCGCCAGTCCACGCGCTCGATGGTCGATCTGAACAAGGTCTTCAGGGAAACGCTGGCCCTGCGCTCGTACGAGCAGCGCGTGACCAACATCAGGGTCGTCGACGCGTTGCCGTCCGGGCTGCCCCAGGTGTTCGTGGATCAGCACCAGATTCAGCAGGTCCTGCTCAATCTGGTCATCAACGCGGAGCAGGCGATGCTCAGCGCCAACGGATGCGGCACGCTCGTGGTGCGGAGCTGGCACGACCGCGAGCGCGAGTCGGTCGTCCTCGAGATCAACGACGATGGGCCCGGTATCGCGGAGGAGCTGCAGCCGAAAATCTTCGACCCGTTCTTCACGACGAAGGAAGTAGGAAAGGGAACCGGCCTCGGCCTCACCGTCGCATACGCGATCGTGCAGGAACACGGCGGGCGCATCCGGCTTTCATCACAAGCCGGCGGCGGTGCGTCGTTTTACGTGGAGTTGCCCGTGAGCGGCACGCCGTTGCGGGTTCCCGCCGCCCCGGCGCCGCAAGCCGACTTCGAAGCGCTCGTGGGCTCCACGGTTCTGGTGATCGAGGACGAGCCTGCCCTGGCAGCGGCTGTCAGCGAAGCGCTGACCGACGCGGGATTCGTCGTCGATCGCGCGGGCGATGGCGAGGAGGCGCTGCGGCGCGTGCGGTCCAAAACGTACGACTTGATCGTGTGCGATTTGAAGATGCCGAAAGTCGACGGGATCCGGTTCTACGAGCGGCTTGCGGCGGAGGACCGCGAAATGGCGCGGCGCGTGATCTTCGTGACGGGGGACGTTGCCGGCACCGAGGCCGAGAATTTCCTCCAGGACAGCGGCTGCCGCTGGCTGGCCAAGCCTTTCCGCCTCGGCGATCTGCTCAAAACGGCCCGCGAAATCCTCGCATAAGACAAAAGCCCGGCGACATACGCGCCGGGCCCTCGCGACGAACAACTTGTCCTGCTAACTTCTTACTTCATAACTTCTTACTTCATACTTCTTACTTCATACTTCTTACTTCATACTTTTTACTTCATACTTTTTACTTCTTACTTGTCCCTACCTCGCCCCCAACGCCACCCGCACGCGTTGCGGCAGCACCTGGCTGGGTACGAACGGCGTGCGCATCGTGGTGTGCGGTTGCGGCTTGTAGGCCACCACCAGCGCCGGCGCCTTCGCGGCAATCGCGACGGGCTTTTCGACAGCTTTCTGCGGCAGCTGTGCCTTTGCCATCACCGGCTTCTGGTGGAACGCCAGCACAGCGCTCTTCAGCGCGGTCATCGCATCGGCCGGCGCCATCTCGTTCAGCTCCACGCGCAGGCGTTTGATTGCGCGCGCATGCAGCTGCGACACGCGCGATTCGTTGACGCCAATCTCGGCGCCAATCTGCTTCATCGTCACGTCGCCGTAGTAGTAGAGGCCAATCACCTTCCGCTCGCGAGGCGGCAGCGAATCAATCGCCGCCATCACGCGCTTTTTGATTTCACTTCGCTCGTAAGCAGCGTCCGGCGCTTCAGGCTCGGACGGCACGAGCGCGGTCGGCAGGCACGCTTCGTCGACCGTCTCGCTGGTGGCGAGCGGCGACGTCGATTCGATCGTGGCAATCCGGACGATCGTGCGCCCGAGGCGCTTTTCGTCGGTGCCGACCTTCGCGGCGAGATCCGCCAGCGACGGTTCGTGGCCAAGCTCGCGGCGCAGTGTTTCCCGCGCGGCCTCGAGCTCGCGTCTGACGCGCCGCACGCCACGGGGCCATGCGTCGCGGCGAAGCGCGTCGATCATGGCGCCCCGGATGCGGCGCTCGGCAAATGTTTCGAACTTGATGCCGCGTCCCTCGTCGAAGCGATGGGAGGCGTCAATCAAGCCAATCACGCCGTCCTGTACCAGATCTCCCACGTCGATCGAGTGGGGCATCGTGGAAGCCATGCGGCGGGCAAGGGCTTCGACGAACGGCAGACCAGCGACGACGCGACGGCTTTGGGCGGCGGGCATTGAATGGGCGCGCATTTCGGTTGGGCTCCTATGAGCGCCGGGAGTTACCGGCGATGCACGCTGTATCGCAACTGTGGTACCAATTGAGACACGAAGGTGGGGCGAAAACCTGTCACGTCTTGACGAAAACTGCTAAGTCATGAGTTTTCAGATGGTTAGGTCCATTGAGTTAAGGCGAATGGAGAGGAAAACCGGCTGAAGTACCGCCCGTACGTTGTCAAAAAATTGACGAATCTGATAACTGTCGCCAATAAAATGGCGCTTCCCGATCACAGAAATGGGTGTCACAAGTTTCAATTCTGCACACGCCGAAGTGGAAGTCTGGAATTCTGCGGCTGTAACTAACAGGTAACGGAAGGGATGTAGGACTGATTGTGGGCCGTCCCGAATTGGTACTTTGCAAGGGAGTTACTGATCTTTCTTCTCCGAGGCGCCGATCTGCAACCGAATCTGCTTTGCGGTTCCCATCGCGTCGAGGACGCTGCTCAGAACCTGGCCCGCCCGCGAGCGGCTGTGTTCATCGACCGCTTTTTTCTCCATCAACTCGGCGTGCGCCAGGATGATGCCGAGCTGGTTGTTCAGCGTGTGAAAAAGACGGCGGAGTTCCTCCGGCTGATCCATTGTGCCCCGCTCCAGCAAGTCGATCACGGAATAGGACAGGCGGCTACTCATTCTAATTCCTGGCTAATTGGCGAATTAATGTTTGATTTCGCTCGGCGGCAGACCCCCGGCTGTTGGCGGTCGACCATCGGTTGTCGGCTGGCGATTCTCTGTCGAATGATCCGGACTCCGCCACAGCGAGTCTGCGAAGATGCGGACGGAGCCACCAGCAGTCCGCACGAATTCTATTTTCCCTCCCGCCATCCAGTTGTAGATGGTGCGGCGGCTGACACCCACCACTTCGCATGCCTTCATGATTGAGAGAGTCTGTCGTTCGAGTTCCACTTGGTGCCCCCCTGAGAGACCCTATCGGAAGCGCGCTTACGTACCTGTAGGGTGTGCCATTTTCATGACGACCAACTAGCCTCTTGACTCTGGGCCTAACGAGTGTCAAAATTCCGACACCTGTAAATGCCTGAAAATAAGAAACATCTCCTACTGGTCGAAGACGAGGCCCCGCTGCGGGAAGCGTTGGCCGAGCGCCTGGCCGAGCACGGATTCGAGGTCGAGCAAGCAAGCACGGGTGAGCAGGCTACCGAGCAACTGGCCGAATTTGCATTCGACATCGTCGTCACCGACCTGCGGTTGCCCGGCCTCGACGGCACGAAGGTGCTCGAGTCCGCTCTTCTCCGCTACCCCGACATCGTCGGCATCATCGTGACTGGCTACGGAACGGTCAAAGATGCCGTCGATGCCATCAGGCGTGGCGCCACCGATTTCGTCACCAAGCCGTTTCAATTTGATGAGTTGTTGCACGTGCTGAATTCAGCGCTCGAACAGCGGCAGTTGAAATCAGAGAACGCGTACCTGCGCTCGCAGCTCCAGGAGCGCTACAAGTTCGAGGGCATTATCGGCCGCAGTCCGGCGATGCGCGAGCTGTTTCAGCTTCTCGAAACGGTGTCGGTTTCGGCCAGTACGATTCTGGTCACCGGCGAGACCGGAACCGGCAAGGAAATCGTCGCCCGCGCCATCCATCACAACAGCCCGCGCCGCGCACAGCGGTTCGTGGCGTTGAATTGCGGGGCCATTCCAGAGACGCTGCTCGAAGCCGAGCTGTTCGGCCACGTGCGCGGCGCGTTCACCGGCGCCATCGGAAATCGCCAGGGGCGGATGGAGCAGGCCAACAAAGGCACCCTCTTCCTCGACGAGGTCGGGACGATGAGCGCGGGCTTGCAGATGAAGTTGCTGCGCGTGGTGCAGGAGCGCGAATTCGAGCGGATTGGCGACACGCACTCCATCAAGGTGGATGTGCGTGTGATCGCGGCAACCAATAGCGATTTGCGGAGAATGGTGGCCGAAGGACAGTTCCGCGAAGATCTCTACTATCGCCTGAACGTGATTCCGATTCATCTGCCGCCGCTGCGCGATCGCAAAGAGGACATCCCTCTGCTCGTGCAGCACTTCCTGAAAAAATTCTCGGCTCCTGAATCCGGACTTCGGGCCCCGGAGCACCAGACCCGGGGCCAGGAGCCGGGAACCCGAACCCTGACGATCTCCCAACAGGCGATTCGCTGCCTGATGGCCTATTCCTGGCCAGGCAACGTGAGGCAGCTCGAGAACGCGATCGAGCGGGCGGTGGCGTTGAGCGGCGGCCGCAGCCAGATCGAGATGGCCGATCTCACGCCGGAGATTCAGCAGGCGTCCGAGACCTCGGCCCCGCCCGACGTGAGCCTTCCCGAGGAAGGCATCGATTTCGACGGGTATGTGAGCAGAATCGAGCACGAGCTGATTCGCCGCGCTCTGGAAAAGACCGGCGGCAATAAAGGCCGGGCTTCACGATTGCTGAACCTGAAACGAACCACCCTGGTCGAAAAGCTGAAGCGCCTCGAGCCACGCATGTAACATCCTTCCGGCGAATGACCCATCTCTTCGATCGCGCAACATTTCGTGACCTGACGCTCTCCAATCGCATCATCGTGTCCCCGATGTGCCAGTACTCCAGCCGCGACGGCTTTGCGACCGACTGGCATCTTGTACACCTGGGCTCACGCGCCGTTGGTGGCGCCGGGCTTGTGTTTACTGAGGCTACCGCTGTGACCGCCGAAGGGCGTATCAGTCCGCAGGACCTCGGGATTTGGCACGAAGCCCACAGCGAGATGCTGGGGCGCATCGCGCAATTCGTACATGGTCAGGGCAGTGCGATCGGGATCCAATTGGCACATGCGGGTCGCAAGGGGAGCACGCATGCGCCAGGATTGGGGCAGGGCGCTCTGCCGGCCGATGAAGGCGGATGGCAGCCGGTAGGGCCTGGCGATCAGCCGTTTGCGCCGGGGTTCCCCACGCCGCGCCCGCTCAGCGCCGCGGAGATTGCCGGCATCGCCACCGCGTTTCGTGATGCGGCGGCGCGCGCCCTGGTCGCTGGCTTCGACGTGGTCGAGATTCATGCGGCTCACGGTTATCTGCTCCATGAATTCTTGTCGCCTTTGGTTAACCACCGGACCGACGCGTATGGCGGCTCCTTCGACAACCGTGTGCGGCTCTGCCTCGAAGTGGTGGAGGCGGTCCGAAGGGTGTGGCCCGAACGACTTCCCTTGTTCGTACGCCTGTCGTGCACTGATTGGGTTGAGGGCGGTTGGGATCCCGACCAGTCGGTGGAGCTGGCTCGCCGGCTTCGGGCTCGCGGCGTCGACCTCGTCGACTGCTCTTCAGGAGGCGGCGTAGCTGTGGCGCAGATTCCTGTCGCGCCCGGCTATCAAGTGCCATTTGCAGAACGTATCAAGCGCGAAGCGGGCGTTGCGACCGGCGCGGTCGGGCTCATCACGACACCCACGCAGGCCGACGAAATTATCCGCCGCGGCCAAGCCGATTGCGTGTTGCTCGCGCGCGCCTTGTTACAGGACCCGTACTGGCCTCTCCATGCGGGCGTCGAGCTGAAACATCCGGTGCCGTGGCCGCGACAGTATCTGCGGGCCGCGCCACCCAGCAGTCCCGCCCGCCAGCCTGTTATCAACCATGACGTCTCGAAGAGTGCCTGAAGGTGGGTGTGCCGGAATGCACAGACGCGTCTCGATAATTACGTCATGCTGTGAGGGTCAAAGGAGAGCCTGATGCTTTACACCATCGCCGTAATTCTACTGATCGCGTGGGTGCTCGGACTGGTCGGGATCTACACGATCGGCGCAATCTTCCATGTGCTGTTGGTCGTCGCCATCGTGCTATTCGTCCTCGGGCTGCTGGCCGGCCGGCGTACGGTGGGTTAGCGGCCTCGAAGGCCTAGCCGCTCTTACCTCCGCCGAGCACCAGCACCGCGATGCCGGCGGCAAGGCACAAACCACCGGCGATCGGGGGGATTGGTAACGTGTCGTGCTCCGTATGCGACACCTGGAGGGGACCCAGATCGATATCCTTCTTCTGGTGGCTATACGAGATACCGCCGTACGCCAGACCTAGCACACCGACGATAATGAGCGCGAAAGCGAGCAATTTCATGACGATCTCCTTCTTGTTTCAGCCATGCCGGCCCTTTCGAGGCCAGAACCTGAGTTTGCCAGCCTTCGTACTGGATCGCTGTTCCAGATCGCACACCACGCGCTAGACATTCAGCGATGACCAAGTTTCTGGGAATAGCCGCAGCGGTGGCGGTCGCCGTTCTCGCCGGATGGATCTGGGGCAGGTCGGGCCGATCGGAAATGGCCCACGCGCTTCAGGCCTCCGAACTGCGAGGCGAGCTGCTCGGTGCGCGCGCGGCCGTCCTCGATGCCCGTCTCGCGATTTACAGCGTCAACTTCGGCGAAGCGAGCCGGCACCTGGAAGACGCCCGGAGTCTGGTTCGCCGCGCGGACGAAGGCCTGAAGAACCTGGGCCGCGACGACGAGGTCAAGCAGGTGCAGACCGCCCTGACGAGCATAGACGACGCCCAGCGCATGGCGGGCAAGCTCGATCAGACCGCGAACTCACGCGCGGGCGACGCGGCGAGGCTGCTCGCGGACGTGCTCGACGCCGAGTCGAAGCGTTGATCAATGATGCTGACCGGCAATTATGGCAAAGAGCGTCGTCAGCTGCGCCCCGAGCAGCCAGAGAAATCTCCGCTCGAAGCGTTCTTCAAGCCCATCAAATCGCCGGTCGACCTTCGGATCGAGTGCGGCAATCGCGCTTTCGAGTCTGACGATCGCCGTGCTGACGTCCTCCATTTGGGATCGCCCGAAAAGGTTGACAACTTCTGCTATCTTCTCTCAGCTTCCCACTTTCAACTTTTCACTTTTAACTTCTTACTTTCTACTTCCTACTTTTAACTTTCTACTTTCCTCCATGCTCCTCCACATCGTCCTGTTCCGTCCCAAGGCCTCGATATCCGACGGCGATC
>DASZHO010000120.1:0-37291 GCA_035937795.1 Vicinamibacterales bacterium | reverse complement strand
AGCGGGCAGATGTGGCACAAAGGCTTGGTCTCCACACACGTCGCGCGGCCGTGATGCGCAAGATACAAGGCCGAACGTTGAAGCGCCGACAGGGCCTCGCCGATCTCGTTTTCCGCGGTTTTCAAATCCGACCCCAGCCGCGACAGCACCCTGGCGATGTGCGGATCGGCAGGAAGCATCAGGTGGCCGCCCGCCAGCAACAGCATCCATTGTCCCGACACGGACGCGAGATGCGGCAGCTCGTCGAGCGCCTGCCCCGCGTCCGCGATATCCCCGCGCAGCCTTTCGGAGAAATCGCGGTTGCGCCGGAAGGCCCCCACGCCCGCCAGCAGCGCGCGGATCCGCTCCTCGCGGTACGGGCCGGCGAGCGCCACCGCCGCCTCGAGTTTGGCGCGCGCCGCCTTGCCCATCGAGTCCGGCGTGAGCGCCGGAATGCGCCGCAGCGCGGTCATGCCGGCGTCGCGCCTCGGCGGCGTCGTGTGAAGGCTCAACACCTCCCACACGTAGAGCGCAAACGGATCGGAGGGCGGTTGAGCGAGCGGCCCGTAGAACCGTTCCAGCCGCTCCACCGAAGCGGGCACCCTCGCCTGCCGCATGCTCAGCCGCGAAGCTGCGCGATCTCCTGATAGAGGTAAGCCGACGAGATGATCCCGCCGTGAAAATTTCCGAGGTCGAGCTTCTCGTTCGGCGCGTGCGCGTTTTCGTCGGGCAACCCGACGCCGAAGAGCACGCTCGGCACGCCGAGCTCCTGCTGGAACGTCGCGACCACCGGAATCGATCCGCCCTCGCGGTTGAATACCGGGGCTTTCCCAAACCCCTTCTGGATGGCGCGTCCGGCGGCGCGCAGAAACGGGTTCTCGAAATCGGCCATCCACGGCATGCCGCCGTGCATGCGCGTAAGCTTGAGCTCGACGGTCTTCGGCGTCACTTTTCTCACGTGGTTCTCGAAGAGCTGCCCGATCTTTTCCGGCGTCTGATCGGGAACCAGCCGCATGCTGACCTTCGCCATCGCCACGGCGGGGATCACGGTCTTCGGTCCTTCGCCGGTAAATCCCGAGAGTAGTCCGTTGACTTCGAATGTCGGCCGCCCCCACACGCGCTCGTAGACCGAATAGCCGGATTCGCCGGTCAGCTTCGGCGCGCCCAAATCCTTCCGATAATTTTTCTCGTTGAACGGCAGCTTCTTCCACTCTTCCCGCTCGGCGTCCTTCAATTCCCGCACATCGTCGTAAAACCCGGGGATCTTGACGCGTCCGCCGCGGTCTTTCATCTGCGCCAGAATCTGGCACAGCACGAACGCCGGATTCGCCACGGCGCCGCCGAACACACCCGAATGAAGATCGCTCTTGGTGCCCCGGAGATCGATTTGGTAATACACGAGGCCGCGCAGCCCGTAGCAAATCGACGGCACCCCTCTGCCGATCATCGCCGTGTCCGAAATCACGACCACATCGGCGGCGAGGGATTGCTTGTTGTTGCGGACGAACTCGTCGAGATGGGCGCTGCCGACTTCCTCTTCCCCCTCAATGAAAAATTTCATGTTCAACGGCAGGCTTCCGCCCTGGTTCAGATAGGCCTCTACCGCCTTGAAGTGCATGAACACCTGTCCCTTGTCGTCGGCGGCGCCGCGCGCGTAGAGCTCGCCATCGCGAACGGTGGCCTCGAAGGGAGGAGACTCCCACAGCTCGACCGGATCCACCGGCTGCACGTCGTAGTGACCGTAAAAAAGGATGGTCGGCGCTCCCGGCGCGCCGAGCCAATCGCCGTAGACGACCGGGTTACCCGGCGTTTCCATCAACTTGACGTTTTGCAAACCGATTTGCCGCATGTGATTCGCGGTCCATTCGGCGCACCGCCGCACGTCGCTCTGATGCTCGGGCAGGGCGCTCACGCTCGGAATGGCGAGATACTGCTTCAGCTCATCAACGTAGCGGTCGCGCTGCACGTTGATGAAGTCGACGACCTTATCGATATTGTCCATGACGTCCCTTATGGCTTGGCCGGATGTTCGATCGGCAGATCCGCGCGATCGCCCCACTCTTTCCACGACCCGACGTAATCGCGCACGCGCGGATATCCGAGAAGGCGTAACGCGAGATATGTGTGCGCGGCGCGATACCCGCCCTGGCAGTACGAGATGACTTCCTTCTCGGGCGTCACGCCCGCCTGCTCGTAGATCTCCCGCAATTCGTGTTCGGACTTGAACGCGCCGTTCTCGTCGAGGTTCTTTTTCCATTCCAGATGGACGGCGCCTGGAATCGCGCCGCCGCGTGCGGCCCGCACTTCGGCGCCGCAATATTCGCCGTCGGAGCGGGCGTCGACAATCACCGTCGAGGGCTCGCCGAGCCGATCGCTCACATCGCGCCAGGTGGCCAGCCGCCGCGCGTCGCGCGTGCCGGTCCACTGAGAGGCCTTCGGCTTTTCCGCTTCCTGTGTCGTCGGGAGTCCAGCACGCGTCCACGCGTTGTAGCCGCCGTCGAGCAGGCGCACTCCCGCGTGGCCGAAGTATTCGAGAAACCAGAAAGCCCGCGCGGCCCGAATCCCGGACTGCTCGTCATAGACGACCACCGGCACGCCGCTGGACACGCCGCGGGAGGCGAGCAGATGTTCGATCATCCAGAAGAACGCCTTCACCGGCGCTTCATCGGTGTCGACGATGCTGAGGCCGAAGAGATCGAGATGAACGGCGCCGGGAAGGTGGCCGGCGGCAAAATCTTCGGCGGGACGCAGATCGATCAGAAGTGGTCCACGGCCCGAGCTCAGCTCGCGCGAGAGCTCGTCGGGCCGCACCAACAGCTGGTTCACATCAAAAACTATATCTTAGCGTCGCGAGAAGGTGGGAATTACGGCGGAACTGCCCGAAGAAATCCTGCTCCCGGCCCCCGATGAGCGTGCCGGCAACCGTCGTCCGCCAGTGAAGGCCGGCGCCCTGCGAATACTCGGTCTTCACCCAGGCGCCGCGGGCGTTCTGGCGCACCGCCGCTTCCAGCGCCACGCTGCGGTTGGTGTCGATGGTGTAGCTGGCCCGCCCGAGAAAGGCGCGGGCAAGGCCGCGGTCCGGCGCAAACGTAAATAACGAACGCCTCGTCGTGACGACCTCTCCCGCGTAACCGGCGACCAGGCTGAGCTCCCCCGCTTGCCTCTCGAGCTGAATCACGTACAGCACCAGGTCGTCGGCGGTCGGGCTACTCGTCTTCAGGAATGCCGCTTCGGCCTTCACCGTGAACCAGGACAGGGGCACCGCGGCGTCGGCCCCGGCCATCTTCAGCGGGGGGTACGACCTCCGAAGTTGAATCACCGGCAGTTGAACCGGATCGGGAAGAATCTCCGGCAGGTGATTGAAGCCATCGAAGTACGACAGCGAAAACTCATACCCGGCGCCGTTGAATCCCCATCGCAGACCGTACTGCGGGCGCGAGGGAAAATTCACGGTGCCGCTGAAACTCGCCGGCGCGAGCGGTGGTGGTATCGGCGACCAGCGGCGATTCAGCAATGGGATCCGGCTCGGCGTGAACCACGGCACCCACACGAGATCGAGCGAGTAAGGTCCCTTCTCGTACTGGATTCTCGCCCCCGTGACCGCGAGAAATTCTCCGTCGGTCACTTCCAGAAAATCGCGCGGGGCGAACCGGTCGGTCGGGGTCAGGACATCGGCCTTGCCCCAGCGGATGAATTGTTTTCCGACCTCGGCCGTCAAATGGCCCTCGCGAATGGTCGCGCTGGCTTGACGAATGGACAGAGCCGGGCGCTGCAGGCCGCGGTCACGAAAATCGAGCCGCCACCTGCGCACGACCTGTTCCAGATTGTCGAGCCGCGCGTCTGTGGAGGCCGACACGGTGAGCCAGTCAGCCGGCTTGTACGCAGCCTCAAACCGGAGTTGCCCCTCCAGGGCAAGCCGGTCATCGTCTTGCGGGGTCACCTGCGGGTACGCCAAGGTCCGGATCTCCGCAAAACCTCGAGAGGTGAAGTCCTGCGCGCGCGCCTGACGCGCCAGAACCAGTGAAGCCAGCAGCGCGAGCGCGAACGCGATCGGCGCTCGGCGGTTCATCACAGGGGATTCCGCAGCGCCTGTATCGTGAAGTCTTCTTCCCGCAGCGGAATGTTGTACTGCACCTTTTCGAGCGTCAAAATGGTTCGGCTGTTCCGCCGCAGGTCGGTCATTTCGAGATTTCGCGCCGTCCAGATTCCCTGCAACTGCACGAAGTCGCTGTGCTTGAGCCGCCGGACAAGATCGCCCTTGACGAAATTTTCGACCTGCGCAAACGCATAGGTGTCCTTTCGTATCCAGACCTCGGACCGCGTGTACTGCGAGATCTTTTTCGCAGCCGGCGTCGACTCAATCCGCCAGCAGACCGCGCCGTCGATCGCCTGCTCGCCAAGGAGCCTGTACTCGAATTGATCGACGTCGCGCTCTTCGAGATCTTCGAAGCTGAAGTCGGTGCCGAAGAACCGCGTCGAGCGATCCTGCAGCGCAATCCGCCGCTCGCGCTGAAGCGCCGGGGTCCACATCCACTGGTCGGAGGCGCGGTCGGGATGATTGACGATGAGCAGCGTGACCCCTTTCACTTCGGCGGGCTCGGTGAATCGCAGAAGGGCCTTGCTGTTTCCGTGCGAGCCGAGGCGCATGAACATCCAGCGTTTGTCCGCAATCTTTCCCTTGGCATCGATCACGCGCAGCAGGCCCTCGTATCGCTCCGAGCTCGCGTTGGTGCGCCGCTCGGACTCTCCGACAATCTGCCGCGGATCGTCCGCCGCAAGCAGGGTGACCATCGCGAACACCACGAGCAACACGCATTTCAACCGCGTCTGTGGGTCATTCATATTCGAGCGCCTCGACGAGCGACGTTCGGACCGCGGACTCGGCCGGCCATAACGCCGAGAGGAGCGCCGCAGCCAGAATCGTCGGAAACAACATGAGCGCGATCGATATGGGGAACCGATACGGCAGGCTCATGCCGGACAGGTCGCGGCTCGTAATCTGGAGCAGAAAATAGAGATTGACCGCGCCGAACAGCAGCCCGAGCGCCAGTCCGACGACTCCTATCGCCACGGCCTCCATCCAGACAGTCTGCCGGATCTGACGGCGAAACCCGCCGACCGCACGCAACACGCCGAGCTCGCGCTTGCGATCGATGATCGATACCGTGAGGGTATTCACGATGCCAAGCACGGCCACGAGCACGGCGATGAACACCTGACTGTAGGTCAGCTGCAGCCATTGACCGGTAAGTTTCAGCACCCAGTCACGCACTTCCTTGTTGGTGAGAACGAGCATCCGCGGTTGGCTCGGCCCGATTCTTTCAAGAATCCGCCGCCGCACGACACGCGGATCGGTGCCGGGCGCGGCGTAGACGCGAAATACGTTGGCCGTGTCGTCGCCCCACTGCCGTTCGTACAACGCGCGGTCGAGAAAGATGGAGCCCTGCTGATCGGACCAGTCAGTGATGATGCCGACGATGGGCAACGTTATCCGCCCTGCGGGAGTCGCAAGATCCACCCGGTCGCCGATTTCCATGCGCTGCAGCCTCGCGAAGTTGTCCGAGACAATCACGCCCTGCCCGGCTTCCGTCAGCCTGTACATCCCGCGCGAATCCTCGGCGACCATCGCCCGATGGCCACGCTTCTCGAAGCTGGCCATCTCGATCACGACAAGCAGGGTGGGCGTGCCTTTCACCGGCACCCGAAAGCTCCGTACCGGCTGCACTTCCGAGACGCCGGGCACCGTTGCGATCTCGTCGCCGAGCGATTTCGGGAACCGAAAGGTTCTGTCCGAGAGATTTTGCGACCCTGAAATGAACAGGTCCGGATTCAACGCCGTGTCGAGCCAATCGACAATCGAGTTGTAGCTTTCACGGCCCACTCCGCCCAGGCCGATCACCTGCGCGAGCGAAAGCATCAGCGCGGCCACTGCGCCGGACGTACGCCGCGGCGACTGGATAAGGCTGTCCGCGGCGAGCGACCCCTCGACCGGCCGAATCCACTTCAAGAGAGGGCGGAGCGCCCGGGCGGACCAGAGCGACGCGGCCGGCACCAGCAGCAACGCCGCAAGGACGGTCAGAACATACCCCGCGTAAAACCAGAGCGACGTGCCGATCCACAGACACGCCAGCGCCGCGGCCGTCAGGATCGCCGCCGCGACGCGACGCGCGCGGCTCTCCCCGGCCGTCAGCACTTGGTACCTGCCCTTTTGCAGCGCTTGAACCGGGTCGACACGCGCGGCGCTTCGCGCGGGCAGCCACGCCGCCAGCATGCTGGTGAGCACCCCGACGGCCAGCGCTGTGCCGAGCAGCCGCGGGTCGGCCGACACTTCGTCCGCGCGCTCGGCGACGCCGTAGATGCCTTCGAGCATGCTGGAGATGGATCCCACCATGGCCCGCGCCATCACGATGCCCAGCGCAATGCCCGCCACCGAGCCGAGAAGCCCGCTGATGGCGCTCTCAACGAGAAAGAGATCGCGGATCTGACGGCGCGGCGCCCCAAGCGCGCGCAGGACGCCGATTTCCGATCGCCGCTGGGTGACGGCGATGGAAAACGAGTTGTAGATGATGAACATCCCGATGAACAGCGCGAAGACGCTCGAGACGTTCATCGTGATCGCGTAGACCGCAAGCGTCGATTCCAGCTGCTGCCCGCGCGCGGACGGCGATTCCACGTCGAAACCGACCCCAAGCGCCTGCTGGAGAGCGGCCCGCGCCCGATCAACCGGGACGCCTTCCTTCACTTTCAGGTCGATCCGGTCGAAGCGGCGGCCGCGGCCGAACACCTGTTCGGCGGCGTAAATATCCATGACCGCCAGGTTGCCGCCGAACGCGCTCGTCAATCCTCCCGAGCGCATGATGCCCCGCACCCTGAATGCCTTGTCCCCCACCATCGTCGAGAGCGGGAGCTGGCTGCCCACCGACAGATGATTTCGATCGGCAAATTCCTTCGTGACGATGATCGAGTCGGGCTGCGCGAGGAACACGAGCGGATCGTCTATCACCGCCTCGTCCCCGCTCTCGAGGTCGTAGTCCCGCAAGCCGCGATCGCCGGTCATGTCGACGCCGAGAATCAGAATGTTTCCCTGTCCGGCAAGACGCGTGGCGGCAGCGGCTTCGATAACCGGCACCGCTATTTGCACTTCGGGCACCGCCTGCACGCGTTCGAGAACCTCTTCCGGAAATCCCGCCTCGCCGGTGCTGACCTGAAGCTGGGCGGCGCCCGCAATGCGATCGACCGTGCGCTCGAACCCGAAGAACACCGCCTGGTTAGCCGTGTGCATCGCGACGAACACCGCCACGCCGAGCACGATGCCGACCACGGTGAGCAGCGATCGAAGCGCGTGTTTTCGCAAATACGGCCAGCTGATGAGCCTGAGGAGTCGCATGGCTAGGTCACGCTCCTGGGCCAGACTACTGAATGACGGCCGCCGTGATCCCGGCAAACACGAACACGCCTCCTTGAGCCTCTCCGCTGACGCGGCCCGGCAGGCCCGCGCCGACGTGCCAGGCGACACCGTTCCAGATCGTCCCCAGCCTGATCGCCGTTCCGCGCGCCCGCTTGTGCCGGGAATCGAGGTAGCCCCCACGAATGCCGACCTCCCATGCCCCTTTCAGGCGGAGATCAACTCCGCCATTCAGGACCACGCCCCGATCGACGCGGAACTGAGCATAGTGAAATCCGTAGAGTGGCAGTCCTTCGCCGACGTCCCAGGAACCGCCCACGAGAAAGCGGCTCACGGCGTTCAGATCACGGCCGCCGAAGGCGAATGCCTGACCGCGCAGGAACAGATTTCCGATTCGCTTCCCACCACCTGCCATCACCTGGCCACGCCACCACGCGTTCGATCCAAAGAATCGCTCCGCGGCCGCCGCGGCTTTAAGTCCGTCGAAGCGTGACTGAAGAAGATCTTCGGAGATCACGCGGCGGTAGCTCTGCGCGACTTCGATCCCGCCGTATGGATGACTCCAGGAATGGTTGTCGATACCTCCAACTGATTCTTTGAGCGCCCGGACCTGAATGTCGGTGCGCCATGCAGGCGTTGGCTGGACGCGCACGCCTGTCTCTACCTGATAGGAGCGGTCCGTGAACGAGAGATCCGGCTCGTGTCTGCCGTTCTTGTAGATCCGGCTGCTGCCATTCGCGCTGAATGGGGTGAGGCTCCCGCCGAACAGGATTCCCAATCGCGGCGAGAGCGACTTCACGCTGTCAACAGTCAGCGTCGAGCCGCGCAGGCCGATGCTCCACGCCAACGCTGACCGGCCAGAAGGGGTCGAATCCAGAGCAGGAATCAGAAGCACCGCGTTAGGCGCGACAAGATCCGCGGACTCATAAACGGCATTCGCGACAAAGACTTTTGTCTGGGCGAGAGCCGGCGGGGCGCTTACGAGCCCGCACAGAACAACGCTGGCCGCGCGCCGACTACGGGTCATACCGGCCCATCTCTGCGGCGATCCGCCGACCCTGATAGCGCGCCATGGTCAAGATCGACACCATCGGGTTGGCGCCGCAGGACGAGGGGAAGGCCGACGAATCGCAGATGAGCAGGTTTTTGACAAAGTGCGATTCCCCTCGCGAGTTGATCCCCGCGCGACGGGGGTCTTCTCCCATCTTCACCGTCGCCTGGCAGTGGGCGGAGGTGATAGTCGTCTGATGCGGTCGGAACTGAAGGTCGTCACACGCGGCGGCTTCGCTGGCACGATGAAATCGCGGCGCGGCGGCCGGTCCGACCGGCTCCTCCGATGGGAGGATCACCTCATGTGCGCCGGCGGCGAGCATGATCTCGACGCCCTTACGCGCCGCAAAGCGCAGGCGTATCTTGTCGGACTCGGCCAGCCGGTAGCGAATCGCTCTGCGCGCGTGAATCGGGTCCCACTCTACCCGGTTGTCAGGATCGGACGAGTCGATCAACATGACTCCGAAGCCGGCCGTCTGCTGGAAGCGCAGCATCTGCT
This sequence comes from Vicinamibacterales bacterium, assembly GCA_035937795.1. GTDB lineage: Bacteria > Acidobacteriota > Vicinamibacteria > Vicinamibacterales > JAMQPK01 > JAMQPK01. Next base: position 28,358 of record DASZHO010000120.1, on the reverse strand, counting down.
CGAAGTGGTCTGTGCCGAATCCGGGGAGTACGACGGACCCGTAGACCGGATGACCGAACAAGCACTCGTAATAGAAGCCATGGCTCTCGTAGAAGTGGTCGCTGTAGATCGAGCCGGAAATGCCCCGATAGTTGGTGAGCGGACGGTCCATGACCCCGACGATCGGGAGGCTGGGATGGAGGACGAGGCCCTTACCAAGAACTCCATGGGGATCCGGATGACCGGACCTCATCAGCAGCACCGGTGTCTCGATGGCGCCGGCACAAACGAACACGATGCGGGCGGAGATGTGTATGTTCCCCGCCGAGACAGCATTAGGCCGCGATCCGACGCTCGTCGCGCGCACGCGGCCTCGAGCTCCGACGGCCGTGAGCCTTCCTTTCCGCTGTTCGAACTCAATGGCGTCGATCTCGCAATGATGCACGAGCCGTACGCCACGGCTCAGCGCGTCGGCGACATACGTGATCATCGTGCCCTGCTTGCGGTCGTAGGCGCAGCCTTCGGCGCAGTAGCCGCATCCGAGGCAGTCCTTCATGTTCAGCTCGAACAGCCGGGTCGAGACGCCCACGGCGCGACATCCCGCTTCGAAGAGACGGTTGTTGTCGTTCACCTCCTGCGGGTCCGGCGAGTGAACGTTGATTCGGCGGCGCACATCGGTCGTGCACGCCGCCATATTGAGCCCCGCCACACGGTAGTCGCTCGAGCCCCCGTCGAAGGAAAACCCGGTCACATCGAATTCCTGCCGCCAGCGGTCCCACACTCGCCGTACCGGATCGAACGACAGCGCGATGTTGATTGTGGTTCCGCCGCCTACGCATTCACCGCCGCGCACCGGAATCCACCCATCGGCTGTCGTCCTGTTTCCATCGTTGGCGTACAGAACCCGCATGTCCCACTCGCGCTGGTCGAAGAACTCGCGTCCGAAGTACCCGCCCTTCTCGATGATGGTGATGCGCCGGTTCGTCAGCTCTGACAGGGTGGCCGCGAGCACGCCGCCGCCGGCGCCGGACCCGATGATGAGGATGTCGGTTTCAAGCCTTGTCATGGCCGGTCACGAGGGGCCCCGCGTACCCAATCGAGCTCCACATCTCGTCCATCGACCAGGCCGAGACCAGAATGAGCGTCTTCGTTGACCGGTAGAAGTGCCGTTTCACCGAAAACAGGCTCTGGCTCCACAGCCGGTAGTACTCGACCCGCCCTTCGGGCGTGAGATCGACGAAATGTTCCGGCGGCCTTGGCCGAGCTCCACCGCTGAATTGGGCGTAGATTCGCTCGTCTGCCGCTCGCATGGTGCCCACGGCTTCGGACCAGGCTGGCGAGTGCCGATCGTCGACGCCCAACGCGTTGAGTTCTTGCGCGAGCAGGGCCGGCAGCGCCGCCGGAAACAGATGCACATCGTTGAAGATCATCAGCGCTCTGCGGAGGGTGAGCGTCTCTTCGTCGTCGGGACGAAACGGGAACAACTTGAGCAGTCGCTGGTCGATCGCCTCAGGGGAGACGGGCGGAAACCTCGGATGATCGAACGGAAGAACGGTCCGGACGAGTGCCTGGAGGACAGGCAGATAGGATTGCGGAGGCGACTCGTCGATCGCGAGGTAGGACAAGCGGGTGGTGTCCAGCAGGCGCGCGCAGCCGGTCAGGCCGAGTGCGAGCATTGAGCACGCGGAGAGAAAGCTCCTTCTACTGGCCGGGATGGCTTCCGGCAAGGGTCTCAAACCGGGATTTCCGTTTTGGCAGCCCGGGATGCGCACTTGTAGATCGACGATAACACGCCACTGCCGCCGACAACGAGATCGCTATCGCAGAGTATAGCTACCGGCGGACGTCCTCGACGATTTTGCCGTCGCGGATCGTCACCGTCCGCTGACAGGTCGCGGCGACGTTCGGGTCGTGGGTCACGATCAAAACCGTCGAGCCAAGGCGGGTGTGCAGATCCTGGATGAGGCAGAGGATGTCGGCTCCGGTCTGCGTGTCGAGGTTGCCGGTCGGCTCATCGGCCAATAGGATCGGCGGGTACACGGACAACGCGCGTGCAATCGCCACTCGCTGGCGCTCGCCCCCCGACAACTCGTCGGGCAGATGGTCGATGCGCGCGCCGAGCTGCACCAACGACAGCAGCGCGCGCGCGCGTTCCTCGGTCTTCCCGCGCGCCCAGCCGCGCAGGTGGAGCGGCAGCGCGACGTTCTCGAGGCACGACAGGCTGGGAAGGAGGTTGAAAAACTGGAAGATGAAGCCGATCTTGTCCCGGCGGACGGCCGTGAGGCCGTCGTCCGACAAGCCGTCGAGCCGCTGACCATCGAGCGTGATGCTGCCGCCCGTGGGCCGGTCGAGCCCGCCGATCAGATTCAGCAGCGTTGATTTTCCCGAGCCGGAGGGCCCCACAATCGACACCATCTCGCCTTTCGGAATTTCAAGATTGATGTCGTTCAGCGCGGTCACGCGCTTGCGGCCTTCGAAATACTTGGACACGCGGTCGAGGAGAATCACTGAGATTCAGATGCGCTACCCGCGGCTCACGTTCCGGCCCTCGTACTCCTCGATTCGGGTGCGGCACCAATCGGGAACAGGAACCGGCCTGGCGGCTGCGTAGTCGTAGGTCACCACGACCGCCTTCCCTCTGGCGACCGCCTGGCCCAGCTCGTCGAGCATCTCACAGTCGATGGAAAAACTCGTTCTGCCGATTCGTGTCGTCCCCATCCAGATATCGAGACGCTCGCCGGGCTGAACGGGCCGGATGAAATCGCATTCGGCGTGCGCCAGAATCAACGGCAGCCGGCCGTGGGAATCGCCCGACAATTCACGCCAGTAGGCCCAGCGCGCCTCTTCCATGTAGGTGAAGTAGACCGCGTTGTTCACGTGGCCGAGCAAGTCGCAATCGCGGAAGCGCACCTGAAGCCGATGGTGAAAACGAAACGCCGGCATGAACGTTGTTAGTGTAATCTAGCTGCCAGCGGTGGCAGAATTCACTTCAGACGAACAGAAGGCGCTCGCACCCTATTTTTCCAACCTCACCGGCCCGGTTTTTGCGCTGATCAACCTGCCCGAGACCGTCAAAGGCGCGCTGTTCGCGCGCTACTCCCGCTCGGCCAAATCACTGCGCCGGCTGTTCCTCGATGAATTTCTCAAGGATCTCGGTACGGCGCCGGCCGGCGAGAGCCGCGTCGGGCTGGAGCGCGCGGAGCGCCTCTACGCCAAAGTATTTTCCGAATACGGAGACGATTCGATTGCGCAACTCGGCGGCGTGCACCTGGCATGCGAGGGCGTATCGAACATCCTCACTAAAGTGATTGAGTGGGGCCGCCTGATGGCCTATCTCGAGCAGTCCACACGATACGTTCCCTATACGGACAAGCCGGAGGGACGCTGGAAGTATCACGTCCCGGCGGAGCTCGACGGCACGCCCCTTCGCGAGCGCTTCATCGCGACGCTCGATCGCACATTTGAAACCTACGCGCGTTGGATCGAACCCGTGCAGGCGCACTTCCGCGCGCGGTTCCCGAAAGATCCCGCGGACACCGACGGCGTATATCGCGCCGCGATTCGCGCCAAGGCGCTCGATACCCTGCGCGGGCTCCTGCCGGCCGCCGTGCGGTCGAATCTCGGCTTGTTCGGTACCGGCCAGGCGTATGAAGCCTTGCTGCTTCGGATGCGCGCGAATCCATTGAAGGAGGCGCAGGACTGCGCCGGAGAGATGCTGACCGAGCTTCGCAAAGTGATTCCCGCCTTTCTGCTGCGCGTCGATCAACCGGAGCGCGGCGGGCGATGGACGCGGTACCTGGCCGAAACACGGTCGGCAACCGAGGCGATCGCCTCGCAGCTGCTCGCTGCCGCCGATCCCGTCGACCAGCCAGACCAGCCCGAGGTGACGCTGACCGACTTCGATCCGGACGGTGAAATCAAGGTCGTGGCAGCCGCGCTGTACTCGGTTTCCGATCTGCCCGACGACCAGCTGTTCGCGATGGCCCGCGCAATGCCGGCAGACGAACGCACCGCGGTCCTGAGAGCCTACGTGGGCAACCGCACGAATCGGCGCCATAAACCCGGCCGGGCCTTCGAGCGGACGATGTATCGGTTCGACATTCTGGCCGACTACGGCGCGTTCAGAGATCTGCAGCGCCATCGCCTGCTCACGCTCGAGTGGCAGCCGCTCGGCGCCCTGCATGGCTATGTCGAGCCGGACGCGATCGAAGCGGTGGGAGCGCACGACGACTGGACGGCGGTGATGGCCGCGTCGGCCGATCTGCACGACACCCTGCGGAATGCCGGCCTCGAGGCGGTCGCCTCCTACGCGGTATCGATGGCCTATCGCGTCCGGTTCTATATGGAATTGAACGCGCGCGAAGCCATGCACCTTATCGAGCTGCGCACCGCCCCGCAAGGTCACCCCGCCTACCGCCGCATCGGACAGGCGATGCACCGGCTGATCGCCGATAAAGCGGGACACCGCCTGCTGGCCGATGCGATGCAATTCGCCGATCATTCTGAAGTGGAGCTGGAAAGACTCAAGGCGGAGCGGGCGGCGGAGAAACGGCGCGAGGCTGGCCCATAAGAATCCTCACCGATCGTCTTTCGTCCAGTACCGCTGGTATTCATCGAGGTAGGACAGCGTCCCGAAGCTCCGCATGCGATCGAGAAACAGCACGCCGTCCAGGTGGTCTGTTTCGTGTTGAATGACGCGAGCGGGGAAATCATGCGAGGCAATTTCGATCTTTTCGCCTGAACGATCCAACCCGCTGACTTTGATGGCGCGCATCCGCGGAACCCGGCCGCGCAGATCCGGAATGCTCAGGCAGCCTTCCCAGTCTTCCACCAGTTCCGGCGCCACCGGTGCGATGACGGGATTCACGAAAACCATCGGCTCGGCGTCGGGCGGCAGCGGCTCCTCGTCATCCGGCTTGATGGCCGCCACGAAGATGCGCACCCCGGCGTGGATTTGCGGCGCCGCGAGACCGACGCCGTGGTATTCGTGCATCGTCTCGATCATGTCGTCGATGAGCGTCTGGACCGACGCCTGCTTGAGCTCCCCCCGCTCGAGCTCGCGCGCCCGCGTCCGCAGCACGGGATGCCCCATGCGGGCCACCTTCAGAATCGCCATGTTCGATCGATTATACGTTCGGCAGCGATGCTATCCGCCTGCACCGCTATCGGCCTGCGCCGAAGAGACCGATATGACCGGCATGAAATTTTCTGGAGCGTTTCTGGTGAAGGCGGCGGGAACCCTGGCGGTCGTGGTGGCCTCCAGCGGCTGCTTCGGCCTCGACAATCTCTTTCAATCACCGACGACCTCGACGAGTTCGACCTCGTCGACGCCGGTCCGCTCCTACCTGGGCGTATGGACCGGTCCGACGCTGGCAAGCACCCCCGCGGCTCAGAGCTGCGGCAACCTGCAGTGGAAGATCACGTCGCAGACCCCGACGCAGATCACCGGAGATTTCACGGCGGTCTGCGCGGGGAGCGTGACTCTGGCGGGTACCTTGGTGGCGACGATTACCGATTCGACGATCATTCCCTGGGCCGCGTCGGGTACGGCAACCCAGGGATCGAACAGTTGCGTCTTCACCTTGACAGGGACGGGCACGTTTCAGGGCACATCCAACATCCTCGTCAACTACGCGGGCACGGCGTGCGGAATCGCCGTCGCCGGCTCGGACACGATCACGCGATCGTAACGTCCCGGTTCAAATAGACGTCCTGGATCGCGTTGAGGAGCCCGACGCCGTCCTTCATCGGCCGCTGGAACGCCTTCCGCCCGGAAATCAAGCCCATTCCGCCGGCGCGCTTGTTGATCACGGCGGTCTTCACCGCTTCCTTCAAGTCGCCCTCGCCCGACGAGGCGCCGCCGGAATTGATCAAACCGGCGCGGCCCATGTAGCAGTTGGCCAGCTGATAGCGGGTGAGGTCGATTGGATTGTCCGACGACAACTGGGAGTAGACCCGCTTGTCGGTCTTGCCGAAGTTGAGCGCGGTGAACCCGCCGTTCGTCTCCGGCAGCTTCTGCTTGATGATGTCGGCTTCAATCGTCACGCCCAGGTGGTTCGCCTGGCCGGTGAGATCGGCGGCCACGTGATAGTCCGCCTCTTTTGTCTTGAACGCGGCATTGCGCAGATAGCACCACAGCACGGTGAACATGCCGAGCTCGTGCGCCTGGTGAAACATCCCAGTCACTTCCTGCAGCTGGCGCTTCGATTCCTCGGAGCCGAAGTAGATCGTTGCGCCGACCCCCTGCGCGCCCATATCGAACGCCTGGCGGATGTTCGCAAAGCGGATCTGATCGAACGAGTTCGGATACGACAGGAACTCATTGTGGTTGAACTTCATCAGGAACGGAATCTTGTGCGCGTACTTCCTCCCGACAGATCCGAGCACACCCAGCGTCGAGGCCACGGCGTTGCAGCCCCCCTCGATCGCCAGCTTCACGATATTTTCCGGATCGAAGTAGGCCGGATTCGCGGCGAACGACGCGCCGGCAGAGTGTTCGACGCCTTGATCGACCGGCAGAATCGACACGTACCCTGTACCGCCGAGGCGTCCGTGGTCGAGCAGTGCCTGAAGGCTCCCGAGCACCCGCGTCTGCCTGTCGGAGAGGGCGTATATCCGCTCGACGTAGTCGGGGCCAGGCAGGTGGAGCGCTTCCTTCGGGATCGTTTTGCACTGATGCTGCAGCAACGGCGCCGCGTCGGCGCCGAGAATTTCCTCAATCTTCGAGGTGATGGTTTGAACCGCCATTAAAGTCCTTTCTTTACACCATATTCTATCATCGGGAACTTGAACTCTTCCACGGCCGCGGCCTCAACCGCGCCCTGGACGATTTCGTCGATCGGCAAATTCTGCTCCGCGATTTCGATGTCGCGCGCTCTGGCCCTCGTGGCCGGATGCTTCGGCGTGAAGAGCTGGCAGCAATCCTGGTCTTCGATGATGGAAATCGCATAGGTGCCGAGGCGTTGCGCTTCGGCGGTAATTTCATCTTTGTCCATTCCGATCAACGGCCTGAAAACCGGCAGCGTCGCCACCGAGCCGATCGTCGTCATGTTCTCGAGCGTCTGCGACGCGACCTGGCCGATCACCTCGCCGGTGACAAGCGCCTGCGCACCGGCTCTCGCCGCGAGCCCCTGTGCGATTCGCATCATCAGCCGGCGGTAGATCACCACGCGCAGGGGGGGCGCCACCGACAGCACCACCTGCTGCTGGATTGCCCCGAAGGCCACCATATAGACGCGCATGTGCTGTTGATAGCGCGTCAGCACGCCCGCCAGCTCGCGCACTTTCTCCTGCGAGGCGCGCGACAAGATTGGATAGCTGTGAAAGTGAACCGGCGTCACGCGGCAGCCGCGCCTCATCAGGCGATACGCCGCCACCGGTGAATCGATGCCGCCCGACAGGAGGCAGACGACGCGGCCGCTGACGCCCGTGGGCAGGCCGCCGGGTCCGGCTTCCTTGCCGAAGTGGTAGAACGCTTCGCCGGTGAGCGCTTCCACCTGGATGGTGAAGGCCGGATGGCTGAGGTCGACGTTCCAGCCTCGCGACTCCTTGATGCGACCGCCGACTTCGCGCTCGATCTGCGGCGACGTCAGCGGAAAGCGCTTGTCGGCGCGTCGCGCGGAGACGCGGAAGGTGGACGGATGCACGTCGCCGAGATCGCCGAGGATGGCTGTTGCGAGCGCATCCATGTCGAGCGGCGCGCGCCCGGCGCGCGAGAAGTTCGCAACGCCGAAGGTGTGGCGCACCCGGTCCGCCACTTCCTCCCATGCCTGCGGCGAGCCAAGCACGATTTCTATGCGACCCATCCGTGGCACAACCTGCCGCACGTCGAGGTCTCGGGTGGCGCTGCGAAGGTTACGCACGAGCCGGCCGATGAACCAGGGCCGGTTGCGCCCTTTCAGCGCGATTTCCTGATAGTGAACGACAACAGAGTTCATGAAACAGCCTCGGCCGCCAGCCGGCCGCTGCTGGCTGCCCCCTCGATCGTAGCGGGCAACCCCGTGTCGATCCAATCCCCGGCGAGAAACAGCCGATCGACGCCGGTGCGCACGCCGGGGCGCGGGGGCTGTCCCGGCGCAAGCGAGAACGTCGCGCGGCGCTCGCGAACGACCGTCGCGCGATCCACTCGCGCCAGGCGTGCTTCCGGCAGCGCCTCTCTCAGCTCGCGCAGCGCAATCTCGGTGAGCTCCTCATTCGACAAGCCCATGACCAGCTCGGCGCCGCTCGACACCATCGTCACATGCGACGTGTGGGTGTCTTCGAACATCTGCTGCTTGTCGAAGACCCACTGCAGCGTCCGGCCGGGCAACCCGAGAAACGGTGTCCTCAGCACGCGCCGGTCGAGCCAGAGGTTGACGCTCGCAATCGGTGATGGCCTGGTGGCCGCCGCGGCCCGCTGCAGCGATTCGACCGCACCGGTGTCGCCGGTGAAGATATCGGCGAGCGCATACCACGGCACCGCCACGATCGTCGCGCCCGCGCGCACCCGCGCGCCGCGCGTCTCGACGTGACCGACACGATCGCCCTCGAGAAAGACTTTGGCCGGCGATCCGATCCGCACGTCGCCGCGGCGGGCTTCGATGTAGCGGCGTGCAGGGTCGGCATACAGCTCGTCGAGCGGACAGAGAGGCAAACCGAGCGCCGCGTCGTTCGAATCGCCGCCGAACATCTCGCCCAGCACTCTCGCGAACGGCGGCGCCGCCGCTTCACGCACCGATTGATTGAGGGCCGCCAGCGCCAGCGGCTCCCACAACATCTCGCGCAGACGCGCGGTCTGGCCGTTGTGAATCAGCCACTGCTCCACTGTCTCGCCGGCGGACGCAGCCTGCAGCGTCGCTCTGAGCCCTTTGCTCCGAGCCTCGATCTCTTTTTGGACGATCCGGATCGGCCGCGCCATCTTCAACGCGGCCATCCGGTCACGCCAGTCCAGCGCATCCCACTCGAACAACCCGCCGAGCAGATTGAACGGCGCTGGGAGCGGGGGGCATCGGAGCCGGCTTCGCACGCCGGCGCGGTCGACAAACTCCACGTCGAGGCTCGTCTGCAGCCGTACACGATCGGCGGTCCCGATGGCATCGAGCAGCCTGAACGTCTCCCGGTAACACCCGAGCAGGACATGCTGGCCGTTATCCACGCGCTCGCCGGTCTGCGGGTCGTCGAACGCCGTTGCGCGGCCGCCGAGCACCGCTTTGGCCTCGAGGACCGAGACGCGCGCGCCGCGTCTCGACAATTCCACGGCCGCGTTCAGTCCGGCGACGCCCGCGCCGATCACGACGACGTCCGGCGACATCGAATTCATCTCAGTCATCTCATTCATCTCAGCGGAACCCTGACCTTCAGCCAGGTGACGGCGGCAATCATCGCCTGCCGCGGCCGACTCACCCTGAGCCGGCGCCCGAAGACCTCGAAGTTCGAGCGTTCGATGGTCCGGAGAAGATCGGCGTAAATCGCCGCCATGATACTGGCGGCAATCAATCGCCGCGCGTCCGGCCGAGGCAGCGCCTTTTCGGCTTTGCGGTAGTACTCTCTGGCGCGCGCGCATTCGAACGCGAGCAGATTCCGCACGTTCGCGGTGACGATGCCGGCGCGAAGGTCGTCTTCCGTGCAGCCAAATTTCCTCAAATCCTCGAGCGGGACATACAGCCGGCCACGCTGCAGATCGGCGCCGACGTCGCGGATGATATTGGTCAACTGCAGAGCGATGCCCAGATCGATGGCATAGTCGCGCGACTGCAGATCCCGATAGCCAAAAATCTCGACGCAGACGAGCCCCACCGCCGACGCGACGCGCAGGCAATATTGGCGCAGCGCCTCGAACGTCTCGTAGCGCCGCCGGTCGAGGTCCATCTCGACGCCGTCGATCAGGTCCCCGAACGCGGCTCGCGGCAGGTTGAACTGCTTGATGTAAGGGCACAGGTTCCGGCCCTCGCGCGTCGCCGGTTCGCCTCCCTCGTACAAACACGCAACCTCCTCACGCCACCGCACGAGCGCCTGTTGGGGACTGGCGTTTTCCCTTCCAGCGTTGGGCTCATCCACGGCATCGTCAATCGCGCGGCAGAAATCCCAGACCGCCACGATGGCGTTCCGCTTTTCGGCCGGCAGCGCGAAGAACGAATAATAAAAGCTCGTTGCGCGGCCGCTCATGACGTTTTCCAGGTGAGCGCGCTCCAGAGCAGCGCCGGCGCGTCGCCGGCCCGCAATTGCGGCCGCGACACGAACACATCGAAGTCGTCTCGTTCGAGCCGATCGAGGATGCGCACGCCGCCCAGCCACGTGACGCGAAGCTCGTAGCGCAGACGGCCCGTCACGCCGTCGCACACGGCGCGACCCGCGCGAAACAAGTCGCGCGTGCGGCACGCCACCGTGCGCAGCGCGCAGCGCCAGGGCTCCGTCATCCTCTGGTCCGAGAGATCCCGCACCAGCGCGTGGCAGGCGTCGACGTCTTCGAGCGGCACGTAGAGGCGGCCGTCACGCCAGTCGCGGCCGAAGTCCTGCCAGAAATTCGTCAGCTGCAAGGCGGTACAGAGCGCGTCGGACGATTCGTCCAGGCGCGGATCGTCGTAGCCCGCGATCCGCAGCACGAGCCGCCCCACCGGATTCGCCGATCGGCGGCAGTAGTCGAGCACACCGGCCCAGGTCTCGTAGCGGTGCATCGTGATATCCTGACGAAACGCGCTGAGCAGATCCTCGAACAGCCCCACTGGCAGATTGCGCGCGCGAATCGTTTCGGCAACGGCAAGAAAAATGTGATCGGCCGGGTCTCGCTCTCCGATTTCCACACAGGCGTGCAGCCGATCTTCCCAATCGTCCAGCAACCGCAGCCGCTCATCCGCCGATCGGCGGCCCTCGTCTGCGAAGTCGTCGGCCGTGCGCGCAAAGGCGTACAACGCCGCGAGGTGCGGCCGCATGGACGCCGGGAGCAGCCGCGAGGCGACGGGGAAATTCTCGTAATGGGCGCGCGCGAGCCGTTCGCATGCCGCGTATGCGGCGCGCAAGGTTTCGGTTTGCAAGCAGGCTATTTTACCGGTGATTCACGATGCGCGATCTAATCGCCGGGATCGTCGCGGCGACGCTGGTTTTTGTCGCGTTGAGCCTGCTCACGACCCTGCACGTCTATCGGAAGCGGCAACAGCGCGCCCGGCAGGCCGAGATCGATCGCGGCCGCACCATCGTGGTCGAGCTGCCGACCGACCCGGCGCTGACGCTGTTCACCGAGGACGCCGAGCATTTCTATTACGGCGCCGAGGCGATCGACAAACGCGAGATCGCTGCGGTACGGGTGCTCATCAACGGCTCGCCCATCGTCGCGTTCGAGTCGCGAAGATGGCAGCAGGCGGAGCGGCGCCCGGCGACGTCGTTTGACGACAGGCCGGAAGGCATCGCCCGCGATCGCTGGGACGTGGCGATCGAGACATTGAACGGCACGGTGCTGGTGGAGTGCGGCGCCATCCGGGAGCGCATTTCGCAGGAGCTCGCGCGCACGATCTTCGACGCGGTCAAACACGCATTGGAGAAGGGCATCGCCGGGTAGACACGGCGCCTCCTACCACTCTGTCTCCGCCTGTCCCGTGCGATGATTCACCGCGCGGGCCAGCACGAAGAGCAGGTCGGACAGCCGGTTGATGTAGATCACCAGCCGGGGATCGACCTTGCCGCCGCCGAGGGCGACGATCGCGCGCTCGGCCCTGCGGCAGACCGTCCGCGCAAGATGGAGCAGCGAGCCGCCTGCGCTGCCGCCTGGCAGAATGAATCGGCGGAGCGGCGGCAGATCCGCTTCGAGCGCGTCGATCCAGTGTTCCAGGCGTTCGACGTCCGCGTCTCCCACGGCAGCTTTGGCGACGCGCTCGGAAATTTTTTCCGCCGGGTCGGCAAGCTGCGCGCCGATGGCGAACAGATCCTTTTGAATATGCGCCAGCATCTCGCGCACGTCGGCGTCGATTCCCGGCTGCGCCCGCGCGACGCCGAGACACGCGTTCAACTCGTCGACGTCGCCATAGGCCGCCACGCGGGGATCGGATTTTTGCACGCGCGTGCCGCCGAACAGGCCGGTGTCGCCTTTGTCTCCGGTACGCGTGTAAATCTTCATGGCCGCCAGTATACGTAAAAAGCCCGCGGCGAACGCCGTGCCAGCACCGAACGCGCGGCGGATGTTCCGCCGCACGCTGCTCGCGTGGTACGACCGGAACGGCCGCTCGCTGCCCTGGCGCGAGACCTCCGATCCGTACTGCATCCTCGTCTCCGAAATGATGCTGCAGCAGACGCAGGTGGATCGGGTGGTGCCGAAATATCACCAGTGGCTCGAGAAGTTTCCGTCTTTCGAGGCGCTCGCGGCCGCGCCGGAGCAGGACGTGACCGCCGCGTGGTACCCGCTCGGCTACAACGTCCGTCCGCGACGCCTCCAGGCCATCGCGCGGGAGACCGTCGCCAACTACGGGGGCAAGCTGCCAGCCGACGAACCCACCTTGCGGTCGTTCAAGGGCATCGGGGCCTACACGGCGGGAGCCATTCGCAGCTTCGCCTTTCGCGAACGGACCGCGATTCTCGACACCAACGTGGCGCGCGTGCTGTTCAGGGTGTTCATCGGACGAGGAGAACCCCGCGCGCACGCCACCAGGAAGCGCCTGTGGGCAATTTCGGCGTCGCTCGTCCCCCGGGCCCGCGCGTTCGATTTCAACCAGGCATTGATGGACTTCGGTGCGATGCAGTGCACCGCGAGGAAACCAAAATGCCTGATCTGCCCGATGGCGCGGCACTGTGCGGCCTATCCGCACAACCCCGAACACGAACAGTGAACGGCGGCCCGCGACTCGTCGTGGTGGCGGCGGTCATCGAGCGGAACGGATTGTTTCTGGTTGCGCGCCGGCCGAGCGGAACGCCTCTGGCCGGCTACTGGGAATTTCCAGGCGGCAAGGTGCACGAAGGCGAGTCCCACGAAGCGGCGCTCCGGCGGGAGATCAAAGAAGAGCTGAACGCAGACATCAGCGGACTGCAGAAAATTTTCCAGACGTCGCACGCCTATCCAGAGAGAACCGTCGAGCTCCATTTCTTTCGCGCCGGCCTGGACGGGAATCCGGAGCCCGCGCTCGGCCAGCAGCTGCGATGGATCGCGCGCGATGATCTGGCAGGCCTCGAATTCCCGCCCGCCGACGCCGAATTAATTGCGAATCTGATGGACTCTCGCGTATAGCTGCTCGTCCCCGCTCCTCACGAACAGCTCGGTGCCCTCGGCCGCGTAATCGCGCTGAACGTAGCCCAGAGCCACGGCGGCCTTCATCAGCGGCGACCGTGCCGCGCTCGTGATGCGGCCGGCCTCTTGCCCGCCCGAAAAAACCCGATCGCCCCGCACCGGCACCCGGTCGTTCCCCAGCACCATCGTCACGAGCCTCCTGGCGACACGGCCGTGGCCGCGATGCAGCACGCGGACGATCACCTCCTGGCCCACGTAACAGCCCTTGGTGAAGCTGATGGCGCGGTCTTCGATGCCGGCTTCGAGCGGAATGGTGTCGGTATCCATGTCCACACCGAACCTCGGCCGCCCGGCTTCGATTCTGAGCACTTCTGCGGTGTCTGCGTCGCACGCGGCGGCGCCCGCTTCGAGAAGGCCTGCGGCCACATGGGCCGCGCCGTTCGGCAGGGCGTACAGGTCGAACCCGGGCAAGCCCAGCGAATCGTCCCTCACGATGGTCAGCTCCGGACCGGGAGCCTGGATGCGCTGCGCCCCGATGTTGTCGTATGGCGCCATCGACTGAAGACGATCGGCCGGCACCCCGGTGATCCGTTCGAGCACGGCGGCCGCGGACGGTCCGTGCACGCCAAGCTCCGCCAGCTCGAGGGTAACGTTCTTCACCTGCACGTCCTCGGCAAAGATCAGGCTCTTCAACCGATCTGTGAGAGACGATGCGACAATGCCTTCAACGCCCAGCAGCATCTGGTCGCCCGTCTCGATCACCCGCATGTCGGAGATCATCCGCCCTTGCGGCGTCAAGTACGCCGCATAGCAGCCGGTGCCCGGCGTCAGCCGCGCGATGTCGTTGGTGAGCAGCGCATGCAGGAACGCGGCCCGGTCTCGGCCGGTGACCGAGATCTTGCCCCGCGCCGCCGACGCGTCGATCAGAATCGCCCCGTTATGGGCCGCCGTGTACTTATCGAGCGAAAACATCTATTATTCTAGTGCTCAGCTATCCGAATGACGTTGCGTTTCACACATTGTACCGTTGCCGCCGCGCTGCTGCTTTTTGCCGGTGCGGCCGCATCCGGACAGACGGCTGCCGCGCACACCTTTCACGTCTTCCTCCGAGGCAATGAAGTCGGCACCGAAGAAGTCACGCTGTTCGAGTTGGCCGACGGCTGGACGCTGCGCGGCTCCGCCCGGTTCGGTGCGCCGCTCAATCTGAAGATCGAGTACTGGGAAGCCCGCTACGATCGCGGTTGGAAGCCGCTGGAACTGGTCGAGAACCTGTCGGCAAACACCGACAAATGGACCGTTCATACCGCCTTCAGCGGAACGACCGCGGCGAGCGACGTGGCGTTGAACGGCGACAACCAGCGCCGCAATCAGACCATCGAGGCTGACAGCGTCGTGCTGCCCAATCTTGTGTTCGGATCCTATGAGGCGCTGGCAGCCCGGCTCGTGACGGCGTCGGCCGGCACGAAGCTGCCCGCGTACATCGCCCCTCAGAACCCCATCTCGGTGGCCGTCGACCGCGTTTCGCCTGAGAAAATTCAGCTGCCCGAGCGGACGATCGAGGCGAAGCACTGGACGCTGACGTTCGGCAACGCCGACGGCTCGATCGAGATGGATTTCTGGACCGAAGGCAGCCGCCTGCTGCGGATCGATATTCCCAGCCAGATGCTGACCGTGATCCGCGACGACATCAGCGCGGTATCGGCCCGCGTACTCACGCTCGCCCGCCCCAACGACGAGCAGATCAAGGTTCCGGCAAACGGATTCAGCGTGGCTGGAACGCTGTCCAAGCCTCCGAACGCCGAGGGCCGCCTCCCCGCCGTGGTGCTCGTCTCGGGCTCCGGCACGGATCGCGACGAATTCGTATCCGGTATCCCGATTTTCGCGCAGCTGGCCACGTCGCTGGCCGATGCAGGTTTTATCGCCCTGCGCTACGACAAGCGCGGCACGGGGCAGAGCGGCGGCCGGCCGGAATCGGCCAACTACGACGATTACGCGTCTGACGCGCGGGAGGTGATCGCGTATCTCGGCAAGCGAAAAGACGTCGATCCCCGGAGAATAGCCGTGCTGGGATTCGGGGAAGGCGGCTGGATCGCGCTGAACCTCGCCGCGAAGGAATCGCGTGTTTCGGCGCTCGTGCTGGTGGGCACCGCGGCGTCCAAGGGCACCGACCTGGTGTTTGAACAGCAACGGCGCCTGTTCGAGGGGACCGGGACGACCGCGGCGGCACAGCAAAAGGCCGTCGAACAGCAGAATCAGATATTGCAGGCGGTGATCACCGGAAAAGGGTGGGACGCGCTTTCACCGGAAATCAGGCGCCGGGTCGATACCCCGCTCTATCGCAGCTTTCTGATGTTCGATCCAGCCCAGGCGATCGCGCACACGAGGCAGCCGCTGCTCGTCGTCCAGGCGGATTTGGACAACGAGGTACCGACGTCTCACGGCGAGCAGCTCGCACAGCTGGCCCGTTCGCGCATCAAAGCCGCGGGGACCGACTACGTTCATCTGCCAGGCCTCAACCATCTGCTGGCGCGCGCGCAGACGGGCCGCGTGGCCGAATACGGCACCCTCGCGGAGCGCAACGTGAGCCCCGCCGCGGTCACCGAGATTTCCGCGTGGCTGAAGAAGACGCTGGCCGCCCCAGGTCCGAAATAGATGTGGATTCTCGAGACCGACCCTTTGGCGGACGGCCGCGCCACCTTCCGGATGCCGGTTGGAGCGGTGAAGACGATCGGACGTTCCGCGGGCGCCGAATTCATGCTCGATGCGCCGCTCGTCTCGAGACTGCACTGCCAGTTGTCGGCGACACGCGAGGCGCTCGAAGTGAAGGATCTCGACAGCACGAACGGCACGTTCGTGAACGACAAACGGATCAAATCCGCAAAGCTTCAGCCGGGAGACCGGCTCAAAATCGGCCGGGTCGAGTTGAAAGTCTCGAACCTACCGTCCGAACCCTGACTCAGCAGGCCGGCGGCCCGTCCACGAGTGGCCACTAGCCAAGAAACGGATTCGTTCTCCTCTCCTGCCCGATCGTCGTCTTTGGCCCGTGGCCTGGATAGACCGCTGCGTCATCGCCGAATGCGAACAGCACGGTCTTGATGGATCGCAGTAGCGTGTCGTGGTCACCGCCGGGAAGATCCGTGCGGCCGATCGATCCGGCAAACAGCGTATCGCCCACAAACAGATCGCGGCCCGGTGTCCCGGAAGGGCCCATTTGAAGGCAGACGCCGCCCGGGCAATGGCCGGGGGTGTGGTGGACGTTCACATCGTAGCCGCCGAATGAAAGAGTCTCCTTCAAATCGTAAAAGTGATCGATCGGCGGCGGCGTGTCGGTATGGAGGCCGAACAGCTCGGCCTGTTGGTGGACTGCGTCGTAGAGGAACGCATCGTCCTGATGGAGACAGACCGGCGCGTTCACCGCTTTCTTCGCGCGTGCAACTCCCGTAACATGGTCAACGTGCGCGTGTGTGAGAAGGATATATTTCACCGTCAACTGCTGTTGCTTCACTATGTCGAGCAGCATGGCGACCTCGTCTCCCGGATCGATGAGAACAGCCTCCCGGGTGCGCTCGCAGCCGGCGACGAAGCCGTTTTTGTAAAACGGCGGGACGGCGCGAATCTCTAGCAGCACATGACCTCGGTGATCGCAGCGGTTGATGATCTCATGTTCTCGTCGAAGATTTCGACGACGGCCCGGCAGCTCGGCATCGAGCTCGGCTTCGCGCGCTCGCCGGACGAGGTGTTGCGCCAGGCGCGCGTGAAGAAGCCATCCCTTCTCATCTTTGATCTGAACTCGAAAAAACTCGACCCCATCGGCACCATTGCGGCGATAAAAGCGGACGCCGACCTGGCCTCGATACCGATGTTGGGATTCGTCTCGCACGTCGACACCGACGTGATTGCAGCGGCGCGGGCAGCGGGAATCGATGAGGTGCTGGCGCGGTCGGCGTTTGCCGCGCGCCTCGCGGAGATTCTAACGACTGGCTAGGCTTCGCCACAACCACGCCACGACCGCGGCAAACAGCAGCAGTGCACCAATCGCGACGACGGCACCGGAGCGCCGGGACGCCCTGCGCGGCGGCTCGAAGGCGGCCTCGTCCGCCGTCGCGCGCGCCTCGAGGATGGCCGCCATGGCGCGCAGCTCCGCGGCCACGGTCGCCGCACTCTGAAACCGCTGATCGGCATTTCCCGCCAGCATGCGCCCCACAATGCGATCCAGCTCGGGAGGAACGGCCTTGTTGAGGCTGCTGGGCGCCAATCCCTGTCCGCGCGGCCGACCCGTCAGCATTTCAAACAGCACCGCGCCGAGCGAGAAAATGTCGCTCCGGATTTCGCCGCTCGGTCCCTTGATCTCTTCAGGCGCGACGTACACCCGCGACGCCTCGCGGCGCCTGGCGCCTCCCGCGGTGAAGGCAGCCAACCCGAAATTCATGAACTTTGCGCGGTCTTTCGACGTGACCACGATCGTGCCCGGCCGGATGTCGCCATGAACGAGGTCGTGCGCTTCCGCATCCGCCAGCGCATCTGCCAGCTGAATGGCCAGCTCGACCGCGCGCCGCACGTTCAACGCGCGGCCGTCGATGAGCGCGGTCAGCGGATCGCCGGGAACGAACTCGAACACGAGATATGTCTGTCCCCCGTCTTCGCCGACTTCGAACAGCGTCGTGATGTTGGGGTGAGACATCGACGACGCCACCGTCGCCGCATCGAGAAGCGGCCTCAGGCGTGCGGGATCGGAGGCGATTGCGGCGGGAAGCACTTTCACCGCCACCGTGCGTCCCAGGCGCGTGTCGCGCGCGCGGAACACCTCGCCAAGTCCCCCCACACCGAGCGGCGCGAGCACCTTGTAGTGCGCTATCGCATCAGTCATATGTCTGGGGCTGCCGTGGGATTACTTCTTGGGCGGCTTTGCTGGTCGAAGCTCCACCAGGCTTGGCAGGCTGCGTCTGTCGGTCGACACCAGATCGATCACCACCTGCGCGACGTCCTCCGGCCGCAGCTTCCAGTCGTTGGCGGCATCCGCGTGCCCCATGAACTCGGTGTTCACCGAACCGGGGCACACGTAGCTCACGCGGATGTTGTCCTGGCGGACTTCCTGCAGCAGCACTTCGCTGAACGCATTGAGACCGGCCTTCGATGCGCAATAGCCGGCGCCCCCCGGCACGACGTTCTTCCCCGCAAGGCTGCTGATGTTGACGATGTATCCGGCACCCTGCCGGCGAAGATGCGGGATCGCGGCGTGGCAGCAGTTGAACACCCCGGTCAGGTTGGTATCGATCACGCGTCGCCACTCGTCGTGCGGCTCGGACTCGACGCTGCCGAACCATCCGACGCCGGCGTTGTTCACGAGAATGTCGAGGCCGCCGAGGCGTCTCACCGTTTCTTCGATGGCGGTTTCCACGGCGAGGTGGTCGCGCACATCGGCCTCAAAAGGCAGCAACCTGGCGCTGCCGCCCGGCGCGGGGGCGAGCGCCGACTCGGCTTGGCGAAGATGATCGGGGTTGGTGCCGGTAATGGCGACGCTGGCGCCGTCGCGCAGAAGCGCAGCGGCAATCGCGCGGCCGATGCCGCGGGAACCGCCGGTGACAAAGGCAACTTTGCCTTGAAGTTGTGAGGGCATCCGGAAATATTCGCACACTTTTGCAAGGCGCGCTTTTCATCTAAGATCTATATAGGTACGTCTAATAGGTACGTCGAAAACGTACGTCGCTACGGTCCCCTTTCGGCGGACTCACAAGGAGCCAGGTATGACGCACAGGTCGCTTGCGGCAGGTCTCGTGCTCGCGTTCGTTACGGCAACCAGCGTGGGACTCTCGGCAATCCACAGCGCGGGAGCCGACCCATCAAAGGCGACGTCCGGGTCGCCGGAGGCGCTGGCAACCGACGCCTTCAACAGCGGTGTGAAGCACTTGAATGCCGGCGACAAAGCCGAGTTGAAGGCGGCGTCGGCCAAACCTGCGGATGCCGATAAGGCGATGAAACAGGCGCGTGACGAGTATGGAAAGGCGCTGAACGATTTCAAGAAGGCTGTCGAGCTGTCGCCGAAGATGCACCGCGCCCACAACGGTCTCGGCTACGCCTATCGCAAGACCGGCGACTATGCGAAGGCGCTCGAGAGTTACAACACCGCGCTGCAGATTTCACCGGACTTCTACGATGCGATCGAGTACCGCGGCGAAGCTTACCTGGGCCTCAATCGGACCGAAGACGCCAGGCAGGCCTACCTGAAACTGTTCGGAAGCAGCCGCGAACACGCCGACATCCTGATGAAAGCGATGAAAGCGTGGGTCGAACGGCGCCACGCCGACCCGGCAGGGGTCGACCCTGCCGCGCTCGCGTCGTTTGAAGGATGGCTGCACGAGCGCGCCGAGCTTGCCGACCGCACGGTCAACATGGCCCGGGTGACGCCGCACACCAGCTGGAGATAAAAAACGAAATCGGGAGTCGTTTTCACATGCACCGCGATCCTGCTCATCGTCGGCGTCTGCCTGCGGTCGGCGCCGGATGACGGCGCAGCCGCGTTTTTCGCCGGGCGGCTTGCCGCCGGCCTGCCCGTACCGCAGGTTCCTCGCGACAATCCCATCAGCGAGCCGAAAGTACAGCTGGGCCGCCTGCTGTTCTACGACACACGTCTTTCAGGCAACGGCACATATTCCTGCGCCAGTTGTCACCAGCAAGCCCTGGCGTTTACCGACGGCCGCGCCCGGGCGGTCGGATCGACCGGCGCATCGCATCAGCGGAGCGCACTGTCGCTCACCAACGTCGCGTACAACCTTTCGTACGGATGGGCCGACGAGCAGCGGCGGACACTCGAAGCCCAGATGGAGGTGCCGATGTACAACGAGCATCCCATCGAGCTCGGCTTGAAAGATCGCGACGCGGAGATTCTCTCAAGATTCGCCCAGGTCCCCGACGACGTTCAACGCTTCCAGGGTGCGTTTCCCGGCGAAGATCCGGCCCTGAGCATGCCGCACATCGTCAAGGCGATCGCGTCGTTCGAGCGAGTGCTGCTGTCCGGACGCTCGCGCTTCGATCGCTACCTTTACCAGGACGACCGAGCGGGAATGTCCACCGAGGCGCTGCGCGGATCCGAGCTGTTCTTTGCCGACCGCCTTCGCTGCAGCCAATGCCACGGCGGCTTCAACCTGTCCGGACCGGTCCGATATGGAGGTTCGCCCGCCGTACCGATGGTCTTCCACAACAACGGTCTGTTCAGCCTCGATCTCGGGTTGTTCCTTCAAACGCAGCGCAAGGAGGACATGGGACGATTTCGCGCGCCGACTCTGCGCAACATCGCCGTCACGGCGCCCTACATGCACGACGGCAGCCTGCCCTCCCTTGACGCCGTGATTCGACATTACGCGGCAGGCGGCCATGCCGGTCCGTCGAACAACGACCAGCTTTCCGGGTTTGAAATCTCGCAACCGCAAGTCAACGATCTGATTGCGTTTCTCGAGAGCCTTACCGACGAGGAATTCCTCACCAATCCGGCCTTCGGCGATCCCCATATAAAATGACCGGGCGATGTCGCTGGTCGCCATCCTCGGCGCGGGAGAGATAGGCGGAGCCACGGCCCGCGCGCTGGCCAGCCGCGGCAGGGTTGCTGCGATTCGCCTGATTGACGACCAATCCACGGTTGCGGCCGGCAAGGCGCTCGACTTGAGACAATCTTCGCCCATCATCGGCTCCGACACGCGAATCGAGGGATTTACCGATATCGCTTCGGCGACGGGGGCTGATGCGATTGTGCTCGCCGATGCCGCATTCGGAGCAGAGTGGTCGGGGGAAGTCGGCCTCGCGCTGCTTCGGCGGCTCAACAGGCTTGGCTGTTTTGAGCGCTCGGTCGTCATCTGCGCCGGCGCCGGCCATCTCGGGTTGCTCCAGCAGGGTTTTGACGAGCTTGGCCTTCCGCGGTCGCGCGCGGTCGGCTCCGCGCCCGAGGCGTTTGCCGCAGTGACGCGCTCGCTCGTGGCGATTGAGGCGCGCGGCTCCGGGTCGCAGGTTTCGCTCGCGGTGCTCGGCCATCCGCCCGCGCGTGTGGTGATCCCCTGGGCCGAAGGCTCGATCGCCGGCCATTCGATTTCCTCGCTGCTCACACCGCCGCAGCTGAATCTGGTGGAAGCACGGATGAAAGCGCTCTGGCCGCCGGGGCCGACCACGCTTGGAACGGCAGCCGCTGTATTCTGTGAAGCGGTGGCGCTGGGCTCGCGCAGGCTGCTCAGCGCCTTTGTATCGCTCGATCGCGACAACGGCACGAAGGCGCCCGTCTGCGCCTGGCCCGTCACCATCGGCCCGGCCGGGCTCGAGCGCGTCACGAGACCATCCCTCACGAGCCGCGATCGCGTTGTGATTGACGAGGTGCTTGGAAATGAAGCTGTCTAGATTCGCCGGCGCTGCAATAGCGTCGTTGTTCGTCATCCATCTCTACGCGGACCCGCGGCACATCGATCCGCGCGTATACCTGGAGCACATCAAGTATCTGGCGTCGGATGACCTCGAAGGACGCGGGGACGGCGCGCCTGGCCTCGAGAAGGCGGCCGACTACATCGGCAAGAGCTTCAGCGCAACCGCCCTCGAGCCGGCCGGAGACAACCGAACATTTTTTCAGAAGTTCGAACTGACCGCCGGCCTCGAGGTCCAGCCAGGAAATTCCGTGACCTTGACGGCATCGCGCCGGTCCGTCTCCCTCCAGATCGGCCGCGACTACGATCTGTTGTCGACGTCCTCCGACCAGTCTCCGGCTTCCCCACTGCCGGTGGTGTTTGCCGGATACGGCATCACAGCCACTCCGCTCGGGTACGACGACTACGCCGGCATCGACGCCGCGGGCAAAGCAGTTCTGATTTTCACGCACGAGCCGCAGGAAAACGACCCGAAGAGCCGCTTCGACGGGCAGACGAACACGCCTTACTCGTCGGTCGAATACAAAGCCGGAGCTGCCCGCTCGCAAGGCGCCAAAGCGATTCTGCTGGTCGATGACCCCGTGCATGCGCCGCAGACCGCGGAGTTCCGCCGCTGGATGCGCGATCCTCAGGCCGAAGAATACGGCGTGCCTGTCTTCTACCTGTCGCGAGATCGCGTGCAGGAGGCGCTCGGCGCGGCGCTCAATTTCACCGCCGTGCAGCACGACATCGATCGGGACTTTGCTCCGCACTCACAGGCGCTGACCAATTTCACCGTGACCGCGGTCAATCACACCGCCAAGATTCATAAGCCCGTCCGCAACGTCGTCGGGATCCTGAAGGGCAGCGATCCCGCCCTGCAATCGGAGTTTGTCGTCGTCGGCGCCCATTACGATCACCTCGGCCGCAGCGGCAGGTTTTCGATGGCGCCGAACAGCACCGGACAGATTCACCATGGCGCCGATGACAACGCATCCGGCACGGCGGCGGTGATGGAAATGGCCAAGGCGGCTTCGGAAGCCCGCGCCGATTTTCACCGCAGCATCGTGTTCATCACATTTGCCGGCGAAGAGCTCGGGCTGCTGGGTTCTTCGTATTACGTGCAGCATCCAGCCGTGCCGCTCGAGAAGACGATCGCCATGATCAATCTCGACATGGTCGGCCGCGCCGGCGGCCGAATTCTGGTGGACGGCATTTCGAATTCGCCTTCCATCGAAGACGATCTGAAGGCGGCGCAGAAAGGCAGCGGCATCAGCCTGAACGCGCTGAAAGGAAGTCCGGGAGCGGGCGCGAGCGACGATGCGTCGTTTTCGCTCCGGAAGATCCCGGCCATCAATTTTTTCTCGGGCTTTCACGCCGATTACCATCGCCCGACCGACACGTGGGAGAAAATCGATGCGCCCGGCGGCGCGGCCGTTGCCGATCTGGCGCTGGCGCTGGCGCGGCAGCTCGCGAACCGTCAGGACCGTCCCGCATTCGTCGAGACGGAGCAGCCGCATGGCGGCACGGCGTCTGGAAGCGGCGTGTCGGGCTATGGGCCGTATTTCGGGTCCGTTCCGGATTTTGCGGACGAAGGCCAGGGCGTGAAGTTCGCCGACGTCCGCGCCGGCAGTCCCGCCGCCAAGGCCGGCTTCCGCCGCGGCGACGTGCTCACGTCGTTTGGCGGGGCGCCGATCAAGAACCTCTACGACTTCACGTTCGCGCTCCGCGACAAGAAACCGGGCGACAAAGTGGAAGTGACGGTCATGAGGGATGGCAATCCG
This sequence comes from Vicinamibacterales bacterium, assembly GCA_035937795.1. Classification (GTDB taxonomy): domain Bacteria; phylum Acidobacteriota; class Vicinamibacteria; order Vicinamibacterales; family JAMQPK01; genus JAMQPK01. The sequence goes on along the minus strand of DASZHO010000120.1, from coordinate 5,031 downwards.
ATCACGGCGACCGTGGAGCTGACCAACCGGCCGTAGGCCCTACTCTCCAGCCTCCAGTCGCCTTAGTGGAGCTGGATGCCGCTGGCGAAGTCCGACAACTGCTCGCGGAGCATCAGCCGTCCACGATGCAAGCGCGATTTCAGCGTCTGCTCCTTCACGTGGAGCACCGCGCTGGCTTCTTCCGTGCTCAGCCCCTGCACATCGCGGAGAATGACCGGCGTTCGATACAGCAAGGGCATTTGCTGCAGCGCGTGCACCAGCGTGTTCCGCAGCTCGACGCGAAAGACTTCCTCATCGGCCAGCGGCGACCAGTCGACGACCTCGCGCTTGAGCGGCGCCGGCGACAAATCGTCTCCGGCCTTCTCCGTCGCGACGGGCAGGTACTGCTTGAACTCGCGCAGCCGCGACATCGCCGCGTTGAACGTGATGCGGTAAATCCAGGACGACAGCGCCGCGTCGCCCCGGAAGGCATCGATCTTCTGGTACACCTTCAGCAGCACGTCCTGGGCCACTTCTTCCGCGTCCTCGCGATTCTTCAGATACCGGAAAGCGAGCTGATAAATTTTTGAACCGTATGATGCCGACAAATCCGCCACGGCCGCCGGGTCGTGGGCCTTCAGCCGTTCGACCAAATTTTGTGTGGTTGACATGATGTGTCCCGCTGGCGGGCCCCTTTGTACGGCGCCGTCTCGCGGCTTCTCCTCGTCTAGTTACGAGAACACCAGAGCGGGCGGTTTTATTCCCCGAGCAGAAGTCTGAGGATAAAGAGGGGGGCGCCGACACCGAGGGCGACGAAAATCACCAAAAACACCACCGCCCGGGGGCGGCCGAAGTTCACCGTCCAGCCGACGCCGTTGCGCACGGGCACGAAGAGCGCCGGATCCTCCGGGTTGAAATACAGCGCCTTGAACCGCCAGTGCCCATCGTCGGAAGGCCGCGCCGCCGGTGTGGGGTGGTGCAGGTTCACGCCAGCGCGGACGCCGACGATGCCCGACAGCACGATCGCCACAACCAGCGACTGCATGTACACGTTGCCGAGGTCGCCAAATCCCCGCTGCCACAGCCACAGTATGCGGAGCGCCGCCAGGCCCTGGAACATCACCCAGATCGCACACAGCAGGCTCACCGCCTCGGCGGTCACGAGCATACGCTCGCGATTCTGCCGCGTGACGTCGTCTTCGGCCACACGGTCGCCGGGGGTGAGCGGGTGCGTGCGGTAGAGCAGCATCGCGCCGATCGATCCAAACACTGTGGCGAGAACCAGTTGGATCCAGACCGGCAAAAGCACGAGCGTGAACGAGATGGGCAGCCAGCGATCCGGCACTCCTTGATCGGTGAAATGCACAGGAACGAATTGGCCGAGCATCGGCGCGCGGCCGAGAATGAATCCCGCCGTGCCCGCGATGGCCGCGATGGTCGTCGCGAGAGCCGCCAGCGTGAGGAAGGTCGGACGGTAGATCTTTCTGGTCATTATTTGGCCGCCATCTCGGGGGACGCGCTCACAAGCTCGCGATCGAACACCTCGCAGAAATGACGGACGACGGCGGCCTCGGCATCGGCTATCCCTACCGGATGACCCACGGCTCGCGTGAGCGACGTGACGCCGCCGCTCGTGATGCCGCACGGCACGATCAGGTTGAAATAGTCCAGGTCAGTGGTCACGTTGAATGCGAACCCATGGCTCGTAATCCATCGAGAAATTCGGACTCCGATGGCACCCAATTTATCGGCGCCAACCCACGCGCCCGTCAGGCCTCGAATGCGGCCGGCACGGATGCCGAAGTCGCCGGCGGCGCGAATCATCACTTCCTCGAGGTCCCGCACATATTTGTGAACGTCGCAGCGATCGGGGCGCAAATCGAGAATTGGATAGCCAACAAGCTGCCCCGGCCCGTGGTAGGTGATGTCGCCGCCTCGTCCAGACTCGTGAACTTCGACGTGGCGCTTGTCGAGGAGCTCCGGCGTGGCAAGAAGATGGGATTTTGCGGCGGCCAGCTTCACGCCAAGCGTGATGACGTGCGGGTGCTCGAGGAGCAGCAGAAGATCGGGCACGCGCGCGGCGCGCCGGTCCTCCACAAGCGCGCGCTGCATCTCCACACCAGCCGCGTATGGAACGACACCGAGCTTTCGTACTTCCAGGGGCTTCAATCTTGGTCTGGGTCGAAGTTTTCTATCGTCTTCTTCAGGTGCGACATGAACTCGTCGGCCACCGCACCGTCGATGATGCGATGGTCGTAACCGAGCGTCATGTAGGCGCGCAGGCGAATCGTCACCGCGTCGTTCACCACGACCGGGCGCTTCTCGACTGCTCCCACCCCGAGAATGGCAACCTGCGGCTGGTTGATGATCGGCATCCCGAACAGCGCGCCGAAGACGCCGGGATTGGTGATCGTGAACGTCCCGCCCTGCACATCGTCCGGCGACAGCTTCTTGTCGCGGGCGCGCGCCGCCAGGTCGACGATGGCCTTGCTCGTCTCGAGAAGATTCTTCCGATCGGCGTTCCTGATCACGGGGACGATCAGTCCCCAGTCGAGCGCCACCGCCACGCCGATGTTGATGTCTTTCCTGTAAAGAATGTCGTTGCCGTCCACCGACGCATTCACGACCGGCACTGCTTTCAGGGCTGCGGCCGCCGCCCTGGTGATGAAGGCCATGTAGGTGATTTTGGCGCCGGCCTTTTCGTATTCGGCTTTCTTTGATTTTCGAATTTCGTCGACTTTCGTGAAGTCCACTTCGAACACCGAATGCACGTGCGCCGACGTGCGGCGGCTCATCACCATGTGTTCGGCGATGCGGCGCCGCATCACCGTCATGGGCACGCGATCGACCCCCTCGAGAGGCGCCGGGGGCGTCAAAGGCAGCGGGGGTGCGGCGGGTCGCGCGGGGGCCAGGGCGCTGGTGCCGCTGACGGGCGCACCGGCCTCGATGTAGCCAAGGATGTCCGACTTCGTCACGCGTCCGCCGGCGCCGCTTCCGGCGATGTTGCGCACATCGACGCGGTGGTCCTTCGCAATCCTTCGCACCAACGGCGACAGGCGAAGCGCACGCGCCTCCGCAGTCGACCAGGGCTTCGACAAGCCGGGTGCCGGCGCGGAGGGCGCGGCTGCGGGGGGCGCGGCTACTACGTGGAGCGCGGTCGGTGCGGAGGGCGCGGCTGGTGCGGCTGGCCCGGCGGGTGCGGCTGGTGCGGCGGCCGCGGCGGGTGTGCCAGGCGCGGCTGGTGCGGCGGGCGCGGCTGGTGCGGCGGTCCCGACGGGTGTGGCAGGCGCGGGGCGCGAAAGAGGTGCGGGAGCTGGTGCCGGAGCCGCTGCCGCGGCCGGCGTTGCAGGCGCGGGAGCTGGTGCCGGAGCAGCTTTGGCCTCTGAAGGCGGAGCGGTTGTGGCCCCGCTTGCCTCGCCTATCACCGCGACAACGCTGTTCACTGGAACGGTTTCACCTTCCTTGACCTTGATTTCGCTCAGCACGCCGGCTGCAGGCGCCGGAATTTCAGCATCGACTTTATCGGTGGAGATCTCGAACAGCGGCTCGTCGCGCTCGACCGGGTCGCCCAGCTTTTTTATCCATCGGACGATGGTGCCTTCGGCGACCGATTCGCCCATCTGCGGCATGACAACTTCAGTCGGCATATGGTCCTGGAAGGAGAGTTAAAGGTGAATGGCGGCGCCGTGGGCGGCGTGCGCGGCTTCTCCTACGGCCTCCGCGAACGTTGGGTGCGCATGAATCGTCCGGATGAGCGTTTCCACGGTGCACTCGGTGCGCAGCGCCAGCGTCGCTTCGGCGACCAGCTCCGTCGATCGTGGGCCGATCATATGGATGCCCAGCACTTCATCGTATCGCTTGTCGGCCACGATCTTCACGAAGCCCTCTGTCTCGCCTGCGATTCTCGCGCGGCCGAGAACGCCGAACGGAAACGCGCCCACGCGTACATCGTATCCCCGTTCCTGCGCGCGCTTCTCGGTCAACCCCACGCTCCCGATTTCAGGATCGCAGTAGGTACACGCCGGCACGTGATCGTAATTGATAGGCTTCGCATCCTGGCCGGCTATTCTTTCGGCCGCGATGATCCCTTCCATCGACGACACGTGCGCCAACTGCGGATGCGGCGGGCCGCCCGAGACGAACGTGATGACGTCGCCGACGGCCGAAAACCCCGGAACGCCGGTTCGAAACAGCTCGTCAACAGCCACGTAGCCGCGCTCGAGACTGAAGCCCTGGCCTTCGATGCCCAACCCTTGAGTCACCGGGCCTCGGCCGGTGGCCACCAGCAGATAATCGGCGCTCATCCGCTCGGCGCTGCCCTCGGCCGGTTCCGCCTCGATCTCGACGCCGCCGTCCGACGCGGTCGCCCGTGTGACTTTCGTGCCCGTGTGAACCTTGATTCCCTGCCTTCTGAACGATTTCTGCAGCTCCGCGGAAATGGCCTCATCTTCGAGAGGCACCAGGCGCGGGAGCAACTCGATGAGGGTGACCTCGCTGCCGAATCGCCGGAAGATCGACGCGAATTCAACGCCGACCGCCCCGCTTCCAAGAATGATGATCGACTGCGGGACCTCGCGCAGCCCGATCGCTTCGTCGCTCGTGATGATGCGCTTGCGATCGATCTCGACGCCCGGCACACTGCGCGGCATCGACCCGGTCGCAATCACGATCTCGCGTGACGCCGTCAGGCTCTGCGCCTCGTCGCCGGTGACCTCAATCGTCCGGCGTCCGGTAATGCGCGCCGATCCCTTGATCCACTCGATCTTGTTTTTCTTGAAAAGGAACTCGACGCCTTTGGTGAGGCCCGTCACCACCTTGTCCTTGCGCGCCTGCACCTGATTCATGTCGAGGCCGACCGCGCCTTCACCGATGGTGACGCCCCACTCCTTCACGTTCTGAACCACCTTCAAGGCGTGGGCGTGCTCGAGCAGCGCTTTTGTAGGAATGCAGCCCCAGATCAGGCACGTGCCGCCAAGGGCCTTCTGCCGCTCGACCACTGCGACTTTCAAGCCCAGCTGAGCGGCACGGATGGCGGCCACATACCCACCGGTG
>DASZHO010000119.1:0-57222 GCA_035937795.1 Vicinamibacterales bacterium | reverse complement strand
GCCCCTGATGTGGGACTTCATCGCCATCAACACGTATCTGACGGGAAGCGTCACCTATCTCTATCTGCCGATGATCCCCGACATGGCGGTCGCCCGCGACAAGGCCAGCGGTTGGCGCAAGAAGCTGTATCGCACGCTGGCGCTCGGCTGGCGCGGCACCGAGCGAGAGTGGGTGCGGCTGGAAAAGGCGATTGGCATCATGGCGCTCATCATCATTCCGGTCGCTGTCTCGGTGCACACGATCGTCTCGTGGGACTTCGCGATGACGGTGATGCCGATGTGGCACAGCACGATCTTCGGCCCGTATTTCGTCGTCGGCGCCATCTTCTCAGGCATTGCGGCGCTCCTGATTGCGATGGTGATCATCCGGAGGTTCTTCCATCTCGAGCACTATCTGCTGCCCGTGCATTTCGACAACCTCGGCAGGATGCTGCTGCTGATGAGCCTCCTGTGGTTCTATTTCACGTTCACCGAGTATCTGGTGACGTGGTATGGGAACGGACCGGCTGAGATGGCCGTCTTCTGGTCCAAGATCTCGGGTCCGTACGCGCCGCTGTTCTGGACGATGGTCGCCTGCAACTTCATCATCCCGTTCCCGCTTCTGGCGATCAAACGCCTGAGGACGATTCCCGGCGTGCTGATTGCGTCGATCTGCGTCGTCATCGGCATGTGGCTCGAGCGCTTTCTCATCATCGTCCCCACGCTCGTTCATCCCTACCTGCCCTATAACTACGGTCATTACCGGCCTTCGGTCACCGAGGCCAGCATTGCCTTCGGCACGTTCGGATTTTTCATCCTGCTCTATTTCCTGTTCGCGAAATTCAGCCCGATGATCTCGATCTGGGAATTCGAAGAGGGCTTGCAGCAGGCGGCAAGACATGCCGGTGAGCTGACTGAGCCCACCTTCGCCGGACAGAGCGCTCCGGGCGATGCTCACCCCGGTCATTAGGAGCACGATGGCTCAAACCTGGTGTCTTGCGAGATTCAATCGGCCTGTTGAAGCGCGTGCCGCGATCCGGCGGTTGATTCAATCAGGCGTCGATCCGGAGTCGATGGAAGTCATGACGTCGCAGCCGATCCACGGCGAGCGGTTTCTGCCGGAGAAAAAAGGCACCAAGCTGCGGACGTGGGCGTTGAGCGGCGCGGCCATTGGAATGGCCGCCGGCTTCTCTCTCGCAACGATCACCGCACTGAACTATCCCATCGTCAAAGGGGGGATGCCGATCGTGTCGCCGTGGCCGGTCGGGCTGGTGACCTACGAAACCACCATGCTGGGCGCGATCCTTGCGACGCTGATCGGGCTGCTGGTCGAGCTTCGCCTGCCGAACTTCAGGAACCTGCCGTACGACGAAAGCGTGGTCGACGGCGGCGTACTGCTGGCGGTTAAATTCTCGGACCAGTCGAGAGCATCGGTTCAAGACGTGGTCAGCTCGGCCGGAGCAACTAAGGTAAACTGGACATAGGAGACTTGAACGATGAAGATTTGTAGATTCCGGATTTCCCGATTTGCAGGACTTGCGAGCATTTTGTCGTTGTTTCTGATGACGGTGGTCTACGCCGGGCAGGCGAAGCCGCCCGCATCAGCCAAATCTGCCGCCGCGGCCGCCAAGGCGACCCCTGAATCAATCGCCAGCGGCGAGACGATCTTCAAGCGGCAGTGCCAGATGTGCCACGGCGCAACCGGGATGGGCGACGGCCCGGCGGCCAAGACGTTGAAGGGCAAGCTGCCAAACCTGGCTGATAAGGCGACCCTGGCCAAGGTGACCGACGACGACATCCACGAGTTGGTCGAGAACGGCAAGAAGAGCGAAATCGGCAACATGCCCGCGTTCAAATCGAAGCTGAAGGCGGAAGAAATCCAGGATGTCATCAATTACGTGCATACCCTCGCGAAGTAGGCCTGGGGCGCAGGGCTCAAGGCCCAAGGCTCAGGGCCCACGGCCCGCGGTCAGGGGGCCGTCAGACGTGTCCAGGCATTTCCCATAAGGGCAACCGGTCGTACATCATCCTAGCGCTGGCTTCCAGCAGAAAGGCCGCTCAACTTTTCAGCGAGCGGCCTTTTCCTTTTCCGCGGGCGGCCGTTTCCGGCCCGGACGGCGGCTATCCTTCTGCGACGGTGCGGCGGGGACGGTCGATTTCGAGAAACTGGATGCCGGCCTTGGCCATGCGCAGGGGTCGCGCCGTCATGTTCGATGCCCGGCTGTAGGCGCCATCCGACCTGCAGCACAGGAAGCCGGCGTCGACCAGCTGCGAGAGCACCTCGGTACAAGTGGGCAGGTCGACATTCCACAGGCGTCGCGCCTGGGCCACGGTGAGCGTGAGGCCCGGCATTTCGCGGAACTCGCCGCGAATGCGCTCGGTAATCAACGCGCTGGCCCCGTCGGGAGGGACCGCGGACTCCGGCGATCGGGTTGAATTGGTCGGCTGAAGCATGAGCACCTCCGCTACGAACGGAACGCAGGTATTCCGCCGCTACAATAAATTTCCCGGCTGTCTGTTTTGACGACGCTTTTTTGGGGCACGAACGGTCAAAGGTGAGTTCATGCGATTCCTGTACCGAGTGAGATACCATTGGCGCCAACAATTCCATTTCGAGGTCACAATTCCTTTATGACGCAAGCTGGCGCAAAAATAACCATCGATAACCAACTGCGGCTTCAGGTCCCGGACAATCCCATCGTGCCGTTCATCGAAGGCGACGGTACGGGACCGGACATCTGGCGCGCGAGCGTTCGAGTGTTCGACGCGGCCGTCGCAAAGGCGTACAGCGGCAAGCGGAAAATCCAGTGGAAGGAAGTGCTGGCCGGCGAGAAAGCATTCACGCAGGTCAACAACTGGCTGCCCGACGAAACGCTTGACGCGTTTCGTACGTACCTGGTCGGCATCAAGGGGCCGCTGACCACCCCTGTCGGCGGCGGAATTCGCTCATTGAACGTCGCACTGCGGCAGCTCCTCGATCTGTACGTTTGCTTGCGGCCCGTGCGCTGGTTTCGCGGCGTGCCCTCGCCGGTCAAGCATCCCGAACAGGTCGATGCGGTGATTTTCCGCGAAAACACCGAAGACATTTACGCGGGCATTGAGTTCGCGGGCGGATCGCCGGAGGCGCAGAAAGTGCTCGATTTTCTCGCAAAGGAATTTCCCAAGGAATTCAAGAAGGTGCGGTTCGGGAGCATCGAAGCGACGAGGCAGTGGCAGGCGCAACTGGAGGCCATCGGCGCGCCCAAGCGCGACATGAGAGTGCAGGTGGGAGTGGGCGTGAAGCCGATCAGCTACCTCGGCACCGAACGGCTCGTCCACAGCGCCATCGGCTACGCGGTGAAATACAGCCGCAAAAGCGTCACGCTGGTGCACAAGGGCAACATCATGAAGTTCACCGAAGGCGCATTCCGCGACTGGGGCTACAAGATCGCGAAAGACTTCTACGGCGCGGTCGAGATCGACGGGGGCCCGTGGTGCAAGATCCCGGAAGGACGCGCGGGCGCCGGCATCGTGATCAAGGACGCCATCGCCGACGTCACGTTGCAGCAGGTGCTCACGCGTCCCGACGAGTTCGACGTCATCGCCACACCCAACCTCAACGGCGACTACCTCTCGGACGCCCTGGCGGCACAGGTGGGCGGCATCGGCATCGCGCCGGGAGGCAACATCAACTATCTGACGGGCCACGCCATCTTCGAGGCGACACACGGCACGGCGCCGAAATATGCGAACCAGGACAAGGTGAACCCCGGGTCGGTGGTGCTTTCCGGCGAGATGATGCTGCGGCACCTGGGATGGACCGAAGCGGCCGATCTCATCATCAAGGGCATGGACGGTGCGATTTCAGCCAGGACCGTGACCTACGACTTCGCGCGGCTGATGGACGGGGCGACGGAAGTGAAATGCTCGGAGTTCGGGGACAAGGTGGTGCAGCACATGTAAAGTCGAAAGTTAAAAGTCGAAAGTTAAAAGTGACTTTACTTTTAAGATTTGACTTTCAACTTTTCACTTTCCAGTGTCAGTTCCCCTCAGTGCTTGAGGCCGGCGATCAGCGCGACCAGCGCCAGTGCCGAGGCCACGGCAAGACCCAGCTGCACTCGCTGCTTCAGAAACAGCAGGCCGAGGCCCAGGAAGACGGCCGCCGCGACCAGCACGTACCAGTACAGCTCGTCGAAGGATTGATCGAGCTGTTCGTTGCCCGAGCGCCTGGCGGCGGTCTGGATGATGCGCGCGGCGATCTGCTCGTCGGAGGCCGTGCCCAGCTCGAAGTACTCCCCATTGCCTTCCCGCGCCATCGACATCAGCGAAATGCGATCGATCGACGATTGAATCGGAATGAAGCCGGCGAGCACCTTCCCGTTGTCGCCGCGCGGCAGCGGAATCATGCCGCCCGTGGACGTACCGGCGCCGATGACGTCCACGATGAAGCCTTTGCTCACCGCCTGGGCGATCGCCCGCTGCACGTCGCCGCTCCACACCTGTCCGTCGGAGATGATGACCATCGTCTTGGCATTCTTGCTCGGCCCGTACATTTCCTGATCGGTATCGACGAGCTTCATGCCCCATCGGATGGCGTCTTCAGCGTTGGTGTCCCAGGTTGTGTCGTCCTCGAGCTTGAACGTAGGCTGCTTGTCGAGGTGATCGAGGAAGAACAGGATCGTGTTCGGATCGCGCGTGAGCCGGATTTGAGGTACGGCGATGTCGGCAAATGTCGCCAGCGCCAGGCGATCGCCGTCCCACGCGAGCGTCTGCGTGAGCGTGCGCACCCAGACCATGGCGCGCTGCCAGCGGTCGGTGCCCATGTCGATCACGCGCATCGAGGCCGAGCCGTCCATCAGCAGCACGATGTCGGCGCCGGGGCTTCGCACGATGGATGTGATGCCCTGCGGCCGCGCAATCGCCACGATCGTGAGCGACAGCGCGAGAATCGCGCAGAGCCAGAAGGCGAGGTCTCCGACGGCGGTAAACCGCTCGCGCACCGGAACGAGCCTGACTGCGTCATACTTCCGGGCGTCAGCGCGCCGCCGGATCACGCGCCAGCACCACAGCACCACGAGCAGCGCAGGGACCGCGAGCAGCCATAGATACAGAGGCTCGCCGAATCTCAGCTGCTGAATCCCGAAGTACCTGAGCACGGTCAACCCCTGCGTTTCCGGACCTGACCCCTGCCGGCGCTCGTATCTTCCTTGCTCTTGAAATCTTTCGGGTCCATCGGAATCCGGATTTGGAACTGCTCCACCTTCATGTCCTTCGGCGGCTCGCCCGGGTCGCCATGCATGTTGGCGTCGCTCTTGTCCTCGTTGATATCGAAGGGCGGCATCCCTTTGCGCTTGCCGCTGGCCAGCTCTTCGCGGATTCTCACGGCGAGCTCGTAATTGAACGCGGCGTCCGGCCGTTCGTTGCCCGCGCGCAGCGCCTCGGCGTAGGCGCGGATCGCCGCGTCGAGATTCTTCAGCACCGTCACCTTGTCCTGCGGGCCTCGCTGCGCCATCCGGAACGTGGCGTCGGCCCCCAATAGTTGCAGCTCCGGGTCGCCGGTGTCGTCACCGTGTGCGGGCTTCGCCGCGAGCTCGGCCAGATCGCCGTAATCGTGCTGCCAGTACTGCAGCGTCGCGCGCTGGACTTCGATTTCCCGCAGCGTGGAGCGGGAGACCCACGGCACCTTTTCGAGATCCTGCTGCAGCGCCGCGTAGTCGGCCTGCGGGTCGTCGAAATCCAGCACCGCCATGTCCTCCTGCGCCACTCCCATGCGCCGCTCGAACAACCCGGCGACAAGAGAAATGCCCCCGGCCATCGCGAGCAGGAGAGCGGTGACGATGATGCCGAATGATCGTTTCATGGGAATGTCCTGAACATGCGAAGCGTCATTTGCAAGGCGATGGCGAGCATCCACAGCATCACGGCGGTCAGCGCGAAGTGCGAGAAACGAGGCTGTCTGACGGAGTACTCGCGCACGTCGACCCGGCCGGTGGCCGCCGCATCGATGTCCTTGATGGCCTGCACGATGGTCTCCTGGTTCGCCGCGGGGTAAAACCGGCCGCCGGTCGCATCGATGGCTTTTTTCCAGATTGTGTCGGGAATCACGTCGTACAGGCTGCGGGAATACGCGGTGCGGACCATGTAGACCGGCACGTGGTTCTGTACCGCCTTCCGCAGCACTTCCTCGAGCGACATCGAGCCGACCTGCACGTTGTTGTCCTGGCCGTCGCTGAGAATCACCATGATGTTGCCCGACGACTTCAGAAAATCGAACGCCTTGAAGAGATCGACGCCCGTATCGATCGCTTTCATGATGATCGTGCCCTGGTCGGGAAACCGCTGCCACTCGTTCACGTCGCTGATCATCTTGAGACTGAGCAGCAGGTTCTGGTAGTCGCTCGTGAACGGCGTGATGACGTAGGACTCGTTGCCGAATTCTTCCAGCGCGATCAGGTCGCGATACTTCCCCTTCATCCGCGTGCGGATGAAATATTCGGCGGCGGCCATGTTGGTGGAAAATGCGGTGTCGCTTTGCGTCTTGAGCTGCTGCCCCGTGAAGGGCGAGAGCATGCTCAATGAGGCGTCCATGATCACTTCAATCCGGCGTCCCGGGTAAGACACCTGCCGGGCGGACAGCGATGTGTAGGGATCGGCCAGCGCCATACAGAAGAAGGGCAATCCGATGAGAAATATGAGGAACGGCGCATGGCGCACGAACGCGATCGGCGACTGCCTCATGCGCGGCAGAATGGCGGGCAGCGCGATCCCGGTGCGCCCCGGCAGGCGTCCGCGAAGCGATCGCCACACGAGCGTCATCGCCGCAAGGACCGAGAGCAGCGCCACCGCCAGGAGCGCGGTGTTGCGCGCATTGAAGGTCAGTTCCCCGATCGGCGTCCGCCAATCGCTCAGCGTCCGGCCGACGAGTTCGAGAATCGCGCTCAGCGTGCCCATGTCTGCTTGGTGGTTTCCGTGGCGGTTGGCGTGGCCCTGCCAAATCGAATCAGCTGGTACCGGCGGAGCCGCCTGATCAGATCTTGCCCTTCTGCGAGCGCCGCGTCGAGCGCGGTGCCATCCGGCGTGCCGTTGCGGCTGTAACGCAACGCGGAGAACGTCGCCAGTGTCTGGCTGATGGCCTCCCAAAGGCCGGCCGCGCCGCTCCGGCTCCCATTCGGCTGGACCGTATGAGGCGTGACTGAAGCCGACAACATGATTTTCCTGCCCCGAAATCCACGGCGAATCGCTATCTGCCCTTCACCGGCGGCCGCGTCGCGTTCGGCAAGGCGCTGCCCCACCGGCCTGGCCAACGCCACCGCGCCAGCCAGTCGCAACGCCGAGGCGGCGCGGCCGGCCAGCTCGCCGTTCCAGCCTTCCCGCTGGCTGGCCTCCTGCACCGCCGACAGTTCGCGCGAGGCGGCCCGCAAGACCGTTCCCGGCGCCACGACGAGCTTGCGCGTCGAGACGGCGGCACGATGTTTCACCGTCGCCCGCACGAGCACCACGACGACGAGCAACAGCGCGAGCGCCATTGCCACGCCGGCTCCGATGATCAGGAGATTCGAGCGGAACAACCGCCGATCGACGTCGCCGAAGGTGTCGGGCGGCGCGTCGCGGATGTCGGCAGCGTCTTTCGGCACGACCGACAGCACGCGGATCGCAATCGGCCTGAGGGAATACTGCACCTCGCGCCCCGAGAGGGCGGCGGTGCCGCCGCCGAGCGCGTTCTGCACGCGATAGGTCACCTCCAGGCGCGGCAGCGGAATTTCCTTGCCGAAGAAATCCTCGCCGAGCAGGCGCATCGTGTACTCGTACTGGAAAAAGCGCCGCGGGCTGTTGCGGATGTCGCGGAAGCGGTTGCCGGTCACGATTTCAAAGGGAACGAGGTGCAGGGCCGACGGAGCGAGGCTCGATTCGTCGACGGCCACCTTCACCTTGTCGGTGTCGAGGACGGCGCACGTCAGCGTGAGCTGGAAATGCTCGCCCACGCGAATGGCGCTGCGGTCGGTCTTCCACCAGCACTCGATGGGCGCCACGGCCACATCTTTGGACGCGGACGTCTGCGCGGCGGCCGAGAACGGCGCAAGCGCGGCAAGCGTTGCGAGCAGGATTCGTCGTGTCATTTTCGGTGTCTTCTCACGGTCACAAATTCCAGCAGCGCGGGCAGCGTCTTTTCCGAATCCACATCGACCCGCAGCACGTCGAGGCCGGCTTCATGAGCCTGCTTCTCGAGATCGTCCTGCCACGCGCGTACGCGGCGAGCCATCGCGCGCAGCTCGCGGCGGGACACCAGCCGCGAGTCGCCGGTCTCCACGTCGAACGCGCTTACCCAACCGGCCGATACATCCGGCAGGTCGAAGGCAAACGCGCTGTCGATCATCACCAGGAACACGTCGTGCACCGAACTCAGTTCGGCCAGCTCGCGAACCACCAACGGACCGTCTGCGAAAAGAAAATCGGAGATCACCGGCAGCAACGTCGTCCGGCGCAAGTGCCCGCCGATGGTCGTCGACAGGCGCTGCCCGATCTTGACCTCTTCCATCACGACCCGGCCCTGGTAGCCGTCGAGACAGTGAATCACGTTCCCGCGGCCGACCCGCGGGCGCAGCGACGACAAGTTCTCGAATCCGTTGTCGAATGTGATCAAGCCGAACATGTCCTGGAAATACACCGCCGACAGCCCGATGGTGGCTATTGCGCGCGCGATGCCCACGGCAATCGGCGTGCCGCCGATTCCGCACCGGGTCGACGGCGACTGGTCGGCCACGACGACGATGGGTGCGGTTCCCGGCTGCTCGTACTCGCGGATCACCATCGGCGTGAAATTCGTCAGAGACGACTGGGGCCAGTCGATCGCCGAGGAACGATCGCCCGCCTGCCAGTCGCGGAGGCCGACGAAATCGACGCCCGAACCATGAAAAACGCTGGCGTGATCGCCGAGCATGTACTCCTTCATCCGGCGGAGCACACGCAGCTCGATTTCCGTGATGTCGGCGAAGTCGACAAGCTCTGCCGGCTGCGTGTTCATGGAATCGCCGTCCTGGCGACGATGTCCTCGATCACCTGTTCGGCGGTCAGCCCGTGGCTGGTGGCATGCGGACCGAGCCAGATGCGGTGGCTGAGCACGTACTTCGCGAGGTCCTGCACGTCTTCCGGATAGACCTCGGCACGATGGCGCACGAGCACCGCCCACACCTTCACGAGCCGGCCCCAGCAGATCGTCGCCCGCGGCGACGCACCCAGGTCCACATGCTGCTCGACCATTTCGGACGGCGAGCGATGCAGCCAACCCGATTCCGCGTTGTAGGGCCGGGTGGCGCCGACGAGGCGCCGGATGTACTTTCCGAGCTTGTCGTGCAGAAAGACTTCGCGGGTAATGGCGCTGCGCAACAGGATGATCCGTTCTTTCGACATCAGCTTGTTCAAACGCACCTGCTTGAAATCGAAATTCACGAGCTTCTGCTCTTCGTCAGGCGGCAGGTACCCGATGTTCACCATGATGGCGAACCGGTCGGTCGCCGCTTCCGACAACGGAAATGTGCCCTGCCCCAGCTCTATCGGGTTCATCGTCGCGATGGCAAAGCTGAACGCCGGCAGGTCGTAGGTCGTCTTGCCGACGGTGATCTTGCGGTCCTGCAGCCCCTCGAGAAACGCGCTCTGCGATTTCAGCGGGATGCGGTTGATCTCGTCGAGCAGAATCACTTCCGCCGACGCGAGCGGGCCGAATTCGGTGATGAAGGCTCCGGTGGCCGGATTGATCATCTGGAACCCGACCACCTCGGTCGGCTGCAGGTCGGCGCGGCCCTGGATCCGCGCGAATTTGGCGTCGCTGATGGCCGCGATGATCACGCCGAAGAACGTCTTGCCGATCCCCGGCACTCCCTGCAGCAACAGGTTTCCGGCGTTGACCTGCCGTTGCTCATCCTTGTCGTAGGTGGTCGGAATTTCCGACATCAGCACGACGTTGGCGAGCGCCTTTTCGGTTTCGTAGCCGACAAGGGCTTTGCCGGCCTCGGCGACGATGGCTTCGTGGAAGTCGACGGCTTCTTGGAGTTCAGGATGCACGGTACTGGTCGTCGGAGACGGGCTCGAGCCATTGGGTTGTGAGATTCAGATTGACGGCAAAGTGCGCCATCGGCGTCGCCGCGGCGGCGCCATGCCAGTGCTTTTCGTTCGGCTCGATGGTCACGGCATCTCCTGCGGCGATTTCGCGCGCCGGCTTGCCCCATGTCTGCACCCGGCCGCGCCCTTCCTTCACCAGCAACAGCTGAGGCGCGCTGTGCGTGTGCCAGTTGGTCCTACCACCCGGTTCGAACTCGACAAGGTAGACGATGACGGGCTGGCCGCCTTCGACGAGCGGAAACCGCTTCACACGCGCGCGCCCGACAAAATTCCTCGGATCCGCCGGTTCGAACGGCGCATCCGTTCCGTGGAAAGGCTTCATTGATGGACACACTATATGCCAGGATCCGACGCTCGGGACTGAAGACTCAGGGCCAAGGGCCCAAGGCTCAGGGCTCAAGGCTGGCTCAAGTCTCGAGCCTACGGGTTTCTGGCTGCGATCTTCGCCCACGTGTCGCGAAGCGAGACCGTCCGATTGAACACCAGGTTGTCGGCAGACGAATCGGGGTCCACGCAGAAATATCCGATGCGCTCGAACTGAAAGCTGCGACCGTGGGCCGCGCGGGCGAGGCTGGGCTCGACCTTCGCGGTGCGAATCACCTCGAGCGAATGCGGATTCAAGTTGGCCAGATAGTCATCCGAGTCGGCGGGATCCTCCACCGTGAACAGCCGATCGTAGAGCCGCACCTCCGCCGGCAGCGCGTGCTCGGCCGACACCCAGTGCAGTGTCGCTTTGACCTTGCGGCCGTCCGGCGAATCGCCGCCGCGAGTGGCGGGATCGTAGGTGCAGCGCAGCTCGATCACGTCCCCGGTCGCCGGATCCTTTACCACGCCTGTGCATTTCACGAAATACGCGCAGCGCAGCCGCACCTCTTTGCCGGGTGAGAGCCGGAAAAATTTCTTCGGCGGAACTTCCATGAAGTCGTCACGCTCGATGTAGAGCACCCGGCCGAATGGCACTTTGCGCGTGCCGGCCGCCGGATCTTCCGGGTTGTTGATGACGTCGACGTCTTCGCTCTGCCCCTCGGCATAGTTCTCGATCACGACTTTCAGCGGGTTCAGGACGCCCATCACACGGGGCGCGCGCACGTTCAGGTCTTCGCGAATCGCGTGCTCGAGGTTCGCGATGTCGACCACGTTGGCGCGCTTGGCCACACCGATGCGATCGCAGAAATTGCGGATCGACTCCGGCGTGTAGCCGCGGCGGCGGAGGCCGGACAGCGTGGGCATGCGCGGGTCGTCCCAGCCGCTGACGTGCTTGCCTTCGACCAGCTCGAGCAGCGTGCGCTTGCTCATCACCGTGTAGCTCAGATTCAGGCGCGCGAACTCGATTTGCTGCGAGTGATAGATCCCAAGCGCGTCGAGATACCAGTCGTAGAGCGGCCGATGGTCCTCGTACTCGAGCGAACAGAGCGAATGGGTGACGCGCTCGATCGAGTCGGATTGACCGTGCGCCCAATCGTACATGGGATAAATGCACCACGCGTCGCCCGTGCGCTGATGCGGCGTGTTGCGGATCCGGTACATCACGGGATCTCGCAGGTTGATGTTGCCCGACGCCATGTCGATCCTGGCGCGAAGCACGTGCGCGCCGTCTTCGAACTCGCCGGAGCGCATCCGCCTGAACAGATCGAGATTCTCCTCCACCGATCGGGTGCGGTACGGACTGTCGCGCCCCGGCTCGGTCAGGGTGCCGCGGTACTCGCGGATCTGATCGGCGGTCAGGCTGTCGACGTAGGCCTTGCCCGCCTTGATCAGCTGCTCCGCCCATTCATAGAGCCGCTCGAAGTAATCGGACGCGTAATACAGGTGCTCGCCCCAGTCGAACCCGAGCCAGCGGATGTCGCGCACGATCTGGTCGACGTATTCCTGCGACTCTTTCACCGGGTTCGTGTCGTCGAAGCGCAGATTGCAGCGGCCGCCGAACTCCTGGGCGACGCCGAAATCGATGCAGATGGCCTTGGCGTGGCCGATGTGCAGACTGCCGTTGGGCTCGGGCGGAAAGCGGGTGACCACACGGCCGCCGTATTTACCGGACATCAGATCCTGCGAGACGATCTCGCGGATGAAGTCCCTGGGCGGAGCCTCGGGTCGGCTGTCGGCGCTTGGCGTGGGCATGAGCCGGCAATTTTGACATATGCGCGAAAACCGGCCAAATTCATGTGAGAAATGGACGATCCGCTGAAGCTTTTCACGCGCTGGTACCGCGAGGCCAGGGAGGCCGGCACGCGCCTTCCCGAGGCGATGGCGCTGGCCACGGCCACGCGGGCAGGGGCGCCGTCGGTGCGAATCGTGTTATTGCGCGGGCTCAGCCGCCGCGGATTTGAGTTCTTCACCAACTACAACAGTCGCAAGGCCGTCGAACTGGCCGCGAACCCTCGTGCGGCGGTGGTGTTCCACTGGCCGCTCCTCGAGCGACAGGTTCGGGTCGAAGGACGCATCCACAAGTTATCGCGCGGGGAGTCCGACACGTATTTCCGCAGCCGGCCGCGCGAGAGCCGGCTGAGCGCGTGGATCTCGCCGCAAAGCGAGGAAATTCCCGACCGCGCCTTTCTGGAGCGCGCGTTCGAGCGGGCGCGGAGCCGGTACGCCGGAAAAACGATTCCGAGGCCGCCCTTCTGGGGCGGGTTTCGATTGATTCCCGACCAGATCGAATTCTGGCAGGGACAGCCGTACCGGCTGCACGACCGCGTCTGCTACCGGAAAACCGGCCCCCGCTGGCGCGTCTCGCGCCTCGGACCGTGACCGAAGACTTCACGAAACCGTTTTAGTTCCAATGTTTTGACACGTAAACAGTTGCACGCGGGGCGTCGTTATACCCCATGACGCTTGCATGGAGTTTGACGACATGACTCGACCCGACGAAGCCACGGTGCCGGCGCACTACCAGGAGCGCCCGCTCGGCCAGGCGCTCGATTTCCTCCGCGTCCTCTGGGCGATCAATCACGGCCTCGCCACGACGTCGCGCTACATGAAGTCCAAGTTCGGCATCACCGGGCGGCAGCGGCTCATCATTCAAGTCGTCAACGAATTCCCCGGGATCTCGGCGGGCGATCTCGCAAAAGTGCTGCATCTGGATCCCAGCACGCTCACCGGAGTGCTGCAGCAGATGAGCCAGCGCGCCCTGCTCCAGTTGCAGGCCGACACGCGCGACCGGCGCCGCCTGCGGATCGCGCTCACCCCGAAAGGGCGTCGAATGAGCCACATGGCCGTGGGCGCCATCGAGGCCGCCGTGTCCAGGACGCTGTCGCACGTGTCTCCCGGCAAGTTGAAGGCCACCCGCGAGGTCTTGACGCTCCTCGCCGACAATTTGGATCGTCGCGAGAGCGAATCCAACCTGACAGATCGCGCGACCTCTGCCTGACGATATTGTAGGGACGTAAAAAACTTCGTACAGTTTTGTCCGGCCGTCTTCGGCTGGACAGATTTGTGCGGAGCAAATCGGGTTGCGCGCCGTCGAAAAGCGTTGCAGAATACGCTCGTACGTACGGGCGGCAACGCGTTTCTTCCTTCGTGTTCTGACCTTTGTCGGAACTCTCTTGCCTGTTACGTATTCTTCACCTCGTTTCGCTTTCATCCTTCTTTTCATCCGTCGTCATATTGCCGTTGCCGCCCGCGCGTATGGTTTGAGAGGTTGAAAGGGACAACGATTGCCTATTTCTGGAGACAACAAGATGAATCGAGGAATCCCAGTTCTTCGGTGGATGGCAGTGGCGTTCATATTTGCGCTCGGCGCGCCGTTTCTCAGCGGCCCAGCCGGCCGCCTGTACGCACAAGGCGTCACGACCGGCAGCATCAGCGGGACGGTCACCGACGGCACCACCCCCATCGCGGGTGCCAGCGTGATCGCGATCCACGAGCCGTCGGGCACGAGCTATGACACGACGACGCACGCCGACGGAAAATTTTCGATCCCCAACATGAGGGTGGGCGGGCCGTATTCGGTCCAGGTGGTGTACGTCGGAGTTGGAACCGCGTTCGAGCCGAAGACGGTCGAGAACCTCACGGTGAATCTCGGCGTCGCCACCGACGTGATCGTGAACGTACGCAACATCGCGGTGCAGGAGAATGTCACCGTGACCGCCGACGTGGATCCGGTATTCAGCTCGAACCGGACGGGTGCGGCGACCCAGATCAGTCGAGACGACCTCGCGAATCTGCCGAACATCAGCGGGCGGCTTGAAAACATCACCCGCCTGACGCCCCAGCAGAGCGGCACCATGTCGTTCGCCGGTCAGGACAGCCGCGCAAACAACATCACGGTCGACGGCTCCTATTTCAACAACTCGTTCGGCTTGGGCAACACGCCGGGCGATAGAACGGGCGTCGCGCCGATCTCGCTGGCGGCCATCGAACAGGTGCAGGTGAGCGTGGCGCCGTATGACGTGCGCCAGGGAAACTTCGTCGGCGCCTCGGTGAACACGGTGACGCGGAGCGGCACGAACAAGCTCGCCGGCTCGTTCTACCACCAGTTCCGGAACCAGAGCATGGTGGGCACCCAGGCAAAGGCGTTGACCGTGAATCCTGGTACCTTCACCTACGGCAACACCGGAGGCTGGGCGTCCGGGCCGGTGGAAAAAAACAAGCTCTTCTTTTTCGGCAGCTATGAAAGCGAGTCGCTGACGCAGCCGGGCACGAGCTTCCGCGCGAACAACGGCGGAGAACCCGCCGTCGGCAACGTCACGCGGGTGCTGGCGTCGGATCTCGACACGCTGTCGGCGTACTTGAAGAAGAATTTCAACTACGACACCGGCGGGTATCAGGGCTACAACTTTCCGACGCCTGCCAAGCGGGGCGTGGCGAAAGCGGACTACAACCTGAACAACGCGAACAAGATCACCTTCCGCTACAACCAGTTGAACTCGAGCACGCCCGTGCTGGAGTCCAACTCGAACTCGCTCGGCTTCGGCAATCGACGGACGAGCCTCCTGGCGTTGAACTTCTCCAACTCGAATTACACGATTCTGGAGAACATCAAGTCGGGCGTGGGCGAGTGGGATGCGGTTGTCGGAAAGAGCATGGCGAACCGGGTGATCGCGGGCTATACGACCAACAACGAGAGTCGCGGGCAGCTCGCCAAGCTCTTCCCCACCGTCGATATTCTCGACGGATCCGGCGCGACGTACACCTCGTTCGGGCCCGATCCGTTCACGCCCAACAACGAGCTCTACTATCACACGTTCCAGGCGGAGGATGACTTCACGAAATTCAGCGAGAAGCACGCGTTGACGTTCGGCGTGACGTTCCAGAAGTACCATTCGCAGAACGTGTTCTTCCCGGGCGAGGAGAGCGTGTACACGTACAGGACGCTCGCCGATTTCTACACTGACGCGAACGACTTCCTGGCCAATCCGAATCGCACGGTGTCCCCTGTTAACTTGCAGCGCTTCCAGGTGCGCTATCTGAACGTGCCCGGAGTGACAAAGCCGATCCAGCCGCTGGATGTCATGTACGGCGGCGGGTACGTCGGCGACGACTGGAACGTGACCAGCAACTTCAAGCTGACGCCCGGGGTGCGGTTTGACGTGCCGAAATTCGGCGATACCGGATTCGACAACGCACAGGCCGACGCGCTGACATTCCGCGACGAAAACGGCAACGCGGTGCAGTACAACACCAAGAAACTTCCCGATCCGAAGCTCCTGTGGTCGCCCCGGGTTGGATTCAACTGGGATGCCACCAACGATCAGAAGACGCAGGTCCGCGGCGGGACCGGCATCTTCACCGGACCTCCGCCGTATGTGTATATTTCGAACCAGATCGGCAACACCGGCGTGCTGACCGGGCTGGTTCAACCGGCGGACGGCTTGCCAGCCTCTCCGTTGACGGCGTTTCCGTTCAATCCGGATCCGAAAGCGTATACGCCGAAGGGGACGCCCACGGGCGCGCCGTCGGCCACGTACGAGCTGGCGCTCACCAATCAGAATTTCAAATTCCCGCAGATCTGGCGGAGCAATTTTGCCGTCGACCGGCGAATCTTCGGATGGACGGCCACCGGCGAGTACATCTACAACCGGGACGTGAACGGCATCTACTACATCAACGCCAACCTGCCGGCGCCGCAGGCCACTTACACGGGTGTTGACAGCCGCCCGCGCTGGACCGCCACCGCACCCCTCATTGCGAACCGTCTGCCGGGTGACCAGCAGGTGATCGACGCGATCGTACTCAAGAACGAGAGTATCGGGCGCTCGTGGAATGCGGCGCTGTCGATGCAAAAGACGTTCAGCGGCAGATTCTTCGTGAAGGGCGCCTACAGCTACGGACAGGCGAAAGACACCGTGGACCCGAGCTCGATCGCCTTCGGCAACTGGAGCAACAACGCCATTTCCGGAAATCCGAACAACGCCCCGCTGGCGTTCTCCTCCGCCTCGCCCGGACACCGGGTGTTTGTCGCCGCGTCGTACACCAAGGATTTCTTTGGCTTTGGAAACACGACCATCTCGACCTTCTGGGACGCCCACACGATCCAGAATGCGAGCTACGTGTTCTCCGGCGACGCGAACGGCGACGGCGGCTCGAGCAACGACTTGATCTACATTCCGAGAAACACGTCTGAGATGAATTTCGTGGACTTCACGTCGGGCGGAACGACCTTCACCGCGGCGCAACAGGCCGCGGCGTGGGACGCCTATATCGCGCAGGACAAGTACCTGAGCGCGCACCGCGGTCAGTACGCGGGGCGGAACGCCTTGTTCTTCCCGCTCGTGAAGAGAATGGATCTGAGCTTTTCGCAGGATCTCTCGCACAATCTTGCCGGCCAGCGCCATGGGTTCCAATTCAGGATCGACATGCTGAATTTCGGGAACCTGCTGAATCACAATTGGGGCGTGTCGCAGCAGATGGTGAGCAACCAGCCTCTCACCAATCCGGCGGTCGACGCAAACGGCGCGCTCAGCTACAGAATGCGCGTCATCAACGGCAAGCTGATGGACCACACGTTCGACCAGACGGCCGACGTGAAATTCGATACGTACCGGTTCCAGATCACGTTGAAGTACTTGTTTAACTAACGACAGTCGGCGGTCGGCGGTCGTCGGTCGCAAGTCGGGCCGGGAGCCACAGGCTTCCGGCCCTTTTTTTTTGGATCTGCGCAATACTGGCCCTGGGAGAGTGACAGCATGCCTTTCAATCGGGTTCGGATCACCGATCTCAAGGCGCGGAAGCGCCGCGGCGAGAAGATCGCGATGCTCACCGCCTACGATGCGACGATGGCCGGGCTCCTGGAGCGGGCGGGCGTGGACACCCTGCTGGTGGGCGATTCGGTCGGCATGACGGTGCTCGGGTACGAAAGCACCATTCCGGTCACCCTCGAGGCGATGGTCCATCACACGGCGGCGGTCACGCGCGGCACACAGTCGGCGCTCGTCATTGCCGATATGCCGTTCCTCACCTACCAGGTAAGCCCCGCCGAGACGCTGCGCCATGCGGGCCGGCTCGTGCAGGAAGGCGGCGCCGCGGCGGTCAAGCTCGAAGGCGGGCTGGCCGTCATCGAGGCGGTGCGCCGCCTCGTCGACGTCGGCATTCCTGTGATGGGTCACCTGGGCCTGCTCCCTCAATCCGTGCATCAGTTGGGCGGGTACGGAAAGCGCGGGAAGAACCCGCAGGAAATCGACCGTCTACACGTCGACGCCGACGCGCTTCAGGACGCGGGCGCCTTTGCCGTGGTTCTGGAGATGATTCCCTCGGACCTGGCTGGAAAGATCACCGCTCACCTGGACATCCCGACCATTGGCATCGGGGCAGGACCGGACTGCGACGGACAGATTCTCGTGAGCCACGATATGCTCGGCCTCGTCGATCGATTCGTGCCGTCGTTCGTCAAACCCTATGCGAATCTGGCCGGCACCATCGTCGACGCTGCGCGGACTTATGTCGACGATGTACGGACCGGGAGCTTTCCTTTGACCCCGTCAGCGAACACCAGTGGCAAAGCCTGCTGAGACGGCGCGGTTCGCTGAGTCGATTGCCGATCTTCGCGGGCTGCTCGAGCCCTGGAGGCGTTCGGGCACGATTGGGCTGGTGCCCACGATGGGGGCGCTCCACGCTGGCCACGCCCGGCTGATTGAACATGCGCGCGACGAATGCGACTCCGTCGTCGTGAGCGTCTTCGTCAATCCGCTGCAGTTCGACCGCCAGGACGATCTCGACGGGTATCCACGCTCGCTTCAGAGCGACCTCGCACTCTGCGAGCGCCTGAATGTCGACGTCGTGTTCGCGCCCTCCGCCGAGGAGATGTACCCGGCCCCTCCCCTCTGTACGGTGGAAGTGAGCCGCATCGCCGATCACCTTTGCGGCCGTCATCGCCCAGGACACTTCCGCGGCGTGGCCACCGTGGTCATGAAGCTGTTCGAGATTGTGCAGCCAAATCGTGCCTATTTCGGCGAAAAGGATGCCCAGCAGCTGGCAATCATCCGGCGCCTGGTGCGCGACTTCAATGTTCCCGTTGCCATTGCCGGTGTTCCCACCGTAAGGGAGCCCGACGGCCTGGCGGTCAGCTCCCGGAATGTGCGGCTGAACGCCGACGAGCGAAAGCTGGCACCGGTGCTCTATCAGGCGTTGTGCGAAGCCCAGCGGCAGATTGCGGCCGGCGTCCGCGAGGTTGGACAGGTGAAAGCGGCCTCGATGGCAAGAATGCCGGAGGGGGAGGCGCTGAAGCTCGAATACCTCGAAATCGTCGACCCCGAGGAAATGCAGCCGGTTGAGCGGATCGACGGCCCCGTGTGCATCGCCGGAGCGCTTTGGGTAGGTTCAACCAGGCTCATCGATAACCTTGTCGTTCCTACCGCTCCTGGAACGCTTTCTGCGGTTCGATCCGCGCAGGCTTGAACCAACACGCGACGAACGGACGCCCAATGCCCGTGGGAGTGCAAGACGCGATCCCCTGATAGAATAAAACTTTGCGCTTGTTTTTCTCTCAGAAAGGGGTCGAGAGATGAGTGTTCGACTGAATGCTTTTCTGGCGGCGGTGTTTGGGGCTGCGGTGCTGACTGCAAGCTGCGGCGGCGGCTCTTCGCCATCCACGCCGGCGCCTGGCAGCTCGGGCTCGACCACTCCCACTGCTAACGTCTCCCTCGACAAGAACGCCTATCCCGTCTTTCCGAACCCCGACGCCGGCGCCGACCCAGCGGTCCCCGCCGAACAAGGCGGCAAAGGGTTCAAGGGCGAAGGATGGGAGACGAACACCAGCTTCGATTTGGTTGGGGATCCGAGGGCGGTGAAGGGCGGCTTCATACGAACCTACGTGCCATCGTTCCCAGGCACGCTTCGAATGGCCGGGCCCGAGTGGAACACCGGCGCCAATTACATGATCAACCAGCTAGTGTACGAAACGCTGCTCACGCTTGATCCGACCACTCTTCAGTACATGCCGGTATTGGCCAGCCACTGGCAAATTGGGCCCGACAAGCTTACGTATAGGTTCCGATTGGATCCAAACGCGCGCTTTTCGGATGGCAGTCCGGTCACCGCCGATGATGTGGTCGCGAGCTGGCAATTTCATACGGACAAGAGCTTGCAGGATCTGTTTTTCTACACCGAGTACAACAAACTCGAGAAGCCGATCGCCGAAAGCAAGTACATCGTTCGATGGAAAGCCAAGCAGTTGCGGTGGGATAACTTCTTCACCGCTTCAGGTATGCGGGTATTTCCCTCGAAAGTTCTGAAGACCTTCGACGGCGCCGGTTATCTTCGGGATTACAACTTCAAGCTACTGCCAGGCACCGGTCCTTACATTCTGACGCCTGCCGACGTGAAAAAAGGCGTCTCGATCTCGATTCGAAAGCGGAACGACTATTGGGCTGCAAACTACCGAGCCAATATCGGCCAGTACAACTTCGAGGAAATTCGTTTGCCCGTCGTTCGCGACCAGAATCTCGCGTTCGAGCAGTTCAAGAAAGGTGATCTCGATTTCTATGCTGTCAGCATTTCGAAACAATGGGTCGAAGACCTGAATACTCCGGATTTTCAGCGGGGACTGCTGGTCAAGCGGAAGGTCTTCAACAACTATCCGGCGAACACGGGATTCCTGGCGTTCAACACGCGGCGCCAGCCATGGGATGACATCCGTATCCGCAAGGCCTTCACCTTCTTGCTCAACCGCGACCAATTGATCAAGACGCTCTTCTACAACGAGTACTTACCCCTCAACTCGTTCTTTCCGGGCACAGTTTACGAAAACCCGAACAACCCGAAGAATCCTTATGACCCAGAGCAGGCCCTCAAACTTCTGGCGGACGCCGGCTGGAAGGATCGCGATGCGCAGGGCCGCCTTACGAAGAATGGTCAGCCGCTGCAGATCGAACTCCTCTACGAAGACAAAGGCATGGAAAAATGGCTGACGGTGTACCAAGAGGATCTCAGAAAAGTCGGGATCGGCCTGAATCTGCGCCTCGTGAATCCCGAAACCGAATTCAAGCTGCTGATGCAGCGAGAATTTGATTTGGCTTATAGCTCCTGGGGGGTTGGCAGCCCATTCCCCAACCCGCACCCGGAATACTATTCGTCGACCGCGGATATTCCGAACACGAACAACATTTCCGGATTCAAGGACAAGCGAATCGATCAGATTTGTGACCAGTACGATGTCGAGTTCGATCTTAAAAAGAGAACTGCTCTCATCCAGGAACTTGACGGCATTCTGGCGAGCCAGTACCAGTACATAAATCTTTGGTATCCACCGGCTGATCGAATCGCTTTCTGGAATCGATATGGCATGCCCAAGGGCACGTACTCACGAATCGGCGATAACGTCGGTTCGTTCGCGCCAGGGATTCCGCAATTGTGGTGGCTGGATCCGGAGAAAGCCAAGAAGGTCGACCAGGCAATGCGCGACAGGTCGATCAAATTTGAGGTGCCGCCGGTCGAGGACCATTATTGGCAGGATTATGGGAAGAACGGCCAAAACCAAATGGGCAGCGGCCAGACACCATGAGAGGTTACTTTCTCAGGCGACTGCTCCTCATCATTCCGACCTTTCTCGGGATCACGCTCGTCGTGTTCGTCATCATGCATTTCGTTCCGGGCGGGCCGGTGGAACGTCAGATCATGCGATTTCAGATGGCGGCGGCGCAGGGCCAGGGCGGGGGGACAGTCGGTCGAGCCGGCATTGAAATCCCTCAGGAAGCCGTCGACGAAATTCGGCGCTATTACGGATTTGACAAGCCCGTCCATATCCGGTACGCGCTTTGGCTGTGGAAAGTTCTTCACCTCGACCTGGGGAATAGCTACGTTTACCAGGATCCTGTCTGGGACGTGATCAAAGCCCGATTCCCGGTTTCGCTGACGATCGGGTTGACAGGATTCCTATTGAGCTATCTGGTCTGCGTTCCGCTGGGGGTCATGAAGGCGGTGAAGCACGGTTCGAAGTTCGATTTCGTCAGCAGCGTGATCGTCTTCATGGGTTACGCGGTGCCTGGCTGGGCTCTGGGCACATTGCTGCTGGTCCTGTTCGGCGGTGGAAGCTTCTGGAGTGTGTTCCCGCTCGGCGGTTTCCGCTCCAATAATTGGGAATACCTCTCATTCTGGCAGAAAGTCGTCGATCAGACTCAGCACATGTTTCTGCCGGTGCTGTGCTACATGGTCGGCGAGTTCGCGACCCTCACCATTCTGACGAAAAATTCGTTAATGGAAAACATGGCGCAAGACTACATCCGCACCGCCTTTGCCAAAGGGCTGCACAAACGCCGTGTCATTTTCGTCCACGCTCTCAGAAATTCGCTCATCCCTCTGGCGACCGGACTTGGCGGAGTATTCAGTCTGATTCTTGCAGGGTCCTTTCTCATCGAGAAAGTGTTCAATATCGACGGGATGGGTTATCTCGGTTACACCGCGATTCTTCAGAGAGATTACCCCGTTGCGCTCGGCATCCTGGTGATCGGCAGCCTGCTCATGCTCATCGGCAACATTGTCTCGGACATGATCTACGCGCTGGTTGACCCGCGAATTCGATTCAAATGAAGGTCGGCCGCTCCGAATCCCTTTTCCGGAAACGGCTTCGGAAGTTTCGGCGATTGAAACGAGGATACTACTCGTTCCTCTTCATCACCGTCACCTACATCTTCTCTTTTTTTCTGCCGTTCGTGATGAGCGGTCAGCCGCTGCTCGTGCGATACAACGGCCACTACTACTTCCCGATGCTGAAATTCCATACCGTCACGGAATTCGGCGCGGGGGGCTTTGGCGAGCCGAATTATCGAGATCTCAAGAGGCAGTTTAGCGAAGAAGGAAAAGGCAATTGGGTGTTGATGGCTCCGTATCCTTACGGACCAAACGAGTCGCTGCTGGATCTTTCGGAGTCGCCTCCCAATCCGCCCTCACGACAGCATCCCTTCGGCACCGACGACCGCGGCCGCGACGTGCTGGTGCGGCTGGCCTACGGCTTCAACATCTCGATGACGTTTGCGCTGCTCGTCACGCTCTTTTCGGAATCGACCGGCACGATCGTCGGATCCACCCTCGGGTACTTTGGCGGCAAAGTCGACATTCTGGGGTCGCGCTTTATCGAGATCTGGTCCTCGCTGCCGTTCCTGTACACCATCATCATCATCAGTTCGATTATCGTGCCGGTCTACGTGCCCGGCCGCATACAGGTGCTGCAGCCATCGTTCTGGCTACTGGTGATCATCCTGGCAATTTTCGATTGGGTCGGCATTACCTTCTATCTTCGCGGCGAGTTTTATCGCGAAAAGGCCAAAGACTACGTCGGCGCAGCGATCGCAACAGGAGTGTCTGAACCGAACATCATGTTCAAGCACATCCTGCCGAACGCGCTCACGCCGGTCGTTTCTTTCGCTCCCTTCGTCATCGTCGCCAACATCAGCTCGCTCGTCGCGCTCGACTTTCTGGGCTTCGGCCTGCCGGCGCCGACCCCGAGCTGGGGCGAATTGATAGAACAAGGCACCGAAAACCTCACAAAGTGGTGGCTGGTGCTGTATCCCCTCGGCGCGCTCTTCATCACGCTGCTGCTCGTCGTCTTTATCGGCGAAGCCGTCCGTGAGGCTTTCGACCCGAAGGAATTTTCCCAACTCCAGTGACGCCGCTGCTCGACATCCGGGGACTGCGGACCTACTTTCAAACCGAAGCGGGGGTCGCCAGGGCCGTCGATGGCGTCAATCTGAGCATCTTTCCCGGCGAGGTGCTCGGGCTCGTGGGCGAATCGGGCTCCGGCAAGAGCGTCACCGCGCTGAGCGTGCTTCGCCTGATTCCCGATCCACCGGGCAAAATTGTCGGCGGCGAGATCTTCTTCAGAGGCCGCAACCTGCTGACGCTCGATTACGAGGAGATTCGCCACATCCGGGGCAAAGAGATCAGCATGATCTTCCAGGAGCCGATGACATCGCTGAACCCCGTGTTCAGAATCGGCATGCAGCTGATGGAGGTGTATCTCACCCACGAGAAGATCTCGCGCAAAGAAGCGTTCGACCGAAGCGTCGAAATGCTGCAGCTCGTCGGCATTCCCGATGGCGCCGAACGGATGAAGCAGTATCCGCACCAGTTTTCCGGCGGCCAGCGGCAGCGCATCATGATCGCCATGGCGCTCGCGCTGAGCCCCGGGCTCTTGATCGCCGACGAGCCGACCACGGCGCTCGACGTGACGATTCAGGCGCAGATCCTGGACCTGATGCTCGAACTGAAGGGACGGCAGAAGGACTCGGCGATCCTGCTCATCACACACAACCTGGCGGTGGTCGCCGAGACGTGCGATCGCGTGGCGGTCATGTACGGCGGGAAGATTCAGGAGCTGGCACCCGTCAACGAACTGTTCAGAAACCCGATGCATCCGTACACGCGCGGCCTGCTCGGGTCGCTTCCCCGCGTGGACGGCGCCAGGGCTGAGCGTTTGACGACGATTCCCGGATCGGTGCCGGACATCCTCGACTTGCCGGCCGGCTGCAAATTCACCACCCGGTGCCCTGACAGGTTCGATCCGTGCGCCGACATCGAGCCGGCGCTCGTGGAGCAGTCCCCCGGCCACTTCGTCCGCTGCCATCTCTATGGAGTCACCAACGAAAGGGATGCCGCCCGGTAAAGATGCCGCCCATTCTTGAAGTCAGAGACCTGAAAGTCAGGTTTCCGGTGTTCGGCGGCGTGCTGCTGCGAAAAACGGGCGAAGTGCGCGCGGTGGATGGGGTGTCGTTCAGCCTGAACCACGGCGAAACGCTCGGCGTCGTGGGCGAGTCAGGCTGCGGCAAAACGACCGTTGGGCGTGCCATCGTCAATATCCTGCGAGCGATGAGCTACCAGGTTGAGATCAGCGGCCAGGTGCTCTACCACTCCCCGACCGGGGTGGTCGATCTCGCCAACCTCAGCAAACATCGGATGCGGCCGTACCGTACGGATTTGCAGATGATTTTTCAGGATCCGTACTCGTCGCTCAATCCGCGGCTGAGCGTCGAACAGATCCTCGAAGAGCCGCTGAAGATCCACACAAAGCAGTCATCCGCCGAGCGGAAAGACCGCGTCCGCTGGCTGATGGACAAGGTCGGGCTCTCCCGCGACTACATCTACCGGTATCCGCACGAATTTTCAGGCGGCCAGCGCCAGCGGATCGGCATTGCCAGGGCGCTGGCGACCAATCCGAAAATCGTGATTGCCGACGAGCCCGTCAGCGCGCTCGACGTGTCGATTCAGGCGCAGGTCGTGAACCTGATGCAGGATCTGCAGAAGGAATTCGGCCTGTCGTACATCTTCATCGCGCACGACCTGTCGGTCGTCCGGCACATCTCGAACCGCATCGCGGTCATGTATCTCGGCAACATCGTCGAGATGGGCGAGGCGGACAGGATCTA
The DNA here is from genome assembly GCA_035937795.1 of Vicinamibacterales bacterium. Lineage (GTDB taxonomy): Bacteria > Acidobacteriota > Vicinamibacteria > Vicinamibacterales > JAMQPK01 > JAMQPK01. The sequence continues at coordinate 32,359 of DASZHO010000119.1, read as the reverse complement.
CACGCATCCGATGCACCCGTATTCGCGCGCGCTGCTGTCCGCCGTGCCCCGGCCGGATCCCGGAAAGGGGCGCAGGGCGCGCCAGAAGCTGACCGGCGACGTGCCGAACCCGGCGAACAAGCCATCGGGCTGCGCGTTCAGAACGCGATGCCCGATTGCCAGACCGGTTTGTGCGGATTTCGTTCCGCCACTCGAGATGCGGGAAGGACGGTTGGTGGCATGCCCATTTTCAGAATCATGACGCCGGGATCCGCAGAATCCGCCTTCAGACGGACCGTGGTGCTCACACTGTGCGCGCTCGCGCTGCAGGCGCAAACATCGGCGCCCTCCAAGCCATCGTCCACGGCAGAACAGCGCACGGCGCGCAATTTCGAAGCCGTTCGCAAGTCGCCGCCCGAGATGCTCGCATTTCTCCTGTCGATGCCGAAAGGCGGCGACCTGCATAACCACCTGTCGGGCGCTATCTACGCAGAATCGTACATCCAGTGGGCAGCCAATGACGGCCTCTGCATCAGTCAAACGATGGCGCTGATGCAGCCGCCGTGCAACGCGGCGTCCGGCCAGGTGCCGGCGAGCACGGCGCTCACGAGCGGCGTGCTCTACCGGCAGCTGATCGATGCCTGGTCGATGCGTTCATGGCGCCTTTCCGGCCAGAGCGGGCACGATCATTTCTTCGACGCGTTCGGCAAATTCGGCGCGGTGAGCTCGGCGCATCCGGGTGCGATGCTGGCCGAGGTGGCGTCGCGATCGGCGAAGGCCCATGTCGCTTATCTCGAGCTGATGCTCACCCCGGATGGCGGCCTGTCGAGCCGCCTCGGCCAGCAGGTCGGCTGGGACGGCAACCTTCAATCGACGCTCGAAAAGCTGAAGGCGGCGGGAATCGACTCGGCCGTTCCGGCGGCAGCGGCCTTTCTGGACGCGGCCGAACGCGACAAGGACACGCAGTTGAAATGCGGAACCCCGCAAGCCGACGCCGGCTGTTCTGTCACCATCCGCTACGTTTCACAGGTGGCACGCGAGGGCGCGCTCGGCCCCGTATTCGCACAGATGGTCGCCGGCTTTGCGCTCTCGAGCGCCCCTTCGTCAAGGGTCGTGGCGCTGAACCTGGTGCAGCCGGAAGATGGCGTCAACTCGATGCGCAATTTTACGCTGCAGATGCAGATGCTCGATTTCCTTCACGCAAAATATCCAGCCGCTCACATCACCCTTCATGCGGGGGAGCTCGCACCAGGACTCGTGCCGCCTGACGGCCTGTCGTTTCATATTCGAGATTCGGTGCTGGTCGGCCACGCCGAACGCATCGGACACGGTGTCGATGTCATGCACGAAGACGACGCCGAAGGCGTGCTGCGGGAGATGGCGCGACGGCATATCGCCGTCGAGGTCTGCCTGACGAGCAACGATGTGATTCTCGGCGTGAGCGGCGACGAGCATCCGCTGAACGTTTACCTCAAGCGCGGCGTGCCGGTGGTCCTGGCGACGGATGACGAGGGCGTTTCACGCTCGGAAATCTCACGGGAATACCTGAAAGCTGCCCAGGAACAGGGCCTCGGGTACCTGCAGCTCAAGGCGATCGCGCGCAACAGCTTGAAGTACGCGTTCGTCGAAGAGGGCGAGAGGGTCCGGCTCCAGAAAGGCCTTGAAGAGGATTTCAAGGCATTCGAAAGCCGGCATTAGCTATCGACTCCCGATCGGGAGCGGCCGCAGCTTCTGGATTTCCGCGGCGAGGGCCAGTACCGCCTCCTCTCCGAACTGCTTTCCGACTATCTGCAAGCCCACCGGCATTCCGTGCGAATCCAGTCCCGCCGGCACCGACGCGACAGGCAAGCCCGTGAGGCTCAACACAAACGTGGGCGCGATCCAGTCGATATAGGTCTGCATCGGCTTGCCGGCGATGTTGTCCGGATAGTTCTGCTCCACCGGAAACGGCGGCACCGCCATGCAGGGGGTCAGGAGGTAGTCGAACTTGCCGAAGAACACCCTGAACTGGTGCCACAATCGGCCCCTGAAATCTTCGGCGGCTGCGAGATCCTTCGTGGTCACCTGCAGGCCCGATCGGACGTTGTTGCCGACGTTGGTTCCGAAACGATCCTGTTGATCGAGCCTCGGAAACATCTGCGCCACAAACCAGAGGCCGCGAAGCGCGAGAAATGCCGGGCGGCCAGACGCCAGATCGAGGTTCAGCTCTTCGACAGAGGCACCGATCTCGCTCAGATCGAACGCAGCACCGCGGCAGACGCGCTCGATGTCGGGATCGACGCCGATGCCGGCGATATCCCGGCAATACCCGATGCGCAAGCCCCGGCGCGCACCCGCATTCACCGCGGCAACGAAGTCGCGCCCAGCCGCCGGCTGCGCGATGGGCGACAGATCGCTCGGTCCGGCCACCGCCTGCAGCATCAACGCCACGTCGGCAGCGGTGCGGGCCATCGGCCCGGTGACCTGCAGCGTATCCCACACCCAATCGACCGGATGGGTCGGAACCAATCCTGCCGACGGCCGAAGCCCCACCACTCCGCAGAACGACGCCGGGATGCGCAACGACCCACCGAGATCGGTGCCCTCCGCCAGCGCGATCATTCCCGACGCGAGCGCGGCGGCGCCCCCGCCGGTCGATCCGCCCGCGCTCTTCGCGGGGTTCCACGGATTCCGCGTGCGGCCGAACACTTCGTTGAACGTGTTGCCTCCCGCGGCAAACTCCGGGCAGTTCGTCTTGCCCATGATCACGGCGCCGGCCTCGCGCAGACGCCGCACCACCAGCGCATCTTCTGCAGGGACGTAGTCGGCATAGATCGGAGAGCCGAAGGTCGTGCGCATTCCGTTGACCGGCGTCACGTCTTTGATGCCGACGGGAATGCCGCATAGCAACCCTGGATCCTCGCCGCCAGCCAGGCGTCGATCGAGATCGCGAGCTTCGTCCATCGCGCGAGGGTTATGCGTGACGATGGCGTTCAGCTCGTCGTTGCGTTGCATCACTCGGGCCAGGCACGCCTCGACGACGCTGGCAACGGACTCTTCGCGCGCGGCGATTCGCCGCCGCAGCTCCCAAGCCGGGAGGTCGGCGAGCGCTGTCATGCCTTCCAGTCCCCGGTAAAGGCCACCGCGCGGCAGAATGCCGCCTCGCCGCCTTTGAACTTCCAGGGGAAGCAGCCGAGGATCAGCCGCCTGTTCTGCAGTTCCGGAGCCCCGAGGTCTCCGCCGAGATTCTCGATGTGCATGCAGTCCTTGGGGAACAGCGCGTTGTGCGTCAACTGGTAGGCGGAATCGGGAAACAGTTTGTCGACGGCGTCCTTGCCGCCGAACTTCTCCTCGGCTTGCTTTCGCACACGATCGCAGTGGCCGTGCTGTCCTTTTCCGAGGAACCGCCCGATTGGAAGGTTCATCGGATGATCGGTCGAGACGCAGTCGACGCCCCAGATCCGAATTTCCTTTTCCAGAAGCCAGGGCACCATGTCGGGATGGGCGCCGGGATGGCGATGGATGTATTTCTCCTCGTCGGCCTTCTCGCCAAACTGCGCGAACCTGTAGAAACCGGTATGCAGATAGAGCAAATCTCCTTTTCGGACTTCGACGCGATCTTCGATCATCTTCGGCGTATAGAGCTCCAGCTCGTCCATCACGTCCGACAGGTTCACGATGACCCCTGGCCCGCACAGCCACTCCATCGGGATCTCGTCGATCGTGCGGCCGTTGGTCACAAAATGCCGCGGCGCGTCCAGATGGGTGCCCATGTGATTCGAGGTCATGATGTACTGCGCGTTCACGCCATGCTCCGCCTTGCGCTTGATGTACTTGACCTCGAACGGCGGGTAGTAGGGCCAGAAGGGAACTTGCTCGTTGAGCGGCTGCGACAGATCGTAAATCTTCATGGTTTGGTCCTCTTTATTTGAACTTCCCGCTCGCCCTCGAAGATCACTGGGCAGCGCGCTCGAAGGCGACTGTCAAGACCCTTCGCGTCAGCACCGATGCGAGCTGCCGGCGATATTTCGCTGACGCATGAATGTCGCTCGGGGGATCGATGTCCGTGCCGGCGGCCGCGCTGGCCGCCGCGCGAATCGTGTCCGGCGACGGCGTCCGGCCTGCCATGGCCTTTGCCGCCTGCCCGGCGAGCACCGGGCGATCGCCGACGCTCAGCAGCGCGATCCGGGCGCCCGCACAGCAACCGGCTTCGTCCAACGTCACGGAGGCGGCGACGCCGACGAGCGCAAAATCGCCGCGCCTGCGCGAAATCTCCTGGAACGCAAAGCCCGTTCGGCTGCCGGCCTTCGGGACGGTAATCTCGGTCAGCAATTCGCCCGGCTCGACCGCCGTTGAAAAAAGGCCGGTAAAGAAGTCGTCGGCCGACACCGATCGCGATCCTCCCGCGCTGCGCAAGCTGAAGCGCGCGTTCAGGGCCAGCATCACCGCGGGCAGTTCTGCCGCCGGGTCTGCGTGCGCCAGGCTGCCTCCAATCGTGCCCCGAGTGCGAATCGCCGGATGCGCGATGAACGGCATCGTTTCGGCGACGAGCGGCGCCTCGCGGGCGACAAGGGCGCTGCGCTCCACGGCGCGCTGGCGGGTCATGCCGCCAATCCGCAGACCCTGGTCGTCACCCTTGATGTAAGCGAGGTCGCTCAGGGCGTTCAGATCGACCAGCACCGCCGGCGTTGCCAGCCGGAAATTCATGGCCGGAATGAGGCTTTGGCCGCCGGCCAGCGGCTTCGCGTGGCCCGCATGCTCGGCGAGCAAGCCGAGCGCCTCATCTATCGTACGCGGGCGAAAATATTCGAACGGGGCAGGTTTCATTATCGAGTCTTCGGCCTCGCGCGTTGGGTCGTCTCGGCCTCGCCGGCTATTGCTTGCCGAGCCTCGACTGCAGTTCCCGGTTCAGCGCCTCGAGCGCCTGTTTGGTCATCATCTTGCCGACCGACTCCAGCAGGCGCTGCCCGACCCCCGCAATTTTTCCACCGATCTGGACATCCGACGAGTAGTTCATCACCGTCACCGGGCCAGGTTGCTCCTGCAGATCGATCGTCGCGGTGCCTTTCGTGAATCCAACGGCACCCTTGCCGTCGATCTGCATCGAGAATTTCTCCGGCGGGACCTTGTCTTTCAGCTCCACGTTCACGGCAAACTCGGCCGCCGTCACCGGCCCGACGCTGACCTTCATCACGCCATGATATTGATCGTCCGCGGTCCTCGTCAGAGTCTTGGTTCCCGGCAGCGCCTTTGCCAGCACGGCCGGATCCTGCAGCAGATCCCACACGGCGGCTCTCGGCCCGTTGAAGATGTAAGTGCCGGTCAGGATCATTTTCCGGCCGCCTTCGCGCTCTCGATCAGCTCGAACAGTCTGTTGGGGCTCAAGGGAATCTCCGTGATCTCCACGCCGAGGTCCGACAACGCGTCCTCGACCGCCTGCGCGAAAAGGGCGCCCGTGGGAATGCACCCGGCTTCACCGACACCCTTCAGCCCTATCGGATTGAATGGCGACGGCGTTTCCCGGTGGGCGGTTTCGACACGCGGCACGTCAGTGGCGGTCGGGATCAGATAATCCATGAACGACGCGTTCAGCAACTGTCCCTGCTCGTCGTACACAAGCTGCTCGTAGAACGCGTTGCCGATGCCCTGCGCCACGCCGCCGTGAATCTGGCCCTCCACGATCAGAGGATTGATGATCGTTCCACAATCGTGCGCAACCAGATACCGCTTGATCTCGACCATCGCCGTTTCCGGATCGACCTCGATAATCATCGCGTGCACGCCGCTCGCGGTGCTGCCGCGGTCCGGCCCGAAATAGGCGGTGCTTTCCAGGCCCGGCTCCGTTCCCGGTCTCACGGCGCCGCGCAGGGGATTGGCCAGTCCCGATAACTCGCCCAGGCCGATGGCCGCCCCGTTCGCGCCGATCACGCGAACCTGGCCGCCGCGAAGCTCCAGTTGCTCCGGCGTCACATTCAACAGGCTGCTCCCCAGCCTTAGAATCTTTTCGCGGACGGCCATGGCGGCCGCATGACACGCGCTGCCCGCGACGACCGCACCCCGGCTGGCAAACGTCCCGGTACCCCAGTGAAATTCGCGTGTATCACCGGTAACGACCCGCACGTCCTCCACATCCACACCGAGCGCATCGGCCACAAGCTGGGCGAACACGGTGAAATGCCCTTGCCCCTGCGTGCCAACGCCGGTGGCAACGCGAACTTTGCCACTCGGCTCTACGGTGACCCTGGCGCCCTCGTACGGCCCGATGCCGGTGCCCTCGACATAGCACACCACGCCAATGCCGACGTGTTTCCCTTCGGCCCGCAGCCGAGGCTGCTCGTCCTTGATGAACTTGTCGTAGCCGATCAGGTCGACCGCCTGTTCGAGCGTCGGCAGGTAGTTGCCGCTGTCATAGACCAGCGGCGCGGAGTCCTGAAACATGATTTCGTGATTGTGCGGAAAGCGATCCGGACCCAGCAGATTACGCTTTCGAATCTCGACCCGATCGATGCGAAGCTCGCGCGCGGCAATATCCAGCAGCCGCTCGCTCACGAACACCCCGTGCTGCCTCCCGGCGCCTCGCACCGGCGTGACGATCGTCTTGTTCGTGAAGACGGCGGTGAACTCGCTCTCGTAGTTCGGAATGTCGTACGGCCCGAGCAGCGTGCACTGGCTGTTGATCGGAATCGTCAGGCCGTACGGATCGTAGGCGCCGGTGTCGAAGAGGAACACATCGTGCACACCGAGAATGCGCCCTTCCCTCGTGAACGCCATCTCCGCATCGTGGACCTGCCCACGTTCCTGCGTGGTCGCGTAAAAATTCTCCTGGCGATCTTCCGTCCACTTCAGCGGCCTGCTCAGTCGAATGGCGGCCCACGGCAGGAGCACCTCTTCGGGGTAGAACATCATGATCTTCGGACCGAATCCTCCCCCGACGAACGGCGCAATCACGTTCACCTGCGATTCGAGCAGCCCGAGCATCTTCGCCAGCCCGTTGCGGATCGGGATCGGCGCCTGGGTGGTATCCCATATCGTGAGCTCTTCGGCCTTTGGATCCCAGTTCACCGCGATGGCGCGATTTTCAATTGCCGCCGCGGCGCCGCGATCGTAGAAGAACCGGCGTTTCACGACCAGATCGGCCTTCTTGCGCGCCGACGCGTAGTCGCCCTTTCGCTGAACGACGTGGGCTGCCGCGTTCGATGTCAACTGCTCGTGGATGAGCGGCGCCCCTGGCGCCAGCCCCTTTTCAAGATCGACGACCGCATCCAGCGGCTCGATGTCGACCACGACGTCGCGAATGGCATCTTCCGCTACGTACCGGTTCTCAGCCACGATCATCGCGATGGCCTCGCCGACGTGGCGCACTTTGTCTTTCGCAAGCGGCACCTGGGTGCACGCATGGAAAACCAGATTCGGTATCGGCGGCGGCGGCACGAGAAGCGGTCCCGCCCGCCAATAGTCACCGAGATCTTCGGCCGTGTAGACCGCGACCACGCCAAGCCGCCGCATCGCCGCCGACACGTCGACGCCTTTCAGCCGGCCATGGGCGTGCTCGCTGCGCACGAAGGCCACGTGCAGCATGCCTTCAATCTGCACGTCGTCCACGAAGAGCGCGCGTCCGGTGAGCAGCCGCGCGTCCTCATTCCGCAGGACGCGGGCGCTAAGGTAGCGTGCTTCGGCTGGCAAGCTTGACCGCCTCGACGATGTGGTGGTACCCGGTGCAGCGGCACAAATTCGCGGAGAGCGCGTCGCGAATTTCCGGCTCGGTCGGGTTCGGGGTATCGCGGAGAAACGCGGTGAGCGTCATCAGCAGGCCAGGCGTGCAGAACCCGCATTGCAAGCCGTGCTCGTGCCGAAACGCCGTTTGAAGCGGATTCAATTCTCCGGATGGGCCGGCGAGGTGTTCAATGGTTTGGATTTCGTGTCCATCCGCTTGAACCGAAAGCATGATGCAGGAGCGCGCAGGCTCGCCGTCGAACAAGATCGTACAGGCGCCGCATACCCCGTGCTCGCATCCCACGTGCGTACCCGTCAGACCGAGATCCTGCCGGATAAAGTCGCTGAGCAGAAGCCGCGGCTCCACCTCCCGCCGGCGTCGGAGGCCGTTGACGATGACATCGATGCTGATTTTGGCGATCATCGCGACGAAGGAGGGTAGGTTACTATTATCAACCCGGTTTCATGAAACTTCGTACCCGCGGCGGAAACCTTCTCATTACGCTCGGCAAGCGTCTTTCGCCGGACACGCCGGCCCAGACCGTTGAGACCGAACGGCCGCGACCCGCCTTGAACCTGCGAGAACCGGGAATCAAGAAGCTGCTGGAAAGCTGCGCGAGGGCCTTCGTACCTCCAGGCCGTCACGTTCGATCGAACGTGATGACGTTCAACGCCAGCGGAACGCGCCGAACGGTGAACAGCGCGACTGCCTTCAACATGGAGCACGATCCCGATCGCGATCTGGAAATCGACGCCGCAGCGGCGGCCAGCGGCCGTGCGGTCGCCATGCGCCGTGCGGTGGTGGCCGATCTGGGCCTGCTGCAGCTGTCCGCGGGGCCCACCTGGGGTCTTCGTGCCGAAGAGCAGGCGCGGGTGCGCCCCACGCTGAAAAGCGTCTTGAGCGCGCCGGTCTTCAATCCCCACGACGTGGATGGACCGCTGCTCGGCACTCTGCAGGTCGATAGTGATTTGACGATGGAAGAAGCCGGATTCATCAGGCCGGAGGCGGCCGAGCTCCTGCAGCAATTTGCCGATGTGCTCTCGCTGTTGATGATCGGGATCGACGTCGAGCTCACCGGCGACAAGCTGGACTTGCCTGCGCCCACCCCGAAATCGCGCGTGGAGAACGCCACGCAGGTCGAGGCAGGCGTGTACATCGCCAACTCGACGACGTCGATTTTTCAGCTGTCCAAAGCCCGCTACTCGTAGCGCAGCGCTTCAATCGGATCCAGCCGCGAAGCACGGAACGCCGGCCACAGGCCGCTCAGCACGCCGGCGATCGCGAGGATGGCCGTAGAGGTCAGCAGGATGTTCGACGACAGCCTCAGGTTGATGTCGGTCTGGCGGGTTGGGTCGTCGAGCAGCGAGGCGAGGAACGGCCTCGCGCCGATGGCCCACACCAGCAGATACGACAGCGCAACCCCGACCGCGCCGCCGAGAAACGTGATCGTGAGCGCCTCGAGGAGAAACTGCGTGAGAATGTGCCGCCGCCTGGCGCCCAGCGCCTTGCGCACGCCGATTTCGCGCGTCCGCTCGGTCACCGACACCAGCATGATGTTCATCACACCCACACCGCCGATCATGAGCGTGATCGTCCCGATGAAGTAGAGCACGAACTGCAGGCCTTGCGTGATGCCGCCGATCATCGCCTCCATGTCGCCGGTGTCGTGCAGGCTCACGGCCCGATCGTCGCGAGGACTGAAGCGGTGCCTCGCGGCCAGCAGCTCGCGCACTTGCTTGATCGACTGTTGGTGCAGCTCCGGCGTCACGGCCTGAAACAGAACGTTGTCGACCCTGTCGCGGTGCCCCGACACCGTGTAAGGAATGAACACCGACAGCTTGTCCGGATAGAAGTAGTTCGAGATCTGCGCCTTGTTCGGCATGACGCCAATCACTTCGAACGGAGTTCCATTGATACGGACCGTTTCGCCGACCGCCGGAATGCTGCTGAAGAGGCGGCGCGCCACTTCGAAACCCAGGAAACAGACGCGGCGGTGGTTCTCGACGTCCTCGGCGCTGATGAAGCGGCCGCTCTCGGCCGTTTCGCTCCGCATGATGCTGTACTCGGGAGACACTCCTCGAACTCCCGCTGTCGTCTGGCGAATTCCGTACGTGAGCGGCAGCGATTCCATGTATTCCGGGCTCACGAATTTCAAAGCGCCCAGCTCGCGCATCGCGTCCACGTCCTCCGGCTGAAGGAAAATGCGCCGTCCGGCGCGTTCGCCGCCGGCCTGCACGCTGGTCTGCCCACCCCCGACCAGCACCGTACCTTCGGAAAACGCGTTGCGAAAACCATACATGATCGCCCGCTGGAATCCGGTGCCATACGCCATCAGCAGCACAACCGTCACGATGCCCCACGCGATGCCGAGCATGGTGAGCGCGGCACGGAACCTGTGGGCCACCAGCGAGCTGACCGCCTGCGCGATGATTTCGCCGTACATCCGCATCGGCTATGCCTCGTACCGGAGCGATTCCACGGGCGGCAGAGCCGCGGCCCGGGCAGCCGGATAGAGCGCCGCCAGGATGCCGACGGCGGCCAGGGCGACCACCGCGAACACCGCGGTGCCCGGAGTCACGATCATTCCGGCAAATCTCGCAGGCATCGGCAGCACGTTGATGAGCTTGCACAGCGCAATGCCGCCGGCGAACCCGACCATCCCGCTGAAGAGCGTGAGCGCAAGCCCTTCGATCACGAACTGGCGATGGATGCGTTTTCTGGTCGCGCCGAGCGCCTTCCGCAGCCCTATCTCGCGCGTGCGCTCGCGCACGGCGATGAGCATGATGTTCATCACGCCGATGCCGCCGAGCGCCAGCGTGATGATGCTGACGCCAAGGAAAAAGTTCTTCATCGCCTGAATCATCTTGCTGAACATCACCGACTCAATCGCCGTATTCCAGATCGACAAGGCTTCGCGATCGCGCTCGTCGAACCCGTGCACCGGTGCAAGCACGCGCCGAATTTCCTGTTCCACCACCGTTTGCCCGAACAGGGCGAAGACGCCGTGAAACGCGTCGCTGTCGACCTCTTGCCGCAGCGAATCGGCCACCCATTGATAGGGCGCGGCGACGATGATCCCGATCGAATCGGGGGTGTCGAAGGGACCCTGCATGGGGAAATCCCGGCGCATCGCCTCGTAGGGCACGAAGAGCCGGTTCTCGTCGGGACCGGAGTAGTTCGAGTCCTGAAATTTCTTTCGAACCTTTCCGATCACCGTATAGCCCAGGCCGTTCAGCTTGAGCGTCTCCCCCACGGGACTCCGATCGGCGAACAACTGCTTGGACGCCTCGCCGCCAATCACGACCACCCGGCGGGCCTGCGCATCGTCCGCGTCATTGATCAGACGGCCGTCGGACACCTCGATCGTCCTGATCGGCTGAAACTCGGGCCAGATGCCGCTCAGCGAAAGCGCCGCGGCGTTGTACTGGCTCTTCACCGACACGCCGCTCCGCGCGAGCTCCGGGCTGACGGACTGCATGAGGCTCGATCGCTCTTTCAGCGTGTGAGCGTCTTCGATGTTGAGCCGGATGACGCGGCCTGCACGCTCCCCACCCGCTTGTGTGCTGGTGCGCCCGTTCCGGATAATCACGACGTTCTTGCCGAGCTCCTCGAGCACCGCCTGATTGCCGCGCTGGAAGCCTTCGCCAAGCGCCGAAAGGATCACGATCGAGATGACGCCCCACATGATCCCGAACATGGTGAGCACGCTGCGCAGCTTGTTCGTGCGCAGATTCTGGATGGATTCCTTGATGGCTTCCTGCATCGTGGTATCGCCGGCCTCTCAGGCCGTCCTAATTCGGCAGGACCACCCGGTCGCCTTCCTTCAATCCTTCCAAGACCTGCGTCCTGGTGCCGCTGCTGATTCCAACTTTGATCGGGACGCGCCGACGGCCTGTTCTGGCGGCGCGGTCCAGGACATCGACCGAGGGATTCCGCCTTACGTCGTAACTGATCGCCGCTTCGGGAACGATCAACGAGTTCGGCCGCTCCTCGAGCACGATTTCGGCGTTCGCGGTCATATTGGCTTTCAGTTCATTGCCGGGATTGTCGATTGACACGCGCACTTCGAAGTTCGTCACATTGTCCTTCTCCACCCCCATCGGCGCGATCTGCGTGACTTGCCCCTTGAAGGTGCGGTCTTTGAACGTCTCCACGGTAATTCTGGCCGGTTGGCCGAGTTTCAGATGGCCAATCTCGGTTTCATCGACTTTGCCCCTGACAAACACCTGCGAAATATCGCCCATGGTCACAACAGGCGTGGCAGCCGAACCCATGTTGAGAATCGAGGAGACGGGGCTGCCGATCTCGACGTCGCGTGCGAGGATAGTCCCGCGAATCGGCGCGCGGATGGTGGCGTTCGCCAGCTCTTCGTCGGCGCGCTCGGCGGCCGCCAGCGCTTGCGCCACATTTGCGGTCGTCTCGGCCACGCCGGCCTTCGCAATGGAAAGCTGCGACTGGGCCGCCCGTTGGCGGTTTTCCGCCTGGTCTAGCGCCGTTTGGGCGTCGTCCAATTGGGATTGGGCGATCAGCTTCTGCTGAAAGAGACTTTTGGCGCGGGCGAGGTTGCGGCGGGCGTACTCGACATCGGGACCTTCGGCCTCCACCCGGCTCTTTTCAAGCTGGGCTTCGGCGCCTTGCTGGGCAGCCTTGGCGGCCTGCAAGGTGGCGCGCATCTGACGCACTTGCGCGGTCAGGTTGTCCTTGTCGAGCTCAACCAGGACGGCCCCGGCCTCGACATGCTGGTCGACGTCGATGGGCAGCGCTTCGATGATGCCGTTGGCCTTCGATTTGATCTCGACCTTCGTGATGGGCTCGATTTTGCCGGTCGCGACAACCGACCGGACCATCGTCCCGCGCTCGATGGTCGCCAGCCGCGACTCGGGAATGTCGGCAGACGTTCCCAGGCGCGCCGAGGCGCCCCAACCAACGCCGGCGAGGAGCAACACCGCCAGGGTCGCGTACACGGCCCGTTTATTCGACTTGCTCATGCCTATATCAGACGTAAGGACCCCCCCAGGTGTTGCACCGATCTATTCCACACCCTCCATCCACCTTTTCAGCGGTCTGGTAAAGACCAGCAGCAGCAACCCGGCACCCACGGAAAACAGCGTGACGGCGCCAAAGAGCTCCGGAAGCGGCAGCGAGTCGATCAGGCCGGCGACGCGCCCCGCGACCAGGTTACCGAGCGCCGCCCCCATGAACCAGATGCCCATCATCTGCGCGGCATAGCGCGGCGGCGCAAGTTTAGTCGTGCTGCTCAGGCCAATCGGGCTGAGGCACAGCTCGCCGGTCGTGTGGAAGAAATAGGTCACGATCAGCCAGTTCGGGCTCACGGGATGCTGCGGCGTCGCATGGACCGACGCCCAGGCCATCACCGTGAAGCCGAGCCCGAGCTGTATGAGGCCGTACGCCATTTTCGCCGGCGTCGACGGATTGCGCCGGCCGAGCCAGATCCACAGCGCGCTGAACATCGGCGCCAGCAGAATGATAAACAGCGAGTTCACCGACTGCAGCCAGCTCGCGGGCATCTCCCAGCCGAGGACATTTCGGTTCGTGAGCCGATCGGCAAACAAGTTCATCGACGACCCCGCCTGCTCGTATCCTGCCCAGAAGAAGGCCGCGGCAAGAAACGTGACCGCGATCACGGCGACGCGCTTCTTCTCGGGCAGCGTGAGCCGGCCGAACAACACCACCCACAGCAGATACACGGCGGCGAGCGAGGCGATGAAGACGCCGGTCCAGTCCACAAAACCCAGCAGCGTGACGCGGATGACGCCGCGCGATTCAAGTACCGTGACGACCAGGAAGACTCCGGCAATTGCTTCGAATGCGCGCAGAAGGCTGCGTCGCGCCTGCGCGCGCGCCGCCGGCGCTCGTAACTCCTCTCTCAGGTGACCGGCGTTTCGAAGATGTTTCCCGCCGAGCGAATACTGGACAACGCCGAGCACCATCCCGACCCCGGCGGCGCTGAACCCGAGGTGCCAGTTCACGTTTTCGCCCAGGTAGCCGCAGATGAGCGGACCGAACAGCGCGCCCACATTGATGCCCATGTAGTAGATCGAAAAACCGGCGTCGCGCCGCGAGCCGCCCTCCGGATAAAGATCGCCTACCACGGTGCTGATGCTCGGCTTCAGCAGCCCGGTGCCGATCACGATCAGAGACAGCCCGAGGTAAAACGCCCGCGTCGACGGAATGGCGAGCGTGAAATGACCCGCGGCGATGATGCAGCCACCCCACAACACAGACCGGCGCAGCCCGAGCAGCCGATCGGCGATCCAGCCGCCGGGCAACGCCACCAGATACACCGCGGCGGTGTACAACCCATAAATCGCCGTCGCCGTCACATCGTCCAGACCCATTCCGCCGGTGATGACGGCATTGGTCATGAAGAGCACCAGAATGGCGCGCATGCCGTAGTAGCTGAAGCGCTCCCACATCTCCGTGAAGAAGAGCGTGGAGAGACCCCGCGGGTGGCCGAACCACTCGGCGCGCGGTTCGGCGACGCCGGGGTCTGCGCCTATGCCGGCCATGTCATCGGGCGCGATCGATCAGAATCGGCTGCGCGCCCTTCCACAGCGTGAGGCCGCCGAGCTCGGGAAGCTGCTCCGCGCCGGCGACGATCGTGAGGAAGTGGTTGCCGGCGAGCAATCCAGCCTTGCTACCGAATTGCGTGCGGCCATAGGGGATGAGGACTTCGGTCTCGCTGACTCCGCCGGGATACAGAAGAATTTCTCCAGGCAACGGATACACCGTCGCATTCTCCGGAGGGATTGGGACCTTCAGATCCCCAAGCGGCACCCACGTGGATTCTCCGCTCCAGCGCACGTGCAGGAGATTCTCGTTCAACGGGAGGAGCTTCAGGAACGCCGCGCAGGTGAGCGGCGCTTTCGCGGTTTCGAGTCTCGCGGTAAATTTGAACGGGCCGGCGGTGATGTTCAGGTCGGACATACGAATTTGCCTTTGGTTTGCGCCACGATCTTCCCGTCGGCGTAGATCGTTTCGCCGCGGCGAATCGTCCGCCGCACGGCACCTCGGAACGTTGCACCGACGTAGGGGCTCATCTTGTGCCGTTGCAGCAAATCTGGCGCCTGCAGCGTAAACGATTTGTCCGGATCCACCAACACGACATCGGCGTCAACGCCGCCGGCCAGCTGCCCCTTGTTGAAGATTCGAAAGCGCCCGGCTGGAGCGCCGGCCGTCAGCGACACGATGCGCTCGAGCGGCAGGCCGCGATCGCGATACCCGCGATCGAACAGCACCGCCAACGTCGATTGCACGCCGGCAATCCCCCCCCACGACGATCTGAAATCCCCGGCTTTCTTCATCGCTGGCTCTGCCGGCGAGTGATCGGACGCGACGATGTCGATGCGGCCGCGAAGGAGCTCAGCCCAGAGCTCGTCGCGATCTGCCTCGCGGCGCAGCGGCGGCGCGCATTTGGCCACCACTCCGAGCCGCTCCACGTCCTGCTCCTCGAAAAACAGATAGTGCGGGCACGTTTCGATCGAGACATCAACGCCGTTCAGCCGCGCCTCAGCAGCGATGGCCACGGCAGCGCCGCAGCTCATATGCACGATGTGCAGTCTGACGCCGGTCTCCTTGGCGATGCGAAGAGCGCGCTCGACCGCCTCCGTTTCTGCGACGACCGGACGCGATGCGAGAAAATCGCGCGCGCTCGAGCCGCTGATGGCCTTCGACAGGCCGCGCGTGATTGCTTCGCTTTCCGCATGCACAGCGACAGGCAAATCAAGCCTCGCGGCTTCCTTCATGCCGTCGACGAGCGTCGTCTCGTCGGCGCGGGGAAACTCGGGCAGCCCCGAGTCGCACATGAATGCCTTGAAGCCGATCACGCCGGCAGACGCCATTTCCGGCATGTAGGCAACCGACTCGGGCGTAAGGCCGCCCCACAGCCCGAAATCTGCGATCGAAGACGCTTCGAGCGCGGCGCGCTTGCGCTCGACCTCGCGCGCGTTGACTGTGCACGGCGTCGAGTTGAGCGGCATGTCGCAGAACGTTGTGCCCCCGCCCGCTGCCAGCGCCCGGCTACCGGTTTCGGCGCCTTCCCAGTGGGTGCGGCCGGGTTCGTTGAAATGAAGGTGAACGTCGACGAGACCGGGCAGGACAAGAAGGCCTGCGGCGTCGACTTCCTCGCGCGCGCGGCCGGAAATGTCCGGCGCGACCTGCACGATCCGCCCGTCTTCGATGGAGATATCCGCACGGCTCGTGCCGTCGGCCGTGACGACCATGCCTCCGCGAACGATCGTGTCAATCATTGGCGGCATGCGCGGCAGAGCGGGCACGCGCCAGTTCGTCGAGGAACTGCAGTCCTGCGTCGAGCGCGGCGGCGACGTCTTCCACTCGCACCGATTCGTCGGGATGATGGCTGATGCCATTCGCGCAGCGAAGGAACACCAGGCCCACCGGCATCCGCCCGGCCAGCATCATCGCGTCGTGCCCGGCGCCGCTCGGCATGCGGTGCGCGGGGAATCCTGCCTGCTCGAGCGCGCGATCCAGGATCGACGCCATCGCCACGTCCATCGGAACGGAGTCCTCATCCAGGCGTTGTTCCCAACTGGTCTCGAGCCCGCGACGCGAGGCGATATCGTGCGCGGCTTTCTTCATACGGGCGACCGCCGCTGTCCTCACCCGGTCCTCGGCGTGCCGGGCATCGAGCGACAGGCGACACCGGCCGGGCACGACATTTCCCGCGCCCGGCTCCACATCGAGGCGGCCCACCGTCGCGACCAAACCGGCTGTCAGGTTGGCCTCGCGCTCTACTTCGCTGATCCAGACCGCCGCGCACGCCAGCGCATCGCGCCTGGCCTTCATGGGAGTGGTCCCGGCGTGGCCTGCCACGCCGGTGAAGCCAACATCGACACGGCTTTGCCCGACGACGGTATCGACAACGGCCAGGGGGAGGTTCAGGTTGTCGAGCACGGGCCCCTGCTCGATGTGAAATTCGAGATAGCCGATTGCGCCGGCGGCCTGCTCGGTTTCGATTCGCTGCGGGTCGAGGCCGAACTCAAGAATCACCTGCTCCATCGTTTGATCCCGGCCGTCGCGCCGCCCGAGCACATCTCGCTCGAACGTGCCCGCGAGGACTCGACTTCCGACGAACGGCACACCGAAACGCACGCCTTCCTCGTCGGAAAATCCAACGACTTCGATGCCGAACGGAAATCGCCGCCCCTCCAGCAGCTCGACAAGCGCAACCGCGAGCACCACGCCGAGGACCCCGTCGAACGCGCCGGCGTTCGGCACGGTGTCGAGATGCGAACCGATGAAAAGACGCGCGGCCCGCGACGGCTCCGGCGAGGCCGCTGCGGGGTAGACGCCGCGAATATTTCCAACGGCATCCACGCGCACGGTCATGCCCGCCCTGGCCATCCATGCCGACAGCCTGTCGTGCACCTCGTGCATCGGCGCCGACAGAAACGTCCGGGTGATGGCGCCGGTCGTCTCAGAGCACTCTGCCAGCAACCGGCACCAGCGAACCACCTCACGGGCCTGCTCGTACGTCGTCATGATCCGCGGTACGTGCTGTACGAATACGGCGACAGCAGCAGCGGCACATGGTAGTTTCCGGCCGGATCGGCGATGCCGATGCGAAGCACGATGACGCCGAGGAACGGAGGGCTGGACAGCGTCACACCAAGACGATGGAAATAGTCGGCGGCGTGAAATGAGATCTCGTACACGCCGATTTCGATGCGCTCGGCCGACACGAGCGGTGCATCGGTGCGCCCCTCCGCGTTGGTCGTGACCGCGGCAACCAATCGACGCTCGCCGCCTTTCACAAAATGCAGCTCGACCGCTATCCCATGCGCCGGCGCGCCGAGGGAAATGTCGAGCACGTGGGTAGAAATGCGAGCCATACTTAAAGTTAAAAGTTAAAAGTTAAGTTAAAAGTTAAAGGTTAAAAGTAGACCTTGCACTTCGCTTTGACTTCACTTTTGACATTTCATTTTTAACTTTTGCCTTTTCATCCGCTTCTCTTCAATGTCAGCCCGAGGCACCCGTACGGGGGCCGAGGATCCGTGTAGACACCGAGGGCGTCGCCTCGCTCTGCAATCGTATCCCAGGTGCGATTGGTCGCCTCGAGATGGACTTCGGCCATCGAGGGAACTGCCGCCAGCAGTTTTGATCCAATCTGGTAAATCAACTGCTGGATGCTTCCTGATTCGAATGACGAGAACACGTCACGCACGATACGGCGTGCCTGAGCCGTGATCGCGCCGTCAGAAAATCCGGCATCGGGGCTTGTGTAGGTCCAGTCGAGATCGAGCCACATGTGCAGCGGACGGTTGCTCAGATCCGGCAGCGTCGTGTACTCGTCGCGCACAAAACCTTTGAACGCGCTGCCACCCAGCCTCAGCAGCTTGAAACCTCGAATCCCCGATTTCAGTACGGCCAGTCCCATCCGGCCGAGCTCGAGCTCTGCCCGGGCGCGGTCCGGTCCTGCAGGCTCGAACGCAGCGTCCGCGTCATCGATGCCGTCATATGGAATTTCGTCGGCGGATATCTGCAGCCCTTCCACTTGCGGATATTTCTTCAGAAACGTCTCTCCGAGGAAGCGGCAATAGCCTTCAAGATCGTACCCCTGAAAATTCACCGTCTCGCGCTGGATGAAGTTCTTCATGGAGTCGGTGGCGATAAGGGCGGCGTTGTCCCCCGCGGTATAGGTCGGCCAGAACGCGTCGCCATAGAGAAGCAGCAGGACGCTGGCGCCAAACACCGGGCTCTTGCCGGGCGGCGTCTTGCGGTCGCGGTTCAGGCGATAGGCAATCACGTCGCCCTTGCCGTAATAGTGGCGCTTGGGGCCGCTGGCGAACTGGTTCACGCACGCTCCTCGGTTCCGGACTTAAGGACGAATGGTCTCCTCTAATCTTAGTTTCGCGATGCGGGAGACCTGCCGCAACGCCTCGTTCAGCTCGACTTCCCGGGTTCGCGGCAGCCGCGCCTCGAGCGCCTTGAGAATATCGCGCTTCGTGCTGCCCTTCACCGCATATAAGAAGGGAAACCCGAACTTCCGGACATACGCGGAATTGAGCTTTCGCAGCTCGGCGAGCTCGGCTCCGGTGAGGGCATCGAGGCCGGCACCAGCCTGCTCGCTCTCCGATGCACTGCTCATTGGCGCCTTGGTACCGAGATCCGGGTGCGCCCGCAGAAGGGCGAGCCGCTCCTCCGAGCCGGCCGCGGCGACTTCGTTGGCCATCGCGTCGTGCAACTGATTGAGTGTGTTGAACGGTCTGTGCGCCCACGCGCGTTCGGCCACCCATGGCGAGCCTTCGAACACCCAGCCGATGGCGTGCACGAAACTCTGTCGATCGCAGCTGTTCAAGCCCGCCAGTGTCATGGAGAGGAACTGGTCCAGGGCGCGTGGGCGCGATACACGGGCTCCCCAGCGACGCGCACTTCGCGCACGCTTTCGGGGCCCGCCATCGTGAACAGCGAAGCGAGCGCCTGATCGGGGCCCTTTGCATGTCGCGTCACCGATTCGAGCACGCTGTCCGGGGGCGGCCGAAGATACACGAAGTCGGCGGCTTTTCCCGGAGTGAAGTCACCGATCTCGTCTTCCAACCCGATTGCTTCGGCGCCCGCGAGCGTGCAGAGGTACAACAGGCTCGCCGCGTCGAGCGGCATCCCATCGAACGTCAGGCGCTGCATCGCATACGCGTGCAGACCCTCCTTCAACATTCCAAACCCGACGCCTCCCCCGACGTCGGTTCCAAGCGCGCATTTCACCCCGGCGGCGACATGCCGCCGCAGCGGAAACAACCCGCTGCCGAGCATGGCATTGCTTCCCGGGCAGTGGGCGATCGCGGTGCCGGCACCGGCGAGCCGCTCCAGCTCGGAATCGGTCGCGTGAATGTTGTGGGCCATCACCGACCGGCGTCCGCTCAACGAATAGCGCTCGTAGATCGCGAGGTAATCACGGGCCCACGGAAACAGCCGGGTGAGCTCGCTCACTTCCCTGGTGTTTTCGTTGATGTGGGTCTGCAGTCTCAGGTCCGGATGTTCGGCGAGCAGGGTCTGGCAGACCTCGAGCATCGACTCGGTAGTCGAAACGGCGAACCGCGGCGTCACGGCGTAGAGCAGCCGGCCGTGCTTGTGATACCGCCGAATCAACTGCACGCTGTCCCGATAGGCCTCTTCTGGAGCGTGATGCAGATCCGGACGAAGCAACCGATCCGACAGGACCAGTCCAGAGATGACGCGCAGGCCCGAGAAAGCGGCCGCGTCGAACAGCGCGGCGGTGGCGCCGGCGAAATGCGCACCGAACACCAGCGCCGTCGTGGTGCCGTGACTCGCGAGCGCCTGGGTGAACTCCCGGGCCACTTCCGCCGCATAGCGAGCATCGGCCATGCGAGCCTCTTCGGGAAGGGCCACGTGCTCGAGCCAGTCGAGCAGCGACCGGCCCAGCGAGCCGATGATGCGCAGCTGCGGGTAGTGCACGTGCGTGTCGACGAGGCCGGGAAGAAGGAACCCGCCGCGCCAGTCTGTCGTCCTCGCTCCCTCGCCCTTGCCACGAACGTCTTCATACTCACCGCAGGCAACGACGCGGCCGCCGCGGACGAGCAAACCGCCGTCTTCGTAACAGACGAGCCTCGGACCGTCGTGGGAATTGGAGCTCAAGGGATTGCCGGGCGCGTGAAAAATCGTCGCCCGCAGCAGGTCCGCGTTTCCCGAATCGTTCATGTGAGCGCGGGTTTTTGCGATCGCCCTTCGACAAGCTCGGGACGAGGTGTGGCCGACGAGCCACGCGCGCGGCGTACGGCGAAGAACACGCGTTCGGGAGTGGCAGGACTGTCGAATGACACACCAGCGGCCTCGCCAAAGGCGGCGACGGCGTCTCGAATGGCCTCGCGTACGGAAAACGCCAGCATCAGCGGTGGTTCGCCGACAGCTTTGCTGCCCATAATCACGCCGGGCTCGGTCGCGCGCTCGAGCAGATCCACGTTGAACACCTCGGGCATTTCCGACCAGGACGGCAGCTTGTAGGTGGAGGCCCCGGTTGTGCTGAGGCGCCCGCTCTCGTCCCACAAGAGCTCTTCGAGCGTAAGCCAGCCGACTCCTTGAAGGAATCCGCCCTCGATTTGCCCGAGGTCGACCAGAGGGGAGATCGAGTCGCCAACGTCCTGCAGGATATCGGTTCGCAGTAAACGAAATTCCCCCGTGAAGCCGTCCACTTCCACCTCGGACACGGCGGCGCCATATGCGTAGTAGTGGAACGGATTCCCTCGAGACGTGTTGAAATCGAAATGAATGTCCGGTGTTCGGTAGTAGCCCTGGGCAAACAGCGAGACGCGCTGCTTGTAGGCCACTTCGCAGAGCGCGGCGAACGCGATCGACTTCTCACCGCCGGTGCGGCTCAAGCCCGACGGCACCGACACGCTTCCACCCTCGAACCGGACGTCCGAGGCGTCGCAATCGAAGATCGGCGCTGCGACGGCCGCGAGACGCGCCGTGATCCGCGCGCACGCGTCGGCCACCGCCGCCCCGTTCAAGTCGCTGCCGGAGGAGGCCGCTGTCGCGGAGGTGTTCGGCACCTTGTCGGTACGCGTGGGCATCACACGCACCTGTGCGGGCGTCACGCCCAGGGTGTCGGCGGCAACCTGCAGCACCTTGGTGAACAACCCCTGTCCCATCTCCGTGCCGCCATGGTTTACCTGTACCGTCCCGTCCCGGTACACCAGTACAAGCGCGCCTGCCTGGTTGTAGAACGTGGCGGTGAACGAGATCCCGAACTTCACGGGGGTAATCGCCAGACCGCGCTTCTTGTGAATGCTTCGCCCGTTGAAGCCGGCGATGTCCGACCGGCGCTCGTCGAAGCTGCTCGTCTCCTTCAATCTGTTCCAAATCGCTTCGATGCGGCCGGCGTCACGCACCACCTGCCCGTAATGAGTCGAATCCCCTTCGCGGTAGAAATTGCGTTCGCGGACAACGTGCGCCGGGAGGCGGAGCCGGGCAGCCGCCTGCGAAAGGATCTCTTCAATGGCGATCATCCCCTGCGGCCCGCCGAAGCCGCGAAACGCGGTCTGCGACGTTTTGTGCGTGCGGCAAACCCGGCCGGTGACGTCTACCGCCCGCAAGCGATACGCATTGTCCACGTGGAAGAGCGAACGCCACATCACCGGTTCGGACAGGTCCAGGCTCCAACCTCCATCCGAGTAAAGGTCCATGCGAACGGCCTGCAGAACGCCGTCGGCGCTGAAGCCCGCTGAATAGCGAACAAGGTAAGGATGCCGTTTGCCGGTGAGCGCGATGTCGAGCTCGCGACTCAGCCGAACCCGGACGGGCCGCTGCAGCTTCCACGCCCCGAGCGCAGCAATGGCAGCGTAGGGATTGGCCTGCACTTCCTTGCCGCCGAAGGCGCCCCCCATCCGCACGCACTCGACGATGACTTGATTGCGCGGGATTCCGAGGACGCGCGCCACCACCTCCTGCGTTTCGGACGGATGCTGCGTCGACGAATGCACCGACACGAAACCCGCTTCGTCTATCCACCCGATCGCCGCCTGAGTCTCAAGATAAAAATGTTCCTGCCCGCCGATCTTCAGCTCGCCGTCGAAGTGTAACGCGCAGGCATCGAGGCCGGAAACGTCGCCGCTCGCAATGCGATGCGGCTCAGCCAGGTAACTGCCCGCCTCGATGGCCTCTTCGATCGTCAGGATGGCGGGCAGCGGCTGGTACTCGACACGCACGCGAGAGGCGGCCTGCTGCGCGGCCTCGATCGTGCCGGCCAGCACCCACGCCACCGGCTGATGGTGATACATCACCTCGGAGGGAAACAGCGGCTCGTCGTGCCGATTGGCGCCCGAGTCGCCCTCGCCTGGGACGTCGGCGTCGGTCAACACCCACGCCACGCCCGGCGCCTGCATCGCTTCCGACACGTCGATCCCGGCGATCAGCGCGTGCGCATGAGGCGCGAGCACGGGCCACGCGTGCAACAGGCCTGAAAAGCGGCCGATGAGATCGTCGGTGTAAAGCGCGTCGCCGGTGACATGCCCACGCGAGCTCTCGTGAGGAAGCCCCCGGCCGGCAATGCTCATGACCGCTGCTCCCACCAATACTTCTCGACGAGGCTCTTGGACACCTCGAGGCGGTACTCCTTCGAGCCGCGATGATCGCTCATCGGCTTCAGCGAGCGATCGAGAACTCGCTGAACCCGCCCCACGGCCGCCTCGTTCCATTGCGTGTTGGCGACGCTTTCCTCGGCGTCGATCACGCGCAGCGGCGTGGCCGCAACGCCCCCGAACGCGAATCGCGCGCGGCGCACGTGGCTGCCATCGAGGTCGATCGCCATTCCTGCGGCGACCGTGCTGATGTCGTCGAGCCGGCGTTTCGCGATCTTGTAGAAGCGGACCGATTGCGGCAGCGGCTTGGGGATCTCGATGGCCACGATGATCTCGCCGGAAACCAGAGCCGTCTTCCGGTAGCCGGTAAAGAAGCCGGCGAGCGGAATCGCCCGGCGGCCGGACGGTCCCGCCACGTGGACGAGGGCATCGAGCGCCAGCAGCAGCGGCGCGGCATCGCCGACGGGCGACGCGGTTGCCAGATTTCCGCCAAGCGTGGCGCGGTTTCGGACGAGCGGCGACCCAAACTGCGTCAGCCATTCGCGGAACACCTCCGGCGCATCGGCCCATCGGCGCCCGATCTCCTCGAGCGGAAGCCCCGCGCCGATCGAGACGCGCTCGGGGGTGCTTGAAAACTCCTTCAAGGTGTCGATCGCCTCGAGGCTGACCAGATGGGCCCAGCGGCTTGCGCGGAGGTTCGACTCGACGGCGACATCGGTGCCTCCGGCCACGAGCTTCGCAGCCGGATCCGACTTCAGAATCGCGAGGCATTCGTCGATCGTCGACGGCCGCGAAAATCCGTCGACCCCGAACCCGGCAATTCCAGGTGCGGGCCGCGAGAGGCGCTCGAGAAACCCGCTGTTCGGCGCCGGGCCGAGCGAGTGCGCGGCGTCGCGAATGGGACGATAACCGGTGCAGCGGCACAGATTGCCGGCCAGCGCCATGGTGTCGCACGGACCCGAGCGGCCCGGGCGGTGCTGCTCGGCAAACAAGCTCACGACAAAGCCGGGCGTGCAGTAGCCGCACTGCGATCCGCCGCCTGCCGCCATCGCCCGTTGCGCCTCGCAGAGCTCGCCGGCGGCGGCCAGCGACTCCACCGTGTAGAGCTCGCGCCCGGCTGCCATCGGCAAGAACATCAGGCAGCTGTTCGCCACGCGATAGGCGCTCCGGCCATTTTCCGGTTCCACGAGCGCGACCGCGCAGGCGCCGCATTCCCCCTCGGCACACCCTTCCTTGGCGCCCGTCAAACCGCGGGCACGGATGAAATCGAGCAGCGTCAGTTGCGGCGCGGGGTTGTCGACGAGGACAGGCTGACCGTTCAGGAGGAACTGGATCGAGCTCACGCTCTTAAGGATAAGCGAGACCGGCCATCCAGGCGTATCCCGGGTGGACGAAGAGGGGTGAGGGCCCGGCTATCGCGACGCCAGAATTTGCGGCGGAGCCACAGCCCTTCCGTCGACCATGGCGTATTCGTAGCGCATCGAGAACGTGGAGACTCCGGCGAATCTCACATCGGCGGTCGATTCCATGGCCACCGGCATCATGGTGCCTTCAACCAGGCTGTAGTGCCGGGTGACGTCAACCCATCTCACCCAGAAGGAGGGCGACTTGGACAGGCGTCCCTGCAGGCGGATCAGCGTCCCAGACCGGGATGAAACGAACGCGGCACCGTCAACCAACCGCGTATCGCGGCGGCGAGGAGACAGCTGCAGCTTGATCATCCCGTCGTCTGTCCGGCTGTCGAAATTGAAATCGTAGTTGTCGCGGTTGATCGCGCCCTTGCGCCATTCAGACTGCGTTGAATTCTCGCGCTCGGCTTCGAGCACGGATTTCAGCACGCGGTTACGAATACGATTCGAACCGCCCTGGCCCATGATGCGATATCGGAATCCGGTTGCCGGGTTATATTCGGTGAACGCTTCCATCCACGCCGACTCGTTCAGCTTCGCGCTCGACGCTTCGAGCCGCCTTACGGCCTGATACGCAACCGGTGTGCGTTCGATATCGTCGATGAAGCGCTGGAGAAGTACGGCGTCGGAGCGCGACGCGTTCGCACCGGCCCCCGAGGCACCGGTCCCCGAGACGCCCTGCACGCACAGGCCCGTCAGGCACGTCGCGGCGAGAAAAACGCTCCTGGCGGCACGCATTCCGCCGATCACACAGCAACTTACATGCCTCGCGGATGGAGGGCTCCCACTCAGCAGAAGGGGCCACGAGCCGGCCGATCCAGGCTAAATGCGGGCATTCCGATGGGGGCTGTGTATCAACTTTGGACGACATGATGCCCGCTAGTGCAGTCGGCCAATCGGACCGAGATCGAGGTTCAGATCTTCCACGTCCAGCTTGAAGCGCTTGGCGAGCTGCCGAACGGTCTGCTCCAACCGCATCAAAGCCAAGCCGACGTTTTCGATTTCTTCAGGAGTAAGGGTTCTTGCCTCGAGCCGCCGGATGGCCTGGCGCTCCATCAGTTTTCGGATGAACTCGATCAGGCTCAACACAAGTTTCACGACCGAGCGTTGCACCTCCTCGGGGTCGGGATTCCAGCGAGCCACGCCGACGCGGCCGTGCTCGGGTCGGCGCGGCTGCCGCGCGTGGGGCCCAGGTTTTACGCCCACGCGCGCCTGCCCCGCGCGGCGCCCGGGTTTCACGCTCACGCGTGGCTGCCGCGCGCGAGGCCCGGGTTTCATGCCCACGCGCGGCTGCCCCGCGCGAGGCCCGGGTTTTACGCCCACGCGCGGCTGCCGCGCGCGACGCCCAGGTTGGCGCTGGGGGCTCCGCCGGATGCGCGCGATCGGCGTTGCCCGACGCGCTCCGGTCCTGGCTGCGCGCTTCGGGGTGCGACGCTTCACGCCGTGGTTCGTTTTTTCTGCGGACCGGCAAGCACCTTGCGGATCTGCTTGATCAGATCGTGGGGCAGGCACGGCTTGGTGATAACAACGTCGCACCCGGCGTTTTTCGCGCTGTCGGAGTGACCGGCCATTGCATGCCCGGTCAGCGCGACGACCGGAATATCCTTTGTGGCGCGGTCGGCCTTCAATTGCCTCGTGGCTTCCCACCCATCGATGAGCGGCATCGAGAGATCCATCAGGATCAGATCGGGCTTCAGTTTCCTGGCCTTCTCGATTGCCTCCACGCCGTTCTGCGCTTCGGCCACCCTGAAACCGCAGAACTTCAGGTACTCGCCGTACATTTCGCGGGCGTCCTCAAAATCGTCGACCACAAGCACCAGGGGTTCGTCTTTTTTTTGCATGCTCGCCTTCTTGGTCGGACTCATTTTTTCAGCACCGTTGGCAGGGTGAGGGTAAAGGTCGAACCCTTGCCCAGTTTGCTTTCCAGCTTCAGCGTTCCGCGGAGCATCGTCGCCAGCCGCCTGCAGATGGACAGACCAAGTCCCGTGCCACCGTACGCGCGGCGCGGCGTGCTATCGACCTGTCGAAAGTCCTCGAAAATCTTCTGGTGGTCTGTCCTGGGGATCCCGATGCCGGTGTCGATCACATCAATGCCGACGTCGTGCCGGTCCCCCATCCGAGCCCGAATCGTGATGCTCCCCTGCGGCGTGAACTTCAACGCGTTGCTCAATAGATTCACGACGATCTGCTTCACCTTCTGCCGATCGCTGCGGATCACCGGCAGGTCTTTCGAGACTTCCATGTCGACCTTCAGCCCCGACTTCGCGATGATCGGCTCCAGCTCGGTGGTGACCTCGAGGAGCAGCTCAGGAAGATTGAACGCCGCAATTTGAATCGGCATCCGACCGGCTTCGATCCGGGTGATGTCGAGAATTTCATTGATGAGCGTCAGGAGGTGCCGCGCGTTGGCGTCGATGCGCGAGAGGTTCCGGCGCTGCGGCGCCGACAGCTCGCCCGACACGCCCTGTAGCGTCATTGCCGCGTAGCCGAGGATGGCGTTGAGCGGCGTGCGTAATTCGTGCGAGACATTCGCCAGGAACTGCGACTTGGCGGCCGACGCCTGTTCCAGCTCGAGCGCCTGCCGCCGCAGCAGCTCGTTCTGCCGGGCGAGCTCCATGGTCGCTTCCCGCACCTTCTGTTCGAGCTGTTCGGACGCCTGCTTCAGCTGCTCGTACAAATTCACACGCTCGATCGCCTCGGTGCGATCGTGCAGAATGGTGACAATCGCGGTGAGCTCGCCGACGTCCGACAACATCTTTGCGGCGAGGGCCTCCACCGGCACGCTCTTGCCGGTATTCGGATCGATCAGCACGATTTCGCCGCGCCGCGTGGTTTCCCACCCCGTTGACAGCAACCCGGAGACAAACGACGTGAAGTGCGCGTCGTTGGCGCGGACGATGCGCTGGGCGTCTTCACCTGCGCCCGGCACAATCGTGAACAGGCGCTCCGCCGGGTTGTTCATGAGCGAGATTTCGCCCTCCTGATCGGTCACGATGATCGGGTCGGCGACCGAATCGATCACGAGGTTCAGGCGGTCGCGCTCGCCCCGGACCTCGCTTTCCGCGGCGCGCAATTTCGCGTAGTTTTCATCGATCTGACGGGTGGCCTGTCGCAGGTCCGTGATATTTCTGAGAATGGAAACGATGCCGGTGCCCTCGCGCGGGTCATTCACCACCGAGCTGAGCAGCTCGAACAGCAGGTCCGATCCTTCGGTCGGATCGACCAGCAGCAGCTCCCGGCGTCCGGCCTCCCCCTCGCCGAGCGCAGTTCTCGAGAGCGCCGCCGAGAAAAACATGTTGTTCAATTGAACGGCGCGGCGCCGGCCCTCGCTCACATCCTCGGGCGCCGTGAACAGCATTTCCGCCCGTGCGTTGGCGATGATCAGCTGCCCTTCCATGTTCGTGAACAGGAATGGGTCGGTGGCCGCGTTGATGATGTTGAACAGCAGCGCGTGCTCGCGCCGGAGCCGCGGGTCTTCTTCGAGCAACCCTTCCCTCGTCATCATCCGGTGCAGGCTCAGGCCGAGCGCCTTGGCGACCCATTTGATGATCGCGGTCGATTCGCCGGCGTGGCTCACGAGCAGCAACCCGAGGGCGGGGTCCTCGCCGTTGTCTCCAACCTTGACAGCGGTGAACGGCGCATCGCCGAAAAGCGGCATGCGCGAGCCACGCGTGGGATGAAAAGTGACGACGGCGCCGTTGGTCAGCGCGTTGACGAGCGGGTGCGTGGGATCGTCGAGCGACGGGCAGAATTTCTTCCACTGGCGCGCGGACACGCCCGTGCCCGCCACGCAGGCGAGCGTGCCGCGGACATGATCGGGCGCGGTAAAGAGACACCGATCCGCGCCCGCGTGCGCGACGATCCACTCGGTCGTGCGCTGCGCGGCCGTGGTCGAATCGGCGGAATCCTGCAGCTCTTCAAGCAGCGCGAGCCGTGCTTCGGCTGTCGCCGTCGATCGGGTCGCGACTGCAGCGGACGCGCGAGCCATAGATCACGTTCAAGCGCGCGCGGGACGTCGGCGGCGCGGCACCGGCTGGCGGGCGGCGGCGCCGGTCCCGAGCTCGGCGCGAAGGGCCTGATTTTCCGCCACGAGCTCGTCGTACGGACGCGACTCGAGCGCCGGGCGTGCGACGGGCACCGATTGGCTGACAGCTTCTGAATATTTCAGGTAGGTATCGATCGACGCGACGACGACGCGCGCCTCGACGGTGATGAGGTCGATACCCACCAGGGAGACTCGAACCCAGGCATCGATGACGATGCCCTTGTCGAGCACGCGGTCGAGAACGTCGATAAGACTGGAGCCACCTGAGGCGCGTTCAACGGGCATCTGGGTGTCCTTCCTCTATTTGCGATCCAGCCGCTTGGCGCGCAATCGGGGCGCGCGCCCCGCGGTGCCGGGCGACGCTTCGAGTTGCCGCTCCAGGCGGCGGATTTGGTCGTGCAATTCCTCGTTTTCCGCCGCGAGCTCCTTGTCGCCGATCGAGAGATGGCGGTCGTGCTTCCACCAATCGAGGCCAATCTGTTCGGCCTTGTCGATCGAGCACACCAGCAGCCGGATGCGGATCGTGAGGAGCTCGACTTCGGCGATGGAAATCTTGATGTCGCCGGCAACGACCAGGCCTTTGTCGAGAATGCGATCGAGAACGTCGACGAGGCCGCTGGCGCGCGCGTGGCCCACGTGGAGCCCGGTATCGTTAGGCATATTCAGGCGTCAATGAGCCTCGGAGTATATCAGGCCCGTGCCTTGCCGCGGAATCCGCGCTCCGGCGGCACAGAAACGTCCGAAGCCTCCCTGCGACAACAAAGGCCGGCACAACCAGAAGAAGTTGCGCCGGCCCTCGAGTACTTCGCCCCTCACTACTTCACTACTTCATTCCTTCACTACTTCATTCCTTGTTCAATTCCCCTTCCGGCGCCTTCCGCGGCTCGGCAACCGTCGGCGGCACAGGAGGCGCAGGTGCCGAAGCTGGAGCGGCGGCGCGCGGCGCGCGTTCCGACGTTTCCATCAGGTTGTACTTCTTCAGCTTGTTGTACAGCGTGGGCCGGTAAACGCCGAGGATGCTCGCCGCCTTGCGCTTGTTCCCGCGCGTCCGTTCGAGCGTCTGCAGAATCGCCAGCTTCTCGATTTCCTCCAGCGTATGATGGGGCGGAATGACGAAGCCGGACTGATTCGGCAGCCGTTCGGCATCGCGAATCGTCGGCGGCAGATCCTCCAGCGTCACGTCGTTGCCCTCGGCCACGATCACCGCTCGCTCGATGACGTGCTCGAGCTCGCGAACGTTCCCCGGCCAGCGATACCGCAACAGCGCCTTGGCCGCCTCCGGTTTGATCGATCGGATGTTCCGCTGGTGCTGGGTCGAGAACCGATCCAGGAAGTGATCGCCCAGCAGCAGGACGTCCTCGGTCCGATCGCGCAACGCCGGAATCGACAGCGTGACGGTGTTGATGCGGAAATAGAGATCTTCGCGCAGCTTGCCTTCGCCAAGCGCGGCATCGAGGTTGATATTGGTCGCGCAAATCAAGCGGAAGTTCGGCTGAATCACGCGGCTGCCGCCCACGGGGCGGAACTCGCGGTCCTGCAGCACGCGCAGCAGCTTCACCTGCAGGGTCGCCGGCATCTCGCCGATCTCATCGAGCAGCAGCGAGCCGCCGTCGGCCAGCTCCATCAGGCCGGTCTTGTCGGACACAGCGCCTGTGAACGCGCCGCGCTTGTGCCCGAACAGCTCGGACTCGATCAGCTCGCTCGGGAGCGCCGCACAGTTGATCTTGATGAACGGCCCCTTCTTCCGCTTGCTGTGCTCGTGGATGGCGGTGGCGACCAGCTCCTTGCCGGTGCCGTTCTCGCCGCAAATCAGCACGCTGGCGTCAGTGGGCGCGACCGATTTGATCAGATGGAACAGCTGCCGCATCTTGTCGCTGCGCGCCACGATGTCGGCGAAGCTCGTGTGCTCGCGCAGCTCTTCCTTCAGACGGCGGTTCTCGACCGACATCTGCAGCTTCTCGGTGGCCTTGTCGAGCATGACGAGCAGGACGTCGGCATCGACTGGCTTCTCGATGAAGCTGGACGCGCCGAGCCTCATGGCTTCGACCGCCTTCGGCACACTGCCGTAGCCGGTGACCATGATGACCTGCGTCTCGGGGCTGGCTTCCTTGAAGTCCCGCAGCAGCTCCAGACCGTCGGCGTCGGGCAGCATGAGGTCCATCAGCACTACCTCGGGCCGCCAGGCGCGGAGAATTTCCCTGGCTTGGGCCGCGTCCGACGCCGTCCGGGCCAGATCGCCCCTCGGTTCGACGAGTAACTTCAAGAACTCAGCAGTGTCCCGGTCGTCGTCAATGATTAGAACGCGGGTTGCCATGTTGTTCACCCCCTCCAACACCTAAGTGTAATGTTTTACTACACTGTGTATGAAATCAACGCCGATTATGGCCACTCTCAACCTAGTTCGCCGGTTGACTGCAGGGGCCGTGCCGCCCGCTCTTCGGAAAAAGGGTGTCAATGTGAGCAGTTACAGGGAGGAGAAGGCAGGCGGATGCGTGGGAGGACGGGATGGAGGGATTTGGGGCCCCGCGCCCCATCCCTCACCCCCTCATACCTTGTAGAAGCGCCAACGGCCTGACCGCGGCGTCGCTGCTTAGGACTGCACGCCGGAGGACGTACCAGAGAAATCGCCACGGCTCGAGCCGTACGCATCCCTGCCCGGGGCGCCGGCGCCTTGCCGAGCCGATTCGAAGGCCTGCTTTCCGCGCTCCACGGCGTCGCGGCCCTTCGCGACGTAGTCGTTCACCGTCTGAGAGGCCTGATCGTAGGCATCGGACGCCTTCTTGCGGATATCGCCGGTCGACTCATAGAGCGTTTGACGGAGCTCGGAGCCGGTTTTCGGCGCTAACATGAGCGCGACTGCGGCCCCGAGCGCCGCTCCGCACAGCAGCCCGATCACGAAACCGCCCCCGCCTGACTCTTCTTCGTAGTGTGGTTCGTACATTGGCATGATCCTCCGGCTTGCCTTCTTCAAGTCATGTGCCAGTCACCGGTGACTCCTGTCGACGGGCCGTTCGCTATGAATCAATCGCCCATTTTTCAGACACACCATTTCAAAGCTGTCCATATCCGGCGCGGCTGGAGTGTGGGCGCGGGAGGAGCGCGTCTTGCACGGTGTGCGGTTTTTCGCGCACACCGCGCCCTCCCTGGAACGCGGCGAGAACTTTGCACCACGTGACCGTGGTGAATCGGCATGCGAACGCCTGACTCTCCCGGCTTGTTCCTCGTCGCAGCGGCGATTTCGATTCTCGCGCTGGCTGCCTGCCGCGCGAATATCGGCGGGCAGGAGCTTCCGCCCTCGGCCGCCACCCAGGCAATGGCACCGCCTTCTGTACCTCACGGACCAGCCCAACCGCCTCTGGCTGTTCAACCGCACGCCGAAACCGACGCAGACCGCGCGGTGCATACGCAGCTCGATCGGGCGTTCGCTCAGGATGCGAACCTGAAAGATCAAGCGATCAGCGCCACGGTCGACGGCGGCGATGTCACGCTCACGGGCAGCGTGCAAACGGCGAAGCAGCGAGAGAAGGCCAACGAAGTGGTGTTGAACGTGCCCGGCGTACGAAGCGTCGCCAACGTGCTGAAAGTGTCACCCTAGCGGCATGTGAAGAATTGCGGCTCGCGTGCCGATAATTCAGGCGGCTTATATTTCCAAGGAGCTATTATCATGAAATCCCGATTCGCTATTGCGTCTGCGGCAGCCCTGCTCGTCCTCTCGTTGGCGGCGCCCGCACGCGCCGACGTCACGCTCACGCCGTTCATCGGCGGATTGTTCGGCGGCAATCTGGGCATCATCAAGAAGGCGGCCTATGGAGTCTCGCTGGCAGCCATGGGGGCAGGAGTCTTCGGCGCCGAATTCGACTTCTCCTGGTCACCCAACGCGTTCAACAACGCCACCGAAGCCAATGTCACGGGAAACGTGATCGTCGGCATACCGATCGGCGGCACGCACGGCGCCAGCGTCCGGCCCTACGTCGTCGGGGGTGGCGGTCTGCTGCGGGCGACCGCAAAGCAATCGGATTTCGTCGCGCCGATCAATTCGAAGGATTTCGCCTGGGATATGGGGGGCGGAGTACTGGCGACGTTCAACAAGCATATCGGCGTACGCGGCGATATCAGGTACTTTCACAGCAACAGCGCCTCGAACGAATATAAGTTCTGG
>DASZHO010000118.1:0-22310 GCA_035937795.1 Vicinamibacterales bacterium | reverse complement strand
GACCGGATATTCGAACGGTTCGTGCGACTGGAGTCAGCGCCGGGCGGCGCCGGCCTCGGGCTTCCGATTGCGCGGTGGATCGCCGAAGCGCACGGCGGTTCCCTGACGCTGGCGGAATCGTCGCAAGCAGGCAGCCGGTTTGTCGTCCGCCTCCCAATTTCGCCGGCCGGACTGCCGGCTTGAAGGGCCCGCACCGCCGAGCCCCTAATTCCTTCGGAATTGCCGGAAAGGGCGTATACTTAAGGTCCTTCTTCGCCAGACCTCCCGGCGCAACCGCGCGCGCTTTCGCGGCGTTCCGCGAGGCCTGCAGTCTTATTCACCGCACGAAAGCGCGACGGGCTCGCATGGTAACCAGATCGCCGCTCTGTAACTCCTTCGAGTTTGTGATGATTGCGGCTCTTCGAAGCCATCAGCTGCAGCGTGGCTGCACCCCGCGCGTCGCCGGCAACCACAAGCGGACGACGATTGCGCAGATGGAGATCGTCGCGGGCAAGGTCGGCCGTGTGGTCGAGCTCGATGTGCCGCTGGTCGTGTCGGAACCGTAGGCGATTTTCTTCACAAAACCCACCTTGCACCCTCACCGAGCTTCGAGTACCCTGGAAAGAGTCAGACTAGTCCGACTAGTCAGTAAACAGGATGTGAGCCATGGCGAGAAAGATCTCCCACCATGGGGGTGAGGCGGCCCGGCCCAAGGTCTGTTGGCAACTACAGACCGCGAAAGCCCGATTCAGCGAGGTGTTTCGGCGCGCCCGTGCCGAAGGCCCGCAATGGGTGACCCGTCAGAACAGGGAAACGGTGGTGATCCTGCCAGCCGAAGAGTTCGATCGGCTCGCGCGACGCGCCAGCCAGCCCGCGAGCCTGGTCAGATTCTTTGCCGAATCGCCCCTCGTTGGGGTGGGTCTGGACCTGACGCGGAGACCGGACTACGGCCGAGACGTGACGCTGTGAGTGGCTTCCTGCTGGACACCAATATCATCTCCGAGCTGATCAAACCGAAGCCTGAGCCCAAGGTGACCGCCTGGATCGAGTCGGTTGACGAGAACCTCCTATATTTGAGTGTTCTCACCCTCGGCGAAATCCGCAAAGGTATCATGTTGCTTCGCGATGCCTCGCGCCGCACAACGCTCGAGGCGTGGCTGGAGAGCGATCTCATCCTGCGCTTTGCGGAGCGGATTCTGTCGATCGATCACCAGGTGGCGGACCGCTGGGGCCGAATCGCCGCCGCGACGGCCAAATCTCCGATATCCGCGATCGACGGACTGCTGGCGGCCACAGCCCTCGATCGGAACCTCACATTTGTGACCCAGAACACGAAGGACATCGCCTTGGCGGGCGTGCCGGTCTTCAATCCCTGGAGCGACTGACTTTCATCGATAAAATAGCCCTTCCGTGCTTCCGAGATTGATTGCGGCGCTGGTCGCCTCGGCGAGCGTGATTCTCGCCTCGCCGTTGATGGGGCAGATCCGCGCGGCGCTGAGAGCGGCGTTTCCGCGCCGGTTCGTCGCGATTGTGGGAGGGGCGATAGCGGCTGCTGTCACTCTCGGTGTGGCGCTGGCGGTCTCGAGAATCCGCGACCGTCGGCCGGCCAGATATGCAGCCCTGCTACTCGCTCTGTCTCTGGGAATCGGTTACAGCCTTGCGTTCAAGACGGGGGTCGCCGAAGTGGACACCGTCGAACGGGTGCACTTCGTCGAATACGGTCTCATCGCGCTGCTGTTCTACCGTGTTTGGCGGGATGCCGGCGATCCGTCAAGCTTTGTTCTACCGCTGCTGGCGGGAGCGATCGTGGGCACTCTTGACGAGTGGCTGCAGTGGTTCGTGCCCGTGCGGGTCGGAGAGGCCCGCGATGTGCTGCTGGATGTCGTCGGCGTCGTCTGCGGCCTGCTGTTCGCCGGCGCCATCGCGCCTCCCGCCGCATTCACGATGCGATTGAAGCCGCGTTCACTCTCGACCATCGGGTTGATGGCTGCCTCGACTCTGCTGATCTTTGCGGGCTTCCTCAACTCGGTGCACATAGGAAACATGCTCGAGGACAGCCGTGTGGGCCTGTTCAAATCCCGCTATTCGGTGGAGCAGCTCGAAGCGCTATCACGAGACCGCGAAGCGCGGTGGCGCACGGACCCGCCGGTTGTCCTGAAACGGTTCTCTCGTGAAGATCAGTACATGGACGAAGGCTTCTGGCACATCCGTCGCCGTAACGAAAGCTGGGCCGGCGGTGATTATGCGAAGGCGTGGCACGAGAACCTGATTCTCGAGCGATTCTTCGCGCCGGTACTCGACACTTCGTCATATGCGACCCCGCGTGGAGCCCGCTGGCCGCCCGAACAACGCGCCGATGCGGAAGCACGGGTGACCGGCGCTTCCGCCAGATTCGTCAGCGACGCCGAGCCTCTTCCGATTCTCGTCTGGCCACGAACCCTTTTCTGGTCTCTGACAGTCGCCGTCGCACTGGCGATAGCGGCGGCCTCTCTCTTCGCCGAACGAAAATGGGCCGCAAGACCGGGAAGGTAGCGCGAAGCCGCAGCGTGGCGCGCGTTGCGAAACCCCGTTCGCACGCAGCGTTCTCGGCGGCGCTCGTAGCTGCGGTCTTCGTTGTGAAGCTGGCCGTGATGCTTCAGTTGAAGGATCACCCGCTCACGCAGCCCGACGCCGGGCTCGACACCACCGCCTATGCCACGCTCGCGAGCCGAGTTCTTGGCGGCGACCTCGCGCTTGGCCCGGGACTCTATTTTGTTTCGCCGCTCTACATTTATTTTCTGGCCGCCGCGCTTGCGGTCGCGCGCTCGTTTACCGCCGTACGGCTCATCCAGATCGCACTTGGGGCTGCGGCGGTCGGCTTGATTCAGATTGCCGCGAACGAGTGGTTCGGCCGCCGTGCCGCCTGGCTGGCGGCCGGGCTGGCGGCGCTCACCGGCGTCTTCACGTTTTACGAATCGCTGCTGCTGCAGGCGGCGCTCGATCCATTTCTTACCGCGGCCGCCCTGGCCTGTCTCGCCCTCGCGCTCAGGCGAGGCTGTCGCCGCTGGTACCTCCTCGCCGGGCTTGCGTTCGGCATCCAGGTGCTCAATCGTCCGAACATCGTCATTCCCGCCGCGGCCATCGTCGTTCTGCTCGCCGCAGCGCGGCGATGGCGGGCCGCCCTGGTTTTCGGCGCGGGCCTTGCGTTGGCGTTCGCCCCAATGACGTTCCGGAACCTTGCTGTCGCCGATGAGTGGTCGCCGCTGCCCTCGCAAGGCGGGTTGAATTTCTATATCGGCAACAACCCGAACGCCGACGGCACGTATCGGATGGCCGCCGGCATTACGCCGAACATCGAGGGGCAACAGGAAGATGCGAGGCGAGTGGCCGAGCGCGCCACCGGCCGCGCGCTCGACGATGCAGCCGTATCGCAGTATTTCTACGGGCTTGGGTGGACATGGATCCGCGAGCGGCCGTGGAGCGCGGCGAAGCTGTTCGCGTGGAAGCTCTCGCTCGTCTTCAGCGCGGCGGATCCCTGGCTGAACTACAGCTATAAGTTCTTCGCCGACGACGCGCATACGCTGCTCGGTGTGTTGTTCGTCGGCCCGCCGGTCCTGGTGCCTCTGGGCGTGATCGGACTTCTCGCCGCTCGTCCCAGGCCATGGCGGACCGACTATCTCATCTGGGTCTCGTTCATGCCGATTTATGCGCTCGCCGTTGCGATGTTCTTTGTCGCCGATCGGTATCGCCTGCCGCTGTTGATTCCTCTGTGCGCCGGCGCCGGAGCGGCGCTCGACGCGTGCGCCAGCGCCGTCGCTGCACATCGCTGGAGGACTCTCGCCGTCACCAGCACCGCGTTCCTGCTGTTCGCCCTGTGGGTGAACCGTCCGTTGCATCTCGACAACGGCCTTGGCGAGGAACGTACGCGCATGGCGGAACGGCTGATCACCCTCGGCCTCTATAACGAAGCCGAGCTATGGGCCAGTCGCGCAGAGCAGGCGAGCGAGCGGCCCGGGATCGTGCATTTCCGCGTAGGACAGCGTCTGCTGATGCGCGAGCAGCCGTCCGCCGCCATTGCGCATTTCGAACGAGCGCTCCAGTTCGATCCCGGTCAACCTGAGGTGGAATTCATGTTGGGAGACGCCCTCGTCGACGGCGGACGGCCGCACGATGCGATCCCTCATCTTCGAAAAGCGGCTGCGTCCGGCACGCGCGCGGATCTGGCTGGCTACGATCTGGTCCGGGCGCTCGGCGCAACCGGCGATCGCGATGAGGCGATTGGCGTGCTCCAGGGACTACATCCATCCCAGGACGGTGATGCCGACCGATGGGTTGCGCTCGGCGAGCTTGCCATGCAGCTGCGCGACGCGGCCCTGGCGGAGCCCTTCTTCCGGCACGCCGTAGCCGCGCGCCCAGATTCGGCAGCGGCCCGCGCCAATCTTGCCGCAGCGCTGGTCACGCTCGGACGCCTGTCCGAGGCGCGCCTTCAGGCACAGGAGGCGGCACGGCTCGATCCGAGCGATGAACGCGCCAAACAGGTGATGCAGATGCTGAGATGAGCTGGCTTGTAGTCTTGTAGTATAGAAGAACACTTATGGCCCTGCACGGCTTCGGTCGAAATGCTTATGCGGCCCTGGCTCTGCTCTTTGCGGCCGTCACCGCAGCACCAGTTGGTGCTCAAACCATTTATACCAGTCGCACGGCGTGGGAAGCCGCCGTCGGCGCGCATGTGACGATCAATTTCGAGGGTCTCGTCCCTGCGGGCGTGACTCAGGCATTCCCAACCGGACTGTCTCTGTCGGGTGTGACCTTCAAAGGCGCGGTCGACCCACTCTACCCCGATGGACTTGATGTCGTGGATTCAGCCGTCGCTTCCTACATAGCTGTTTGGTCCTCAGGTGCCATGCTGGAGACATTGAGTCTCGGGACCGACACCGCAGGCGTCGTACATCCACAGCCCGGCAGCATTTCCCTGCCAGGCGGTGTGACCTCGGTGGGCTTCAACTACGCCACCACATGCATCGTCGTAGTCGGTCCCGGCTGTGAAAGGCCGTGGACTGTGCGGCTGTCGACTGGCCAACTCATCACAATTCCAGGAAGTAATTCCCCTCCGACCATGGCGTTTTGGGGCGTTGTGAGCGCCGTCCCAATCAGTTCCATTCAGGTCAATCCGGGCGCGACGTTTTTCTTGCTGGACAATTTCAGTTACGCGCCCGTTGTCAGCGTTCCTTCGCTCGCCTCTTGGGCGCTCGTCGCCCTGACGGTGCTCCTGATGGTGACCGGCGTGGCCTCACTGGGCAGGCGTACGGCGGACCCCGAGTAGATGGTCGCGGGGGCGATGTGAGGCACCGGGTCAGGAAAGATTGTTCTGGAGGATCGCTTCAACGTCTCGCGCGAGATACTCACGCGGCGAGATCGACATATTCGGCTTCACGCAGAATGTGCGGGCCAATGTAAGGACTCAACGTCGCGACGAGCATGAAATTATCGAAGGTCTTCTGAGCCAAATCAAATTTCACAATCAGATCCACGTCGCTGTCTGAGTGTTGCTCGCCGCGAACGAAGGATCCGAACAGTCCAATCTCCTGGACGCCTAAGCTCCTCAATCGCGCACGGTTACGGGAAAGAAGAAACATTTTCGGGCCGAAACAGGTCTAAGCATCTATGACCAAGAAACGTGTCGTGTTCCTTTTTATCTTGGTCGCGATCGGCGCGATCCTGGCCGGCCGGAGCCTCGCCCAGGAACCGGTCCACCAGCACGGACAGATGGCGCACGAGGCCGGCCCGGCGACGAGCGAGGAGGAGGCGGCGCAGTCGATGTCAGCCGAACACCTTCATATGGGCAGTCACATGAAGATGACCGCCCAGCGGCCTGCGACCGCACAGGAGCTGCAACGCGCCGCGGAGATTGTCTCGACTCTTCGTCCGATGCTGGAGAAATACAAGGACTATCACGCCGCCCTGGCTGACGGCTATCGGCCATTCCTCGAAAACATCCCTCAGCCCCAGTATCACTTCACCAATTACTGGCACGGATTCGAGGCGGCGTTCCGCTTCAATCCTGCCGAGCCGACCTCACTCCTCTACAAAAAGACCGCCGATGGCTATCAACTGCTCGGGGCGATGTACACCGCCCCGAAGAGAATGACCGAGGAGCAGCTGAATGAGCGAATTCCGCTGAGCGTGGGGCGCTGGCACGCGCACATCAATATCTGTCTCCCTCCGGCCGGCCAACGACTGGCGGCCGACTGGACCACATTCGGATTCGCTGGGTCGATCGCGACTCGCGACACGTGTGAGAAAGCGGGTGGACGGTTCGAGCCGCAGATCTTCGGCTGGATGGTGCACGTCTATCCGTTCGAAACCACGACCGACCAGATCTGGCGGCACTAAACAATAGACACATGATGACGCTGCGCCTACTGGCGTCTTCTCCGGCGAACGTGCCTTCCGCCGTCGCGTGGGCACTGGCCGACCTCGGCGAGGCACGGGGAAGGCAAGAGCTGTTCACGCGTCAATCGCCGCAACGTCTCAAAGTCCTGCGCGAGCACGCGCTGATTGAAAGCGCGGTGTCATCCAACCGCATCGAAGGAGTCACGGTCGACCAGGATCGCGTCCGGCCGGTCGTGATGGGCAAGGCGCGCTTACGGGACTGCGACGAGGAGGAAGTGCGGGGCTATCGCGACGCGCTTCGAGTCATCCACGAGCGACACGCGAAGCTACGCGTGTCGGAAAAGACGGTTCGAGAGCTGCATCGTCTGAGCCGTGGGAAGCTCGGCGACGCCGGCAGCTACCGTTCCAGCGAGTCCGAGATTATCGAGGTTCAGCCGAACGGTCGTAGTCGCGTCAGATTCAAGGCCGTCGACCCCGGCAAAGTGCGGCCGTCGATGGCGGAATGGGTCACCCTCTGGGATCGCTGCGTGAGGGAGCGCTGGGTTCATCCACTCGTCGGCCTTGCCGCGTCGAACCTCGACTTCCTCTGCATCCACCCGTTCCGCGATGGAAACGGCCGCGTCTCGCGCCTGTTATGGCTCCTTCAGTCCTACCATCTCAGGTACGAGGTCGGACGGTACATCAGCCTTGAGCGGCTCGACGAAGAGCACAAGGATCGCTACTATGAGACGCTCGAACTAAGTTCGCGCGGCTGGCACGATGGCGCTCACAACCCGTGGCCGTACATCAATTTCGCCCTGTTCGTCTTCAAGACTGCCTACAAGGAGTTCGAGGAACGTCTCGGACAGACGACCGCGCCTCGAGGAGAGAAGACGGAACTTATCACTCGAACTATCCGGAAGGCGGAGGGGACATTTCGAGTGGCTGACCTCCAGAGGGAGTGTCCTGGCGTCAGCCTCGACCTGATCCGCGCACTGAAAAAGCTGCGGGCAGCGGGTCGCGTTCGAGTGTCTCGGGCGCGGGCAGGCGGCTGAGTGGAAGAGAAAAGGCCGGTCCTGAATCGGGTATTACCCTCTCAATTAGGTAGCCAATTGGGTAGCAAGGGGTACGCACGCTTTCAGCGGCCAGCGATCAGCGGCAAGATCGCGAACATCCGGGTGGCTGGCTATCAAGGCCGTCCAAGCATCTTGGAAGTCTGGCGATTGAGTTGTTGGATGGGATAGCTGACGAACGTGCTTACCCGACCAGACACCGCATCCTGAAACGTGAAGACGTCGCTCACGATCGCGTAGTCGCCTTGCCAGGCGACGGCGAACGTGTTCGCTGTATCCTCGATCGATAGCGGTAGCGCTTCGTCATCACGCGCGATGGGCGCTGCCAGATGGTCAGCAGGATCTAACAGCCAGCCATCCCCTGTCTCCGTCGAAAACAGCAGCACGGGACCAATGGGGACTATCCGGCCGACGCGATTGGCCGCCCGCTGTTGGATGTAGCCCACTTCGTCGACGAGGCTAAAATCCTCGCCGGCGATCCGTTGCTGCCCTCGCCGACGCTTGACCAAACGTCGCTTCACGATGGCCTCCCGGAGTTCGCCGACGGATCTGTTCACGCACCTCTACCGCTTCCTTCGACCGGATCGTCATCCATGGCTATCTGCCGCTGCCGACACGCGAGGAAGAGGCCCTGAGGACGCGCACAGCCAAGGGCCTGAGGAAAGAAGACTTAGTCCGGCCGTACTCCGCGCGCACGGCGTTTTCGACAAATCTGTCGCAGGCGGGTATCGTCACCGACAAAGCTGTCGGGAGGCAAGTGGCCGAGGAGACGGCGGGAGCGGCCGCCTCTCACCCAATCTGGCCGGACGTGTGGCCGTCCGCCCTGGTCAGCAGCTCCCCCGCCGTCCACCGGAGGAACGCACAGCCCACGAGCACGTCGACGACCGCCCGGCAGGTGGAGGGCTCGAGCCCGCAGAGCCGCGTCATCTGTGAAAATGAGATCTGCAATCCGGGCATTTCCTGAAACTCCTTGCGGACGCGAAGGGCGATGCGGTCGAGATCGAGCGGTGACATGCGGTACTCCTGTTTCAGTCCGGGCCTGTAGCCCAAAGCGCACCTTTCCCTTCGCAAAAGACGGGCCGCGATCGCCGATCCGTCCCGCTCATCAAAATTCGGCGAATTTCCTCGTATTTTTCGTCGACGAGATCGAGGCGGCCGGAGCGGCTTCGACAAAAATGTTGGATGAGCTTACCTTCATGGACATTGTTGTCTTTTTCCAAGAAAATGCGCGCCACCGGCGGCTCCATTTGCCAAAGCACGGATCTTGCTACGCATTCTGCCATGCCCGAACATACGAGCGCTGAACCGGGTGCGCTGCTCTGGACCCTCGACGAAATCGGCAGGCTCGTGTCGCACAGCGGGAACGCGTCCGAAACCCTGACGAACATCGTCGAGCTCATTCAGCGGCGGTTCGACACCGACGTCTGCTCGGTCTACCTGCTCGAACCGGACCGCGCGACGCTGGTCCTCGCCGCCACGGTCGGTCTTCGGCCCGACAGCGTCGGCCGCGTGCGAATGCGGCTCAATGAGGGGCTCACCGGGCTCGTCGGCGAATCGATGCAGCCGCTGGTCGTCGAAGATGCGGCGCACCATCCACGGTTCAAATATTTTCGCGAGACCGGCGAGGACCCGTATCACTCGTTTCTCGGCGTGCCGCTCGTCGACCGCGGGTTGCTGCAAGGCGTCCTGATCGTCCAGACGGTCGAGCCGCGCCTCTTCGACCCTGGGGAAGTGCGGATGCTGGCGACCGCCGGCGCTCAGCTCGGATCGGTTGTGAGCGAGGCCCGGGCGCTCGGGCAATCGGTCGCGCCGGCGCACCAGCGACTGTGCGCCCTCGCGCAGAATCTGTGGTGGTGCTGGGACGTGGACACGACGCGCTTGTTTCGCGAGCTCGATCCCGAGCTGTGGGGCAAGGTCGGCCACAATCCTGTGGCGCTGCTTCAAGGGATTCCGATCGACAAGCTCGAGGAACGCGCCAAGCAGCTTGTCCTTCACAGCCGGATCAATTACGCGTACCGGCGCTTGCGCGAGTACCTCGATTCGCGCAAGACCTGGGCAGCGAGACACGCCGGGGTGCTCTGGGCCCGCCCGGTCGCGTATTTCTCGGCAGAGTTCGGGCTGCACGAGTCGATCCCGATTTATTCGGGCGGCCTGGGCGTGCTCGCCGGCGATCACATGAAGAGCGCCTCGGACCTCGGCGTTCCGCTGGTCGGCATTGGCCTCTGCTACGACCAGGGCTACTTCACGCAGTGGCTCGACGACCAGGGCTGGCAGCAGGAACGCTACCTCGAGCTCGACACCCGCGCCGTGCCGCTCACGCTGGCGACGACCCGGAGCGGCGAGCCGGCCGTCGTGTCGATCGAAACGCGCACGAGCAGGATCAACGCGCGCGTCTGGAAGCTCGCCGTGGGACGAACCGTTCTGCTGCTCCTTGATTCAAACGTCGAGGGCAATGAAGCCGAGGATCGAAAGCTGACGGCGCGCCTGTATGGCGGCGATGCTCGCGTGCGGATCCGGCAGGAGCTGCTGCTCGGCATTGGCGGGGTCCGG
This sequence comes from Vicinamibacterales bacterium, assembly GCA_035937795.1. Lineage (GTDB taxonomy): Bacteria > Acidobacteriota > Vicinamibacteria > Vicinamibacterales > JAMQPK01 > JAMQPK01. Next base: position 12,357 of record DASZHO010000118.1, on the reverse strand, counting down.
GCGCTGCAGGCGCTCGGTATTTCTCCGGGGGTCGTACACCTCAACGAAGGACACAGCGCATTTGCCGCGCTCGAACTGGTGCTGCAGCGGATGGTGGCCGAGGGCATCGACGCCTGCGAGGCGGCGCGGCGCGTGGCGGCGCAGATGGTCTTCACGACCCATACGCCCGTGCCGGCCGGCCACGATCGATTTCCGTCGGAGCTGATCGAAGAGCATCTCGGACCGCTGCGCGAAGCGATGGGGCTGCCGGCCGATCGGCTGCTCTCGTGGGGCCGGGTCGATCCCAACAACGCTCAGGAAGAATTCTGCATGACGGTGCTCGCGCTCAAGCTGTCGCGCCGAGCCAACGCGGTGTCGTCGCTCCACGGACACGTGTCGCGCACGATGTGGATGCCGCTCTTCCCGGGCCGATCGGAAGAGGAGGTGCCCATCGGCCACATCACCAACGGCGTCCACGTCCGCTCGTGGCTTGCGCCGCAGATGCACCAGCTGTACGACCGCCATCTGGGTCCCGACTGGCCCGAGCGCTGCGCGGACGCGGCCTCCTGGGAAGCGATCGAAAAGGTCGAGGACGGCGAGCTGTGGGAGACGCATCAGACGTTGAAGACACGGCTGATTGACAACGCCCGGAGACGGGCCGCGCGAGCAGCCGAACGCCGCGGCGAGTCGGCCGAGACGATCGCGCAATTACGCCGTGCGCTCAGTCTCGACACGCTGACGATCGGCTTCGCCCGTCGCTTCGCGACCTACAAGCGGGCGAATCTCATCCTGCGGGACGCAGAACAGATCGCACGGCTCATCAACGACCCGCAGGTGCCCATTCAGCTGATCTTCGCCGGGAAGGCGCACCCGCAGGATGGCCCGGGCAAGCAGATGCTGCAGCAGATCGCCATGTTGATGCGCGACCCTGCCTTTGCCGGCAAGATCCTCTTCATCGAAGACTACGACATCAACGTCGGGCGTCATCTGGTTCAAGGTGTCGACGTCTGGCTCAATACCCCGCGACGACCGCTCGAGGCCTCGGGGACGAGCGGGCAGAAAGTCGTGCTGAACGGAGGGCTGAATCTTTCGGTGCTCGACGGATGGTGGGCCGAGGCCTACGACGGCCTGAACGGCTTCGCGATCGGGATGGGAGAAACCCACACGTCGCCTTTCCTGCACGACGAGCGAGACGGCAGCGCGCTCATGACGGTTCTCAAGAACGAGGTGGTACCGCTGTACTACGATCGCGACTCCGATGGACTCCCCCACCACTGGATCGCGCGGATGAAGCGCGCCATCCGCACGCTCGGATGGCGATTCAGCGCCGATCGGATGGTGATGGACTACGTGCTCAAAGCGTATATTCCGGCCGCAGGAGGCACGAGCAGCGATGTGAGCAGGATGTAGACGGCCGCCTATGAAATTCGAGCACTATCAAACGGGCGGCTTCTTCGATGAGATGTTCGAGGCCGGCAGCGAGCCTCGGCCGGCCGCCAGGGCGCTCGTCCAGCTGATCGAGACGATGACCGACGGCGAGCTGCTGCGCCGGCAGCAGTCGGCCGAGCGCGCGCTCCTGCACATGGGGATTACGTTCAATGTGTACGGCGACAGCGCCGGCACCGAGCGGATCTTTCCCTTCGATCTCGTCCCCCGCATCGTGGCCGCCGCCGAGTGGAACGGGATCGAGCGGGGCCTCAAGCAGCGGATCCGCGCGTTGAACCTGTTCATCGACGACGTCTATCACGGTCAGAAGATCATCAAAGACGGCGTCATCCCCGCCGAGATCATCAAGACCGCGACCAGCTTCCGGAAGCAGTGCGTCGACATGAATCCGCCGGGCGGCATCTGGTGCCACATCACGGGCACGGATCTCGTCCGCGACCGTGACGGACAGGTCTACGTGCTGGAAGACAACCTGCGCACCCCTTCGGGCGTGTCATACGTGCTCGAGAACCGCGTCGTCATGAAACGCACGTTCCCCCAGGTGTTCGAGTCGTCTCGAATCCGTCCGGTCGACGACTATCCCAGCCGGCTGCGCGACATGCTCGAGTCGTTGTCCCCCGCCGGCGTTGAGTCGCCGCGCGTGGTCGTCCTCACGCCCGGGGTGCACAACTCGGCTTACTTCGAGCACTCTTTCCTGGCCCAGCAGATGGGCGTGGAGCTTGTCGAGGGGCGCGACCTCGTCGTGTCGGACGGCTTCGTCTGGATGGGGACGACAAAAGGCTTCGAGCGAGTGGATGTGATCTACCGGCGGATAGACGATGATTTTCTCGACCCGAAGACCTTCCGGCCGGATTCGGTCCTGGGGGTGTCTGGCCTGATGGACGTGTACCGCACAGGACGGGTGGCGCTCGTCAACGCCCCCGGGACCGGCATCGCCGATGACAAAGTCGTGTACGCCTACGTGCCCAAGATCGTGAAGTACTATCTCAACGAGGACATCATCATTCCGAACGTACCGACATTCGTCTGCGCCGACGAAAGAGACCGGAAAGAGGTGCTGGCGCGTCTGCCCGAACTCGTCGTGAAGGCGGCCAACGGATCCGGCGGGTACGGGATGCTCATGGGCCCGAGCTCGACGAAAGCGCAGCAGGCGGAGTTCGCGGACCTGATCCAGGCGAATCCACGCAACTACATCGCACAGCCCACGCTGTCGCTGTCGCGGGTGCCGACAATTGTGGACGGCTCGTTCAGGGGACGCCATGTCGACCTGCGGCCTTACATCCTCTACGGCAAGGACATTTTCGTGCTGCCGGGCGGCCTCACGCGCGTCGCGCTCAAGGAAGGGTCGCTCGTCGTCAATTCCTCGCAGGGCGGTGGCAGCAAGGACACCTGGGTGCTCGCCGACGATTCCCGCAACGGCGAGCGCAGCGCGGCGACGCGTGACGTGCAATCCCAATCCCAATCCCAATCTCAATCCGGAGCACAATCCTAATGCTCGCGCGGGTGGCCGATTCGATCTACTGGATGAGCCGCTACGTCGAACGCGCCGAGAACGTCGCGCGGTTCATCGAGGTGAATCTCAACCTCATGCTCGATCTGCCCGTCGGCTCCGCTCAGCAGTGGCAGCCGCTGGTGGACACGACCGGCGACGCCGCGGAATTCGCAAAGCAGTACGGCACCGCCACGCAGCGCGACGTCATCCAGTTCCTGACATTCGATCAAGAGAACGTCAACTCGATTCTCTCCTGCCTGCGGGGCGCGCGCGAGAATGCCCGCTCGGTGCGTGAGATCATCTCGTCGGAGATGTGGGAGCAGCTCAACGAGTTTTACCTGAGGGTAAATTCGGCCGCCGCCGATGCTGGAAGCCGGACCGACCCGCAGGATCTCTTCGCGTCGGTCAAGAGGGCCGGCCATCTGTTTGCGGGCGTGACCGACGCCACGATGACCCATAACGAGGGGTGGCATTTCTGCCAGCTCGGACGGATGCTGGAACGCGCCGACAAGACATCGCGCATCCTCGACGTGAAATACTTTCTGCTGCTGCCGACCGCAGCCGACGTGGGTACGACGTCCGACGACATCCAGTGGGCCGCCGTGCTGCGCTCGGCCAGCGCGTTCGAGATGTACCGGAAGTGTCATGGGCGCATCGTGCCCGATCGCATCGTGGAGTTTCTGCTGTTCGAGACCGAGTTCCCGCGAGCCGTCCAGTATTGCCTGATGCGCGCGCGCGGGTCGGTCCACGCCATCTCGGGAACGCCGGCCGGGATGTTCAGGCACCCCGTCGAACGACTGTTCGGGGAGCTCTGCTCCGAGCTCGCATACGCCCGCGTCGAGGCGATCATCGCGGCCGGACTGCATCAGTATCTCGATCGCCTGCAGACCAAGATGAATCAGGTCGGCACCGGAATTTCCGAAACGTTCTTCGCCGCACGGGGCGCGCCGCCCGTCCGCAAGAAGCAGAGGGGACGAATGGCCGCCGCGCCGTTCGTCGTCTGACATGCCCATTCACGTCGCGCTCACGCATCGGACCAGCTACCGCTACGATCGGTTCGTCACGCTCTCGCCGCATATCGTCAGGCTGCGGCCCGCGCCGCACTGTCGAACGCCGATCCTGAGCTACTCGCTGGTGGTCGCGCCCAGGCGGCACTTCATCAACTGGCAGCAGGACCCCTACGGCAACTATCTGGCGCGACTCGTGTTCCCCGACGAGGCGCGAGAGTTGCTGATCGATGTCGATCTCACTGCAGAGCTGTCGGTCTTCAACCCGTTCGATTTCTTTCTCGAACCGTCGGCTGAAACATTTCCGTTCGCCTACGAGCCCGACCTGAAGCAGGAGCTCGCGCCGTACCTCGAACGGCTCCCGGCGGGCGCGAGACTCCGCGAGTCTCTCGGCGCGATCGACCGGCGCCCCGTCCGAACGATTGACTTTCTTGTCGATCTCAACCGCCGGCTGTCGCGCGAGATCGCCTACATCATCCGGCTCGAGCCCGGCGTTCAGACTCCCGAAGAGACGCTCGCCCGGAGGAGCGGCTCGTGCCGCGACACCGGCTGGCTGCTCGTGCAGATCCTGCGTCATCTCGGTCTGGCGGCGCGCTTCGTCTCCGGATACCTGATTCAGCTCGCGCCCGATGTGAAGCCGCTGGAGGGCCCGATCGGGCCCACGGCAGATTTCGCCGACCTGCACGCCTGGGCAGAGGTGTATCTTCCGGGAGCCGGCTGGATCGGGCTCGACCCGACCTCCGGCCTGCTCGCCGGCGAGGGGCACATTCCGCTCGCCTCGACACCGGGCCACGCCAGCGCCGCGCCGGTGACGGGGGCCGTGGACGAATGCGAAGTGGAGTTCGGCCACGAGATGGCCGTGCGGCGCATCTATGAATCGCCGCGCGTCACGAAGCCGTACACCGAGGAGCGCTGGCGAGCCATCGAGGTGTGTGGCCACGATGTCGATCGGGAGCTTTGCAGCGGTGACGTGCGGCTCACGATGGGAGGCGAGCCGACGTTCGTGTCCATCGACGACATGGAGGGTGCGGAATGGAACCTCACAGCTCTTGGCCCGCACAAGCGCGGCATCGCAGGGCTCCTCATCAAACGTCTGAAGGAGCACTTTGCCCCAGGCGGTCTGCTGCATTTCGGGCAAGGTAAATGGTATCCCGGCGAGTCGCTGCCGCGGTGGGCGCTCGGCTGCTGGTGGCGGCGCGACGGCGTGCCGATCTGGACAGACGACTCGCTCGTCGCCGACGAGACGATCGACTACGGCCACGGCGACGCGCAGGCGCGGCGCTTCATCACCGAGCTGGCCGACGTGCTGGGAGTCGGCGCGCAGCATGCCATTCCCGCGTACGAAGACGCCTGGCACTATCTCTGGCGCGAACGGCGGCTGCCGGTGAACGTCGACCCGCTGAAGTCCGCCCTCGAGGATGCAGAGGAGCGCGCGCGGCTTTCCCGGATCTTCGAACAGGGGCTCGGCCAGGCGGTCGGGTACATCTTGCCGCTGCACCGGATCCACAAACCCAATCCGGGCGCGTACTGGACGAGCGGCAAGTGGTTCCTGCGCTCCGAGCACCTGTTTCTGATTCCAGGTGATTCGCCCCTCGGCTACCGGTTGCCTCTTGACTCACTGCCGTGGGCTGAGTCGAGCGATCATCATGCTATTCACGAGGCGGATCCGATGGCGGAGGCGCCGCCGTTGCCGCCGCCGCAGCAGTATCTACAGGGGCGCGCAGGAGCCGTCGGGCCCCGAGGCGCGGTCTCGGCGCAGGCAATGCCGAAGCCCGGAGAGTCTGCCGCGGGCGTTGTACGGACTGCACTCTGCATCGAGCCGCGACAGGGACGACTGCACGTGTTCATGCCGCCGGTCGGCTCGACGGAGGATTATCTCGATCTGGTTGCCGCGATCGAAGAAACCGCCTCAACGCTGAAGCTGCCCGTCGTGCTCGAAGGCACGACTCCGCCGTCGGACTGCCGACTCAACCACATCAAAGTCACGCCGGACCCCGGGGTGATCGAAGTCAATATGCACCCTGCGAATAGTTGGGACGAGCTCGTCAAACAGACCACCGTGCTCTACGACGAGGCGCGTCTCGTGCGGCTGGGCACAGAGAAGTTCATGCTCGACGGGCGCCACACCGGCACCGGCGGCGGCAACCACATCGTCATTGGCGGACCAACGCCAGACGACAGCCCCATCCTCCGGCGGCCCGACCTGCTCCGGAGCCTGGTGGCCTACTGGCACAATCACCCGTCGATGTCGTACTTGTTCTCGGGTCTGTTTCTCGGCCCGACCAGCCAGCATCCACGCGTCGACGAGGCGCGCAACGATTCGATTCACGAGTTGGAGATCGCGTTTGCGCGACTCACCGATCGGGACGGCACTCCTCCATGGCTGGTGGACCGGCTCTTCCGCAACCTGCTGATTGACGTCACCGGCAACACGCACCGTGCCGAGTTCTGCATCGACAAGCTCTACGATCCCGACAGCGCCAGTGGCCGGCAGGGGCTGGTGGAGCTGCGGGCGTTCGAGATGCCCCCGAACGGGCGCATGAGCCTGACCCAGCAGCTGCTGTTGCGAGCGCTCATCGCGTGGTTCTGGAAAACGCCATACAATCAATCACTCGTCCGCTGGGGCACGGAACTGCACGACCGCTTCATGCTGCCGCATTTCGTGGCGCAGGACTTCGACGATGTCCTGGCCGACCTGAGGCGCAGCGGGTACGGGCTGGAGAGCGCGTGGTTCGCGCCGCATCTGGAGTTTCGCTTCCCTCTCTACGGCACCGTGACGCGCCGAGGCGTGCACCTCGAACTGCGACAGGCGCTCGAACCATGGCATGTGATGGGCGAAGAGGCGGGCGCCGGAGGAACCGTGCGATACGTCGATTCCTCGGTCGAACGGCTGCAGGTCAAGATGACCGGCCTGACCGACTCGCGCCACGTCGTCACCTGCAACGGCCGGCGCTTGCCGCTGCATCCGACAGGCACGGTCGGAGAGTTCGTCGCGGGCGTCCGCTACCGGGCGTGGCAACCGCCGAGCGGCTTGCATCCGACGATCCCGGTACAAGCGCCGCTCGTCTTCGACATTCTCGACACGTGGAACCAGCGTTCGATGGGCGGCTGCCTGTACCACGTCGCCCATCCAGGGGGCCGGAACTTCGACGTCTTTCCGGTCAACGCGTACGAAGCAGAAAGCCGGCGGCTGTCCCGGTTCTTCGACATCGGCCACACGCCTGGTCCCGTCAGCACACCACCAGAGGAGCGCGACCGCGATTTCCCGTTGACGCTCGACCTGCGGACCCGCCGGCCATCGTAGGATGAAATCTCCCACCGACGTCCACGGCGTCACGGCCCCGTGGCGGCTATTCGACGGGTATCACTCGCCGGAAGGCACCTACGACGAGATGATCGCGGCATCGGGCGAGCTGCGTCCGCACTGCGAGGGGTTCGTCCGGTCGGTCGAGGCGCTCGGGCGGCACGAGTTCACGTCACGGTGGGAGGGAGCCAAGCGCAGCATCCGAGAGAACGGCGTCACCTACAACATTTACGGCGACCCGCAGGGGATGGATCGGCCCTGGGAGCTCGACATGGTGCCGCTGCTCATTTCGCCCGCGGAATGGCGCGGCCTCGAAGCCGGCCTCATCCAACGGACGAGGCTGCTCAATCTGATTCTCGCCGACCTGTACGGCCCACAGACTCTGCTCGCCACAGGCCTGCTGCCGCCCTCGCTCGTGTTCTCGAACCCCGCCTTCCTGAGACCGTGTCACGGAGTTCGCGTTCCGCATGGCATTCACCTGCACCTGCATGCCGTCGACCTGGCGCGCTCGCCTGACGGTCAATGGTGGGTGCTCGCGGACCGCACGCAGGCGCCGTCGGGCGCGGGGTACGCGCTCGAAAACCGGATCGTGCTGCTGCGCAGCCTGCCCGAAACCTTCCGCGATTGCCAGGTTCACCGGCTGGCGTCGTTCTTCCGCGCGCAGCGCGACACGCTGATGGCGCTGGCGCCGAAGCCGCACGATCAGCCCAGGGTCGTGCTGCTGACGCCCGGCCCTTACAACGAAACATACTTCGAGCACGCGTACCTCGCGCGCTACCTGGGCTTCACGCTGGTCGAAGGCGGCGACTTGACGGTCCGGGATCGCAAGGTCTTCATCAAGACGCTCGAAGGGCTTCAGCCGGTCGACGTCATCTTTCGCAGGCTCGACGACAGCTTCTGCGATCCGCTGGAACTGCGCGGCGAATCGTCGCTCGGCGTGGCAGGACTGGTCGAGGCGACGCGGGCCGGCAACGTCACGATCGCCAATTCGCTCGGCTCGGGCGTGATCGAGACGGCCGCCATCATGCCCTTCCTGCCCGCCTTGTGCCGGCGCCTGCTCGGCGAGGAGCTGAGGTTGCCATCGGTCGCCACCTGGTGGGGCGGACAAGCCAAGGAACTGCAGTACATGCTCGAGCATCTCGATCAGCTCGTCGCAAAGCGGGCGTTTGCGACCGAGGGGCGAGAACCGATCTTCGGAAAAAAGCTCGCCGAGCGCGAGAAGTCGCTGCTCGCGGCAGAGTTGCGCGCGCGGCCGGACCATTTCGTCGCGCAGGAGCAGGTTGCGCTGTCGTCAGCCCCCGTCTGGCACCGGCACAAAATGGAGCCGCGGCCCGTGGTGTTCAGGACGTACGTGGCGGCCGCGGGCGACTCCTACACCGCGATGCCCGGCGGACTGACCCGCGTCTCCGGCACGCACGACATACCGATCGTGTCGATGCAGCGCGGCGGCAACAGCAAAGACACCTGGGTGCTCTCGGAGGGACCCGTCAGCACGGTGACGCTCCTCACGCCGCCCGGGTCGGCGACGCGGCCGGAGCGCGCGGGAAGCGACCTGCCGAGCCGCGTGGCCGAGTCGCTGTTCTGGCTGGGACGCTACGCCGAACGCGCCGAACATGCGATTCGGTTGCTGCGGAGCGTCGTCGCGCGGCTGACGGATCGTGATACCACCGATCCGCTCGAGCTCGCCGCATTGCTTCGCGTGCTGGTCGAGCTGAAGATGCTCCCCGAGCGCTTTGCCGAGCGCGTGCCGCTCCGCGAGCTCGAAGAGGAGATGCTCTCGTTCTTCTTCAAGGAGAACCCGCATGCCGGCCTGAGGCGGACGCTGAACGAGCTCCGCCGGATCGCCACCATCGTCCGCGACCGGCTGTCGATCGACACCTGGCGGATTTTGAATCAGCTCCATCAGGATCTTCGCCTGCGGCACGGCCGCGTGCAGTTCGATGACGTCCTCGCGCACCTGAACCGCATGATCACGGACCTTGCGGCCTTCAGCGGTATGGAGATGGAGAACATGACGCGCGGCCATGGCTGGCGCTTCCTGGACGTCGGCCGCCGCCTCGAGCGGGCGATGAACGCAACCAGCCTGGTTCAGCTGGCGCTGTCGGCCGGTTCGTCGGACAGCGCGGTGCTCGAGCCGCTGCTCGAAATCGCCGACAGCTCGATGACCTACCGCCGGCGCTATTTCGCGCGGCCGCGCCTGTCGCCCGTCCTCGACCTGCTGCTCCTGGACGACACCAATACCCGCGCGGTGGCGTTTCAGCTCGCTGCGTTATCGGAGCACATTCGACACCTGCCCCGCGACCCCAAAGCCCCGTCTCCAACACGCGAGGAGCGGCTGATCGACCAGGCCATCGCCACCGAGCGGCAAGTCGATCCCCACGTCGTCCATCGCGATGGGGACAAGGGCGCTCAAGAGGTGACAGCGCTGCTCGCCTCGATCGAGGCCAATTTGCGGGAGTTGTCGGAGGCGATCACCTACTACTACTTCAGCCACGCGGAGCTCCGTGTCAGCTGATGCCTCGCCGGTCCAGTACGAGGTCGTGCACACGACCGAGTACGACTACAGCGAGTCGGTGGCGGTGTCGCATCACCTCGCGCATCTGAGCCCGCGCGTCTTGCCGCATCAGCAGTGCCTGCACCACGAGCTGCAGATCGAGCCGGCGCCCGCGGTGATGACGACGCACAGCGACTACTTCGGCAATCCGGCCAGCTACTTTGCGATGCAGGGTGCGCACAAGCGACTCACCGTTCGCGCACGAAGCCGAGTGAGCCTGGAGGCGACGAAACTGCCGTCGCCATCGGATACGCCGCCCTGGGAAGAGGTCGCCGACCGCACGGCATTGCCGCTCGAAGCGGTGGAGTTTCTGTATGACTCGGCGCTGATTCCGGCGAGCGCCGAGCTGGAAGCCTACGCCCGCGCCGCATTCCCGCCCGCCAGGCCGTTACTCGACGCGGTCCTCGAGCTGACGCGCCGCATCCACGACGAATTCACGTTCGATCGGAAGGCGACGACCGTCAGAACGCCGCTGGCGGACGTTTTCAAATCGCGGCGCGGCGTGTGCCAGGACTTCGCACGGCTGGAGATCGCGTGCCTGCGGTCGCTCGGACTGCCGGCGCGGTACGTCAGCGGGTATCTCGAGACCGCACCGCCACCGGGGCGGCCGCGACTGCTCGGCGCGGATGCCTCGCATGCCTGGCTGTCCTTCTACTGTCCCGAAGCCGGATGGATTCACGTCGACCCCACCAACAACGTGCTGCCATCCCGCGGGCACGTCACCGTGGCATGGGGGCGCGACTACAATGACGTCAGTCCAATCCACGGCGTGATCCTCGGCGGAGGCAGCCACACGCTGCGTGTCCACGTCGATGTCCTGCGGGTTGAAGAGATCTGAATTCAATCGCCCGCTGCGACGCCAGCTCGAGCTTCAGTTTTCAAATTCGTCAGTGTTCGATTCGACTCATCTGAGTTCTCAGAAGTGCGCGAGATGAGTGCGCTAGCGAACAGTCCCACTAAGCACAGACACGTCGATCTCAGCCAGCTAATCTCGAAGTTGAAAGGCCGCCTTGTGGACGCCCCCCCCCACTTAGGAACCCTGGCAAGTAATGATGTACGCCCCGACTCGCGCGATAGTCGCGCACTCGCGCTTCTTCCGCGTACTCTTCTTCGTTCTGGCCTTCTTGGGAAGTACCGCGGTCGTCCACGCCGCCACTGCGACGTGGAGCGCCAACCCTGAGTCCGACATCAAAGGCTACATTCTGTCCTATGGGACGCAGACCGGCGTGCATCCTACCAGCGTTGACGTCGGCAATGTCACGACGTGGCAGGTCACGACCCTTACGCCCGGACAGATTTATTACTTCGTGGTGGAGGCATACAACACATCAGGATTCACCAGCGCCAATTCGGCAGAAGTCGCTTTTACTGATCCGGCCACGAGCGCACCGGCCCTAACGAGCCTGACTCCGTCGTCGGGCGCGGTGGGGACGTCGATCGCCATCGCCGGCATCAACTTCGGCGCGACGCAGGGCGCCAGCACCCTCACCTTCAACGGCATCATGGCCACGCCGACGAGCTGGAGCGCGACGAGCGTGAGTGGGCTCGTGCCGAACGGCGCCACCACCGGCCCCGTCGTCATCACGGTTGGCGGCGTCGCCAGCAACAGCATCGCCTTTACGGTAGTACCGACGCCCAGCATAACCAGCCTGTCCCCAAGTAGTGGACCGACTGGCGCGTCCGTGACGATCACCGGCACCAACTTCGGCGCGACGCAGGGCGCCAGTACTCTCACCTTCAACGGCACCGCGGCCACGCCGACGAGCTGGAGTGGGACCAGTATCAGTGTGCCCGTGCCGACCGGCGCAACCACCGGCCCCGTCGTCGTCAAAGTCAGCGGCGTCGCGAGCGCCGGCGTCATGTTCACCGCCGTCCCGACCCCGAGCGTGACGAGTCTGGTTCCGGCGAGTGGACCAGTCGCAACCGCGGTGACGATCACCGGCACCAACTTCGGCGCCACTCAGGGCACCAGCACGCTCACCTTCAACGGCACCACGGCCACGCCGACGAGCTGGAGCGCGACTAGCGTAGCTGTGCTCGTACCGAGCGGCGCGACTACCGGCCCCGTCGTCGTCACCGTCGGCGGCGTCGCCAGCAACGCCGTGGCCTTTGCCGTCATGCTGCCGCTGCCGGCACCGTGGACGGCGCAAGATGTCGGCAGTCCCGCCGTGGCGGGAAGCGCGACCGCGACCTCGGGCACCTTCTCGGTGACGGGCGCAGGCGTCGACATCTGGGGCAGCAGCGACCAGTTCCAGTTCGTGTACCAGACCCTCGTGGGGGACGGCGAGATCGTGGCCCGCGTCGACAGCCTCGTGAACACGGCTGCCTTTGCGAAGGCGGGCGTGATGATCCGGGGAGACCTGACGGCCGGCGCCCCCAACGCCCTGGCCTACGTGAGCCCAGGATGGGGTCTGATTTTCTCCCAACGGGTCAACCCGAACGGCCCGACGACGAGCACGAGTAACGGTACGGTGCTCGCCCCCGGGGCCGCACCGTATTGGGTCCGCTTGGTACGCAGTGGGAATACGTTCAACGCTTACGCCTCGCCTACCGGCACCGCCTGGATCTTACTGGG
>DASZHO010000117.1:0-12299 GCA_035937795.1 Vicinamibacterales bacterium | reverse complement strand
CGCGGCTCCCCCGCGATCCGCAGGCACTGCCGACGGAATGTCGCCGAGGCGTCGATCATCGATTCCAGAACCCGGCGATAGATCGGCGACGCGATCAGATTCGAGGGAAGCGCGACCGCCTCGGAGGTTGCCGCGCCCGTCTCGACGTATTCGTGCACCGCGCCGGGCGAGGATCGCGACTGAGCACCGGCCGGCCGGCCGGGCGCGCCGAGCATGCATGCGACAATCGCGAGTCCGCGCCAGGTGCGCGCGCCGGGTATGCCGTTTATCATGATCGTTAGACGGGAGGCGCCCCCGAAATGTTGCGGTCGTTCATTACAGGCACTACAGGCCATTACGCGATGCGGCGCGATCGGTTATCCTTCTGCTTCCCAGGGCTCTTTCGCGAGGAGGATGTATGCGGCTACGTCTAGTTGGCGCGATCGCGTTTGTCACAATTGTCACAATGCTGGCAATTGAGATTGCCGTCGCGCAGTCCGGCACGACCCCGGCGGCGGCTCCTGCCTCGTCCGCGGGTCCGCAAGCGACCACGTGCGGCAATCCGGCGAACCCGCCCGCGGCTCCGCCCACCGGCCGCGGCAGCGAGCCGATATTTGCTCCTGGCCAATACCCGGTCCAGCTTCCCGCGCAGTCATTGCTCGGCGCGCGAAACGACCTGCCGGATCCATTTCAACCAGGGGTCGACTGGGGCCAGCTTCCGCCCGGCCGTAAGTGGGGATCGACCGCCAGTGTCACGACCGCGCCCGACGGCACGATCTGGGTGGCCGATCGGTGCGGCAACGCCGGCGCCGGCGGCAACACGTGCGGCGGTCCGAGCGCCGGCGTCGATCCGGTCTTCCAGTTCGATACGTCCGGCAAATTGCTGAAGCATTGGGGCGCGGGGATGTTCACCAGCCCGCACAAGCTCACCATTGATAAGGATGGCAATCTCTGGATGGCCGATAACGGCCAGCACCAGGTGTTCAAGCTGGATCCGAACGGGAAGGTGCTGCTGACGCTCGGGAAAAAGGGCGTGGTCGGCGCCGGCAACGACGAATTCGATGCGCCCACCGAAGTGGCGATTGCGCCCAACGGCGACATCTTCGTGTCCGACGGCCATACGGGGGGCGGAACGGCGGTGGGCAACGCGCGCGTGGTGAAGTTCGACAAGAGCGGCAAGTTCGTGAAGGCCTGGGGCAAGAAGGGGATGGGCCAGGGTGAGTTCGACGCGCCGCACACGCTGGCGTTCGATTCACGCGGACGCCTCCTTGTCGGCGACCGCCAGAACAATCGCATCCAGATCTTCGATCAGGACGGCAAGTTCATCGCGCAATGGTTCCAGTTCGGCCGGCCGAGCGGCATCTACATCGACAAGCGGACAGATACGATGTACGTCGCCGATTCGGAATCGCGCGACGGCCGCACGAATCTCGGGCGATCGGGGCTCCCGGCGACCGGCTATTCATTCAATCTCGGCGCGCGTCGCGGCATCCGCATCGGCAGCGCGCGCGATGGATCGGTGAAGTACTTCATCCCCGATCCCTGTCCGTATCCATACGGCGGCGGCACGACCCTGGCGGAAGGGGTGTCGGCGGATCTCGAAGGCAACGTGTACGGCGCCGACAACCTGGAAGACGTCCGGAAGTTCGTGCTCAAGAAATGACAGCTCGTCCTGCTTCCATCCTCGTCGTTGGGGCCGTTGTTGCCTTCGCGGCCGTGGTGCACGCGCGGCAGCGCGATCAGATCGGTCCGATCGCTGATTGGGCGATCGTGCCCGAGCCGCTGCCATCGCCGGCTGGCAAGAACACGACGGAGCCTCAATTCACGACACAGGGTGGGCACACGATCCTGAGTTGGCTCGAGCTCGCCGGCACCCATACGGTGCTGAAGTTCGCGGAACGCACGGCGGCCGGCTGGTCCGATGTCCGCGCAGCCGCTGGGGGCAACGACTTCATGGTGAACTCCGCCGATGTGCCGTCGGTTCGTCTGCTCGCGGACGGCACGCTCGTTGCGCACTGGCTGCAGGAGGATGGGCCGGATCCCGAGTCGTACAAGCTGCGGCTCTCCAGGTCCAAGGACGGCGGACGCACCTGGTCGGCGCCCGTGAGTCCACACCGTGACAAGGTGCAGACGCAGCACGGGTTCGCGTCTCTGTTTCAGGCGCCCGGCGCGGACCTCGGTCTCGTCTGGCTCGACGGCCGGGCCATCAAGCCCGACGCACCGGAAGGCGTTGGGAACATGGCGCTGCGCTCCGCGATCTTAGACGCCAACGGCGCCGAAGGGCCGGAGACGGTCGTCGTCCCACGCGTCTGCGAGTGCTGCCAGACGGCTGCCGCCGCCACATCAGAGGGCATCATCGTCGCGTACCGGAATCGGAGCGCTGACGAGATTCGAGACATCTACGTCACACGTCTCGTCAAGGGCAGTTGGACGGCGCCGGCGCGCGTCCACGACGACGGTTGGCGCATCACGGGATGCCCGATCAACGGCCCGGCTATCAGCGCTCGTGGCCGTGATGTGGGCGTGGCGTGGTTCAACGGTAAAGACGATCAGGGTCACAGTTTCGTTGCCTTTTCCCACGACGCAGGCCGTACATTCGGACCGCCGGTGCGCGTCGACGACGCTGGTTCGCTCGGGCGGGTGAGCGTTGAGCTCCTGGACGGCACGTCGGCGATTGTCACCTGGGTGGAAACCTCCTCGCAGCCGTCGCGGTTCAGCGCGCGCAGGGTCGACGACCACGGAGTGCGCGGCGCCGTGGTAGCCGTCGGCGACTCGAGCGGCACCCGCTATCCGCGGCTCGCCCGTTTCGGAGACGAAGTGCTGTTCGCGTGGACCGCCGTTGAAAGCGGCGTCCCGCGTGTCGTCGCCGCCCATGCGAGAATTCCTGTTCGAGGAGGATCCCGATGAAGGTTGTGTCGAGGCGATGGGCCCTGATGGTTGCCGTACTGACGGTCGCATGGCTGACCGGTGTCGTGTTCGCCATGAGCCAGGCAGGCTCGACACCGCAGACGTCCGAGCAGGTCTTCAAGAACGTCCAGGTGCTCAAGGGCCTTCCCGTCGATGAGTTCATGGGAACGATGGGGGTCTTTACGGCATCCCTGAGCCTGTGTTGCGGCGACTGTCACACGGGAGCCGGCACCTCCGACCCGAAGTGGGAGGACGACCCGCCCCGGAAAAAGACCGCCCGCGCGATGGTGCAAATGGTACAGGGAATCAATCGCACCAACTTCGGCGGACGCCAGGTTGTGACCTGCTGGACCTGCCATCGCGGCCAGCAGCGTCCCGCGACCACGGCTCCGCTGGACTACGCGTACGGGGAACCGGTCGTGGTGCCGCCCGACATCCTCCCGCGGGCGACGTCCGGTGGACCGACCCTGGATCAGGTGTTCGATAAATACATTCAGGCTCTCGGTGGAGCGGCTCGGGTGAATGCGCTCACCGCGTATGCCGCTAAAGGGAGGAGCATCCTGTACGGAGAGGTGGGGGACGGCGATCCGGCCGAAATCTATGCGAAAGCGCCCAATCAGCTCGCCATGACGACCCGCCAGCGGGAAGGCGATGTCGTCAGGACCTTCGACGGCGCCAACGCGTGGTGGCAGTTGCCGCTGACCGTGGTCCCGCAATATCCTCTGACGGGAACGATGCTCGAAGGGGCCAGGTTCGACGCGGCCATGGCGTTTCCATGGCGGATAAGGGACTTCTTCACGAACTGGCGCGTCAGTTATCCAGCGACCGTTGACGGTACGGAGGTCGAGGTGGTTCAGGGAAACACGAGCGCCGGCATGATCGGCACTTTGTACTTCGACAAGCAGTCGGGCTTGTTGAAGCGCATGATCCGCTATGCCGGCACCGCAGTCGGGCGCATTCCGACCCAGATCGACTACTCTGATTATCGCCCGGTCGCGGGAGTGATGATGCCCTTCAAATTCAGCTACTGCTTTGTGAACCTGCGCGAGGAGTGGACGCTGAGCGAGTATCAGCCGAACGTGCCGGTTGACGCGTCGAGATTCGGCAAACCGGTGAATCGGACGGGAGCGCGTTAGAGGAGAAAGCAATTGAGACTGCACAAATCAGGAGGTCCGAAGATGTCCCGCAGGTTGAGCGTCGTCATTCTGATTCTTACCGCTGTGTCCGCGCTCGCTGTGCCGCTGGTCGCGCATCATTCATTCGCGGCCACCTACGTGGAAGACAAGCAGCAGACCATCGAAGGCGATTTGGTTACGTTCGTCTTTCGCAATCCGCACTCATTTGTGCACGTGGAAGTCGCCGATCCGGGCGGCGAGAAGATTCGATATGCGGTCGAGTGGGCCTCGGGTTCCTCGCTGAACGGGCAAGGCATCACGCGAGAGACACTCAAGGCCGGCGATCATGTCATCGTCGTCGGGCAACCGGGACGGAACGACGAAGACCACCGCATGCGCATGAAAAGCATCAACCGTCCGAGCGACGGCTGGAAGTGGAGCGGTACCTTCCAATAGGGGAAGAGCGAGATCGGGAGCCGTTTACGGCTTCATCGGCGACTTCGGCGTGGTGTCGGCGGGCGGATAGAGGTGGTGGCAGTTGTCGCAGACGACGTCGATCGGACCGCCGGCCTTGAACATCTCATCGAGGCTCTTGGTCTGAGCGGCTTTGGCGGCAGCCATCGCCACATCCTGGAGCGACTGGGCCTGCGCCATCCACGGACCCTGGTCCTTGGCTCGCCCCGGCATCATCAACAGATTCGCGGCTTCGGCGAGCGTCTCGGCGTGATGCTCGACCTCTTGCCACTCGGCATCGGTCGTCGGCACGCCGGTCGGCACGCCGTTTACCCACACCGCCGAGTCGAACACGCCGTCGGCGTTGGGCTCTATGGTGGCGTCCATCAGGTCTTTCACGCTCAGAATGGGCTTGTAGGGCGTCCGGGAGCAGGAAATCGCCGCGAGAAACAGGACTGCCGCCGCCGCAACAAAATAGTTTGTCCGCATATTGATCAGGTGGTGAATGTTATACTCCGTCCCTCTTTCGACTCGCCATCTTTTCTCTGGAGTGAGGCCTATGCGTCGGACCACGCTGACCGGGCTCTTTCTCATTTTCGCCATCCTCTTGAGCAACGCGCCGGCGTACGCCCAGATCGATTTCTCCGGCGCGTGGGCGACGCGGCACCATGAGGATCAGGAGGAACGAGGCCCCGGTGGCCCACCCGGCGATTACCTCGGGTTTCCCATCAACGCCGCCGCGCGGCTGCGCGCGGACAGTTGGGACGCCGCGCTCTACGGCTTGCCTGAATGGGAATGTCGCCCCCACGGCAGCTTCAACATGTGGCGGAGCGTGCACCCGGCGCGCATCTACAAGGAAATCAATCCCGTGACGGGAGAGACGATCGCCTTCCACGTGAATTTCCACGATCTGATCGATCGTGCGATCTACCTCGACGGCCGCCCTCATCCTCCGGAAGAAGCCGCGCATACGTGGGCCGGTTTTTCAACGGGAAAATGGGAAGGCGACATGCTGACCGTCGAGACGACGCACATGAAAGAGTACTTGTTGAAGCGTGATGGCATTCCCATGAGCGATCTCGCTCGCATGACCGAGCACTGGATCCGCCATGGCGACTTTCTGACGATCGTGCAGATCGTATACGACCCGGTGTACCTTACCGAGCCGTTCATCCAGACGACGGACTTTGCGCTCGACCTCCATCTCGAAGGAGATCCGCCGCAGCTCTGCGAGATCGAAGAGGAAACGGACCGTCCGAAAAACTCGGTGCCGCACCGGCTGCCTGGCACGACCCACGACAACGAGGACTACGCCAAGAGGTACAACTTGCCGGTGGAAGCCACCAGAGGCGGTGCGGAGACGATGTATCCGGAGTACAAGAAGAAGATGAAACAGGCGGGCGGCCAATGAAGAGCGGCTGTTTCTTTCTGGCCGCCTTGACCCTCACGCTGGCCGGCTCGCGGGGTATCGCGGGCGCGCAGACCAACCGCAACGTGGGGACGGCGGTGAAGACGGCGGTCGCCGGGATCCACGTCCTCAGGATCCGCGACAACGTGTACATGCTGACGGGCGCCGGGGGCAACATCACCGTGCTGACCTTCGATGACGGCGTGCTGGTCGTCGACACCGGATCGGCCCAGAACGCCGACAAAGTGCTCGCCGTCCTGAAGGAGCTTTCGGACAAGCCGGTCGCGCACATCATCAACACGAGCGCGGATCCGGATCACGTGGGGGGCAACGACAGACTCGCGGCGAGCGGCCGGCGGATCCCACGCGACATCATCGCGGCCGGCGCCAGCGCGGGCTCGGAAGGTCCGATGATCATCGCCCACGAAAACGTCGCGACGAGAATGAGCGCGCCGTCCGGCAATCAGCCGGCCGCGCCCGCCCGCGCCTGGCCGACCGATCCCTATCACCACGAATACAGGAAGCTCAGCAGCCATCTGCGCGGCGGCGAAGCGGTCCAGCTTTTCTACGAGCCCGCCGCCCACACCGACGGTGACAGCCTCGTCTGGTTTCGCCGTTCCGACATTCTCATGACCGGCGAGCTTTTCAGCACGACGAATTATCCCGTGATCGACATCGCCAAGGGCGGGACGATCAACGGCGAGATCAAGGCGCTGAATCACGTCCTCGATCTGGCGTTTCCCTTCTCGCGCTCCGAGGGCGGCACGATGATCGTTCCGGGCCGCGGCCGGCTGTGCGACATGGCGGATGTGGGTTATTACCGGGATATGGTGACCATCATCCGCGATCGCGTGCAGAACATGATCAACAAGGGGATGACCCTCGAGCAGGTGAAAGGGGCGAATCCAACGCTGGACTACGATCCGCGATATGGGTCGAAGACCGGGCCGTGGACGACGGACATGTTCGTGGACGCGGTGTTCAAGACGCTCCAAAGAAAGTAAAAAGTAAAAAGTAAAAAGTAAAAAGTTAAAAAGTAGAAAGTAGAAAGTAGAAAGTAAAAGTTAAAAGTGGAAACTCGTCTCCTGAAAACTCTCACGCTGGTGGCCGTCGCCGCGGCGATCGTCATGCCGCCGGCGCACCTGCTCGGCCAGGCCGGCGCTCCGGCGCCCGTCCCAACTCCGGCCGGGCGTGGGCAGGCTCCCGGTCCAGGTCGGGGCGGCGGGCGAGGCGCGGCAGGCCCCGTGATGGGACGAGCCGGCGCGTCGGCCGACCTCACCGGCTACTGGACATCGGTCGTCACCGAAGACTGGCGCTACCGCATGGTGACGCCGCCCAAAGGGGATCGCCAGAACGTGCCGGTGAACGCCGCCGCGATCGCCGTGGTCAACGCATGGGACCCGGCGAAAGACGAGGCCGCCGGCGAACAGTGCAAAGCCTATGGCGCGGTTGGCTCGATGCGGGAGCCGGGCCGCATTCACATCACCTGGGCCGACGACAACACATTGAAGATCGATACCGAAGCCGGGACGCAAACCCGGCTGCTGCACTTCGGCCCCGCGATGCCGAGCGCGGAGCCGGGTTGGCAAGGCGACTCGACGGCAACGTGGGAGTACGCGGGCGGGCGCCGCGGTCGAGGACCGGCGGCAAACGGGTCGTTGAAGGTCGTCACAAAAAATCTTCGCTCGGGTTATCTCCAGAAGAACGGCGTGCCCTACAGCGCGAACGCGGTGCTCACGGAGTACTTCAGCCGGACCGCCGAACCGAATGGGGACAACTGGCTGATTCTGACGGCGATTGTCGAAGACCCGCAGTACCTGACGATGCCCTTCATCACGAGCACGCACTACAAGCGGTTGCCGGATAATTTTGCGGGCTGGGAACCGGAAGCCTGCTCGGCACGGTAGCCGCGAAGCGAGGCCCTTCATGAGATTTGCGCGATTTGCCGTCGTCATGTCGCTCGCGGCCGTTGCGTTGTCCGCGGCTCTCTTCGCGGAAGGCGACAATCTGCCGAATCCGTATCAGGCCGGCGAGCGTAACTGGGGAACGCTTCCCGAGGGGCGGACGTGGGGATCCACTGCTGGCATCGAGATAGGGTCGAAGGGTGAGATCTGGGCGATCGATCGCTGCGGCGCGAACAGCTGCGACGGCTCGAACCTTCCACCGATTCAGATGCTCGATCTGAAAACAGGCCGGCCGGTGAAAAGCATCGGCGCCGGCCTGTTTGTGTTTCCGCACGGGCTCCATGTGGACCGGGATGGGAACGTGTGGGTGACCGATGCGCAGACCAGCAAGGACGGCACGAAGGGCCAGCAGGTCATCAAGCTCAGCCCAGGGGGGAAGGTGCTGCTTACCCTTGGAACCGCCGGCGTGGCCGGCGGCGGCCCGGATCATTTTCAGGAGCCGTCGGATGTCGTGACCGCACCCAATGGCGACATCTTCGTCGTCGACGGCCATTCGGGGCAGAGTGCGAGCGCTCCCCCGAATTACGTCACGCGCGTGATCAGGTTTTCGAAGGACGGGAAATTCGTCAAGGAGTGGGGAAAGCTCGGCAGCGGGCCGGGCGAATTCCGGAACGCGCATGCCGTGGCGCTCGACTCGCGCGGCCGCGTTTTTGTGGCCGATCGCGGGACCTCGCGGCTCCAGATCTTCGATCAGGACGGAAAGTATCTCGATGAGTGGAAGCAGTTCGGCCGGCCCAGCGGACTCTATATCGACAGGAACGATAGGCTGTACGTGATCGACGCCGATTCGTCCACCGCGAATCATCCGGGGTGGAAGAAGGGCATCCGCATCGGAAGCGCCAAGGACGGGACAGTCACCGCTTTCGTCCCGGGCCATCAGGAAGGCGGACCCGAAGGCGCCGCCGGTGAGGGCGTCGTCGTCGGTCCGGACGGAAATCTTTACGCAGCCGAGAACACGCTCAAAGGGATCACGCGATATTTGAAGAAATAGATCGCGTCATTTTGACTGGGACTGCTTGCGGCGCTGCTGTCGTTGCCCGATGGCGTCCAGGACAGTAATCACGACCGCGAAAACCGCAATACCACCCCAAATCGCAAAGCCGGTCATCATTTGCTCGTCCCTCTTTTCACCCAAAGCGCGCAGGCGGTAACAACACTCCAGAGTAAGAGTCCCCAAGCGGTGCGCCGCGGCGAAAACTGCTGTGCTGTTAAGAACTGACTGAATACGAGAGCGCCCGCCGCGAGATTCGCGATGTCGGCTAATTTCTGCGACAGTAGCTCTCGTTGCCCTTTGTCCAATAATAACATCGTCCTTGGATCTCGCAAGACACACGCCAAGGCCGCGTCTGTTTCTAGGCCGAATCCATTGATCGGCAGATGAACGTTGCGGATTCTGAAATGTTTCAGCGTCCGAGATCTCTCAGAATCCGCATCGCTGCGTTGTGGCCCGCGCAACCGATCACGGATCCAGCGGGGTGCGTGCCCGCCGAGCACGAATACAACGCCGCGATCGGCTGCTTGTATGGCAGCCGATCCGCGAAGCCGAACGAATTGTCCACGTGGTGGATGTGGCCGAGGGTGATCCCGAAATAGCGCTCGATCGATTGCGGGTGCAACGGCATCATATCCACGACCAGATCGCTCGTCCCGGGCGCGAACCGATCGCAGATGGAGAGCAGATGCCTGCTGTAGCGCTCCTCCTCCTGCTCCCAGGTTGAATTCCTCAAGTTGTAGGGCACCCACTGCACGAACAGCGCCGAGCTGTGATGGCCGGCCGCGTCGCGCACCGTTGGATCCAGCGTGCTGTGGATGTACCACTCGATGGCGGGAAACTCCGGGAGCCTCCCCTCCTGCATCGCCCGGAATGAATCGGCGAGCGACTGCATGACGATCGGCTCGTCCGGCAGGAGATGGATCGTGGGGCCGTACTGTCCCCTATCTTCGCGAAGACAGGAAAATGAAGGCAGCGCCTTGAGCGCGAGGTTCAGTTTGAAGGTCGATCCCGGTTTCAGATAGGCGTCGATCCTCGCGTTGTAGTCGTCCGGAAAGTTCTCTCGTCCGGCGAGATCGCGCATTCGGAACGGATCGGCGTTCACGACCACCGCGCCGGCTTCTACCTCATCACCCTGATCGGTCACGATCCCGCGCGCAACCCCGCGCGTGACGATAATTTTCGCGACGGCGCGGCCGGTCTCGATCGCGGCGCCGTGGCGGCGGGCGGCATCCGCGAACCGGGCTGTGAGGGCTCCCATGCCGCCTTCGACAATCATCCACGTGCCGCCAGAGTCGGGCAGCCGGCACATGTTGTGAACGAGAAAATTCATGCCCGTACCAGGAGTGTCCCACGCGCCGAGCAACCCGCTGAATCCGTCGGTGACCGCGTACATCGCCTTCACGAGATCGCTCTTGAAGTCGAAGCGCTCGATGTAGTCGCGCACCGGCTTGCGGCACAAATCGATGAACGCCGGGCCGAGCGCCGGGCGGACGAAGCGCTCGGCTGTTTCTTCGATCGATACAGGCTCCTGAAGCCAGGACGGCGCGATGTCGTCGCGCAGCATCGCGAGCTCGGCCAGCATCGTGTCGTTCGCGCGCCAGTCGCGTTCGGAGAAGAAGCGGAGGAATTGATCTTTGGTGGCGGCCTTGTCGGACCCCAACAGCAGGTATCCGTTGTCGCGGCGGGGAAGAAAATAATACGGGTCGCGGCGTTTCAGCGGCAGCTCGACGCCGCAGATCTGGAGAAGCTCGGGTGGCATCAGCCCGAGCAGGTACGCCCCCGTCGAAACGGTCAGCTCAGGGGCTCTCGAAAACGGGCGCTCCGAACGCGCGGCGCCGCCGACAACCCGCTGGGCTTCCAGCACGCGCACGTCAAGGCCGCTTCGCGCCAGCAGGAGCGCGGCGACCAGCCCATTGTGCCCGGCTCCCACGACGACGACATCAGCTCGTGCGTTTGCGCGCATGGCGTGGCCGGCGTCCGCCCGTTCATCTAGTTCACTCGCGTCGCGGACAAATTGCCGCCTTGTATCATGCTGCCGTTCACGCGCCCCGTGTACTGCGTACCGCCAGCCGTGAACGTGATTTGATCGCCTGCCAGTTTGCCGGCGATTGGCGTCGATCCCAGCGTGCCGGTAATCATCTGGAACTTCTGCGTGATCGTGAGGTTGCCCTGCGGTGTCTTCCAGGTGCCCTGCACCTTTGCTGGAACGATCCACAGAAGCGCGTGGCACCAGTTGGTGCATGCCGGCATCCCGATCGACGCGGTCTCGTCCGGGTCCCAGTCGTCCATGCTGAACGTGTTGGACACGACGCGCGTGCCCGGCTTCAGGTTCAGCAGCGTCGGCCGCAGCTGCAGGTTGATGTCCGGCAGCAGGAACATCGTGATGACGGTGGCTTTCGACAGATCGGTCTCGAAGAGGTCGGCCTGGACAAAGGTGGCCCGCTCGCCCAGGCCCTCTTTCGCCGCCGCGCTCTTCGAGAGCGCGACCATGTCGGGGTTGTATTCCACGCCCATGGCATGTACGCCGCGCCTGGCGGCAGTAATCACGGTCCGGCCGTCGCCCGAGCCGAGGTCCATCAGGAAGTCCTGCGGTGTGACCTTGGCCATGTCGAGCATCTTGTCGACCAGCGGTTGCGGTGTCGGCACCCACACGACGTCCTTACCGGGTTGGCCGACCTCCGGCTGGTAGGGTTTGGCCGGCGATTGCGTTTGGGCCGGCAGCGTGACGGCGAGACCGGCCAGGGCGAGAAACAGGACGAGGAACGATCGCAACGATCGGGGACGCGCGGGCAGGACAGTCATAGCGGGCACCTCGGCCGGCTATTCTACGGCACTCCTGGTCGCTATTGCATCGGCTCGACTTTGCTGCCGGAGATTTCGACGACGACGACGCTGGCCATTGGATCCGGGAGCGGCCGCTCGATGTCGAGGAACGTGCGGCCGTTCTCGGTGCGCACTTTCACCGGCACCGCGCCCTGGTCGCCGCCGAGATAGGAGGCGCGTGTCACGGTGTTCTTCATCCGAGGCAGCGGGAACGGCACCCGCGGCTCGGTGAAGAACGTGATGTAGAGCTTGCCCGGCTTCGCCGTGTAGCGGTAGTCGGACTGCACGAAGCCGAGCGGCTCGCCGCGGATGTCTTTCAACGTCTTGCTGATTTCGCCGAGCTCGTCCCCGAACGGGGTCGGGCTCGCGCCGTAAATCGCATCGCCGTTCGCCTGCAGCCAGTGGCCGGCTGAGCGTAGGACCTCCTGGCTCGCCGGCGGGATGATGCCGTCGGACATCGGTCCGACGTTCAGCAGGTAGTTGCCGCCCTTGCTGACAATATCCACGAGCTTGAAGATGATTTGGCCCGGCGATTTCCAGTCGGTGTCGTCCTTCCGGAAGCCCCAGGTGTGATTGATGGTGGCGGGCGTTTCCCACGCCTGGCCGTTCACCTGCGGCGGAATCACGTTGTCGCCGGTGCTCACGTAATCGCCCTC
>DASZHO010000116.1:0-2092 GCA_035937795.1 Vicinamibacterales bacterium | reverse complement strand
CGTCGAAAAACGCTCGGGACAGCTCTTCGCGCAGCGCCGCGTAAGCGGCGAAGGTGATCTCCGAACCCCGTGCAGCCGCGACCGCGAGCAGTTCCGCATCGCGAAGCGCGTCGGTCATGCCGTGCGCAGTCAGCGGATCCTTGAAGTAGCCGGCATCGCCGACGAGGCCCACCCGGCCCCCAGGCTTCCCGAAGGAAGCCCCGCCGACCTGCAAAGGCCCACAAACGCCCTTCAAGCCGCGACGTGGCGACGGCCGCCGCGAGAGTCGGTGAAACCTCCGCCAGCGCCCGACCGTATCCGGCTGCGAGGTTGTGGCGGACCTCGTCCCCGAACCGGTTCGACGGAACAGCGGCGAACACACCGTGCGCTCCCCCGTTCGTCGGGATGATGCCGGCGCTGACGCCCTCCCGATAGTACCAGCTATACCCGGCCGCATCGAGACCAGAGCAGTGGCCCTAAACAACAGAGCTGGCATGGCGTCCCTCCAACACCTGCGCTCCGACCAGCCTGGCAACGGCCGAGCCGATGCCATCAGCGCCAATGACAAGGTCCGTCGCGACCACCTCGGACTTGCCGTCGGCGCCGAAAAATGACGGCGCCAGAAGTCCGCGTCGATCGCGATCGAGACGGGGCGGGCCTTGAGCAGCCTGCGCGCATTGACTGATGAGGAGAGGAATAGCTCGCGATCTCAGTACGCCCCCGATGGCCATCGATTCGAATGTCCGCGCAAATCGACTTGATTTCCTTTGCCCCAAGACGGCAGGAAGTCACGATCTTCGGACGTCCTTCTAGCCTACGAGTGATACTGGTGGTGTCACCCGGATTACCGGCGACCGACCTGTGCGGTCGGCACCGGCGCAAAGGGCTTGCTATATTC
Source organism: Vicinamibacterales bacterium (assembly GCA_035937795.1). Taxonomy (GTDB): domain Bacteria; phylum Acidobacteriota; class Vicinamibacteria; order Vicinamibacterales; family JAMQPK01; genus JAMQPK01. Next base: position 1,215 of record DASZHO010000116.1, on the reverse strand, counting down.
CGAGATAGGCTGCCTGCACCTGCTTGTTGTTTGCCAACTCCGCACTGGGGCCGTGCATGATCACCCTGCCGCTCTCCAGCACGTAGGCTCGTTGCACGAGCGTGAGCGCGCGGCCCGCGTTCTGCTCGACCAAGAGGATTGCCGTGCCCATCGCGTGAATTTCGGCGATTTTCTGAAACGTCAGATCGGTAATCACGGGAGCCAGACCTAACGACGGCTCGTCCAGCATTAGCAGGCGCGGCTTCATCATCAGACCGCGCCCCAGCGCGAGCATCTGCTGCTCGCCACCGCTCATCGTGCCGGCGAGTTGTTTCCGGCGCTCGGCCAGCACAGGGAAGATGCTGAAGACGAGGTCGAGCGTGCGGCCGCGATCGGCCCTGGCCGCCGGAATGTACGCGCCGATTTCGAGATTCTCCTGCACTGTCAGCTCGGGAAACACTTGGCGTCCCTCCGGGACGTGCGCGATTCCGAGGGCGGCGATCACATAGGGCGGCAACGCGGCGATGTCAGTGCCGAGGAAGTTGATTGTGCCTGATGTCAGCGGCACGAGGCCCGAGATCGCGCGAAGGGTGGTGCTTTTACCCGCTCCGTTGGCGCCCAACAGGCCAACCGCCTCGCCCTCGCCGACGCTAATACTGACATCGCCGATCGCCGGAACGGATCCGTAGGCGGCGCCAACACCAGAGAGCGTCAGCACACGCCGTCTCCAGGTGTCGCCACGTGCGCATAACCGGCGCCGAGGTAGGCGCGGATGACGTCCTGGTTCGTGACGACGTCTCTGGGAGTGCCCTCGGCGATCTTCTGCCCGTGATCGAGCACCACAATGTGACCCGCCACCGCCATGATGGCACGCATCACGTGCTCGACGATGACGATGGTCAGCCCCGATTTCGAAAGCTTACCGATGAGCGTCACTGCCTGATCGATCTCGGCCGGGTTCAGCCCGGCCATGACCTCGTCGAGCAGCAGGAGGCGCGGATTTGTCGCCAGAGCGCGCGCCATCTCGAGCCGGCGCTGGTCGATAGTCGTGAGGTCGCGCGCCGCCGTGTGCTGCTTAGCCGACAATCCAACGAACTCGATGGTTTCGCGGGCGCGTTCGCGCGCGATCTCGGGCTTTCGGCTGCGCAGGAAGGCGCCGGTCATCACGTTCGCGAGGACGGTCATCCTGCCAAAGGGCCTTGCGACCTGAAATGTGCGCGCCAGCCCATGGGTGCA
>DASZHO010000115.1:0-1691 GCA_035937795.1 Vicinamibacterales bacterium | reverse complement strand
CGCGCGAGCGGAATCTTCTACCACTTCGTGCCGAAGATTTACGGCGGACTCGAGTTCGGCGTCGACGCGTTCATCGACGCGATGCTGCCGCTCGCCGAAGGATGCTCCTCAACCGGATGGGTGGCGTCGTTCTGCGTCGAGCACAACTGGATGCTCGCCCATTTCTCAAAAGAGCTGCAGGATGAAACCTTTGGCGCCGGCTTCCCCTACATCATCGCGCCGGGAGTTACCTTCCCACCTGGAATCATGACGCAGGTTGCTGGCGGTTATCGCGTGACGGGCCAGTGGAAATGGGGCACCGGCGTGATGCATGCGGATTGGATTCTCGCGGCGGCCATGCTGCCCAACGGTCCGCGCCCGCATCTGTATTTTATCGCCGTCCCGGCAGAACAGACGGTGGTCGTCGACACATGGCACATGGACGGGATGATCGGGACCGGCAGCAACGACATCGTGATGCGTGACGTCTTCGTGCCCGCTCATCGCGCCATCGACATGAAGGAGATGCAGGACGGCACCGCGCCGGGATGCAAGCTGCATACGAATCCCGTGTACAGGATGCCGATGCTGCCGTTTCTGGCCGTCGCTGCGGCGATTCCGGCGGTCGGCACGGCACGGCAGGCGGTCCGCCTGTTTCGCGAGCGGCTCTCCCGACGGGTAATCGTCGGGACCGAGACCACCCAGGGCGAAAAGCCCGCCGCCCAGATGCGGCTGGCCAAAGCGCACGTGCTCACGACTACAGCCGAGACGATGATCCGGCAGGCGGCGAGAGAGAACTTCGCGCTGGCGGAAAGAACCGCGCCCGCAAAGGCCGAACAGCGCATCGAGCTGCGATGCCGTATCGCCTACGCCGTCAAATTCGCGCGCGAGGCGGTGCAGACCCTGGCTGAGGCCGCCGGCGCCAGCGCTCATTCCCTGGACGATCCGCTCCAGCGCGCGCTTCGCGACATCAATACGATGTCGAGTCACGTGGTGTACGATCTCGACACTGTGCTCGAGCAACAAGGCCGCGCAATGGTTGGCCTGCCACCGAACACCGTGCTCGTCTGACGACCGCTCAGTCGCGCACGACGATGCTGTTGTCGACGAGCAAGCACTGGCTCGTGAGATACGAGAACGCCACTGCCCTACTTCAGCTCTTGCGGTGTCTTATGGCCGCTTCATCGGGGTGATCGCCTCGTAGCGGGCGGACAAGGTCTTCTCGTCCTCACCGCGATCGCGCGCACGCTAGTAGCGCCTGCAATGCCGGCTTCAGCGTCTCCGATCAGTACGCGCGAGGCATCCTTAGTAGCTGGCGAATCAAATTTTATACAAACTAGCGACTGTCTCACCCGCGAGTTTTGCACCCGAGGACGCTGGCATCTCGGCCAGCAGCCCCTTCAGCTCGTTCATGTACTCGCGCCCGTGATCCTGATGCGGAAAATCGCTCGCCCAGAAGAATCGGTCGCCGACAAATTTGATTAGCCCGGCCAGCGCGCGCTCGTCCGGATCGGCGGAAATCCAGCTCTGCGTGCGGATGTAATGACTTGGCGGATTTTTCAGCGGCGCGCGATTTATCGGGACCTCGTACAGCGCGTCCATCCTGTCCACCCAGTAACCGATCCACCCGCCGCCGGATTCGAGCACCACCGTTTTCAGCTTCTGAAATTTGTCGAACACGCCGAATGAGAACAGCGTCGTGAACGCGACCT
>DASZHO010000114.1:0-2141 GCA_035937795.1 Vicinamibacterales bacterium | reverse complement strand
ACCCGGCGATCTGCTGTTCTTCTCCACCACAGGGCCCGGCGCGACGCACGTGGCCATCGCGCTCGACTCCCAACGCTTCGTTCACGCGCCGAACTCCACCGGCGTCGTTCGCGTCGAGACGCTCTCGTCCGGCTACTGGAGCGCTCGTTACGTCGGCGCGCGTAGAATCACCAATTCCGTCAGCGCAAACTAGCTCGCTGCCCTTACGGCAGCTTGAACGCGATCAGCTCGCCGCTGTAGTTCGCGCCGCTGATGGCAAGGACGATGTACTGCTTGCCGTTCATCATGTACGTCATCGGCGATCCCGATTGCGGCGCAGGAATGTAGACCGCACCCACTTCCTTCCCGGTTGCCTTGTCGTAGGCACGAAGCATCGCGCCGCGGGCGCCGGTTGACGTCGGGCCGAAGCCGGACTCACCGGATATGAGGAGCGTTTTCGTGACGAGCGATCCAACGTTCCCGGTGCGGCCGGTGCGCGGGATGTTCAGCCCCTTCAACGCCGGGTTGTTCCGGATGGCATCCGGCGTCTCTCCGTGCGGGATCTGCCAGATGATCTCGCCCTTGGTCAAATCGATCGCGCTGATCTGTCCGTAGGGCGGCTTCATGATCGGGAGGCCGCGAACCGTGAGGCCTCCACCGCCGCGACCTTCGGCGCCTATTTCCGCCGCGGGTGTCGGCACGAGCGCTGGCGCTGGTCCTGCTCCCCGCGCTGGCCCGCCCCCGCGCGGCACCGCTCCCATCGGCGAGCCTTGCGCCCGCGCCCCCACCGCGGCGTTGCCCTGGACATAGGCAAGATCGTTCGTATTGGGGAGAGGCGGCACGAGCCCAAGCTGACTCGCCGACTTCTGCGAGTTGACGTAGACAATGTGAGTCTCCGGATCGTACGAGCCACCCGGCCAGTTCGTACCCCCTCCGCCGGCAGCCATGTAGAGCGTCGCCAGCGGTCCTTCGACCTTGCTCACGACCGGTGGAGTGTATATCGGACCCAGCTTATATTTTGATACGAGTTGCTTCGCTTCCGCGCGCAGCTCCGGCGTAAAGTCGATGAGATCGTCCTCGACGAATCCCTGCGCGTCGTAGTTGAACGGCTTGCCATGCGCGTCGAGCGGGATGGGCTGCGTCGGCGAATACCACTCCTTCGGCACGTCGCCTTTCGGCGCCGGCCGCTCTTCGATCGGCCAGATCGGCTGCCCGGTGACGCGATCGAACACATAAAGAAACGCCTGTTTGGTCGGCTGCGCCACCGCCTTGATCGTACGGCCGTTGACGACAACGTCGCACAGGATCGGCGCGTCGGGGATGTCGTTGTCCCAAAGACCGTGATGGATCAGCTGATAGTGCCACTTGCGTTTGCCGGTCTGCAAATCGACCGCGACGAGGCTTTCGCCGAAGAGACCCGTGCCCGGCCGATCCGCGCCGAAGTAATCGCCCGTCGGCAGTTCGATGGGCAGATAAGCAATGCCGAGGTCTTCGTCGATGCTGATCTGTCCCCACGAGCCGGTGTTGCCCGTGTACGACCATGAGTCGTTCAGCCAGGTCTCATTCCCGAATTCGCCCGGCTGCGGAATCGTGTGAAAGATCCAGAGCCGCTTGCCCGTGCGCACGTCGAATCCGCGGACGTAGCCTTTCACGTTGGCCTTCCCCGTGGGGATACCGCCCGATTTGTGTGCAGCGCCGACGATGACGACGTTTTTCGCAATCATCGGCGTCGAGTGCAGGCCTATCTCCGGCGACATCGAATCGATCACCTGGTCATCGTCTTGTTTCAGATCGACAAGGCCGTCTTTGCCGAATGTCGGGATGCGCATGCCGGTCTTCGCGTTGAGCGCGACGAGCTGATAACCGATTGTGACGTAGAGAATTCGTTCCTCTCGCCCGTCGGTCCAGTACGCGAGACCACGGCCCGAGAGCTGCCGTGGCGCCACCAAAGCGCGTTGGCCTTCGCGCTCGCTATGCACCCACAGCTCTTCACCTGTTTCCGGATCCAGCGCGACGACCGAGCGCCGGGTGCCGCCAGTGGCGTACAGCACGCCATTCACCATCAGCGGCGTGCCCTCGTACTGGTATTCCGGGCGCGACCCCAAATGATCCGTTTTGAAGCGCCACGCGACGGCGAGCTTGCTGAAGTTATCGGCGTTGAT
>DASZHO010000113.1:0-8898 GCA_035937795.1 Vicinamibacterales bacterium | reverse complement strand
CTTCGATCCGAATCCAAGGCGCGTGAGAAACATCTTCATCTGCTCCGACGTGGTGTTCTGCGCTTCGTCGAGAATCACGAACGCGTCGTTGAGCGTACGGCCCCGCATGAAGGCGATGGGCGCAATCTCGATCGTGCCGCGCTCGATGAACCGCTCCACCTTTTCGATTTCGAGCATGTCGTAGAGCGCGTCGTACAGAGGCCGCAGATAGGGGTTCACCTTTTCCTGCAAATCGCCCGGCAGGAATCCCAGCTTCTCGCCCGCTTCGACCGCCGGCCGCGCGAGAATGATCCGGCTGACTTTCTTGGCCAGAAGAAATGACACGGCCTGCGCCATCGCCAGGTACGTCTTTCCCGTGCCCGCGGGGCCGATGCCGAAAACGATGTCGTTCTGTTCGATTGCATCGAGATAGCGGCGCTGATTGACGGTCTTCGGGGCGATCCGGCGCTTGCCCGACTGCGTCGGCGAGCTCTTGAGGAAATAGTCGCGCAGCTCGACCGACGGATCGCTGGCCACGAGCTGGGCGGCGGTCTTCACGTCTCCGTTGGCGATCTTGTAGCCTTCCCGGACAAGCGAGGTGAGCTGGCCGAGGAGGCGCTCGACTTTGGCGAGCGCGGGAGGCGGCCCCTCGACGAGCAAGTCGTGACCCTGGGTCCGCACCCGAACGCCCCAAAGCGCTTCGAGATATTTCAGGTTCTCGTCGAACGAACCGAACAACGTTTCGATCCCCTCTTCAGGGAGCGTGATTTTTGTCACTGTTTCGTTACAATATCTCCTTATTTATCAATAACTTAACGGCAGATTCTATCATACGGGTGCCGCTTGGTCAAGAACGCCGCTTCGGCGGCGCCAGCTGAATGTGCAACTCGTGAAGCTGCTTGTCCGACACCGCCGACGGAGCGCCCATCAGGAGGTCCTCGGCGTTCTGATTCATGGGAAAGGCGATGACCTCACGGATGTTGGGCTCGCGCGCCAGCAGCATCACGATCCGGTCGATGCCGGGAGCCAGCCCGCCGTGCGGCGGAGCCCCGTAGCGAAACGCGTTCAGCATGCCGCCAAACCTTCGCTCGACCTCTCCAGGGCCGTAGCCGGCGATCTCGAACGCGCGCAGCATCACATCGGGCCGATGATTTCGAATCGCCCCGCTCGAGAGCTCCACGCCGTTGCAAACGATGTCGTACTGGAACGCCTTGATGCCGAGCGGATCTTTCGTGTTCAGCGCCTCCAGCCCCCCTTGCGGCATCGAAAAGGGGTTGTGGCTGAAGCCGACCTGCCCTGTTTCCTCATCGATCTCGTAGAACGGAAAATCGGTAATCCAGCAGAACTTGTAGGTGTCGGATTCGATGACGTCCAGCTCTTTGCCGAGGTGGGCGCGCAGCCCATCGACAGGCCGGGCGAGCGCCTTCGGCGCCGCCGACGCAAAGAAGATGGCGTCACCCCGCCGCGCGCCGGTGGCCTCGGCCAGTTTCGCGCGGACTTCCTCCGGCAGGAATTTCGCGAGGGGGCCCTTCGCCGGCTCGGCCAGCACCAGATAGGCCACACCGGCGAGCCCAAGCGACTGCCCCACTTCGATCGTCCTGTCGAAAAAGCTTCGGGATCTATCCGCCGCACCTGGCGCAACGATCGCCCGCACGGCGCTGCCCGAGGCCACCGCCTGTGCGAAGACCCCGAAGGGAGAGTCGCGGAACATCTCCGACACGTCGACGGCCTTGAGCGGGTTTCGCAGGTCCGGCTTGTCGCTGCCGTAGGCGGCCATCGCTTCGTCGTAGGGAATCCGCGGAAACGGCGGCCTGGTGACCTTCCAGCCGGAGAATTCCGAGAACAATCCAGACAGCACCGGTTCAATCGCCCGGAAGACATCGTCTTGTTCCACGAACGACATCTCGAGGTCGAGCTGGTAAAACTCACCAGGCGACCGATCGGCGCGCGCGTCCTCGTCCCGAAAGCACGGCGCGATCTGAAAGTATCGATCGAAGCCCGATACCATCAGCAGTTGCTTGAATTGCTGCGGGGCCTGGGGCAGCGCGTAAAACCTGCCGGCATGAATCCGGCTCGGCACGAGATAGTCACGGGCGCCTTCCGGAGAGCTCGACGTGAGAATCGGCGTCTGATATTCGAGAAACCCCTCGTCGACCATCCGCTGGCGGATGCTCGAGATCACCCTCGACCGCAGGACGATGTTCTCGTGAAGCTTTTCGCGGCGCAGATCCAGGAAGCGGAACCGCAGCCGCTGCTCCTCGGGAATCTCCTGCTGGCCGGCCACCTGAAAGGGCAGTGTGTCGGCGCCCGAGAGCACTTCCAGACTCTCGGCAACGACCTCGACCTCGCCGGTCGGCAGCCCGGGATTGATATTCTCCGCGGTCCGGGCAAGCACCTTGCCGCTGACGCAAATCACGCTCTCGAGCTTGAGCGCCTCCGCGGCCTTGAAGGCCTCGGAATCGGGGGTGAACACGCACTGCGTGACGCCGTAATGGTCGCGTAAGTCGACGAACAGCAGTTGTCCATGGTCGCGCTTGCGGTGCACCCATCCGGACAGCCGTACGCTCTGTCCGACGTGCTCCAGGCGGAGGAGATCGCACGTGTGGGTTCGATACTTGTTAGGGAGCATTATCGAGTTTCTGCCTGATGTATTCCGTCACGCTCACCCTGGCGATTGCCTGCTGGCCGCCACTACGAAGGTCTTTGACCGTGACGGTGCCGGCCGCCTTCTCGTCGTCGCCGACGACCGTCACGAACGGAATGCTGCGGCCCGACGCGTATTTCAACTGCTTGCCGAGCTTGTCCGCCTCAGGATACACGTCCACTCTCAACCGTCCCCGCCGAAGATCCGCAGCCAGCGCGAGCGAATCGGGAGCGGCGGCATGGTCCCAGATCGTGACCATGACATCCGCATTGCGGCCGACGACCGATGCCGGGAACATCTTCCGCTCGTCCATCACCACGAGGATCCGCTCGAGGCCGAGCGAGAACCCGCACGCCGGCACCTCCTTGCCGAGGAACAGCCCGATCAGGTTGTCGTAGCGCCCGCCGCCCCCGAGGCTGCCGGCGAGGTCGGGAACGCTGATTTCCATGATCGTGCCCGTGTAGTATGACAAGCCGCGCGCCAGGCTCGGATCGATTCGCGCTCTGCCGGCCGCCGACGTCGACGCGCTCAATCGAAGAATCGCGGCCAGATCGCTGACGGCCTGGTTCTCCTGGTCGCCGAGAAACGTTCGGAGCTCGCCGAACACCTTGTCGTTCCGGCTCGCATCCCCCGGAAGGGCGGTCAACCGGACGAACAGCGCCATGATCTCCTCGGACGGCGCGGCCGATCCCAGCAGCTCGGCCACGGCAGCGCGGACGATCCCCTCGCCCACCTTGTCGAGCTTGTCCAGCTCGACGAGCACCGGCCCGTGTTTCGCTTCGGGAATACCGGCTCGACGCAGCAGCGCCGCCAGGAGCCCCCGGTGGTTGAGGCGGATCGTAAAGTCGTTGAACCCGAGCGTTGTCAGCACGTCGCTCGCCGCCGCGCACATCTCGGCTTCCACAACCAGCGACGTCGAACCGATCGCGTCGATATCGCATTGATAGAACTCGCGGAAGCGGCCGCGCGCCGGGCGATCGGCGCGCCACACGGGCTGGATCTGATAGCGTTTGAAAAACTTCGGCAGCTCGGCCTGATATTCCGCGGCGACCCGAGCCAGCGGCACCGTCAAATCGTAGCGCAGGGCCAGATCAGCCTGGCCGGTGGCTTCGTGCTCGCCGCGCTTGAGAATCTTGAAGATGAGCTTGTTGCCCTCGTCTCCGTACTTCCCGAGCAGCGTCTCGATGTTCTCAACCGCCGGGGTCTCGAGCGGCTCGAAGCCATACCGGTCGTAGACGTCGCGAATCACCCGCACCACATGTTCGCGGCGTCGAATGTCATCCGGCAGAAAATCGCGCATCCCGCGCGCGGGCTGCGTCGCCATTACATGTAGTCTTTGCGGTAACCGACGTAGCGCTCGGCGTAGTCTCGGATGGAGGCGACGTCGGCGTCGGAGAGCTCGCGCCTGACCGCAGCCGGCCGGCCCATCAGCAGCGATCGGGGAGGGAATTTCTTTCCCTCGGGGACGAGCGTGCCCGCGGCCACGATCGAATCCTCGCCGATCTCAGCGCCGTTCAGGAGCAAGGCGCCCATGCCGATCAGCACGCGATCGTGAATCGTGCAGCCGTGCAGCACGGCCGCGTGACCGACGGTCACCTCGTTCCCGATTCGCGTGGCATGGGTATGTCGCATCACGTGGATGACGGTTCCGTCCTGAATGTTGGTACGATTGCCGATGCGGATGACGTTCACGTCGCCGCGTATCACCACGTTCATCCAGACGCTGCTGTCCTCGCCGATTTCGACGTCGCCGATCACCTGGGCGCTCTGATCGATGTAGGCGGTCGGATGTACCTTCGGAGTCACGGACCGGAACGGACGGAGCATTGGGGGAATTATATCGGGCTCTCGGCTCTGGGCTCTGGGCCTGAGGTCAGCGGTCTAAAGCCCAGAGTCCAAAGCCTAGTTCGTACTGATCGCCGCGTTGCCCGGTTTCTTCGGGCTGGGCCCGCCTTGCAGCGTTTCCAGATAATCCCGGATCGATCGGATCTGCATTTCGGCGTTGCCATCCATCTGCGGGAACGACGACTTCGGATAGTCAGGCCAGAACATCGGCATCCGGGTGCCGGGCTGAATTTTCAGCGGCGACTGGAGCCACTGCGGAATCCAATCGGGCTGCAGTCGCTCGCGCGCCATCCGGAGGTCGGGAGCCAGATTCGCCGTCGGCTGATCTTTCGGAATTTCGCCCAGCACGTGGCACTGCTGGCACTTCAGCAGCGTGAACAGCTCGTGCCCAGGCCCGGCCATGGCCGTGAGGTCCTTCGCGTCATAGGTGCGGAACATCCCGATCGAATTGGCAGTCGCTCCGAAGTATCGAATGACGGCGTTGAGGCGCGCATCGTCGAGGCCGAACGTCGGCATCCGCACTTTCAGCCACGGGCGGATGGTGATCGGCCCCTGAATGAACGCATACAGCCAGTCGGGCTGCACCTTCGCGCCTTCGGGCGTCAAGAGCGGCGGCGCCAGCGTCGGTTCCGCCACGAGCTTTCTGAACTCGCCGCCATCCCCCTCGATCTCGTGGCAGCCTACGCAGTTCTGGCGGCGCACGAGCGCGCGCCCTGACACGATGTAGTCACGGTTGGCGGTGCGGGCCGGCATCGCCGACGCCGGCTGAATGTCGCGCTGGAAACTCATGATGGCCGTCTGCAATCGCTCGTTTTCGACTTCGCTGACGCCGAAATCGGGCATGCGCAATTTTTCCAGCGGCTCGAGCACCCTGCCGGCGTCGAACGAGCGCGGATCCTTGAGCTTCTGGTGGAACCAACCCAGCTTATCGCTGTGGTTGATCGGCGCGAACGCAAAGTCGAGCCGCGTGACCAGCTTGGTGCCTTCTTCGGAGAGCTCCGTGCCGATCGGCTGCGTGGTTTCGAACCCCTTGATCTCGTGGCAGCTGTAGCAGCCGTACCGGCCGATCACGCGCTTGCCGAGCTCGAGCTGCCTGGTGTTCCCGTCCATCTTGTTCAGCTGATTCTGCGCCTCCGTCAACGGCAGCACGTTGCGCAGGTAGTCGAGCAGCACCGCGTCGGCCTGCTCTGGCGTCGGAGTGGCCTGAGCTGCCATTCCGGTCGGGCCGGTCAGCGTGGTCAGGAACGTGGCCACGTCGGCGACCTGCGCATCGGTGAGGCGCAGGTTCGGCATGTATGTGTTCGGGTTGTAGTGCTTGGGGTCCTTCACCCAGTTGTACAGCCACGTGTAGGTCGTCTTGCTGCCGATGTTCTTCAACGGCTGACCGAACGTTCGCCGCGGTCCCGCCTCGGTGCGATCTTTTTCATCGAGCACGTGGCAGCCGAGACAGCCGATGGACCGGACGATCTCCTCGCCGCTCTTCGCGTCGCCTTTCGGCGGCGACGCCACGGGGAACTGATAGTCCTCGGCGTTGGCGAACAGGTACGCCACCGCGGCGTTGATCTCGACTTCGTTGCGCACGGCGTCCTGCGGCGAGCTGCTGTTCGAGTTGTACCAGATCCTCGGCATCCAGGTGACGTCCTTCACCGCGCGCGGATTGCGTACCCAGGTCTTCACCCAGTCCGGCGTCACCTTGCTGCTGATTTTCGTGAGAATCGGCCCGGGCTTGCGCAGGTTCTCGAAGCCCCTCGTCTTGTGGCACGCGTAACAGCCGCCGCGCTCGTAGGTGGCGTACGCCAGCGTCAGCGCAGGCGCGTTCGGCACGTAGACTTCGCTGCGGTGGCACTGCTCGCACGAGGCTTCCGTCATCTGCGTCGGCAGCATCGGGAAGTCCCACATATGCGGCTGTTCCCACCCGTACTGCTTTTCCCACGCTTCGCGCTGCTTTTCGTCGCGCGGATAATGCACCGCGTCGATGAAGCTGGTGGCGCCCCCCATCCCCTGGTGACACACCGTACAGCCAATCTTGTTGAGCGGATGCGGCGAGTCGCTGCCGAGATACACCGACAGGTTCGGGTGCGTCGTGTACGGCTGCGGATATTTTTCGTAGCCCTTGCTGTCGATGGAGAGATGGCAGGTGGTGCACCGGTCCATCTTCGGCACCTTGGTGAAATTCACGTCGTCGACGACGTTCGGCAGGACGGTCTGCCTGATCGTGAGCGTCGGCGCCATGAAGTCAATGAGCGGCGCGTTCAGCAGGTAGGTGTTCACCACCGTTGGCTGGATGGCGTCGAGCTGTTTCTGCAGCCGGTTCTGCTCGAACAGGAGGGCGTCGAGGTCTTTCTGGATCTGCGCGGCGGCTCCGGTGAATTTCCCGAGCTCGGCGGCCACTCCCGCTCTTTCGGCGGTGATCTTATCCACCGCGAGGTTCAGATCGCCGACGTGCCTGCCCTCGTCTTCGATCTTCTTCTGGCGCTCTTCGATGTTCGCTTCCTTCTTGTCGCGAGCCACTTCGAAGGCATACCGATCCACGTCGTAGGTGGCCTTGGCGAACGTGGCGGCCTGGTTTGCGCGGGACAGCCGCGCGTCGATCTCCGCGAGCCTGCCCCGGATCTCGTCGATTTTGGCCTTGTTGTCCTCTTCCGACTTCTTGGCGGCCGCCAGCTGCTGCTCGAGTTGAGCCAGCCTGGTTTTGTTGACGCTTTTCTCAGTCTGCTGGAGCTGGGCGCGCGTGACTTCAATCTGGAGCTGACTGAAGCGGCGCTGCGTCCCCTTCCACTCCCGATCGAAGTCGGACCAGACCATCCAGACCGTGGTCAGGAACAGGAAAATGCTGGACGCCGCGAACACGACGTTCAGAAAATCGACGTTGTAGGCGTGCCCGACAGCCTTTTTCTCAGCCATAGCGTTTGCCGCACTCAGGCCGGGCTCGAGCCCGGCGCCACCGTTTAGATATTGAAGAAGATCTCCGGGATGCCCACGATGTACTTCAAGTTGAAAATCCACCGAAGCAGCATCTTGATGGGCAGCGCCATCATCATCAGGAACAGAAACGCCCCCACGTAGTAGCGCGGCGCCCCGAGCTTCTCGTAGTACGACCTGAACAGTTTCCTCCCCAGAATGACCGGCAGCGCGCCGATGTAGAACAACACCAGAAGGAGCCCAGGGAGCTCCCGGAGCAGGTATCCGAGCGGGCCCGCAATCCGCGTACTCGGCAGCGGCTGTCCGAGCATGCGCACCCAGAAATACTCCGAGAGGTTCACGTTGGTGAGCGCTTCCAGCTTGTGCAGATCCCAGTACTCAAACGGCCCGAAGAAGTTCCAGTTCGGCCCGCGCAGGAATGTCCCCAGCACGATCAGCGAGCACCACAGCACGACGAACCCGAACAGGAACAGCGTGATCTCCACCTTCCGCTCGTTGAAGGTGTAGTACCCGTTTCCTTTTTCGTTCTTGTCGATGTAGGGAATCGCGATCAGCCCGACGATGATGAGGCTCGGCAGCACGACGCCAGCCAGCCAGGGATCGAAATAGACGAGCATTTCCTGCAGCCCGAGGAAGTACCACGGCGCCTTTGACGGATTCGGCGTCACCGCGCGGTTGGCGGGCTGTTCGAGAGGCGCCTTCAGCAGAATCGACCAGACAATCAGGACCACCGAACAGAGAATCAGCGAGATCAGCTCGGTGTAGACGAGGTCCGGCCACACCCACACCCGATCGGCCTCGGCCTTCTCTTCGGGTCCTTCGCCTTTCGTGATCCGGCGGTCGTTCAGGACCGCCTGCTTCATCGAATACCAGACAAAGAACACGAGCAGGAAGATCAGACCGACGATGGGCACGTTGTCGGGCTTCGTGATAATGAGGCGGAAATTCGGATCGAGACCGCCCAGCACGAAGAACAACGTGAACACGCCGAGCGCGCCGTATCCCACCGCGTTGGTGGCGACCTTTTCGCGCTTCCAGACGATCAGCGCGAGCATGCAGGCCATCGTGAGGAAGTAGACGCGGGGGTCCGCGACGCGATTAAAGATACTCTTGATGAGGTCCATGGTTCCTCACATCGGTCCGGAGATGCCGCCGTCCTTGCGGACGCGCCAGAAGTGCACCGCCATCAGCACGGCGATGGCGAGCGGCAGCCCGACGCAGTGCAGCACGTAGAACCGCAGCAGCGCACCCTCGCCGACGAACGTGCCCCCCAGCAGCGCGAACCGCGCATCGTCGGCGGCGTGGATCAGCTTCACGTCGCCAAGCGCGAGGAGGGCGGAGCCCGGCCCTTCGTGGCCAAGGAACGGTGTCGCGCGCGCCATATTCGACCCGACGGTGATGGCCCAGATCGCCAGCTGATCCCACGGCAGCAGGTAGCCGGTGAACGACAGGAGCAGCGTCAGCACCAGCATGATCACGCCAACCGACCAGTTGAACTCGCGCGGCGG
>DASZHO010000112.1:0-2438 GCA_035937795.1 Vicinamibacterales bacterium | reverse complement strand
CCATCCCGTTTCCGACATCCGCGTTAGTCTTCTACGCTTCCGTATGGCATGCCTTCAGCATGCCATTTTGCCTCGCTTGCCGCCCGTTCACCTGTCAGATATCTCAGCGTGATCGGCGTCTTTGCGAGGATTTGACGCGAGAGGTGCGCCGGCTGAAACCGAGTGGTCCAGCCGACTGAATTTTGTGCGTTTTCTTAGAAAAATTGGTCGGGGCGAGTGGATTTGAACCACCGACCCCTCGGTCCCGAACCGAGTCGCAATTCGCGGAATTACGCCAGAATTGCGAGGATTTCACAGCCAGCATAACGCCAGCATAACGGGTCGGTCGTCTGCCAACCGTGCTGACGATCGGTGCCTCCGCCCACGGGCGGTCGCTGCGCCTTCGCGGGTGACCGCCGGCGACTTGCCCCGAGCCGGGCGGGTCGTCCGCCGAGGATGCGCATCCGCTCGTCGATCGGGAACGCCGTGTCTTCGCTCACGTCGGCGATGACGGCAGACTGGCCGGCGCCAAGCACCCACGCGGTCTCGTAGCGCGATTCAGATCCGCGATGGCGCCAGCCGCGGCCGCCCGATGCCGCGCCGATCGCCGTCCCCCTGGCGGCGCCAATCGCGGCGCCCGCGGGTCCCGCCAGCGCTCCGATGAGGGCGCCGATGCCGACGCCGACCGCCGTCGCCAGCGCGGGGTGCGTGTCCTTGGAATCGACCTGGAACTCGCCCCAGTCATTCCGATGGACAACCGTCGTGCCGTGCACGGTGATCGCTTCTTCGTTGTCAAGCTGCCACGGCGCGTTCAGCCCCTCGTACGCCTGGTCGTATCGTCAAACACCGCAGCGATGTAATTGCGCATGGTCTTCTTCTACTTTCTCGGGCTCTGAGCGGATCCTGCCGTGCGGTTGGCCGCCACCGCTTCGCTGACCTTCTGCGCGGCCGCCCGCGCGTCGGCGATGGTCTGTCTGACAGCAGTCTGGAACTCCTTGCCGGAGCTCCTCACGCCGTCGGCGGCGTGTTTCCCCGTCGCTTCCAGATACGTGACGGCTTCTGCAAGGCGCTTCTTGGCGGCTTCGCTCTGTGCGGCCATGGAGCCCTTGATCGAGTCGACGGCCGCCTTGGCCATCTCCGGAACAGCCTGGAGATCGGCCTTGACCGCCCCGCCGCGCTTCGCCGCGGCGTCGCTGATCGCTTTGTGCAGCTGCTGTGTGGCTGATCGAACCTGGTCGACCGCGTCTTTGACTTCAGTATCCTGCATGATTTCTGTCCTTTCTTCGTCGCGGCCTTGCGTGACCGCGCACGGTCAACACGTTCCGAATAATCGCTGCCACGCGCGGCGCAACGATCGTGGGCGAATTCGTTGACGGCAACATCGTCGGGCCGACCCCAGTGCCAGTGGGCGCGCGATTGCCAGCCCACTGGCACAGGAAATCGTTCATGACTCGTGTCATCGATCGTTACTGGGATTGACTGTGTAGCGGCCAAGCGCCTGCGGAAACGCCTTGAGTCCGGCCGCGGCACCCGCATCGCCGCTGACCGGGTCGCCAAGCAGCTCGCGCGCAGTTTGGTTGTACACGGCTACGTTCAGATCGTCTTCCGGTTTGAGGACGATCCCCTTCACGTTGACGCCGGCAAACAGTCCCCGGCTGCGGGAGTACGACAGAATTTCGGCGTGCATCAGGGCGTCGGTCGCGGCGCCGACGTTCCGGCCAACCGGTCCCGCTGCGATCCCGGCTTCGCCGCCGAGCTCGAACTTGTCCTTCATCAACCCGTCCACGCTTTCGTCGTTCATGAGCAGCAGGAAGAAGTCAGTCGATGACGCGCCAATCTGCAGTCCGACGCTGCCGCCGCCGGCACGAACGAACACGGGATTGCCCCATCCGGTACCCACGTGCCGGCTGATGACACCCCGTCCGCCTTCCCCACCGACGGTGAGCGCCACCTTGATGACCTGCGGGAACACAGCGATCGCCTTCGCACGCGCCAGCAGGTCCCGCGGGATCGCCTTGTCGGGCACCTGCATGATCCCCTCGAACGATCTGGCCGCCTTCGCGGCCTGCGCGGCCGCGTCCCTGGCCTTCTTCTCCTGCGAATCGTTCGATCGCGCCTCAGGCGTGCGCGTGGTTGCGACGACGATCGCGGCGAGCGCGACCGCGGCAACGAGCATGTTCTGTCTTTCGGGCTTCATCACGGACCTCTCAATCCCTATGCGTAAGTTGGCGACGCGTTCTTGACCGCGGCGGCGAACATCAGCAGCGCCCACCCATACAAGATCAGGTCGAGGCCGACAGCGAAGCCGATGAACCACAGGCCAGACACCGGCCATTGCATGGCGAGCATCACGCCGAGCGCCACCGACACCACTCCTGACGCCACGCTCCATCCCCAGCTCGGAAACTGCAGGATCATTGAGCCGATGGTCTTGAACAGGCCGCCGACGATGAAGTAGA
>DASZHO010000111.1:0-21551 GCA_035937795.1 Vicinamibacterales bacterium | reverse complement strand
CACGAGGAAAGCGCGCGCGATCTCCGCAGTCGTCAATCCTCCCAGCAGCCGAAGCGTCAGCGCAACCTGCGCGCTGGGAGCGAGCGCGGGATGACAGCAGGTGAAGATCAGGCGCAGGCGCTCGTCGTCCACAACATCCTCCGCAATGTCTGCAGGGTCTGCAGGATCACCAGGTTCGCCAGCGGCGTGCAGCAGAGCGGCCTCGGCATGCCGGTCGTCGCGTAACGCCTCGCGGCGCAGACGGTCGATTGCCCGGTTCCGAGCAGTGGTGATGATCCAGCCGGCCGGGCTCGGCGGCAGCCCGGTCGAGGGCCACCGCTGCACCGCCGTGGTAAACGCGTCCTGGACCGCCTCCTCAGCGATGGTGATGTCACGGAAGACGCGGACCAGGACTGCAACCGCGCGGCCGTACTCCTCCCGGAAGACACGTTCGATCTCCGAGATCGGCACGACCGGGCTCTCAGTCATCAGACCTGCCGTTCCCTTGGAACGGCCGAACCTCGATTGGGAGCGTCGTCGCCCGGGCAAGCTTGCTGCCCCATTCGAGCGCGGCGTCGAGATCGGCGGCCTTGACGACACAGAACCCACCGATGTGCTCTTTGCCTTCGGTAAAGGGGCCATCGGTCGTGAGAAGTTGCCCGTCACGGACGCGCACAACCGTCGCGGTGCTCGGAGGGTGCAAACCCCCGGCAAACACCCACGCGCCACGGTCCTTCATCTCCTGTCGCAGGGCGTTGACGTCTCTCATCACGGGCTCCAGCACGTGCGGAGGCGGGGCGTCTCCGTCGGGCTGGTAGATACTGAGCAGGTACTGGGTCATCTGATTCCTCCTTTTCACTGGCTAAACGAACGGCCGGCCTCCGGATCGACATCGACCGGGCACAACCTACGAAGTCGGCACACCCTACGACCGCTGCCGGTCCTTGTAAAGGGCCTTGACCTGTTGGTGGATCCGCTTCCACTTTCGCTTGTGCTCGGCCGCGGCGGCCTTATCGCGCTTCCGCTCCTCGAACGCCGCTTCGCGCAGGAGTTGGCGATAGTGATCGAGACGGTCCTCCCCCAAATTGCCGGCGGCGATCGCCTCGGCCACGGCGCAACCAGGTTCGTTCGTATGCGAACAATCGGTAAACCGGCACGACTGCGCCAGCTCGAGCACGTCCCCGAATGCCCCGCTGACTCCGGTCTCGTCGGTCCAGGGCTGCAGCTCGCGCATCCCGGGTGTGTCGATCAGCATCGCGCCGTTCTCCAGCTCAACCAACTGTCTGGCGGTCGTCGTGTGCCGTCCCTTCAGGTCGACCTCGCTAATTGCAGCCACTTTCTGGACATCGTGACCGAGCAGACGATTAATCAGGGTCGATTTTCCCACGCCGGATGATCCGAGGATCGCGACCGTGGTCTCCGGCTTCAGAAACGGACCGAGGAGCTCAAGCCGGTCGCTGTGGAGGGCGCTCACGGCGACGATCTCAACGAACGGCACGCGCGTGCGCATCGCGTTGACCTCAGCCGCCGCATCCGCACAGAGGTCCGCCTTGTTGAGCACGATGACCGGCGCGGCCCCTGCCTCCCAGACCATCGTGAGGTACCGCTCGATGCGGCGGGGGCTGACGTCGCCGGTTGGCGCGGTCACGAGAAAGATGGTGTCGACGTTGGCCGCCACCACCTGCTCGTCGACAGCCCGACCGGCGGCCTTGCGCGAAACGGCACCTCGGCGTTCGAGACGGCGGTGGATCGTCGCCCGATCGGCGCCTGGCAGCATCGTAATGCAGACCCAGTCGCCGACGGCGGGAAAGTCGGCGCTGGACGCGGCGCCGTGGCGAAAGCGGCCGCTGACTTCGGCCCATCCGTCGACATCACCGGCGACGCGATAGAGTCCGCGTTGTTCCTCCACGATTCGCGCGATTTCAAACTGCGAGAGCTCAGGACCGATCTGATCCTGAAAGAAAGCGTTCCACCCGAGACGTTTCAATGAAGACACGTCCAGCTCCTTCGCAACACAAGAAGAGTTGTTGAGGGCAGGCCCGCGTCTGGAAGGCTGGAATTACTGGCTCTGGCAGGCGGACCTGTACCACGGGCGATCAACGACGACGGCACGCATAGGCAGATCCTCCTTTCGAAAGTCATTCTACAACGGTTGAACGGCGGCGTCACTTTATTACGGTGAGCGTCACGTCGGCCTTCGTGACTTCGCCGGTGATTCGGTCGGTCGCGGTGGTGAACTGACTGGATTGACCGTCTCTCAGGATCAGCGTGTTGGACGAGGAGAACGAACGAAGAGTCTGAATGGCATCCGGCGCAGCCGGTTTGGCGGGGTCTTCGTACACAGAGGAGTCACTGACGGTAAGATCGAGCCTAAATCTGTCCCCGCCTGCCGAATTCGCTTGGCAGGTAATTGTGGTGCCCACATCCTTGAACGACGTCGTCGGCGTTCCCTGAACCATCACACGCACTGGAATCTGAGAGCCCATTCTCAGCTCGGCCATCCGGTGACCATCCGCGGTCACTGAGAACGTGTACGGGAAACTACTGATCTTCTTATCGCCCTGATACCTCGACAGCACAACCTGGACTTTGAGCGACGTGACCTCCGGAGCCGCGCCTGGACCCGGCGTCGACGGTTGCTGGGCTTGCGCTATCCCTCCGATAGCAATCGAGAAGACCACGGCGAAGATAATCGTCTGAAAATATCTCATTGAAGTACTCCTTCCGGAATCGTGACAGGAATCAGCGGGTGAATGTCGGCGAGCTCAGAAAAGTCGTCGATCGACGCGGGCAAGACCGCGGTGCCCAGCTCGACTCGGCCTTCGCGAACATTGTCCAGGAAGCGACGCAACGCCTGCGCCTCCGCGGCCGACACCAGTACCTCTGGTTCGGCTGGAGTGTCGAGTGATGTTGCCGCTGGCGGTCGATGGCGCGACGACGCGGGTTTTGGCAGCTTTGCAGGCGGCGTGGCCATGGCTGTTCTTTCACTCACCGCAAGTGAGGGCATGGGTGAAGGCAGCGTGTGACTGAGAGATTGTGCAGGCCTCGGCAGCCGATCGATGGAGGTCGGATTGGAGCGGGAGAACACAACAACCACCACGATCATCGCAGCGATGGCGCCCGCCGTCACAAACAGCCATCGAGACTGCCACTCAGCCTGCTGTGGCTGATTCGCGAGGCGGTTGCGCACGCGAGCCAGGAAGTCCGGCGACGGCTCGACCGCAAGGAGCCTCTGAATCTCGACATCGATGCCGGAATCAATCAACTTATCAAACTTGTCAGGGGGTCGGCTCATTGCAATTGCTCCCTCAAACGGCGCCGGGCAAGAAACAATCGCGACTTGACGGTGCCCTCCGGCAATCCAAGCAGCTTCGCTATTTCCCTGATGTCGTGCCCTTCGATGCCGGCGAGGACCACCACTACGCGCAGCTTGTCGGACAGCCCGTCAATCGCGCGCCAGATTTCCGCCGTCCGTTCCCGCGAGACCAGCGTGTCCGCCGTCGTTTGCGTCGACGGCACGTCACCATGGGTAAATTCGCGCAGGGCCCGCCGCCGGTCTGATCGTTGGCGATCGATGGCCAGCCGCCAGGTCATCCGAACCAGCCAGGACCGGAAGCGATTTCGATCCCGGAGCTGGCGAAAGTTGCGATACGCCTTCGCAAGAGCCTCTTGCGCCACATCCTCCGCATCCTGTCGATGTCTCAGGACGCCAAAGGCGACACGAAATGCGAGCGTCGAGGATTCCAGGAGGCGCACCTCGAACTCGCGCTCGAGGTCCTGATCCACGCCTACCAGTGCGCCGGCCAGCACATCCGCGTGGTCATGCATGGGAATGTCACTACTCTAGCAAGACGGCGTCCCCGCCCGGGAGGTTCACTGAATAGGCGCCGACCCGAAGTTCACCTTAAAGACGGTCGTACGTATGAACGGTCCGCTCGGTAACGACGTCGCCGGTATGGCGAATCCCTTTCGGTTCAATCAGCATCAAATGAACCTCTTCCAGAGCGACCGGCCGATGTTCGACCCCCTTTGGGATCACGGCCAGCTCGCCCGGGCCGAGCGTCACCTGGCCATCCCGCAGCTCAATCGTCAGCTGACCATGCAGCACGATAAAGAGCTCGTCTTCGCCGGCATGTTGATGCCAGACAAACTCGCCCTCGACCTTGGCCAGCTTCACATGGCTGTCGTTCAGGTCAGCGATGATCTTGGGACTCCACTGGTCAGTAAAACGAGACAACTTTTCGGACAGATTGATTTTTTCTACCATGGCTCGGGCTCCGGCGATTCCCAGCGGGCTTTTCTTCCGGGGCGATATGATCGCACAGGATGGTTCAAGTGGAGCGCGCGTCATGCGGCTTCTGATTGTTGGCGGCACCATCTTCCTCGGCCGTCATCTCGTCGAGGCGGCCATTGCCAGACGGCACGGGGTCACCATCTTCAATCGCGGGCGCCACAATCCGGATCTCTACCCGGAGATCGAAAAGCTGCGAGGCGACCGCACGGGCGACTTGTCGGCGCTCGGAGGCCGGCGCTTTGACGCGGTAATCGATACGTGCGGCTACGTCCCGAGCGACGTGCGACGGACGGCCGGGCTGCTGCGTGACGCGGCCGCCCACTACACATTCATCTCGAGCGTCTCGGTGTACGCCAGTTTTGACCCCGCGGGCACGGGAGAGGAGGCTCCCATCAGCGAAATCAGCCGCGATCAAGTGATCGAAGCCGAAGGTATCCCGGCCGGCGACCGCGCAACCGCGCCCATCTATGCGGAGCTGTATGGGGCATTGAAAGGGCTATGCGAGAAAGCGGCCGAGGAGGCGATGCCCGGGCGAGTCCTGAACGTCCGGCCCGGGCTCATCGCCGGCCCTCACGATCCAAGCGATCGCTTCACCTACTGGGTTCGCCGCGTGGCTGACGGCGGCCGCGTCCTGGCGCCAGGAAAACCTGACAGACGCGTGCGAGTCATTGACGCGCGCGATCTTGCCGAGTGGATCGTGCTGATGGTCGAAAGAGGACAGACCGGGATCTACAACGCCACAGGCGCGGAAGATCACCTGACCATGAAAGGCATGCTCGAGACGTGTCGAGCCGTCAGCAGCAGCGACGCACGATTCGTCTGGACGGCCGAGCGATGGCTGCTCGACCGGAACGTCACTCCATGGAGCGAGCTGCCCTTGTGGGTTCCCGAAGCATTGAACGGGATCTTTGCGGTCAGGAACGACAACGCGATCTCCGCGGGTCTGACGTTCCGCCCGATCGCGGATACCATTCGCGATACGCTGGCGTGGGACGCCCGCCGCCCGCGGGACGCGGCTCTGCGAGCTGGGTTGAAGTCGGAACGGGAGCAGGAGTTGCTGAAGACCGCTCATGAATGACATCGCCTGTCAACTCGAACATTCCGTCGAAGCCGATGTCAGTGCGGCGTTCGCGTGGCAGTGGCGGACGGATGTGAAGAACTGGGACGATCCGCCCGCTCGTTTCCGGCTCGATGGCCCGTTCGCCAGTGGCTCCTCGGGAACAACCGTGCTGCCTGGACAGGAGCCGTTGCGCTGGCACATCCGTGAAGTCCGGCCCGGCAGATCTTTCATAATCGAGATGCTGCTCGAGGGGGCCGTTTTGTCGTTCGAGTGGCGGTTTGCCGCCATCTCCGGCCGCCGAACACGGATCACGCAGCGCATCGTCCTTTTGGGCGACAATGCAACCGCGTACGCGGCTCAAGTTTCGAGCCAGTTCGGACTGACGCTTGCCGATGGCATGAAGAGGATAGCCGACGCGATGACGAGCGCAGAGCGCTCAGCGGAGACCAATCGCGGCTAGCCGCTGCCGGACGATTTTGAAGCCGCCAGGCGTGAGGGAGCCGATCCTCGAAGCCACTCTCTCAGTTTCCCGGCGCACGGGGGAAGCGGATCGCACGCAAGCAGATACAACACGACTGTCGTCAAGACGATGAGAGAGTAGGTCAGGAGGACGCCGGTGACGCGAAGGTTGACGTAAACAAAAATAATGGGATACCAGAGGACCAGGGAGAGCGTGAGAAATGAGATGCGGAGAAGCGCATCCCGAACTCGTCTCGGGTTCCGAATGCCCTTTGCGACGCGCCGATAGGCCTCGTTCTCGTATGCCTCGACGGGCACTTTGAAGATTGTCTGCGTCAGCGCATACAACAAGCCGCCGCAGAAGAGCCAGAGCAACAACCGCGGCGCGACATCGCTGCTCCAGGTATACACGCCCGCCCATACGAAGTAGACGACGATGCTGAGATTCGTGAGCTGGATGGCAAGCCACACGTTCGTCCTGCCTGTCAGCAGCTGAAATCTTCGACAGGACCGCTCAGTCAGGTTCAATATGACCGAATCGATGTAAGTCACTCGTGAAGCCAGCATTCTTCCACGTTTGGCATGCGGATGGCATGATCATGCTGGGTGCCTTGCTCGCGCTGGCTGTCTCGGCAGACGGTTGCCGCACAATCGCTCCCAAGCCGATCGCCAACACCGCGGCGCGCGTCGCCGAGGTACGGTTGAGCGGCTTCGATGCCCTGCCGCCGGACGTCCAGCAGGCGCTGCGCGATCGAATGCCGCTAAAGCCCGGCGCCCCCTTGACCGACGCCGCCGAGCAGGCCGCGGGCAACATTGCGGTCGAGGCGCTTCAGAACCACGGATATCCGTACGCCGAAGTACAGATCACGCGCGAAGATGCCGGCGCCGGTCAGACGCGGGTGGTCATAAACGCCGTCGCCGGCCCGACCGGCTTTTTCGGGACCACCGACATCACCGGGAACAAGCACGTCGACGATGCGATCATTCGATCGAGGCTGGCGTATCTACCCGGCGAGCTGTTCCGGCGCAGCGCCCTGGAACAATCCCAGCAGCAGCTGGGCGCGCTCGATCTGTTCAAGTCGGTGCGGGTCGAAGTCGAACACGGCGCCCAGCAGCCGGCCGACGTGCCGATCCTGATTGCCGTGACCGAACAGAACGCATGGCGCTGGAATGTCTCGCTCGGATACGCCGCCGGCGAGCGGCTGGGGCTGGAAGGGCGCGTCCGGAACATGAATCTCTTCGGCGGCGCGCAACGATTGGAGCTGACCGGCAGAATCTCCAAGATCGATCGTCTTGCAGAAGCCGTATTCACCGAGCCGCAACTGCTCAGCCCTCGTCTAACGTTGTCGCTGCTGGCACGCGACTGGTCGATTGACGACCCGGCCGTGCGGGCCGCCTCGAAAGGGGGACAGGCGGCACTCACCTGGATGGAGAGCCCGGAGTTCTCGGCCACGTTTGCATATGCCGTCTCGCGTGAGCGGAACCGCGCGATAGGAGGCCTCGATCCGTTGACGACAGGTCTGCAGGACGGAATGCTGAGCGCATGGTCGGTCGACCTCGATCGGCGAGCACTCTCGACTGCGAGCGCAACGCCCTCCGGCCCTGTGTTGATGCTGCATCTGGAGCAAGCCGGCGGATGGATGCCGGGCACCTTCAACTACTATACGGCCGTCGGCGAGGTGCGCGCTTACCGCACGTCACGCGGCGGCCGCATCGTGTTAGCCACACGGGGACGATACGGCTCGATCACTCCGATGCACCGTGAATCCGATATTCCGATCTTGAAACGTTTCTTTCTCGGCGGATCCGATCAAATGCGTGGCTGGAGCCGGTTCGAGGTGGGACCGCTCTCGCCCTCAGGCGAGGCCACCGGCGGCAAGAGCCTCCTGGCCGCAACATCGGAGATCCGGGCACGGCTGTTGCCGAAGCTGCACGGCGCTCTGTTCGTGGAAGCCGGCAATGTGTGGCGCAGCGACTGGACTGCGCACCTCGACAATCTGAAGTTCGATGCCGGCCCCGGGCTGAGGGTCGAAACACCCTTTGGCCTTATCCGCGTGGATGTTGGTTATCAACTCAATCGAATCGAAGGTCTGCGCGTCGGCGGACAGCCAGAGCGTCGCCGGTGGCGGATCACCATTGGCGCCGGCGAATCATTCTGAAGGAGGACAAGATGGAGAACGATGCGATTCGGATTGTTCCACTGTACGGGCATGCGCCTCACGCAGCGGCTGCGCCGGCCGCGCCGGCGAAGCTCACCTATCGCAACGGCCCGCTGATAAAGGCTGTCGAAGTGTTCACAATCTTCTGGGGAACCGGATGGAAGACTTCACCGCAGAGCGAGATGATCGCGAAGGTGAACGGCTTCTTTGACTTCATCCTCACGAGCCCCCTGGTCGATCAGTTGAGCGAATACGACACGGCTGCCTTCAAAATCGGTCACGGCCGCCGCACCGGTTCGGTGACTCTGACGACCCACTCGCCGGGCGCTTCGGTCACCGACGCCGCGCTTCAAACGTTTCTCAAGCAACAGACTGCCGCCGCGACCGTGCCGAAGCCCACGGCCAACAGCTTGTATTTCATCTACCTGCCGCCGGGGGTGCGCGTGGTGATGGGTGGCTCCTCCTCGTGTCAGGCGTTCTGCGGGTATCACAACAGCATCGGCAGCGGGCCGTTCTACGCGGTGATGCCCTACCCGGGGTGCGCGGGCTGCATTGGTGGGCTCGCACCTTTCGACGCGTTGACTTCGACGAGCTCGCATGAATTGTGCGAGGCAATCACGGACCCAATCCCCGGTCAGGGCTGGTATGACGATGCGAACGGGGAGATTGGAGACATCTGCGCGTGGCAGACGAAGAAGGTGGGTTCCTACACCGTCCAATTGGAGTGGTCCAACAACGCGAGCGCGTGTGTCTAATGAACGCCGAGCTTGATTGGCTGAACCAGCGCGCCGTTGCCGGCTGAATCCCATGCCGCGAAACGGACCCACTTCTTCCCCGCCGCGTTGAAGGGAATCCGGAACTGATGCGTGCCGAACGGCGGCAGATCCGTGGCCGGGATGATCTGCTGCGTGGTGCGCTGTCCGTCGCCCGACACAACCTCGACGAATTCGAGCGGGAACGTCCATTCGACCTGGGCTACGATCGTGCGCTGGTTGCCGGTCCCCTGGACGGAGTAGGACGGAATCAGCACCTCGCCCGACGAAAAGAAGTAGTCGCCGCTCTTCATCGCGTTGATGATGGGAGTCCAGTCGCCCGGCGCGGGCAACGCCGCCACTCTGACGTAGTTCACCGGATTGTTCGCGTACACATCGTCGCCGTAGTTTTCGCCGTAGAGCTCCGAGATGGCCTGGACGTACTTGGGCGGGGTCGGCTTGTCGGCCACCCAGTTGTTCATGTCGTCGAAGAGGGCCAGGCACCGATACTCGCACAGCCGCCGTTCCGATCCGTCCAGCCCCATGCCCCACCGAATGCCGATGCCGCGGTAGTTGGCGTCGAGGAAGTGCGGCGTGTCCTTGATGCCGTCTGGAAACCCGGTCGAGCCTTTCGAGCGCGGGTGGGGCATGAAGACCAGGAGGTTCTCGCGGTGCGTCATCTCCATCATGTCGGCGGTCGTGCCGATGTGGTACACCGTCCCGTAGGTCGCGTTAGGCTCCCACAGCGCCTGGCTGGCCGCTCGTCCCTGCGTCCAGTAGACCGGATGCGAAAACAGGATGTCCGAATGCCCGCCGAGCGATCTCGCAACTTCGCCGCGCAGGATCTCTGCGTTCGGCATCACCACGAAATCGGCGCCTGATTGGAGCCGCGCGGTTTCGTAATAGCGGGCCTGATTGCCGTACGGATCGCTCCCCAATCCGCCTCCACGTCCCCCAGCGGCACCGCGTCCGCGGCCCGATGCGGGGTTTGCTCCACGGTCGCGGCCTTCGTCCGCTGCGGGCGCGACTGCTCCGCCGCCGTAGATGTTCAACTCGGGAGGCGCGCCGAGCCCGCGACTCCAATGAAACCACTTCGGATCGTCGATGCCTGGAATCGTGGACATGACGTCGCTGGCGCCCGCGGGATTGGTGGCGCCTCCGCCGTCGATCGGCGCGACAATCTTGATACCCGCGGCTTTGAGCACTTCGAGATCCGGAACCTTCGCACCCAACCCGCCGGCGGCCAGAGCCTTGCCCACGAGCCCCATGTGAAAGTGGGTGGCCATTGTTTGATAGCCGGGCAGCGCCTTGAAGCGGTCGCCGCGCGTAAACGCGAGGGCAGCATCCAACGCGGCCGTGCCCTGTGCCACGCTCGGGTAAAGGTACATGGGCATACGCTGCGACGTGCCCGGCCGAGCGCTGTAGAGGGCGAAATTCTGATCGCCTTCACCGCCCTGACCCTCGGCTGCTTCGCCTTCAGCCTGCCGGATGCCGAACGAAAACGATGACGCGCTGTCCCGGCGATACCAGTTGTAGCCGAGGTTCGCGGATGTTTCCCGCGCCCAAAAAAAGGTGTGCGGCGGCGGGAATGCGACGATCGATCCGCCCGGCACATCGGCGGCCAGCACCCGCTTGTTCGTTTTGAGGACGATTGGCTGGGGATCGATCGTGGTGCCCCAGCGGTGTTCCTGCTGGAGATCCTTCACGTTGTCGCGCCACACCATCCGTGCGCCCGGCTGGACGGCCAGTCCCTTGATGCCCACATCATATTTGTAGGCGACCGACGGCTCGTTGGTCGTCGCGATGACTTCAAGTCGAATCAGGTTCGTTCCCTTGTACACGGTGAACTGCAGCCGCCCGGCAAACACGCCGAGCTGCACGCCGGGAAACGCTACCTCCATGCGCGCGCCGCTGGTGGTCACTTCGCAGCCGTTGACCTGGAACACCGCCTCCGCGCGCTTCACCTCGCCGGCGGTGCGCGGCAGTCCGGGTTGGGTGAGGACGCCGCGTACCGGCGGAGTGGTGTCGTTGTGCTCGGCCTGGCCGCCTGGAACATTCAGCGGGGCGTCCCAGAACGCTTCCCACTTGTACTTCTCCACGATCGCCGGCGTAATCTCCACGCCGAGGCCGGCCAACGGATCCAACTGCTGGTTGGTGATACGGCGCAGTCCAGACACCAGGCGAAAATCGGGCGTCACGTTGCTGGCCACGGTGACCCAGCCACCGCCCGTGGATCTGACCGCGAGCTCTCGAATCACCGGTGCGCCGCCGGCCGCCACCAGACGGAGGCGCACCTGCTGATCGCGGTCGCCCTCCCAGGTGAGGCCAACCCCACCGGGTTCGGGCACCGCCGTGAGGCCCTGGACTGCCTTGTACCCGCCCATCCCGCAACCTGGCGCCGGAGGCGAAGCGAGCATCGGCACCGCCGTCGCGGAAAGAGACATGGCGAGCAGGAAGCTCGCGCCTACCGCGCCGCCATAACCCCAGGTCCTCATATCAGGTGCCCGGGATTATAGCGCGCCAGTGATTCGAACCCGGAACACTAGTTGCTGCCGGTTAAGATTAGACAAGTGGGCAATTTCACCCGGCTGCTCTTCCGACTCTTTCTGTCTCCGGGCGGACTTTTTCTGCTGGCCACACTGGATTCGACGCTTTTCTTCTGGTTTCCATTCGGGATTGACGCCGCGGTCATCATTCTCGTCGTCCGGCATCCCGAATCCCGCTGGCTGTATCCGGCCATTGCTACCGCCGGCTCGGTGGCAGGCACGGTGGTGACCCTCTGGACAGGACGAAAGCTCGACGAGGCGGCCCTCGAGCGATTCGTTTCAAGGCGCAGAATGGCGTCGGTCAAGAAAGCGGTGCACCGGTGGGGCACGCTGGCCATCGCTGCGCTCGGGATTATTCCGCCGCCCTTTCCCTTCACCGCGTTCGTGCTCGCCGCAGGCGCGCTCGGCGTCCACCTCGCGGGGTTTCTCGGCGCCTTCGCGGGTGTCCGTCTCCTACGGTTCGGGCTCGAGACGATGTTCGCGGCGCGGTACGGCCGTTCGGTGCTACGGTGGCTGAACTCCGACGCGGTCGTGACGGTCGTCACCGTCACGATCGTTGTCGCGATTGCCGGGAGCGCGATCTCGCTCTATTTGCTATTGCGGCGGCAGCGCACGTCCGGGCGAGGACGATCGAAACCGAGGGCCGCGTGAGTACGGGCGCGGTGATTCAGCAGTGATTTAACCTACGATGATGGCCAATACCGCGCCAGCTGCTCGAGCGTATAGCTGCAGGGCGGATAGCCTTCAGACTCCGCGACTGCCAGCACTTCATCCGCGACACGGGCGAGCGAGTGGTGGAATTCGTCTTCTGTCTGGAGACGCCTGGCGAGATTTCCGAACAGGGTCAGCGACGAGACCAGCTTCCTCACGTCGATCGACGATCCCATAAGAGTCTCCAGGGAGACTCCAATTCTCGTTCGTTCCGCGACCGCTGTCGTAATCTCGAGCAACCTCAGGCGGAGCCGAGGATCGCGCAAATATTCCACGGCTTCGGAGATGCCCTTGATTCCGTATGTTTTCGACAGGCTCGAGAGGCCCAACCCGGACAACTGGGGGAAGATGTACCAGATCCAGTGACCTTGTTTGGAGGCCCGCTGTACCTCCGCGAGCGCGGAGTCGAAGCCGGACCGGGGCTGGTCCTGCGCGGTAATGAAGCGCTCGAGGTCCACAAAAGACGCGATCATATGACACGGCCATGATCGACGGACGTCTAGTCGACCTCCTGAGGGCATCCCGCCACATTCTGATCTTCACTGGCGCCGGAGTCTCCACGAGCAGCGGCATTCCTGACTATCGCGGTCCTTCGGGCGTATGGACGCACCGCCGTCCCGTGTACTACGACCAGTTCCTGACGTCGGAGGCGGCGCGCGTCGAGTACTGGTCATCAAAGCTGGAGACATGGGAAACCATCTACCGGGCTGCGCAGCCGAATTCTCTTCACCATGCGGTCGTTGCCCTCGAAAAGGCGGAGAAGATCGTCGCTGTCGTTACGCAGAACGTCGACGGGCTTCACCGCTCGGCGGGCACCTCTCAAGGACTGCTGATTGAGCTGCACGGCACCGATCGCGTCATCAAATGTCTACAGTGCGGTGCGACGAGCGAGCCGTCTCCCCACTTCGAGGTGTTCAAAAAGACGAAGTCCGCACCGCGGTGCCCGTGTGGAGGTTTGCTGAAACCGGCCACGATAAGCTTCGGCCAGCCGCTCGAGATCGCGGATCTCGAGAGGGCAGCAAGAGCGGCGGCTGATGCGGACCTTGTGCTCGCACTGGGATCGACGCTGTCAGTGTCACCGGCCGCGTCAATTCCGCTCATGGCCGCCGCGCACGGCGCCGCCTACATCATCGTGAATCGCGGTCCAACCGCTCACGACAATCACCCGGGAGTGGCGCTTCGGCTGGAGGAGGATGTCTCGGTCGTCGTGCCTGCGGCTATCGAGGCTGCGCTGGCTTAAGCGCTCGCCCATCACGCGATGCCTGTGCGAATCGGCAACGTCACTGTCGCCCGTGCGCCGCGCGCGCCGTCCCGAGGTTCGAGGGCCAGCGTGCCGCCGTGAGCTTCAGCGATCTGGCGGCTCAGCACGAGGCCGATGCCGGACCCGCCCTGCTTGGTCGTAAAAAACGGAACGAAGAGATTTGCCGTGTTGGCGAGCCCCGGCCCTTCGTCTTCCACCAAGACCCACACTCGATGGCTGTTCCTCCGCCACGTCACATCGACTTCCCCACCGGTCTCCAGCGCCGCGTCCACGGCATTCCGGACCAGATTAATCAGGAGCTGCTCGAGCTGGTCCGGATCGGCTTCAATCGTGACCGGCTCGGCGGCAGAGCCCACGCGAATCGCCTTTCGCGTTTCCAACCGGGCGACTCGCTGCAGCAGGGCCTGCAGATCCAGGTGGCGTTTGTTCGGCTTCGGCAATCGGGCCAACGCGGTGTAGGCGCTGGTGAAGCGGCCGAGCGCGTCGGCTCGCCCGGCGATGACCCCAAGCCCGCGGCGCATGTCGTCGCGCCAGTCCCCGGGCAGCGGATCCTGCGCCGCAATCTGCTCCAGGCTTCCCGCGATTGACTTGATCGGCGCGAGCGAGTTATTCAGCTCGTGGCCGAGAACGCGAATGAGCCGATGCCATGCTTCGCGCTCCTGCTGGCGAAGCGGAACGCTCATGTCGCTCAAGACGACGAGTTGATGCGGCAGTCCGCCCTGGCGAAATGCGCCGCGGCGAACCTCCCATTGACCCGTTCCGCCGGCAAAAGAAATGTTCAAGACCTGCGGCGTCGTGCCATCCAGACACGCAGACAGGTCGAGCTCCTCCGCCTTCTTTCCAAGCAGCTGCTCCGCAGGACGCCCAAGCAAGCGCTCGCCCGCGCGATTGACCAGCGTCAGCCGCCGCCCATCGTCGAACGTAAAAACCGCGACGTCGATCTCCGCCATCACCGTTCGCAGCAAAGCGGTCGCCTCGAGCGACCCAAGCCGCTCGTCGCGGAGCGTGTCGGCGAGCGCGTTGATCTCGAACAATGTCTCCCCGAGCGGATCGTCGCGCTTGGCCCCGCGGGCGCGGAACGAAAAGTCGCTTTCGCGCAGAGCCTCCAGGAGGTTCGCCATCGTCTGCAACGGAAAGACGACGCGATGGCGCAGCGCAGAGGCGGCGACCGCCCAAAACGCAGCAATGGCAAGCCCGACGCTGACAAACGTCTGCAGTGAGTAGCCGCCGAGCCACAGCAATATGAACGCCACGAGCGTTCCCGGGACACCCGCAGCGAAAGCGAGCCATAAAATCCGCCGGTCGTAGCGGAGCTTCATTTCAGGTCTCGATCGTCACGTTTCGATGCCGTACCGTTCGAGACGGCGATACAGCGCGCTGCGGCTCAACCCCAACGCCTTTGCCGCCTCGGTCACACTGCCGTAGCGTGACAGGGCCTTCCTTATCAAGATGGCTTCCACGTCTTCAAGCGGCATGTTCTCAAGGCTCGTTGCGGCGTCGCCGGTCCGGCGAAGGCCCAGATCGGCCGCGCCGATGGCCGGACCTTTTGCCATCAGCACGCTTCGCTCGACGGCATGTTCAAGCTCGCGAACGTTGCCCGGCCACGGATGGCGAAGCAGCGCTTCCATCGCCGCGGAATCAAAATTCGCAACAGTCTTGCGGTAGCGGCGCGCATGCTCGTCGAGAAAATGGACCGCCAGCGCGGGAATATCCTCGCGGCGGTTCCGGAGCGGCGGCAGCGAAATATCGATCGTGTTCAGGCGAAACAGGAGATCCTGCCGGAATCTGCCGGCGGCGACCTCCGAGTCGATGTCGGCGTTGGTCGCCGAGAGGATTCTCACGTCGACCCGCCGGGTGCGCGACGAGCCCAGGCGCTCGAATTCCCCGGCCGAGATGACGCGGAGGAGCTTTGCCTGTTGAGACGACGGGACATTCGCGATCTCGTCGAGAAACAGCGTGCCACCGTCCGCCAGCTCGAAACGTCCGACGCGATCCGCTCTGGCGTCGGTAAATGCGCCGCGAACGTGGCCGAACAATTCACTTTCGAAGACTGTTTCCGACACTCCCCCGGCATTCACCGTCACCATCGGACGGGATGCCCGCGGCGAGAGCGCATGAATCGCCTGCGCGACAAGTCCCTTTCCCGTACCGTTTTCGCCGGTGATCAGGACGTTGGCGTCCGACGGCCCCGTTCTTTCGATCAGATCGAGCACGGGCTTCATCGCGGCTGATTGAGCGATCAACGGAGGGGCGCCTTCGAACCGGAGACGCGCCGCTCCCTCGAGCTGCCGGCGGCGGCGAAGGGCCTGACTCAACTCGACCTGAGTCCTGACAATCGCAAGCAACCGGGCGTTATCCCAGGGTTTCTGCACGAAGTCACGCGCGCCACGACGCATCGCTTCCACCGCGACATCGACGCTTGCCCACGCCGTCATCACGACCACAGGAAGGGTCGCGTCGGCCGCTTGCAAGCGCGCGAGGAGGTCGAGGCCCTCCTGCCCTGACGTGGTGTCGCGCGCGTAATTCAAATCGATGAGGACGGCGTCGTGGTCGGACTCGTCTACCGCAGCGAGGACGGCGGCGGGAGAGCTCACGCAATCCACCTGATAACCCTCGCTCTTGAGCAGCAGCTGGAGGGCTTCGAGAATGTCGCGCTGGTCGTCGGCGACGAGCAGGCGAGCCGGCGCGGAATTCATGATCCGTTCGATTCAGGGAGATAGAGCGACAGCGACTCGACATCGTCGAAGTCAACGGTGTTCAACGTCCAGAGGGTTGAATCGTGCACGATGGCGGTGGCCGCAATCGCCAGGTCGATCTCGCGTCCTCGTCCGCGTTTCAGTTTGTGATAGAGCTTGGCCGCAACCGAGGCCTCTTCAGGACCGAACGCGATCGCCGTCTCGCGCGGGAACAGCGCCTCTTGCGCGGCCAACTCCGCGGGCGCACGGGGCCCGCGGAGCCATTCGTACAGGACGATGGTCGAAAACACGACGCGCTCGCCGCGTTCGATCACACCGCGAAGCGCCGGCGCCGATCGCTTCGGCCCAGTGAACGCGTCGATCAAGACAGAGGTGTCGAGGTGAATCACCGTGGATGGCGCCGACCGCCGGTGCGCCTGGCCGCGCGGATGTCGCGCAGCTCTCGATCGACCTCACGGGCCGGGCGAGACGGAATATCCCGCACCACGGCGTCGAAGGTCCTCAGCAGCCGAAGACGCTCGGCCTCACTCAAGCGTCCGGCCCGCGCCGCATAGTCCATCACCGCTTCGCGGACCACCTGGCTCTGAGGCTTTGCGAGGCGCTCTGCGGTCCGTCGCAGACTCTGAACCGTCTCGTCGTCCAATGTAAAGGTGACCTTGACCATATCATGACCATACTACCATACCAATTCTTTCAGTCGTTCCTCCTAATCGTTGACGATCCAGCCATCGCGAAGCTTCACGATCCGGTTGCCACAGCGGGCGTTCTCCTCCGAATGCGTGACCTGGACGATCGTCGTGCCTTCGTTGTTGAGCTTCTTGAAGAGGGCCATGATCTCCCGGGCCTGGTCGGAGTGAAGGTTGCCTGTCGGCTCATCGGCCAGGATCAGGCTTGGACTGGCGACGACGGCGCGAGCGACGCCGACGAGCTGTTGCTGCCCGCCAGAGAGCTGGGCCGGATACAGATCCTTCTTGGCGACGATCTGGAAACGATCGAGGACGTCCGACACGATGCTCTGGCGCTGGGCCCTCGGCACATCCCGGTAGCTCAGCGGGACCTCGAGGTTCTCGTACACCGTCAGGTTATCCAGCAGGTGGTAGCTCTGAAAGACGAAGCCGATGTGTTTTTTCTGGAGCGCCAGACGTTCTTTGTGTTTCAGCAGGTGAATCGGCTGCTCCAGGAGGCTGTATTCGCCGCGCCACTCCATGTCGTGCATGCCGAGGATGTGGAGCAGCGTTGACTTCCCCGCTCCGGACGGCCCCATGATCGAGACGAACTCGCCCGGCTTGACGTCGAGCGTGATGCGGCGAAGCACGAAGATGTCACCGCCGCCGTTCCTGACGGATTTTTCGATGTTGCGCAGATTGATCATTCGAGTGGCCTAGTCAGCGCGCAAGGCGGCGATCGGATTCAAACGCGAGGCTCGTCGCGCCGGGAAATAGCACGCGAACAAGCCAACCACCACGAGCACCGTCATCATCACCGAGTACGTCGCAATGTCACGCCCGGACACGCCAAACAGCAATTGGCTGATAACGCGGCCGGCGGAGAGCGCCACGACGAGACCGATGACGGCGCCTGCCACGACCATCCGCATCCCATCGGAGACCACGAGCCGAATGAGCTCGGCCGGGCCAGCACCGAGCGCGAGGCGGACCCCGAGCTCCGAGGTCCGCTGCAGCACCGAGTAGCTCATGACCCCGTAGAGGCCGACGCACGCCAGCAGCAACGCCGCACATCCGAAAATTGCGGTCAGGTAGGCGACAAGGCGATCGCGTCTGATGTTGACGTCGATCTGTTCATCCATCGTGGCCAACCTGGTGATGAGCAGCCGAGGTTCAACCTCGGTGATTGCCCTGCGCAAATCCCGCGCGGTCTGGGCGGTATTGCCCGATACCCTCACGTCAATGGCGCTGGCGAACACTGGAGGCTGCTGGAGCGGATAGTAGACAAACGGCACAGGCGCCGTGCGGAGATTCGTCACCCGTGCATCGCGGATCACCCCAACAATCTCCGTATCCGGTCTCTCATAGCCAAACCGCCTGCCGATAGCATTTTCGCCGTCGAAATAACGACGCGCAAAGGATTCGTTCACGATAGCCACCTTCCGGCTGATCGAGGTGTCGCGAGTGTCAAAATCGCGGCCCGCGACCAGGCGAATGCCCAGCGTCGAGAAGTATCGTGCGCTGACTCTGTTCTCCTGCACACGGGCATCTTCCGGCGGACCGCTCTCGGAAGCCTGGATTTTCATGTCGCTATTCGAATTGCATCCTGACTCCAGACCGCACATTGAAAACGCCACTGATTCCACTCCGGGCATCGACTGCACTCGTTCAACGAGCCGCTGGTAGAGGCCGGGCAATTCCGCCCGGGAATACCCCGAACTCAGCACGTCGACACCGACACCGACCAGGCGCGTGCGATCGAATCCAGCGTCCAGCCGGTAGAGGTTCAGCAGGCTGCGGCCGAACAACCCCGCCGACAGGACGAGCACGAGCGACATCGCAACCTGGGTGACGAGCAGAGGCCGCATCCCTTTCAGTGAAGCACCCCCGCGTGTGCCACGGCCTCCGGTCTTGAGCGCTCGGTTCAGGCGCACGTCGGTCGCCATCAGGGCAGGACCGAGCCCGAACAGAACGGTCGCCACGACGCAAGCGGAGATGGCGAGTCCCAACACCCGCGCGTCGATGGCGAACGCCTGCGGCACCGTTTCGATCGCCGAGTCCAGAACGATTCTGATGAAAAACACGCTCGTCCAATGCCCGATCAGCAAGCCGGCGGCGCTTCCTGCAACGGAAATGAGCAGACTTTCGACCAGGAGTTGCTGCACGATTCGACGGCGACCCGCCCCAAGGGCAAGCCGGACCGCGATCTCACCTTGACGGGCGCTTGCGCGCGCGAGCAGAAGGTTTGCGATATTCAAGCACGCAATCAACAGCAGGACCGTCACCAACGCCATCAGAAAGGCAAGCGCCAGCGCGAATTGATCCCGAAAGTTGGAGAATCCTCTGGCGAGCGACGTCAGCGTGAAGCGACGCCGCAGCGCTCTCTGCTGTTCGTCCGGACCGCGAATGGTTTCCGCATAACGCACAACATCCTGCCGATAGGCGGTCTCCAGGATGGCTCGCGTCTGTGCGAAGGCAGCCAGTGGCACTCGTATCACAAGGCTCAACCACGTGATACCGTCCTGGGAAATCCACGGACGGTCAGATTCGGCGTCAGACGAGCTGTAATTCTGCTGGTAGTGCACGGCGTGCTGCATCACGGCCGGGATCCAGACATCCACCGGCAACTCAACCCACACGCCGGTAAAGTTCGGTTCCGCAACACCGACGATCGTCAGGACGACGCCATTGATGGCGATGGTGCGGTGCAACACATCGCTCGTTCCGCCGAAGCGCCGTTGCCAGAAACTGTGGCTCAGCACAGCGACCGGATGTCCATCTGTCCGCTGATTGTCTTCGTTTGTGAGCAGGCGGCCACGCTCGGCGGACACCCGGAATGTGTCGAAGTACTCACCGGACACGAGTTGGGCAAAGGCCGGGCTCGTCTGCAGCTCCTCGGCGCGCCTTGCGCTCGCACGCATCACGCGACTCATGGCCGCAACCGAGCCGTGTTCGTAGATCGCCTGCGCCAGATGCTGATACCGCGGATATGAAAACCGCGCGAGCGGAACGATGCCGTCCGCTTGAGGAGCAGCGCCCGTCTCAGGCGTGACCTCGTCGGCCACAAAGAGCTGCTCCGGGGCGCCCACCGGCAGCGGCTTGAACATCAAGCCGTTCAGCAGCGAAAAGATCGCCGTGGTCGCACCGATCCCAATCGCCAGCGTCAGGACTGCGCTTGCGGTCACCCCGGGCGTTTTGATCAGGCTGCGAAAGGCGAAACGAAGATCTCGTAAGAGCGATTCCATGATGTTATTCCTGGCGAAGGGCACGCACGGGGTCTATACGCGCCGTCCGGATCGCCGGCAGTAACGTCGCCAGGCCGCCCGTCAAACCGAGGACCGCGACGACCCCTGCCAGGGTCGAAAGACTGACCCGGCCGACTCCGAACAGCGATTTCGCGAGCGCACTACCCACCGGAACGGTTGCCGCAATACCCAGCGCAAGGCCGATCGCGATGAGGACGAACCCGTCACCTCCCACGAGCCGGACCAGCGCCGCCGGGCTCGAACCAAGGGCCGCTCGAATCGCGAGCTCAGGCGTTCTTGCTGCAATCGCATATGCCACCAGGCTGTAGATGCCGAGCGCTGACAGTCCAAGCGCCAACAGTCCGAACGCTGTCAGCAGCGTCGCGATGATCCGCTGATTGGACACGGAGTCGACCACGACGTCGTCCATTGTCTTGACGCGATCGAGGGCCGCGTCTGGTTCCTCCGTCTGAACGGACCTGCGGAGGGAGGGCAGCAACGATTCCGTAGAGATCGGCGACCGCACGACCATGGACCAGGTGGGGTTCGGACCCGTGTAGGTGCTGGCCGGCATGAAAATCTCAGCACTCGCGGGCACGGTGACGCCCGTCTGTCGAACATCACGAACAACCCCGACGACCGTGATCCACTCCGGACTGAAGAAATTGACGTGAGCGCCCAAGGGGTCCCTCGTGCCCCACAACCGTCGTGCCATTGTTTCGTTGATGATGGCCGCCCTCTGCCTCCCGGCGATCTCTTCCGGCAGAAAGAGGCGCCCTCGCGTCAGCGGAACGCCCATCGTCCGAAAGTACCCTGCCGTCACCCACCGGTACTCGGCAAAGAACCGCTGCGCGTGCGGAGGCATTCCCTCGACGTTCACATTCCCGTTGAAGCCCCAGTCAGCGACCGGAAGCATGTTGATCGCCGCAGCGCTGGCGACGCCTGGCAACGAGAGGACGCTGTCGGTCGCCTTTTCGAAGAACTTCGCAACCTCGGGTCCTGTCCGATACTTCTCTGACGGAAGGCTGATCTGCATCGTGAGCAGATGAGTACGATCGACGCCTATGTCGACGTGCAACAGCGACCAGAAGCTTTGAAGTACCTCTCCAGTCACCGACAACAGCAAAGCCGCGCAGGCTATTTGCGACCCGACCAGCACCTTCCGGGTCAGGGCGGCCCGCAGGTTTCCCGTCGCCCGGCCGCTCTCCCGAAGGGATGTCGCAAGATTCTCCGCGTCCTGATTGAGTGCCGTGACCAGGCCGAGAAACAGCGCCATGAGCATGGCGCCCGCGGCTACAACCCCGACGAGTCGCCAGTCCGGGGAGATTTCGGCGGCACGAGGCATGCGAGCGCCGTACAACCAGAGTAGAAATTGCACCGCACCTCCCGCAAAGCCGACCGCCGCCACGCAGCCACAAACAGTCAGGAGCACACTTTCGGTCAGGTGCTGGCGTAGCCGGCGCAAGCGGGATGCGCCCAAGGCCGCACGGATCGAAAACTCCAACCGCCGGCCGGAGTAACGCGCGAGCATCAAACTCGACACATTCGCGCACGCCATCAGGTAGAGCACCAGCACCGCAACCTGCAGTACGATCAGACGATCGCGAACAGCGGCATCGAGGCTCCAGTCCTGCAGGCGACGAACTGACGCACCGTGGCCAGCATTCTTGTCTGGATACGATCGCGCCAGGCGTTGCATCACGGTCTGGAGGCCGGTTTGCGCC
>DASZHO010000110.1:0-2399 GCA_035937795.1 Vicinamibacterales bacterium | reverse complement strand
CGCGCCGCCGACGATGACGAGCGGGAGCGGGTCAGCCGCATGCAGGTTGCCGTTCCCCATGCCGCTGCCGTACAGGATCATCGAGTGGTCGAGGAGCGAGCCATCGCCGTCGGGCGTGTTGCGCAGCCGCTCGAGGAACTTCGCGAACAGCGCGACGTGATGCGTGTTGACCGTGGCGTGGGCGGCGATGCGCTCCGGGTTGTTGGCGTGGTGCGAAATCGCGTGATGCGGCCAGATCACGCCGATGTTGGGATACGTGCGCTGGCTCAGCTCGCGGGCCATCATGAACGTGAAGACGCGCGTCAGGTCCGCCTCGTACGACAACGCCAGCAGATCGAACAGCAGGCCGACGTGGTCTTCGTACAACTCAGGCACGCCGACGGGCGCGGTCGGGACCACCAGTTCGGTTTTGACCTGCTGCTCGGCGCGCTGAATGCGCCGTTCGACCTCGCGGATGTGCTCCGTGTACTCGTTCAGACGGGCGCGGTCGCTTTGCCCGATCCGCCCGCCGAGATCATGAAGGTCCTCGTTGACGAAGTCGAGGATGCTCTGGTCCTCCCGCATCCGGGCCCGCCGCTCCTCGGCCGTGTCACCGCTGCCGAACATCCGCTCGAAGAGCACTCGCGGATTGATCTCCATCGGCAGCGGGGTCGTCGGACCCTGCCAGCTCAAGGTATTGGCATACGCACAGGCGTAGCCGGGAGCGCAGGAGCCAATGAGCGCCGAGAAATCCTCGGTCGCCACTTCGAGCGAAGGAAACGTCGTGTCCTGGCCGATCTGCCTGGCCACCACCTGATCGATGGTCTGGCCGAGACGGAAGTTGGGACCGTCGGTCCGCTTTGGCGGCATGCCCGACAGAAACGACGCCGGCGCGCCGGCGTGATTCGTATCGGAGCCGTTCTCCGGTCGCGCCAGATTGCTGACGACGGTCAGCGCGTTCCGGAAGGGTTCCAGCGGCTTCATGATCGGCATCAACTCGAAGCCGGCGTTCGCGGATGCTGGCGTCCACTGCTCCATGATTTCGCCGTGGGGCACGTAGACGCATCCGAGACGACGGGACGGGGTTGCGGCCGTCTTGGCGCTGGCGGTCAATGCCGGCACCATGGCCTCGAGCAGGGGCAGCGCGACGGTCGCCCCCATTCCGCGTAGAAACGTCCGCCGGGGCAAGGCCAGCTTCGTGAGGAACATCAGTTTATCTCCTGAGGCTTCATCCGCATTTGAAACGGCGCGCTTCTGACCATGGCCATCACCAGCGCCGAGAACCGATAGTCTCCTCCGGCCGCTTCGTGGACAATCGCACGGACCGCCGGTCGATCGTGATAATCGAGACCGCGGCCGAGCGCGTAGGTCATCAGCTTCTCGGTGAACGTGGTGACAAATACCTCGGGACGCTTGAGCAGCGCCTCGCGGAGCGAAACCACGCCGTCGACCTTCGTGCCGTCGGTCAACTGTCCCGAGGCATCGATGGGTGCATCGGCGTCGCGCGTGCGCCACGCGCCGACGGCGTCGAAGTTCTCCAACGCGAACCCGATCGGATCCATCAGCTTGTGACAGCTGGCGCACACGGGATTCGCGCGGTGACCTTCCATCTGTTGCCGCAGGGTCTTGGGGGTCTTGCCGCGGCTGGCTTCGAGCGGCGGCACGTTGGACGGCGGCGGCGGCGGGGGCGAGCCAAGCAGGTTGTCGAGGATCCACTTGCCGCGGACCACCGGCGAGGTGCGGTCCGGCTGCGACGTCACGAGAAGGATCGCGCCCTTGCCAAGCAATCCCTTGCGCGCGTCGTCGGTGACCTTGACGCGGCGGAAGTGGCTCCCGTACACGTTGGGTATGCCGTAATGGGCGGCGAGCCGCTCGTTCACGAACGTGTAGTCGGCCGTCAGCAGATCCGTCACGTTCCGATTCTCTCGGATGATGCTCTGGAACAGCAGCTCGGTCTCGCGCTTGAACGCTTGCCGCAGGTTGTCGTCGAAGTCGGGGAACTCATTCTGATCGGGCAACGACGCCCGCAGGTTCCGAAGCTGCAGCCACTGTCCAGCGAAATTGTCGATCAGGGCTTCGGATCGCGGATCGGCCAGCAGGCGCTGCACCTGGTGCTCGAGTACCGCCGGTTTCTTGAGCTCGCCGCGACTGGCGACATCGAGGAGCTCATCGTCGGGAATGCTGCTCCAGAGGAAGAACGACAGCCGCGACGCCAGATCGAGATCGCTGATCCGATAGGGCGCGCCAGGGGGCGCCGCCGCCGGTTCGGTCTCGAGCCGGAACGTGAACTTCGAGCTGGCGAGAATCGCTCGAAGGGCCCGTTCAATGCCCGTGTCGAAGGTTCCTGCCTTGCGACCGGTGTCGTAGAACGCCATCAGACGGTTCACTTCCGACTGCGTGACCGGACGACGATACGCGCG
>DASZHO010000109.1:0-97753 GCA_035937795.1 Vicinamibacterales bacterium | reverse complement strand
TAGACCCCCTTGTAGTGAAGATCGTTGAACCACGACAACTGCGCGCTCTTGGTCACCTGCCATGCGATCTTCTCGGTGCTGTTGTTCATCCTGTTGTCGTCGACGACCTGCCTGCCGTCCGGATCGTAGCCGCCGAGCGGGTACTGGTTCAGGACCTGGTAGTGCTCGGTCGCCGTGAACCAGAGCTTGTCTTTCAGGATGGGGCCGCCGATCCAGGCGCCGGTATCGTAATTCGTCAGGAAGTCCGAAAACGGCTGGATGTTCGGGTTGACCGCGATCACTTTCGGCGGGATCGCGGCGAGCACCTGCGTCCTGAGGTCGGGCGTGAAGTTGTGCCACTGCATGCCGCGGCTCATGCCGCTGAAGATGAACCCGCCGTGGAACTGGTTGGTGCCCGTGCGGCTGATGCCGTTGTAGATCAGACCGCCTCTCGAAGTCGCAGCGAGGCCCGCCCCGCCAACCTGATAGTTCGTCTCCTGGTAGGCAAACGGATCCATGTAGAAGGTGGCGCCGGTCTGGTTGCCGTCGAGGCTCGACACGTCGAGGCCGTCGATGTAGTAGCCGCTCTCCTGGCTGCTGCCGTGGACGGTCGCCCGCGATTGGATGAAGGCCTCCGAGCCGCCGACATCCACCTTGTCGAGGACGATGCTGGGCACGACCTTGGTGATGGCCCACATGTCGACGCGATTGGGCAGCGCCTGGAGCACTTCGTTGGAGATAACGGTCTGCTTCAACGCGCTTGTCGTGTCCAGGAGCGGCGCTTGCCCGGTGACCGTGACGCCCTCCTGCATCGTCCCGATCTCGAGCTTGAGGTCGGCGCGCGAGGTCTGGTCGGCGTTCACCACGATGTTGCGCTGCTCGGCCGGACGGAAGCCCTGCAGCTCCGCCTTCACGATATACGTGCCGGGAACCAGCCGCAGGAACTGGTAGGCCCCGCGGTCGTCGCTCAGCGCCGTTTGATTGGCGCCGACCGTTCCCTGCGGATTCGACAGCGTCACGCTCACACCCGGAAGCACGGCGCCCGACGGGTCAGCGACCGTTCCGCCGATCGCCCCGAACCCCTGCGCCATGGCCGGCAATGCCGAACAAGCGAAAGCGGCCAACAGGAGCAGGAAACGTCCGACGAATCTTCCGTTCATGTGTAAAACTCCAGGAACACGAGTCCCCGAGCCTGTCTACGCAGCCGGCGGCCCGCCGCGTCCCCCGGGTAACGGCGGCAGCGGAATCACATGCTGCCGCGTCAGGAACGCCAACAGGTCCCGGAATTCCTGCTGCGTGAGCCGCTTGTCGTAGTCGGTCGGCATCAGGCTCTTCGGCTGGTAGTACACCTCTTTCAGCTTCGCGCGGTCGAGCAGGTAAAGCTGGTTGTCGGTGCCGAACACCTGCACAGAGAAGCTGTCTTCGTTGCGCAGCACGCCGTTAATCACCTTGCCGTCGGCGAGCGTCACGCGCACGGGCTGATAACTCTGCAGCGGCATCAACACCGAGTCGTGCGTGCCGCCGTCGCCGGGAATCCGGTGGAGCGGTTTGGTGAGCGCGTTGACGATCGACTGCGTCTTCCTGATGCCGGCGATGTCGGACAGATCCGGCCCGATCAGGCTCCCCTTACCCTTGATCATGTGGCAGGTGCCGCACTGCCCTTTGCCCCAGAAGATCTGCTCGCCGTTCACCGCATTGCCCTGTGCGGGCGCATCGATGGCGGTTCCGCGCAGCCCGTGGATGTAGGCGACGATTTTCCAGATCTGGTCGTCCGGGAACTGCGTTTTGAACGGCGCCATCTGCGTCTGTGGAATGCCGTTCTTGATCGCGTCGAACACCCCGTCATCGGTCGCCCTGTTGTACCGGCGGGAGGGCGCGGCCACAGCCGGCGCCATTTCTCCGGCCGAGCCGTCTTTGCCGTGGCACACGGTGCACGTCTGGTTGTAAATCGCTTCTCCTTCCTGAATCGCCTGCTGGTTGCCGATGGCAGGGTTCGCGGGCCCCGCCGATCCGGCGCCGCGGCCGCGCTGCGCCGACAGGCCCACACTCGCGGTGAGCAGCGCCGCGGCCCCGAAAATCGCGAATGACTGTTTGTTGATGATCATGGGTTGGTAGTCCTACTTCGCGTCCGGCAAGGCGAACGCGAAAACATTGGCGTAAGACGCAATCGCCACATACTGCTTGCCGTCAACCATGTAGGTTGAAGGTCCCGCGGTGATCAGCGCGCCGGTGTTGAAGTGCCATAGCGGCTTCCCGTTCTTCGCGTCGAGCGCGGTGAATTCGCCCTGCTGCTCGCCGGCGAAAATCAGGCCGCCTGCCGTCGAGAGCACGCCGGGACCGTAGTGGTGCGAGCTGACCTGCTGGTAGTCCCACACTTTCTTGCCCGTCGTCGCGTCGAGCGCGCGCACGTAGAGCTGCCAGTTCTCCTCGGGATTCGGGCTCTCCGAGTAGGCGGTGCCGCTGCCGCCCTGGCCGGGCTGCGCGTTGGCGCTTTGCCGGTACGTGATGCCGCAGCCTTCCTGGACGATCAGATAAAAGAGCTTGGTATCCGGGTTGTACGCGGGCGACGGCCAGTTGGTGGCGCCCGCCGTCGATGGGCACGTTTTCGCGCCGGTGACCGTCGGCTCGTGCCCCGCGGTGAGGATTGGCCGGCCTTCGGGACTCAAGCCGCTGTTCCAGTCGACCTTGTTCACGAATGGCGTACCGAGGAGCAATTTTCCGGTCGTCCGATCGATCACGTAGTACATGCCGTTGCGGTTGGCCTGCACCAGGAGCTTGCGCGGCTGGCCCTGATACACCGTGTCGATCAATACAGGCATCTCCATCGAGTCCCAGTCGTGCACGTCATGCGGCGTGTTCTGGTAGTGCCACTTCAGCTTACCGGTGTCGAGGTCGAGCGCGACGATGCTGTCGGAATAGAGGTTGTCGCCTTCGCGGTTGTCGCCGACGAAGTCCGGCGATGGCTGGCCG
Organism: Vicinamibacterales bacterium; assembly: GCA_035937795.1. GTDB lineage: Bacteria > Acidobacteriota > Vicinamibacteria > Vicinamibacterales > JAMQPK01 > JAMQPK01. Next base: position 94,804 of record DASZHO010000109.1, on the reverse strand, counting down.
GTGCCCCAGAAGATCGCATTCATCTGAGCGTCGTAACTGCCGCTCACCCAGATCGGCGAACCGCCGTTCTTCCAGGAATCTCCCGCCCAGGTTTCGTGGCCGGGCTCACCGGGGCCTGGAATGGCGTTCCAGTGCCACACGGGTTTGCCGGTCTCGGAATCGAACGCGTCGATGAAGCCGCCGCCCTGGCCACTCCCGCTCACAATTACCTTGCCCTTGGCGATGAACGGCGCCGGTCCCTGAAAGCGCCTGCCCTCCTGCGACGGGCGCGCTTCCCAGATGGGATTGCCGGTCCTGGAGTCGAGGGCAATCACCGAGGAGTCGCCCGTCATCGCGTAAACCTTGTCCCCGTAAATTCCCACGCCGCGCTGCCATCCGGTGTTGGCCGGCTGCCGCTGCCATTCCCAGATCACGCGGCCGCTGGCCGCGTCGATCGCGTGCACACGGTTGTACTGCGAGATGTACATCACGCCCTTGTTGACGATGGGAACCGCCTCGAGATCCTTGGCGCCGAACACGTGGAACACCCACTTCGCCTGCAGCGTGGTCACGTTTGAAGTATTGATTTGGTTCAAAAGGGAATGCCGGTGCGAGTCGTACGTGCCCGAATACAGCAGCCAGTTGTTCGGATCGGGTTTGAGCAGGTCCTGGTCGGTGACCTGCGCCGCGACGATCGCGGCAGTGGAAAATAACAGGAGTGCAAACAGAACGCTCCTCAGTTTCCGGTATCGATCCATGCAGTGCCTCCAGCTCAAAAGGGCGTATTCGGTTTGTGGGTACACAGCGGATTTTACATCCTGGGCGGTTTTGGCGGTAAAACGTTGCCTCATCCGGAAAACTGGATCCGACTATTCCTCTTTGTGGAAAGAGTGTGGCGGGAGGTTATCTGCAAACTCGCGGGGAGGGCCGTCGTATTAGAGTAGTAAGTAAATGGGCAGACCGGGGAAGGTGGAATGGTCATTCGTTCCGGCGGCAGCCGTGGCGCTGGCGGCCGGCCTGTGGGCGCCGGTCGTGGCGGATCAGGCCGGGCCACCTCCAAATTGCCGGGTCGCGGGCCGCGCGGCCATCACGGGGATCCCGCTGCCTGGCGTGTCGCTCGTTGCCAGAATGGGCGAAGCGGTAAAGGGAGCGACGTCAACCGATCAAGATGGCAGCTATTTGCTGGCGCTGCCCGCTGGCGGCTACCACCTCACGGCCGAGCTCACCGGCTTCAATCGCATCGATCGCGATGTATCGCTGGATCAATCGGCGTGCGTTCAGAAACTTGATCTCGAGATGGCGCTGGCGCCGAGATCGGCGGCGGCGCCGCAGGCGGCTTCCGCGCGCGGACGGTCCGGAGGAGCGCCACGTGCCGGCGGCGCCCCACCCGCCGGCGATGCCCCGTCTGCCGCCGACGCCCCGCCTGCCGGCGACGCTGCGCGCGCCAACGGAACCCCGCGCGCCAATGGAACCCCGCGTGCGGGCGGAAGGGGCACCGCGGCAACCGCGCGTTTTCAGCCATTGAATGTCGCGCCCCAGGCCGGCGCCGACGCCGCACTCGAAGTGGACGCGCCTGCCGAAGCGGCTGATGCCGCGCGGACGCTGCTACCGCCTGGATTTTCGACAGCCGATTCGGCCGACGCGGTCGCCATCAACGGCGACGCGGCCAGTCTCGATCGAGGCATGCTGAACGATCGGCTCGCCGCGATCGGTCGCGGTGAATTTGATCCGGCGACGGGCGCCTTCGCGGGCGGCGCTGGGCCGGGCGGAGCGCCGGGAGGCGACGGCGGACCCGCCGGATTCGGGCGGGGAGCCGGCGGCGGGCCCGGCGGCGGCCGTGGAGGCGGAGGCGGCCGCGGGGGATTTGTCGTCGGTGGGCGCGCCGGCAGGCAGAATCTCTATTCTGCAACCGCCACCTATTCGTTCGGGGGTTCCCCGCTCGATGCCGCGCCTTATCAGCTTCGCGCGGGCTCGCCGGTCACCAAACCGAGCTACGCGCGGCAGAATTTCGGCGTCACCGTCGGCGGTCCGGTGAAAATTCCGGGTGTCTACGACGGCACGCGGAGAACGAATTTCAACCTGAATTACGCCGGTAATCACGGCAGCAATTTGTTCGATCAGTACGCCACGGTTCCGACCGATGCGATGCGGGCCGGCGATTTCTCGACGCTGCCAACCGCGCTGATCGATCCGGCAACGGGGCAACCGTTCCCCGGCAATCAGATTCCCGCCGATCGCCTGAGCTCGTCCGCGCTCGCGCTGCTGCCGTTCATTCCTTCGCCCAATCTCTCAGGAACGTCGCGTAACTTCCACGAAGTCACCACGGTGCAATCGAGCTCGGACAGCATCAGCGGACGACTGACACACAGCTTCACGCAGCCGCCGGCCGGCGGTGGCGGACGCGGCGGCGGTGGCGGACGCGGCGGCGGACCGGCGGGGTTTGGCGGAGGAAGGGGTGGACGCCAGAACTTCCAGGGCACGTCGGTGGTCCTGAACGCGCAGGTGCAGTATCGCCGCAACACGAGCGACCAGGGGAATGTGTTTCCGACGCTCGGCGGCAGAACCACGGGGACGAGCCTCGCCCTTCCGATTTCGTTGAACATCCAGCACAAGCGCGTCGTGCACAACATCACAGTGAATTTTTCGCGGACAACGTCGAGCTCGCTGAACCGGTACGCGTTCTCGAACAACGTGGCCGGGTCGGCGGGCATCGCCGGCGTGTCTACCAATCCGTTCGACTGGGGCGTGCCGTCGCTTTCGTTCTCGAGCCTGTCGAGCCTTCGCGACGTGACGCCATCGCGCCGCTCCGACGAGCGGTGGCAGGCCAGCTACGGCTGGACGAGGCCGTTCACCAAGCACACGCTCCGGTTCGGCGGCGATATCCGGTTCGATCGCTCCGCCAGCGAGACGGACGGAAACGCCGAAGGGGCATTCACCTTTTCCGGCTTGTATACAAACGGTGGCTCGCAGGCGACCCGCGGAGGAGGCACCGATTTTGCCGACTTCCTGCTCGGCCTGCCGCATTCGGCGACGGTGCAGTACGGCCCCGGCAACGTCGTCCTGCGGGGGCGATCGTACAGCGCGTACGTACAAGACGAATGGCGCAAGCGATCGAACCTCACGTTCAATCTCGGCGCCCGCTACGAGCTGGTGCTGCCGTTTGTGGAGGAAAACGGCCACATGGTGACTCTCGATGCGGCGCCCGGATTCACGGCGGTGGCGCCGGTCATCTCCGGAGGCACCGGTCCGTTCAGCGGGCGCTATCCGGCCGGACTGCTGCTGCCCGATACGAACAACGTCGCGCCGCGCGTGGGCCTGGCATGGAGGCCCTCCCGCCAGACGATCGTGCGTGCCGGCTACGGCATCAGCTACAACGCCGGCTCGTACTCCACGATCGCGCGGCAGCTTGCCGCACAACCGCCGTTCGCGGTCACGAACAGCCCCATCGGTTCGTTCATCGATCCGCTCACGCTGGCCGATCCGTTGGCTACCCCTACGGCCGGCGAGACCACCAATAGTTACGGCGTCGAAAAGAATTACGTGCTGGGGCTCGTGCAAACATGGAACGCCGATGTCTCGCGGCAGTTCGGCCAGGCCTGGCTGGTCGGCGCCAACTACACCGAAACGCGCGGCTCGGGTCTCGACGTCCTCCGCGCGCCGAATCGTCTGCCGAGTGGCTTGCTCATCGACGACGCGCAGCCATTCCTCTGGCAGACCTCCGAGGGATCGTCGATTCTGCACGCCGCGTCGTTCCGTCTGCAGCGGCGTCTGGTGCACGGCATCGGCGGCGGCGTCAGCTATACGCTCGCCAAGTCCAGAGACGATGCGTCGTCGATTGGGGGCGGCGGCGCAGTGGTCGCGCAGAACGATCAGAATCTGGCTGCCGAGTGGGGATTGTCGAGCTTCGACCGGCGCCACCAGCTTTCCGCCAATCTCAACGCCGAGTTGCCGTTCGGGCCGAATCACCGTTGGCTGACGAGCGGCGGTTTGCTCGCCAGGCTGCTCGAAAACTGGCGGGCGACGATGAACCTGACGCTGCAGTCGGGCACGCCGTTCACCCCACGCATCCTCTCGGCCGCGAGCGATGTGGCGCGCGGCACCAACGGCACGCTGCGCGCTGACTACAACGGACAGCCGGTCGCGCTGTCCGATCCCAATATCGATCGCTTCTTCAACACGGCGGCTTTCTCGATCCCGGCGCCGGGCACGTTTGGCGACGCCAGCCGGAACATGATCATCGGACCCGGCAGCAAGCAGCTGAACGCGCAATTGTCGCGCGACATCCAGCTGTCGGGCACGCGGACGGTGACCCTCCAGATCACCGCGACCAACCTGCTGAACCTGGTGAACTACCAGGCGATTGACACGGTGGTGAATTCGCCGACGTTCGGCCAGATCATCTCCGTGCGGCCGATGCGATCGGTTCTGTTGAACCTGAGGGTCAGATACTGATGCGCGCGCGTCGCGTCGCGGCTGCGCTGCTGGCGGCGGCGATTGGCGTCGTGCCGATGCGGCCTGCCGGCCGGCAGGCGGCGCAAACGCCCGTGTTCCGATCGAGCCGCGAGCTGGTGTCGGTCGACGCGATCGTGCGCGATCGGGCGGGTAACGTCGTCCGCGGCCTCGGCCCGCAGGATTTCGAGATTCGCGAAGACGGGCGGCAGCAAGAGGTCTTGACCGTCAGCTTCCAGGAAATTTCCGATCGGCCCGCAAGTCCGGCGCCGGCGGTCGATCTGCTGGCGGACGTCCGGAGCAAGGTGCTCGATACGCGCTCGAACGCCGCCCCTTCAACACCTGCACCGCTTGCGCCCGAGACGCTGGCCGGGCGACGGCTCATCGTGCTGGTGTTCGATACCGCCTCGATGCAGCCGGATGATGTGCAGCGAGCCGTCGACTCGGCCAACAAATACGTGAGCGATCAGATGAGCGAGGCGGATCTGGTTGCCGTGGCCACCGTGGGGACGATGCTCGACGTGCTGACGGACTTCACCGGCGACAAAGAACAGGTAACGGGTGCGTTGAATCACCTCGCGGCGACCGACGGCACCGCCGCCGCCGACGCGGCCGCGAGCACGGTGGCGACCGACGAAACGCAAGCGTCCGCCACGGCCGACGATACGACGGCGACGGATGCCACCGAGCTCGATCTCTTCAACAACGACATCCGCCTCCGCGCGCTCAAGACGCTGGCCGACGCGCTCGGCCCGGTCGAGCAGAAGAAATCGATTATCTACTTCAGCACCGGTATGGAACGCAACGGCCAGGACAACCAGATCGAGCTGCGCGCGGCGATCAACGCCGCTGTCCGTGCCAACGTCTCGATTTACGCGGTCGATACGCGCGGCCTCCAGGCGGTGGTGCCCGGCGGCGACGCGCGGCAGGCCAGCGGCACCGGCGTCTCGCTGTTCAACGGCAAAGGCGTCTCGAACCAGTTCGACAAGCTCGCCTCCTCCCAGGACACGCTCGTGTCGCTGTCCGGCGACACCGGTGGCCAGGCATTCACCGACACGAACGACTTCGGCGAGGCGTTCACCCGCGTGCAGCGCGACACCTCGGCGTACTACCTCGTCGGGTACAGCAGCACGAACCCGGTGAAGGATGGACGGTTTCGCCGCATCCAGGTGCGCGTGAAGCGGGACGGCGTCCGCGTGGAGGCGCGCGCCGGCTACTATGCCGACCGCGACTTTGCGCACACCGCAAACAGCGACCGCGAAACCGAGCTGCAGGAACAGCTCACCGCCGCGGTGTCTTCCACCGACGTGCCGGTCATGGTGGGCGGCGGATGGTTCCGGCTCGCGGCGGATCGGTATTACGTGCCGATTTCAGTGGCGGTCCCGGGATCGGCCGTGCCGGTCGCGGCGCAAGCGGGCAAGGCATCGCTCGATGTGCTCGGAGCAGTTCGCGACGAGCAAGGACGGCCGGTCGGGCGTTTCCGCCAGACGCTGCAGCTGCCCGCCGGGCCCGGCGCCACGCTCGCCGGCAAACAGGTATTGTACCAAACGGGCCTCACGCTTCCGCCAGGCCGCTTCTCCGCGAAAGTGGTCGTCCGCGAAAACGCCACGGGAAAAATCGGATCGTTCGAGGCCCCGCTGGTGGTTCCGGATTTGAAGCGGTCGACGATGAAGGTCAGCTCGGTTGTGTTGAGCACGCAGCTGCAGCCGGCGCCGAGCACGCGGGGAGACAACCCGCTCGTCCGGGAGGGCGTGCAGTTGTTGCCGAACCTGACCCGAGTGGTCGCGCGCGATCAGAAGCTCTATTTTTATTACGAGGTCTACGACCCGTCGGTGCTGCCCGGAGCGGCGCCAGACCTGCAAACGAGCCTGGCGTTCTACCGGAAGAAAGTGAAGGTCTTCGAGACGCCCGCCGTGACACGCACCCAGCTCGATGCGCCGGACCGCCATGCGGCGCTGTTTCAGTTCGAAGTGCCGGCCGAGCAATTCACGCCGGGGCTCTACACCTGCCAGATCAACATCATCGACGAAGTCGCCGGGCACTTTGCCTTTCCGCGGCTGGCCTTCTTCGTACGCCCGCCGGCTGAGCGGGAACCATGAATTTCACGCGTGGAAAAGAAAAGAGCAGAGAATCTCTCTGCTCCTTTCCTCCGCGGTGGATTTGGCGCGAGTCCTGTTACTTCGCGAGGTCGTAAATCAAGCCGCCGATGCCGCCGGCCGCGGCGCCGACACCCGCGCCCTTTTTGCCGCCCGCCAGAGCACCGACCAGCGCTCCGCCACCGGCGCTGCCGCCGATGATCAACGCATCTTTTTCCCAGCCGCTCTTGTTTTGAGCGTGAGCCGGTTCGACCCGCCGTCCGACCACGGCCGGCTGGGACGAGGCCACGAGCTGGTCGCGCGTGACGCCGTTCTGTACTTGCACGGGGTGGATACCTTCGGCGTCTTGAACGTACAGCGTGTGGGGCTGGTTGCTCGATCGTGCCGGGATCACCAGCTGCGCGCCGCGGCCATCCGCCAGCGTCACCGGCACGACTGTGCCCGGAAGCGCGCCTTCAGGAGTCTGGATGGTGCTCGCATAGGCGCCCGTGATTCCGTATTGCTGCTGCAGTTTGTCGGGCGACATCGCCTCGGTTGTCGTGCCGCACGCCCACCCAAGGCCCGCTGCGAGCCCAACCGCCGATACCGCGAAAAGTGCCTTATTTATGGTCATAGTAAACCCTCGGTACGTACGGATACAACGATTGTGCCAAGAGAGGTTTGCCGTGATCTGCACGGCAGGATAGAAACGGCGAGCACGACGGTGCCGCGTTTTTCAGCACGGCCCGCCGAATGATGTCTCGAACGGATACAAACGGCCTGGTTAGTGGCGCGACATTAGTCCGAGACTTACTCTAACCTTCGATTGGCGGTACGCTTGTGTAATGCGACCCCTTCGGTATTCCATCAACGTCACATTGGACGGGTGCTGCGATCATCGCGCAATACCCGCGGACGAAGAGTTACATCGTCACGCGGTGGAAAACCTCGACCAGGCCGATGCCCTCCTCTTTGGCCGGGTGACTTACGAAATGATGGAGGCAGCGTTTCGGCCGCCGGCGCGAACGGGAGCGAGGCCTGATTGGATGGAACCATTCGCCCGGACGATCGACGCGGCAAAGAAGTACGTCGTGTCGAGCACCCTGGACCGGATCGATTGGAACGCGGAGCTCGTGCGCGGGGATCTGGGGAAAGCCGTTCAACAGCTGAAGCGGGAGCCGGGTAAGGGACTGTTCGTGGGAGGGGTGAAGCTCCCGCTGGCGTTGGCGGAGCTGGGATTGATCGATGAGTACGAGTTCGTGGTGCAGCCCAGGCTGGCGGGCCACGGGCCGACCTTGTTCGCGGGGCTGTCGAAGCGTATCGACTTGAAGCTCGTGAGCCGGCTGGAGTTCGGGTCGGGGGCGGTGGCGATGCGGTACGAGCCTGGATCACGATGACATCATTTCGAAGGCTGCCCGGATTGCCGCCGTACGGGCCGCGCGCTGTTTCCTTTCCGACGGAATGGGAGTCGCGTGGCCACGAGGGGCTTGTCGTGGAATTCGCGTCAGCGCCGATCTCCACACAGGTCTCGTCACAGGCGGAGCCTTCCCGGAATCCGCCGCGCGTTAGTCCAGCTTCGCCAACAGCGACTTCGTCTTCTCCAGGCGCTTCGCCCGGTCATTGGCGAACCTTGTCACGCCCGCGATGATCGACTGCTGATCCAGGTGGGCTTCGGCGATGACATCCTGCTCCAGCCCGCCCGTCAGCCACTGGTTATCCCAATCCGACGTCATCGAATACTCGTCGGTGAGCGGTCCCACGTTGCGCAGCGGCCACATGCGCCGCGTGCCCGAGCTCACGAACATGAGATCGTGCACCGCCTCCGGCGGCAGCACCGAAGCGCGGTAGGCCTCAGGCTGACGGTCGAACAGTTCCTCGCTGATCGCCGAGATCACCTTCACGTTGACGCCGGCCTCGTCAAGCTTCGGCAGCGCGCTGACGATGTTGAATGTCGAGCTCGAGCCTTGCGCGACGACGTAGCCGTCCCTCGGCTTACCCGGCGCGAAGTCGCGAATCACGTACAACCCCTTCGCGGCCGCCTTCAGGTCGGTGTCGGCGAACTTGCTGCGATCGGCCACCGGGAAATCGGGCCGCGCCACTTCGACGACGATGATCCCGACTTTCTTTTCGCGCGCGGCGATCTCGGCGGCCGCGTAGTAGCCGGCGGCGACGTCGTTGTAGTCCCAGAAGCTGAGGTTGATCACCTGCCCGCGCGGGAACAGTTTCCACACCTGCGGCGAGAAGATGCCGAAGTGCGTGCGCGCGTCCGCGGCCGTTTCCGGGCCGGAGTGGCCGGCGAGGATGTGCAGCACGCCTGTGCGGAACTTGCTGTCCTGGTTCTGCTGGCTCCAGACGCGTGCCGGCAGGTACATCAGCGGCGTGAACGCGCCGTACGTGCCGCTCCACGCCCACACGCCCGCGAACTTGTCGGGATCGAGCGACGCGTTCTGGCCCACCAGCCCGATCGCGGTGGACGCGTTGCCGGCCTCCTGAATGGCCGCCTTCAGCCTCGTGCCAGCCGGATTCTTTTCCGGATCGTAGTGGCCCCACAGGCTGCCGTGCTCCAGGTTTACCGACTCGGAGAGGTCGGCGGCAATCGTGGGCACGCGGTTGCCGGTGACGTAATTCATCCATTTGATGATCTCGGAAATCCCGCGGCGTGCGCCGGCCACTTCGCCCGCCTTCCGGAAGAGCGCGATCTTCACGTCCTTCTCGGCGCCCGAGATCGGGTTCTTTACCTTGACGGTCTGCGTGTCGGTGGGCAGATTCGCGACCTTCAGGCGTTCGTCGAGGAACGGATCGCGCGTGGCGTCGATGTGGAGCTTGTAGTCATCCCTCACCTGATCGCCGATTTGCACGATGCGAGAGGCCAGCCAGTCGCCCAGCCCGTTCTTGTCGAGCACCGACATGGCAACGTCCATGTTCGTCTTGAACTGGATCAGGCGCTCCCTGTTGTCGGTGACCGCGCCATTGCGGATGCCCTGGAACTCGACGCCGTATTTATCCTCAAAGGTCTTGGCCAGCGCGACGAAATACTCCGAGTTCATCTTCATTGCGTACGGGTGGCTCGGATAGCCCACGACCTGATCGCACGACCCCGCGATCTTCCCGTTCGACGCAGTCGGCCAATATCCTTTGATGGTTTTGCCGATGACGATCATCGGGCGCCGATCGGCCGGATCCCAGTCCTCCATCGTCTTCAGGTGGCTGACGATCTGGTCGTAATCGTGACCGTTGGCCATCGTCATCACGTTCCAGCCGTAGGATTTCCACTGGCCCACGAAGTCGTAGTCGGTGTATTTGCTGTCGATTACGCCTCCCAGCATCGAGTCATCTATACCGGCGTTGTTCTCCGAAAACATCACGCGCAGCCGCTTGCCCACTTTCAGCGCGAGCGCCTGGGTCTTCAGCTCCTGCGCGTGGCCGGCGCAGAGCGCGAACTCGCCTTCGAACGCAATGACCTTCGGAGCGCCGACCGGCGCGCCCACGATGTCCCAGAATGCGGCCTTGCCGGCGGCGGTGGCCAATCCAATACCCGACGGACCGCCGTTGACGTCGTTGCTCTGATCGGTTGATTCGATATGCCCGGAGAGCGCGTGGATGCCGCGGCCGTTTTCCTTCGCCTGCGCGAACAGCGGATCGTTGGCGAGGCCGGTGTCCTGCAGCAGCGTTTTCAGGGCGCCCGCGCCGCGGCGGAAGCCGAGCGCGTCGATCGACAGGAACCCGTCCTTCGGCGCCACATGGTATTTCTTGTCGCCGGTCGCGTTGTATTTTCTGTAGAGCGCTTCACCCATGATGATCCACAGCGCGTAGCAGGTGGGCGCGCAGTGGCCGGCGGCGAGCATGAACTTGTCGCCGTAGGGATGCTTCGGCCGGCGGTAGTCGTGGCGGAGGCCGCCGAGCTCCGGCCCGGCCAGATGCACCGAGACGTTGTAGGGCGTGTAGGCCAGCGGGCCGCCGAAGTGGCCTGTCTGGGCGTAGTTGCCGAGCAGCGTGAGCGTCATGCAGGTCATGAACCCGACGTCTTCCAACCGCTGCCTGTCCTTTGGATCCAGAGAAATTGAAGGCGCTGCCTGCGCTTGAACGCTCATTGGGACTCTTCTCCTGTTGGTTCAACCGAAACCGTTATCCTACTTCACGTAACTGAAAACCAGAAACCTGAGGCTGGACGTATTTTACTTCTTGTAACGCGCAACGTCGGCCAACACGGTTTGAGAGCAGCCCGTGCTTCGCGATGTGAGCGCGCGATCCAGCAGAGTCTGCCCGCGGCTTTCATCGGTGCGCAGGAAATACGCCAACAACGCGGCTTGTTGCCGGCACGCCATCCGACCGATGCGCGAATCGACATAGACGAGCAGCCGTTGAGCGATTTGTGCAGACGCGTAGCGCTGCAGCAGTTCCGAATGGATGCTGTCGGCACCATCGACTCCCGCCGACTGGACATTCGAGAGCAGCACCTCGTCGAGCCAGGGCAGTTCCCGTTCGGGAAGCAAACCGAGAGTCGCAAGCGTCGCGTCCTGCGGTGGGCTTTGAATATCGCCAAGAATGATCGGACGTGCCTGTTCTGGCGCCACCTCGTAGAGGCGCCGCAGCGCAACGTCTGCGATCGACGGCCACGACGAGCTTGTGCCCTCCTCGAGCTGCCTCAAGACCGTCGTCATGGTTGGCGTGTTGACGCGTGGCCACTCATCTCGAAGAAGCCGGAGTTGACGCTCCGGACTCAATTCGAGAAACGTCGGGGCTGGATCTGCGGCCGTCACGATGGCCGCGTACTTAGCCTGTGCCGCCTGGATCAGGTCCTCGTGCCGGCTCAATTCTCCAGACCGAGGCTCGTTGCCTTTCGCGACTCGAGTCTGCGCCGGCGCGAATTCCGGATGCTGCAGATACACCGACAAAATCGCGAGTGTTTCAAGGTAGTTTTCAGAAACAGGCGGACGATTGGTGCGAAGGCCGGCCTCCATCTGACGAACGGTGCGGGCGCGATCCGCGGCGGCAAACATCCCAATCATGTGGTCAAACTCGCAGCCCCACTGTCCATCGTCATAGCGTTTGATCATTTCGTCGACGGCCGCGTCGGTCGCAAGGAACCTGAGGATCCGACAGCCGTCGCGTCGAAAGGGGTCCCACGCACGCGAGCTCAGTATCTGCGACGCGAGGCGAACCTCGCTCGCCTCCCATTGGGGATCCGGAGGCAGGACCGCAAACGAAATCGTGTTCGATTCAACGGGGACTACCGCCGGCCTGCCCGGTCCTCGCGGATCGCCGTCGGTGACCCGGCTCGATCTCAGCGAGACTGTGTACGTACCTGGCCGCTCGAATCGGAACCATTCATTCAGTGCGAGTCTGACAATGACTGGTTTATCGATTGGCAGATTCGTGGACGCGCCGCCGCCGACAAATCCGCGACTTGCGGCAAAATAGTCGAGCATCGGATCGGTGACCAGGTCGTTGGGCTCGATGCGATACTCGTCTATGGTCAACCGTCCGCTGTAATCGTAGGTTGACGAGCGGACGAAGAACCGTCCTGGAACCGGGCTGTTGAATTCGAGCTCGATCGGAATCGTCTCGCCGGGCCTGAATTCGCGACGGTCACCGGCGGTGCGGAGGGTCAGGCTCAGGGCATTTGCGGTCTGAGGACCCTGCGCAATTCCGGCGGACGGCAAGGACAGCATGGCCAGGACCGCCGTCGCAGTAATGGTTTGCCGCATCTCCTTCATTAGACACCGATCGGACGCCGGGATCGGGGTTTTTGACCGGCCTGCCCCCCAGCGAACGACGATGACACCATCGAAAACAGTTGGAACCCATAGGACGGATCGGGTAGCATCCGGCGCATCCGCACAGATTGTCGCGCCGGATTGCGCCGTCGATTTGGCGCCGGCGTCCCGCAGGAGAGCGTGATGAACGAGTACATCCATAATGCCTGGCTGCGGTCGGGCGCGTTTCTCTGGACGGCGGCCGCCGTCTTCGTATTCGTGTGCACGAGCGCGGTCTCCGCCTCGGCCCAGGGCGCTTCGTCGGGCACCATCCATGGAACGGTGACCGATGAGTCGGGCGCGACGCTTCCCGGTGTGACGGCCACGCTCACCAGCCCTGCGCTGCAGGTCGCCCGTGAAACCACCGTGACCGGCCCCGACGGCAGCTATCGTTTCGGAGAGCTTCCGGTCGGGACCTACAAGGTGACGTTCGAGCTGTCGGGCTTCAAGACGTTCGTTCGCGATGAGCTGCGGATCCCCGTCGGGTTCGTGGCCCGCGTCGACGTGACGATGACAATCGGCGGACTCGAGGAATCGGTGACGGTCAGCGGCGCCAGTCCGGTGGTGGACCAGACAACGACGACCACGAGCGTCAACATCACGCTCGATACGCTCGAAGCAGTACCGACCGGCCGCGGCTATCAGCACTTGTTCGCGATGACGCCCGGAGTGACGACTGCAGGCGCGCCCGACGTGGGCGATAGCAGCCTCGCCACCCGCAACGATATTCAGAACTACGGCGTGACCGCCACAGCCAGGATGGACGTCGAAGGAATGAACATCAGCGTCGGTCCCAGTTCCGGCGTGTACTACTCGACGTTCGCGTTCGAAGAGATTCAGATCAAGACATCGGGCAACGACGCCGAAGTGTCGACGCCAGGCATCTCGATGGTATCGGTGCTCAAATCAGGCTCCAACCAGTTCCATGGTTCATACAGCAGCGCCGGCCAGCGGCCCGAGCTTCAGAGCAGCAACTATACGGAACGATTGCGAGCGCAGAACCTCACCCAGACACCGCCGCTGCGGTACTACTACGATGCTGCCGGCGATCTCGGCGGGCGCATCGTCAAGGACAAGCTGTGGTTCTACGTCGCCGCGAGCAAGCAGAAGCGGGTCGGCGGGATCCTCGGGTTCGTATCGGACCCGGCGGGCAAGCCACTGACCGGAAACGAGCCGTCAGCCGCTTACGAGAACAACCTCACGTCAGAGGCCCTGAAGCTCTCCTACCAGGCCACGCAGAAGAACCGTTTGATCATGGTGTGGTCACCGATGTTGAAATACCAGCCCCAGAGGGACGCCGAACGCTTCCGGCCGCTCGAGTCGACGACCGATTACAGAAATCCAGGCGGGATCTACAAGGGCGAGATTCAGAGCAGCATCACGAGCCGGATTGTTGCCGACGTGTCGGCCGGTTACGGCGGCAACCGATCGGACTACTCGGTGGCGCGTACTCCCTATGCGGTGCCGGGAAATCCAAGCAAGCTCGATCGGGAGACGGGGTTGCACACCGGCGCCAGCGAACACAACAGCAAAGGGTACAGCGACCGCTGGCAGACCGACGGCGGGGTCAGCTTCTTCCCGGAGAATTTTCTCGGCGGACATCACGAGCTGAAAGTCGGCTCGACGCTGTACTGGGAGAGAAACGGGACGTCGCAGGAACATTCGCCCGCCGGCGACTATGTCCTCGTGTATGACAAGGTCGGCGGCGTGTCGCATCAGCCGGTCGAAATCGACATCACCAGCACTGTGTTTCCTACTCAATGGGCCACGCATTATGCGGGCTACTTGAAGGATACCTGGCGGATCACCGACAGTCTCACGGCCAATTTGGGAGTCCGCTACGAACAGCAGCATGCGTACCTGCCCAAGCAGTCGAGAACGGCGAGCCTGGAGTTTCCGACGCTCTTCCCAGCCGGAACGTACGCCGCCCAGGACATCCTGACGTGGCGCAGCACCGTTCCGCGGTTCGGTCTCGCGTGGAGCCTCGGCCCCAAGACCGTCGTGAAGACGAGCATCGGACGCTACAACGCTGGACTCGACAGCGGCTTTGCGAGCCGATACAACCCTAATTCGCCAACAACGGCGATTTTCCGCTGGACCGACCCCAGCGGAAAGGGCGACTACACGCCAGGCGACGTGAATCTGGATCTGAACGGCGGAGATTTCCTCAGCATCACCGGCGCGAGCAACAACATCCAGAACCCGAATCTGCGGCAGCCGATGACCACCGAAGCGACGGTGGGTTTCGAGCACGAGCTGATGAAGAACCTCGGTTTCCGCACGCTCTACGTCTTCAAGAACTTCCGCGATCAGTTCGCCAGCACCAACGTGCTGCGCCCGCGGAGCGCCTACGACATTCCGTTGCAGCGCCGCGATCCGGGGCCGGACGGCGTAGTAGGCACCGCGGACGATGGCGGGATCGTCACGATTTACGACTACGACCCCGCGTATCGTGGCGCGGCGTTTGTCGCCAACCAGCTGCAGAACAGCGCAAGAACCGACTGGTATCAGTCAGCCGAGTTCACGGTGACGAAGCGGGCGTCGGGCCGGTGGTTCGGGATGGCCTCGTTCTGGATGACCCGGCATCACAAATGGCTCACGCTGATTCCGGACAATCCGAACAACGACTCCTTCCCGCTGGATCAGAGCTGGTCGTGGGCCGGCAACGTGAGCGCCAGCTACCGGCTGCCGTGGGACGTGCAGTTCGGCGCCTACCTCCAGAGCAAGGTCGGGTTCCAGGGGCAGCGCACCAACGTCTTCAGGGCCGCGGACCCCAATGGAGGTCCCTCGTTGAAGCAACTCAGCACCGTGACGGTGAATCTCCAGCCGTTCGGAGCGCAGAAGGGCCCGACCATCAACATCGTGGACCTGCGTGGTAGCAAACAGTTCTCGCTGGGGGGCGGCCAGCGGTTCGAAATCGACTTCGATCTCTTCAATCTGCTGAACTCGAGCGCGCCGACGACCATCACGTACGTCTCGGGGCCGACGTTCGGATATTACGGCGTGTCGGGCGCGAGCGTGAACGCCGCCGAAGGCGGCATTCTGCCGGCGCGCGTGGCGCGGTTCGGCGCGAAATACAGCTTCTGAGAACGGGCCCTGAGCTCGATAACATGCCACGCCATCTGACAGCCCGATCGGCCGCGTTCGCGCTGCTCATCATCGCGTCCTCCCAGCCGGCGGCGGCCCAGCACGCGCCTTACCGGTCGCTCGATGACACATTCGAGGCGCCGCACTTTACGTCGCCCGATGACTGGAACCGGCGCGCCGCGTACCTGCGGGAGCACGTCCTGGAGTCCGCGGGCCTCCTGCCGATGCCGGAGCGCACGCCGCTGAAGCCGGTGATCTTCGGCGAGGTCCAGCATCCGGACTACACGGTCTCGAAGGTCTATTTCGAGAGCCTCCCGGGATTCTTCGTCGCGGGCAATCTGTACCGTCCAATCGGGAACGGACCGTTTCCGGCCATCCTGTCGCCACACGGACATTGGCCCTACGGCCGCCTGGAAAACACACCGGTCGTCTCCGTGCCGGGACGCGCGATCAACCTCGCGCGCCAAGGCTTCGTCGTGTTCACCTACGACATGATCGGCTACAACGACAGCCGTCAGCTCCCACACACGTTCGGCGGTCCGCGGGAGAGCCTGTGGGGCCTGAGCGTTGCCGGCCTGCAGCTGTGGAACTCCATTCGTGGACTGGATTTCCTCGAAACGCTCCCCTATGTGCGCCGCGATGCGCTCGGTGTGACCGGCGAGTCCGGCGGCGGAACGCAGACATTCCTGCTGGCCGCGGCCGACGATCGCGTGGCGGTTGCCGCGCCGGTCAACATGATCTCGCTGCACATGCAGGGCGGCGACCTCTGTGAAAACCCTCCAGGGTTGCGGCTGGACACCAACAACGTCGAGATTGCGGCGACGATTGCGCCGCGGCCGCTGCTGATGGTGTCGGCTACCGGAGACTGGACCGCGAACACAATGGAAAGCGAGTATCCTGCCGTCCGATCGCTGTACTCGCTGCTTGACGCAGGAAATCGCGTATTCGGCGTGCGCTTCGAGGCGGAGCACAACTTCAACCGCGATTCGCGTGAAGCGATGTACGCGTGGATGGCCCGGTGGCTGCAGCACGCGCCCGCTGACGTCCGGCGACCCGAGCGACCTTTCACCGCCGATGCGCCGCCGGACGTTCTCGTGTTCTATCAGCGCCCGCTTCCGCCCGAAGCGATCACCGCCGCACAGTTGACGAGCGCCTGGATAGACAATGCGAAGCGCCAACTATCCACTACCCCGCTGGAGACACTCGGCCGGGCGCTCGATCATGCGCTCGGCTTCGGCCAGGTGACCGAGGAGCCGCCGCGCCAGGCCGGCCAGACCCGCCAGACCCGCCAGACCCGCCAGACAATGCAGGGCCGCGTCCCCACGGTGCTCTTCGCAGCCGACGACGCGGGACTGGAACGAGAGCTCCGATCGGCCGGGTTCTCGCTCCAACCGATCGAATTCACACCGTTCGATGCGGACGCCGCATCGAAGATCCGCCACTTCGACACGTACAACCGTACGGCCGCCAGCCAGCGCGTGGCCGATATCGTCGCGGAAATGCGCGCGCATCCTGACGCGGCGCTCGTTGCGAGCGGCGACGCGGCGCTGGCCGGCCTCTTCGCCGCCGCCATCGCGCCGGTTCGAATCGCCGTCCTCGACGTAGGCACGTTCGACACCTCCGGCGACACGGACTTCCTTGAACGGTTCTACGTTCCAGGTCTGCGGCGGGCCGGCGATTTCACGACCGCCGCGAGGCTGGCCGGCGATCGGATCGTCATTCACAACGCCGGCGACCGATTCATGCTGACAAACATCAAGCGCACGAAGCTGAGCGCGCGCGAAATCGCCGCGCTGCTGCGCAATTCAACCCGATAGGAGCTCACCATGCGGTTCAGCCATCTCTGCTTGCTCGTCCTCGGCCTGGCCGGCGTCGCGCTCTCCCAGCAGGTCAACGGCAGCCAGGGCCGCGCCGCGGGCGCCGCCGGGCCCGATCTGCCGTACAAGATGGTGGAGTGGCCGACTCCCCTCAACAGCGCTGCCGGTTTCCCTGCCCCCTGGAATTTCATCCAGGTCTCATCGGTGGCGGTCACCTCACGCGGCACCATCCTCGTTCTCCACCGCGGCGCGCACCCGATCCTGGAATTCGAGAGCAACGGAAAGCTGATCCGCTCGTGGGGCGACGGCATGTTCAGCGAGGGAAAGGTTGCGGCGATTCCTCAGATGGATTGGACGGCAGACAAGTCGCACTACTCGGCGGTGTACGGCCCGGCAGGGTGCGACTCTTGCGGCGCTCACTCGGTGCGTGTCGATTCGCAGGGGAATATCTGGGCGATCGACGCGCCCGGCTACGTCATCTACAAGATGAATCCGGATGGGAAGGAGATCATGCGGCTCGGCACCAAGGGCGTCTCCGGTACAGGCGCCACGGCGTTCAACCTGCCGACCGATGTCGCGTTCGCCGCCAACGGCGACATCTATGTGACAGACGGCTACGGCGGCGCCAGAGTGGTGAAGTACACACGCGACGGCAAATTCCTTCTGCAATGGGGCAGCCGCGGAACGGGGCCTGGGGAATTCGGATTACCCCACAATGTGGTGGTCGACGCACAGGGCAAGGTCTACGTCACGGACAGGGACAACCAGCGCATCGAGGTGTTCGACGCCAACGGTAAATTTCTGAATCAGTGGACGGGAACCGGAGGAGTCTCCGGTCTGGCGATGACCAGAGACCAGCACATCTGGACCGGCGGCGTCCTGCGCGATCTGGATGGCAAAATCCTGGGAAGACTGGGTGGCACCACCGCCGGCGGCCATGGAGTAGCCGTCGCCCCTAGCGGTGACGTGTATATCGCTCAACTCAGCGGGGTCGTGGAGAAGTTCGTCAAGCAGTAACTGACCCTACGCGGACCGCGCGCCTCACCGCACCTTTCCCCGGGCGGCGACTTTCCACGACCCGTCGACGCGGCCGTTCCGGCCGTACCAGACGTCGTCGTGGAGATTGACGGTGGGACAGACGTGGCTGGGCACGACCCACACCTTCTCGCCGATGCGAGCTGGCTCCTGGATTTCCACATAGCCGTGCTCCTCGTTCATCTTGCGCATCGTCCAGCGCCGCCCGATGAAACGGCCGAAGGTGCCGGACCCGCGCGTCGGATCGCTGGAAAACGTCTTCGACCCGCCGTCAATGAGGCACTGCCCAGGCACGGCTGTGCTGACGACGGTCGTGAGCACGCGAAGGGCGCAGTCCGCTTCGACGCAGCATCTCGCCTCGAGGCTGTTCGCGTCGTAAAACACGTACGTGCCGGGACGGATCTCCGTCGTCTGCGGGATGAGCGGCGTCTTCGCCGCGCCCGGCGTCGAGCCGCCCGACACGATCTTCGATTCGAATCCGGCTGCGTCGAGCGCGTCGAGCACGGCACCGATCCTGACGGACGCCGCCTTGAATCCTTCCTCATCGAGCCAGGACGGCCAGTAGAAGATGCCCTGAAAATCGGTACAGGCCCGCGCCACGTCGACCGCTTGCGCGGGCGACTGAGCGCCGCATCGGCCCGCGCCCACATCCACTTCGACCAGCGTCCGGATTCCCTCCAGGTCTCGCGCGGCCTCCACGGAATCGACCGCCACCGTCACGCGCCGCGTCTTCGCCACTTCGCCGAGCCGCGGCAGCTTTTCCTTCAGAACCGGGTATGCCACGAGCACGTCATCACCGGGCAGGACTTCCGCCTCGCCCACTTTGGCCACGGTGATTCCGACCGCACCGGCATCGAGCTGCATCCGGGCAATCTCGGGGATCTTGTGGGTCTTCAGGTGCGGCCGGAGATCGACCTTCCATGAGCGGCACTGCTGCTGCATCCGGTCGATATTGCGCTGGAGCGCGTCCAGGTCGACGTAGAGAGCGGGTGTATCAAGTTCGAGGGCATCCATCAGCGTCTCCCGCAAGCCGGTTCAGTGGCCCGTTCTCTCAAACCGCGACAACCGGCGCGGGTCCCTGTGCGCGGGTGAGCCGCTTCCAGAGGTGATAAACGGGGAATCCGGCCGCCGCAATCGCCAACCCATAGAGGGGCGAATAATTGCCGACCGTGATCTCGCCCCAGACGATCGCCGTCAGGCCGACCGCTGTTCCTGCGATGAATAGGAGCGGCACCCATGGATATCCGGGCGTGCGGTACGGCCTGGGCACATCCGGCATCTTGCGTCGCAGCACGAACACCGCCGCGACGGCGACGATGAGGGCGGCCCATTCGACGACGACGAAGTAGGTCGTGAGGGTGTCGAAGTCTCTGAGCGCGAGGACCATGGCTGTCGCGGCCCCTCCCTGGACGAGCAGCGCCGCCCAGGGAGTCGACCAGCGAGGATGAGCCTTTCCCAGAAACGAGAACGTAAGGCCATCCCGCGCCATCGCGTACGCGACGCGCGGTTTCGCGAGGCAGTTGCCGTTCAGCGCGCCGAGAACGCTTATGACGATCGAAATCAGGATCACGGTTCCACCGGCAGGCCCCGCGATCGACGTCATCACCGTCCGCGCAATCGCCGCCTTCTCGTCGGCCATGACTTCGACCGGCATCATGTAGAAATAGGCGAGATTCGCGCCGATATAAAGGGTCACGATGACCAGCATTCCCGCGATGATGATCCGTTTCATCAACCGTTCCGGCGCCACGACCTCGCCCGCGATCATGGTGACGGCGATCCAGCCGTCGTAGGTCCAGATCACCGATGCCACGGCGCGAGCCAGACCCGCGCGCGGCACCGGGCCCCCCGTGAAATGCGAGAAGCTGCCGTGCCCGAGCAGGAAAGCTCCCAGGATGATCGCCGCCAGCGCCGCGACCTTGACGAGGGTAAAGGCGCCGCCGACGGCCGCGCCGACCTGCGCGCCCAATAGATTGACGGCCGTCAGAGCCACGATCGCGGCGATGGCGATCGACTGAAGCGTGAACCCCTGGATGGTGATTCCCAGCAGGTTCAGGAAGAATTCCGAAAAGACGGTCGCCAGCGCCGCGATGTTCGCGGGCGTCGTGACGAGCACATAGAGCCACCCGAACACGAACGCGGCCGCGTCACCGAAGGCTTCGTGGAGAAAGACATAGACGCCGCCGGGGCGAGGCAGCAGCGAGCTCAGTTCAGCAGCGGTCAGCGCGCCGCAGACGCTGATCAAGCCGAACGCGGTCCAGAGCCCCATGATGACGAGCGGGTTCGGCACCAAGCCCGCGATGGTGGGCGGTTTGCGGAAAATGCCGCTGCCGATCGTGATGCCGACGATGAGGGCGGTTCCGCCCCAGAAGCCGATGACGCGCCGGAGATTGCCCTGGTCGATCGCGGTCATCGGTGGAGTTTATCGCGCGTGCGGTGCGTTCGTTACTTCAATTGCCAGCGCTCGTTGAAGAACCCGGACAACTTCACGTCCCCGACAGGCGTGAGCCCTGCCATTGCAGCTGGATCGACGCGGATCACCGCGTAGTCGCCGATCCGCGGAAAGAATATCGACTCGGTGCCCGCAAGCACGCGATTCGCGTTGAACGTGTGGCCGCTGTTGATGACGATGTACTTCTGCGGGTTCAGCGGATTCGGATAGATCATCGCAAGCGCGTGGCCGGCGGCCGGGAACTTCTGCGCCCCGACGGCAATTTCGGTACGCGTCCACTGGATGGGCAGCTTGCCGATCACTTTGGCGATCACGCTGTTGCTGCCGGGATCGCCGAATAAAATCAGGTTCGAGTTGGCGATGTCGGCGGCGGTCACCGCCGTGTCGTCCTTCACCCGGACATCGCCGCGCATCCACTTGGCGAAATCCGAGGTCATCATGTCGAGGCGCCTCTGAGCGTAGTCCTGCGCGTCCGCGTTCCACGGCTGTCCGGTCCCGCGCACGGCGATGAATCGATCGCGGAACGCGTCGTCAATCGGCCCTTGCAGGCCGTGGATCTTGCGCAGGCCCGCGGGCTTGCCGCTCGCGGCCGTCCATGTGCCGTTGGCCTTGTCGAAGGTTGGATTGGCGCCGCCATTGAGGCTCTGGCCGTCCAGCGTGTACGCCGCGGGCGGCCCGGTAAGGGAGAGCCGGCTGATGTTTTTCGTCTTGATGGTGTACTGCTTGAGATCGCCCGTGCGCGTCGCGTCGACGTCCGCGCGCTGGTAGGTCTCGTCGAGCGCGTCGACGGTCAGCCAGTAACATTTGTCCCATCGCGCCGTGTACGTCACGAACCTCAAGTGATTCGGCGGCTTGTCGGCGGTCTCGAGGGCGTTTCTCAAGAACGCTTCGGACTCAGCCTTGCTTTGCGGATGCCATGCGTGGCCCGTCTTGGGCCCCATCAGGAAGAGCGTCGCGCGGAGATCCTTTGTCGTCCACCTGTACGGCGTCTCCTGGGTGAAGTGGAATCCTTCCTTCTCGAGCGCCTCGCGGATCTTCACCGAAGCCCGCAACTGGGCATCATTCTCGCCACCGTAGCCAACCGTCACGATGTCGAACGCGTTGAGCGCGTAATCCTGCGAGTCGTAGTAGTGCAGCGCCGTTTCCTGATACGGGGGAAGGCCTTCCTTCGGCAGGCGGGCGCCCGCGTACTCATGGGTGTCGACGTATCCCGCGCTCGCCTCGAGCGCGGCAAAAAAGCCGGGATGCTGCAGCCCGAGGTGCCACGCCTGTCCGCCCATCGAGTGGCCGCGTATGAGAATCCGGTTCGGGTCGATCTTGTAGCGCTGCTCGACCGAGGCGATGGCCTCGAGGACATCGGTTTCACCGGAGTACCGGTACGAGTTGTTCATCCTGCCGAGCGGCTCGAGCTGAATGTAGTCCTGCGGCGCGGGGGCATTCACATTCGCGTGGGCGCCCGACTGCTGATTGATGAACCGTACTTCGTTGAGCGGGATCTCTGTGCCGTGCAGCCAGACGTCGAGCCGCATCGGCTTCACGCCGTCGTAGGAGGCCGGGATCGTCAGGCCGTACGGCTGCACGCTGCCGTCGACGCTCGACACGTAACCGCGGACCACGTTGCCGGTCTTTTTCGTCCACGACGCGCCGCCGGCTTCCAGTTCCTTGACGCGCGCCAGCCCCATATCGAGGACCGCGATCGTCTCCGGCGCATACTGGGCGGTGAAGAACTCTTCGGGGAAGCGGACGATGTAGGCGGCGGCCTTCCGGTAGATGTCGACGTCAGCGACCAGCGCGGGGTCGGTCTTCCTGGCCGACAGCGCGTCAATCCGTTTGCTCAGCTCGGCCAGCCTGGCATCGATCTGCGCCCGCTGGTCCGCGGTCGGCGGAAACACCTGGGGCCGCGGCGGCTGCGTCTGCCTCTGCGCGGCGACCGTCGTTACAGCCAGCAGGACGAACAGGCAGACCTTTTTCAGGGCTGACATCTGGTTCAGAACCGACATCTGGACCTCCTCGAAATCGGCCGCCGCTCTCAAACCGGCGGGCCGGCGAACGCGCTACCTGCTGATCTTCACCAGCGCGACCTTGTTGAGCTCGCTTTCCGCGAGCGCGAGACTGCCGTCCTTGCCCACGCTGATGCTCTGGACAACGCCGCCACCCGACGGAATATTCCAGATCTGGAAGCGCTCGGTGGCCGGCTCGAAGCGCACAAGCGTGTTGGGCGCCACGCCAGACTCGCTGTACCAGAGATCGTCGCCGATCGCGGTGATGGCGTACGGCATCGACTTCGCCCCGCCCGGCGACGCCCACTCCTTCACGGCGCCTGTCGCGGGATCGAGACGGCCCAGGTAGCCGCGGGCGTAGTCGGTGAACCAAATCACGTCGTGAGGGTCGATCGCGAGCCGCCGCGGACGGGCGGCCGGATCCGGGAGCGCCCACTCACGAATCGCCATCGTGGCGGGGTCGACCGCCGCCACTTTGTTGGCGCCGGACTCGGCAAAGAAGGGTACCCCCTTGGAGTTGACGGCCATGCCGTCTGGAAGCGACTTCAGCGTCGGGGAGGGGCGCAGCGTGAATTCCCCGGTGGCCGGTACGAACCGGCCCACCTTATTCCCCTCCTGGATGGTGAACCAGATGTTTCCCTTTTGATCGACGACCGTTGAGCGCGGGTCGCGCGCGGCGGGGTCGGAGATCGGATACTCGCTGATTTTTCCCGTCCTGGGATCGAGCATCCCGATCTGGGCCTTCGAATTGCCGGTATACCAGATATTGCCGCCGGCGTCCTCGGCAAGGCCGTAGGGCCCGGACTGGGGCGTTTTCAGCTCGTATTCCTTGATCTCGCCGGTCTTGGGATCGACGCGGCCGAGCACGTTCGCCGCCTGGCCCGTGTACCAGATGGAGCCGTCGGACGCGGCCAGCGGATTGGACGGCCGCGAGGCCGGAGTCGGGAGGTCCCACTCGGTGAACTCCGCCCTCACGTGCGCCGTCATCGGTGCGAGCGGGGTGTACGTCACCGCCGGCGTCTTCGCATCGAGCGGAAAGTTCTTGGCGAGATACTCGACCAGAACGGGCAGCTCATCTTCGGTCACCGGTGCGCCGCGTCCCATCATCGTGTTGACGAGCGTCTGCCAGCCTTCGACGGCGCGTCCGGGGACCTTGGTGACGCGATCGGGCATGTGGCAGTTCCGGCATTTGGTTCGCAGAATGTCCATGCCGGGACCGTCCGGCAACACGTCCTGGGCGCGCGCCGGCGTCACACACAGCGCGAGCAAGGCGGCCGCCACCGGCGCGATCAACATCAGTCGCGGGGGCCCCTCGCCCCGCTCCCGCCGCTCGCTCCTGGGGCCCCGACGCCCCAGGCCGCTCGCGGCTTTCAAACGCTTCAACACGCGCTTCCGCACGCAACGTTCCATGGTCATATGTCTACACAAATAAAAAGAAGGGCGGCGATCTCTTCAACCGCCGCCCGGCCGATGCAGGTTGACGAGCGACGCGCCGGTCGCTACACGAGAAACGTCAGCTTTTCCTCCGCCGTCGGGAACTCCTTGCCCAGCTTGGTCTGCAGAATCTCCTCGGCGAGGGTCAGGTAGATGTCGCCGAACGAGTTGTGCGTCTTCGTATGGGTCCCGCCCTTGATGCCGCCGCCCGCGACGAGCACCGCGAGGCCGTTGCACTTGTGGGGGTTGGCCTCGGCGTGCTCGTGCACCATCACGCAGGCGGTATGGTCGAGCAGGTTGCCATCGCCTTCCGGGATCGCTCTGAGGCCTTCGAGCATGTAAGCAAACTCTTCCACGTGCCAGCGGCAGATATCGCGCATGATCCGCTGCTGCTGCGGCGAACCGGCGTTGGTGTGGGTGTAGTCGTGATGCCGGTTGTCCGCATGCCCGAGCCACGGGAACCTGGTGAGGCTCTGGCACTTGGTGAGCATGTAGGAGGCGACCCTCGTCTGGCCCGATGCGAACGCATGAATCACCAGATCCGACTGCAGCTTCGCGATCTTCGGATAATCGGTGAGATCGGTGATGTCTTCGGGCTCCTTGATGTTCTTGCCGTAATCCGGCGGCAGGCTCGCGATGGCGCGCTCGAGATCGCGCACCGACGTGAGGTGCTGATCGAGGCGCTGCTTGTCGGCGGCGCCCAGGGTGGCTTCGAGCTTGTCCACGTCGGCGCTGACGAGATCGAGCACGCTCTTCTTCCGGTTGACCCAGCCTTCGTCTTTCACGCCGAACAGGCGATCGAACAGGTTGTGCGGAATCATCTCGGGCGGCAGCGCGCGCTCGTAGCCGGCCCAGGTCATGTTGCGGTGCACGTTCTCGCCGTGCGACTCCTGGGCCACACCCACCTGCAGCGAGCGGAAGCGCGACTTGGTGCCGATCTTCGCCGCGATGATTTGATCGATCGACGCGCCAGCTGCGCCGCGCCCGGTATAGGCGGTCCCGGTCATCGATCCGCAGAGCGCGCTGAAATGCCCGTTGCCTTGCCCGTCGAGGCGCGCCGCTACGTTGTCGATGCCGCTGAGCACGTGGACGTAGTTACGCACCTTCGCGATCGGCTCGAGACACGGCGTCAGCTCGTAGTCGACGCCCGTCTCCCGCGGAATCCAGTAGCGCTCGGGAATACCGTTCCCGTTCCACCAGAGCAGGAACCGTTTGTCGATTGTCTTGCCGCCCGCGACCGCCGCGCCGGCGGCGTAGGCGGTGCCGTTGAACTCGAACATCGCCATCAGCGGCGGAAGGCCGACCCGCACGAGCGCGCCCGTCGCACTCAGGCCCTTCAGAAACGTGCGTCTGCTCAGCGCCATTCCTACCTCCGTATGAACTCAGGAGACTCAATCAATGTTAACAGAAGCGTCTTGAACCGGAACCCGGACTCCTTGAAACGGTTGAAGATCTCGTCGATCGCCGGTTCGTCGGCGGCGGTCTCGAGACGGCCGTACGAATAGCGGAACATCTGGCGAACGACGCATTTCTGGCACACGGGGCTGTCGGCCAGAATCCTGCCGAGCTGCTTGGCGTCGGAAAACGTCGAATTCGGGATCCCGGCGATTTCACCCTGCGTGTCGATCGCGAGCGCGACGCGATTGCCGCGACCGCGGCCGCCTCCACCGCCTTCGCCACGGCCCGGCAGGGCGATGGTTTCCTTGTCGCGCCACACGCCGATCGCATCGAAGTTTTCGAGGCCGAAGCCGATCGGATCCATCAACCGGTGGCACGACGCGCACGTCGGGTTCACGACATGCTCGGTCATCAGCTGGCGCCGGGTTCTCGCCGTGTTGGCGTCGGTCGGCTCGGGCAGATTCTGGTTCACGCCCGGCGGCGGCGGCGGCACGTGCTGACACAGCAGCTGCTCGCGAATGAAGATGCCTCTCGCCGTCGGCGACGTCGCGGTCGGGCCGGCGGTCGAGGCCAGAAACGATCCGTGGCCGAGAATTCCCGCGCGGTGCGTCTTTTCGGGGAGCTTCACCATCTCGAACTCCCCTTGCGGCGCCGGGATGCCGTATAGGGTGGCCAGATCGGAGCTGACGAAGGTGTAATCGGCGGTCAGCGCCTCCATGAAGTCCTTGTCGTTCCACACGAGGTACTGCAGCAGCGTCCGCGTCTCCTCCGCCATCGCGGCCGCGACTTCCGGCGTGAAATCAGCCGCCCTGGCCTTGACCGCGTTTTCCACACGATCGAAGCGCAGCCATTCGTCGAAGAACTCGTCGAGCGCCTGTTTTGCGCGGGGATCGGCGATCATGCGGCGCGCCGCCTTTATCCTGCCGTCCGGCGTGTGCAGATCCCCCCTGGCCGCTTCGTCCAGCAGTTGTTTGTCCGGCATCGTGTTCCACAACATGTACGAGAGCCGGCTGGCAGTGTCGTAATCGATCAGCCTGCCATCCGGTCCGCCTTCGACATGGAACAGGAAGTTGGGCGACTGCAGCATCGCCTCGACGATCACGCGCGCGCCCTCGAGGAACTTGTGCGTCGCTTTCGCCTGGGCGGCGAACACCGCGCCGTAGCGGTGCAGCTCATCCTCGCTCAGGGGCCGGCGGAACGCCTTCAACCCGAACTGCCGGATGAAGGCGTCGCGGCATTTGTCGTCAATACTCAGCGGCGCCGACGCGGGCTTGCACGGGACGAGCCCGTTCACGTCGCCGATGCGGAACGCGTTCAACGCGAGCTTTTCGGCCGACGTGCTGTAAGTCTCGACAAGCAGCGGCGGCATGCCCTGCGCCGTCAGCTGATTCTTGAATCCGTCGACGAAATCTTCCTGCGGGAAGCGGTTGGCGGGCTGGCTGTAATCGCCGAGCAGATCGCGCACCGTGTTGTTGTACTGGCTATGGGTCAGCCTCCGCACGAGCTGCTTCGGCCCGGCGTCGGACGTATCGCCGAGGCTCGCGCGCATCGACGCGAGCGTCTCGTCGCTCGCCGACGCGAGGAACTGGACCCACCGGACCATGAGCTTCTCTTCATCCGATCCAGGATGAATGCGCTCGCCCCCTGTGTGCGGAATCGTCTTTGTAGGCTTCTTCAAGAGCAGCGAGTTCGCCGGGGTTGCGCGATCCACCAGGGGCGCGAGCGACAGGCCGAAGTCTTCGATCTGCGCCAGGGTCGCGTCCTTGGGAGGAAAGTGCAGCCGGGTCGCGGAGGCGACGCCGTCCTGGGCGTGGCATCCTGAACACCGCGCCTCCTCCAGCACCGGATACAACTTCGTGGCGAAGAACGCCGGATCTGTCGCGCCGCCCTGGACCGCGGCCGCGCCGCCCTGGGCTTTCGTGCCGGCGGAGGCGGCCAGACACAGCCCGACAAATGCGAGTCCGACCGCGGCAAGACGCGCGTTCATTCGGCCGGCTCCTCTTTCAATCCCTGCAGCGGAGCGCCGCGCGGCTGCAATCGCCGGGCCCATGATACGAAGGTTTTCGGGTTCGCTTTCTGAAACGCGTCCACCGCCTGCGGCGTGACTTTCGTTTCGGTCAGATACAGCGCCTTCAGGTTCGGCAGCTTCGCCAGCGTCTGGAGCCCGGCGTCGCTCACCTTCGTCAGCGACAAATCGAGATAGGTGAGCGTCTGGATCTCGGCGAGCACGCCCGCCGCCGCATCGTCCAAGGCTTGACAGTTCCACAGACTCAGGCGTTCGAGCGGCATTCCGGCCAGCACTTTGAGGCCCGCCGGCGTGAGGCGCGCGCCGCTCAGATTCAACCTGCGCAGCTTCGTGAGCCTTCCCAGCTTCGCCAGGCCGAGATCGGTCACCTGAATTCCGCCGGTCACTTTGCAGTTGCCGCCGCCGGGCGCCGCCGGCTTTCCGCCGCGGCCGAGATCCAGCCCGACGCCGAGATCGAGATCCTCGAGCCCCGAGAGCAGCGCGATCGTGTCGAGATCCAGGTCGGTCACCCGCGGCGTCCAGCATGCGCCGGCGTTGCGCCGCTGAATGCCGTCGAGGCTCAGCTTCTTCAGCTTCGGCAGCAGCTTCAGGAAGTTGAGGTTGATCCCGGTGATCATGTCGCCGCCGAGATACAACTCTTCGAGGTTGGTGAGCGCGGGCAGATTTTCCAGACCGACGTCCTCGAGCATGGTGTGGCTCAAGTCGAGCGACGTCAGGCCCGTCATCTGGGCGATGGCGGGCATGCCCACGTCGGTGATGTCCACGCCGCGCACGCTCAGTCTGCGAAGCGCCGGAATGTTCTTCACGTAGTTCATCGACGCATCGGTGAGCGCTTCCGCCGTTTCGAGGTCGAGATCCTCGAGCTGCCGGAGCTTCTCCAGTTCCTTGATGCCTTTGTCAGTGACGAGGGTGAGGGAAAGATCCAGCCGCTTCAGCGTCCTGATCTCGGCGACGTAGCTCAAGTCCTCGTCGGTAGCCCAGGTGCGCGCCAGCGATGCCTCGGCGATGTTGCCGTCGCGATCCCGGACGACGAAGCCGCCGCGCGCCTCGATGCGCTGGACCGCCCTCGCCTCGGCCGGACTTGCCGGGGTCGCCTTGGCCGCGGGCTTCGTCTGCGCGCCAAGGGGCGCCGCGATTCCAGCCACGAACGCCGCCACCAGAACTATTTTTTTCATACGGCAGTCTTCCTACGTCCTCCGTCTCGATCTCGTCGAGTCGAGGCTCCAGTTGATGTCGCACTTCGGGAACGCCTTGACCAGCGCCTGGTGCGCCTGCTCGGTAAGGAGCGTGTGATACAGGTCGGCGTACCGGAGATTCTTCTGCGCCGTCAGCCAGGTGAGCGACTTGTCGGAAATCTCGGTGCGATCGAGCTTCAGTTCCGCGAGCGACGTCAGGGCCGCGAGCTTCGCGAACCCGGCATCGCTCACCGTCGTGTAGTTCAGGTTCAGCGCCTCGAGGCCCGGCAGCTGCGCAATCCAGGGCATCGCCTTGTCGGTCACGGTCGTCTGCTCGAGCCCAAGACGCTTGAGCTGCGGCAGCGTGACGAGGACCTGCAGACCCGACTCGGCGAACCGCGCAAAGCTGAGGTCGAGGTCGACCAGATTGGTCAGCCCCGCGAGGCTCTGCAAGCCTTTCTCCGTGATGTCGACCGATGACAGATCCAGACGTTGCAGATTCCTGAGCTGTCCGATGCGGGCCATCCCCTCGTCGGTGATGTTGGTGTAACGCAGCGAGAGATCCTCCAGGCCGTAGATCTTCGCGATCTGCTCGAGCCCGGGGTTGCTGAGAGGCGCGCTGTCAAGATTCAGCTCGCGAAGATTCGTGAGTCCCGCAAGCTGCGCAAGGCCGGGCCCTTCGACGAGCGTCTGCGACAGGTTCAACGATCGCAGGCGGCCGAGCGGCCTCAGGCTCGCGAGCGCGTCGTCGCCGAGCAGCGTATCGCCGAGATCGAGCGTTTGAAGCGACTTGACCGGGGAAAGGTGCGCCAGGCCAACCGAGCTGACCTCGGTATGCTCCAGGCTCAGATCGGCCAGGCGCGGCAGACTGGTGAGAATCACGAGCTCCGCATCGGTGATCGATGTCGTCGCGAGCGAAACGCCAGTCACGTGGCCATCGCTCATCTGTACCTTGCCGCCGATCGACTGCAGCCATTCCGCGATCGCCGGCTCCCCCGCGGTCGCGACCGTCGCCGCGTCCCTGGTCCGCTTCACGGGCGCGGTCGACGAGTCCTGAATCAACACGTCGATATCAGGCAGGTTCGCGGTCAACTCGCGAACGCCTGCACCCGTGACGCGGCTGTAACGCAGGTCAACGCTTCTGAGATTTTTCAACGCCGCCAACTTTGCCAGGCCGGCGTTCGAGACCTTCGTACGGTAGAGGCTCAGTTCCTCGAGCTGCGGCATGTTGCGCAGCACGTCGAGGCCCGCGTCGGTGACGTCCGCGCCCTGCAGGCTCAGCTTCCGCAACTTCGTCAGCCCTGCCAGCGTCGACACGCCCGCGTCGCTCAGGGTGTCATCGGCGAGATCCAGCTCGACGAGATTCGTCAGGCCCGCGAGATTCTTCAATCCTTCATCCGTTACCGACGTGCCGCGCAGATACAGCTCGGTCAGCGTCGTCATGCTCTTGAGACTGTTCATGCCGGCGTCGCCAAACGAGACGACGTAGTTCAAATCGAGGTGCGTGAGCGGGAATTTCGAAAGCGACAGCCCCGGGGTCCGGGTCTGGCGCACCCGAACTTCTTTGAGAGTTTTGAGCGGCGCAAGCTGGTCGAGCGCCGAGTCGTTGAACGGGATATAGGTCTGGACCGGCCTGCTGAGGACGAGCTTCTCGAGCTCGGTCGATCCGGCAAACAAACCGATCGTATCGGCGAGCCGCGGGGCCGGCTGGTCGTACCACAGGCGTCCATTGATGTAGAGCTCTTTGAGATGAGGCAATGGAGGGAGATGTCTCAGCTCATCCTGCAGCGAGGCAGCCCACATCGTGATGCCGGTGAAATTCAGTGTGTGAATGCGAAAATCGGTCGCCGGCAGATCCGCCAGCTCGGAGATCGGCCTGCGCTGCCCTTCGAGCACGACCGCGCCGCCCATCCGCACCATCCATTCCGCCCACTGGCGATCGGCGGCAATCTGCTGCGGCGCCAGCGGAGCCGCGGCGGGCGGCGCCGCTGCGCGCGACGACGATGTCGACGACGTAGATGGGGACCGCGGATCGGTCGCGCGCGAGCTGGCGGTGCCCGCCTCGCCAGGAACCGGCATCCCCTCGCCGCGCATCATCAGGCGCATGTGCGCGAGACCCTGCGCCAGACCGCCTTCACCCTTTTCCCAGCCGATCTGACCATCCTTGTTCGCGTCGAAACCCGCGTTGAGGTGCACGCACAGCTGTTCCAGCTCGGTGACCAGCGGCTGGCCTTCGGCGACGTCTTTCGCGGCGAGCACTTTGCGAGCGACGGCGATCGCCTGGTCTGTCCACTGAACGACGTTCTCGAGCGACGTCGACACGTGCATCGCGTGCGTCTTTACGTTGTCGGATGCGCCTTCGGCTTTCGCCGCGAGCTGCACGTGCTGCAGCGCGGCTGCGGCCGCGCGTTTGACGCCGTATCCGGTACCCGGAATGTCGAGCTTCAGACGAGGGTCGGCGCCGACCGGCAACCTCGCGTCGTAGGTCGTCGTGAGGAGGTTCCTGGTTTCAGGGCTGGGATCGAGGGCGTTGAGCACGTAACCGGCGTAGAGGACGAAATCATTGATACGGTCGCGCGCGCCGGCCCGGTGTGCCTGCTCTTCGGCAATCTCCGCATCAGCGATGGCCGCAGGCAGCAGCCCGACCTTGCCGGGCGTATCGTTGAAGGTTGTCATCACGTGCCCGATATGCACGTGCGCCTGATTGGCCGGAGGTTGCTGCGCAAACGCCGGCAACGACGGTACGGCCAGGACGCAAACCGCCGAGACCACGGCGAGCAGCCATCGGCCCGCGGCGGTGGGAGATCCGGCATGGAGGCGCATCTTCGGCTCCGTCGTCTATGAGGTGAACCGCGCGGGACGAGAGAATTTTAGTCGATCCCCGAGGGTGAATCCAGCCCATTTCCGGCGGCTTTAGCGCTAAAGGCCGCCGCCCTGACCAGAGCGGCTCTCACTGTGCTTTGACGAAGTGCATGCCGCCAGGCTGCGAGATCTGCACCTGCGTGCCGGTGGGCGTCAGATGCCCGGATTTGTGGTCGATCCGGAACACGACGACGTTATCGCCCCCCTGGTTGGCGGTGAACAGGTAGCGGTTGGTTGGATCGATGGTGATGTTTCGAGGAGTCCGGCCAAGCATCGGGATGTTCTCGACCCAGGTCAACATGCCGTTGACTGGATTCACCGTGTAAAGCGCCACGCTGTCGTGGCCGCGGTTGGAGACGTACAGAAACCGGCCTTCCTTGTCGATCTGGATTTCGGCCGTTGTATTGTTGCCCTTGTGGTCGGGAGGCAGCGTCGAGAGTGATTGAATCTCCTTCAAGTTCCCGCCGTTCACCTCGAACACGCTCACCTTCGAATCGGTTTCGTGGTTCACGTAAAGGAATTTGCCGTTCGGATGCAATTGAAGGCGGCGCGGCCCGGAGCCGCCCTTGAGACTGACGTACGGCGGATCGAACGGCTTCATCAGCCGTTTTACGGGATCGATCCGGTAGCTGTAGACGCGATCGAGGCCAAGTTCCGCGACGTACGCAAAGCGATCATCTTTACTGAACACGACGCCGTGCGCGCGCGGTCCGGGCTGGCGCGGGCTGAGCGGCTGGCCGGTGTGTTGATCGACATAAAACGCCTCGCCGAGCCTGCCATCGGATTCGATCGGCAGCGCGGCCAGGGTGCCGGTGTTGTAGTTCACCGTCACCGCGATTTTTCCGCTCGGGTCCACCACGACCTGATTGGGCTGAACGCCCGCGGAGCTCACCTTGTTCAGGAACGTGAGCGCCCCGGTCTTGGGGTTGATGGCGTACGCGCTGACGGTGTCGCCCTTCACCGTGTCGCTGCCCTGCCAGTTCACCGCGTAGAGATTCTTGCCGTTCGGCGACGCCCACACCTGCGCCGGGTTCGGCGTGTCCGCCACGAGGCCGAGCGGGGTGAGCGTGCCGGCGGCCGGATCAAACCTGAACCCGTAGATGCCCTTCGAGGTGGCCGCGGTGTAGGTGCCGACGTAGACGAAATACTGTCCCGCCGCCTTCTGCGCGTCCGGAAGGGCCGCGGTGACAAGCAGCGCAAGCGACACGAAAAAGCGCTTCATGGAATTCCTCACTGCCGGTTCATCGCGAGGCCGGGGGGGAGCTTCATGAACTCGGCGGGCGTCAACGCCTTGTGCGTGAAGCGCGCCTTCGCCACGGCGCCGTGGAAGTAATTGACCTTGTTCATGCGAACGCCGATCGACGCGGCCCCCTCGCCCTGCGGCTTGAAGGAGGGCAGCTCCGCCTCGCCCTGGAGCTCGCCATTGACGTAACTTCTGAACATCTTGCCGTCGTAGACATCGGCCACGTGGTACCACGCGCCGATGGGGTGCAGTTTGTCTTTGAACATCAGCGCCCTGCTGTAACCCGGTCCGTTGGTGAAGGCGTCCAGGTACCATTTGTCGCCGTCAACGACCCGGAGCTCGAACAGGAATCGGGCGTTGGTGTCCTGGGTGGGATTCTTCGGGTCGACGTTGGCCAGCTGGCCCGTTTTGGGATCGCGCTCGGCGAGGTGGAACCAACGCTGCGCCTCGGCGCCGCCGTCGGGCCGGAAGATCGCTTCGAAGGTGAAGGTCGCGGCGCCGGCCAGCGGGTGCTGATTGATTACGAGCGAATCGCCTATTCCGTCGAACTCGACGGCTTTGCCGACGGGGGACCCGATGACTTTCGGATGGCCTTCCACGGTCACGGGGAGGCCGCCGATCTTGCTGAGGTTGTCGAAGTTCCAGGTAATCTGTTTGACCTTGGTATCGGCCGCGTACAGGGCCGGGACGGCCGCGACAACCAAGCCCATGAGAAGAGCGTTCTTCAGGCTCATTCAGGTGCTCCTTCAGCGGAGAGCGCTGCCGAAAATAGTGTGGTGCCCACAGCTTAACACGGGCATTTGCCGGCCTCAGACTCCAACGGCTTGGATATCAGAATCATAACGCCGAATTCGCGGCGCCTCCAGCGGTCCGGACAGCAAGGCTATTAGTAGGAAATCCAATTCTTGTCGTTCACATCACCTTTGCGTATGCTAAGACACATTCGCGAAGCACAATTTGGCCTCTTTTTTTCGGGAGGTAGACCCATGCAGGCAAGGTTCGGAAGGTGGATTCCGATTTTGGCGCTGTCGTGCGTCGTGCTTCTGCCTGCATTGGCAGCGGCGCAGGGGCAGATCGTCGGTCAGGTGAAGGACGAATCCGGCGGCATTCTCCCGGGGGTCACGGTCGAGGCATCGAGCCCGGCCTTGATTGAAAAGACGAGGTCGGTCGTCACTGACGATCAAGGACGCTACCGTATCGTCGACCTTCGTCCCGGCATCTACAAGCTGACGTTCACGCTCACGGGGTTCAGCACACAGACGCGCGACAACATCGCGTATGCCGCCGACCAGCTGCTCAACATCAACATCGACATGAAGGTCGGCTCACTCGAAGAATCGGTGACGGTCTCCGGGCAGACGCCGCAGGTCGATGTCCAGCAGGCCACCCGCGTCACGGCGATCACGCGCGACATCATCGACACCCTGCCGGTCTCGCGCAACATCATGTCGATCGGCGTGCTGGCGCCGGGCGTGCGGCAGGGGGCTCCGGATATCGGCGGCTCGAACATGACCGAGCAGGTCGCACTGCGCGCCCACGGACTCGCCGGCCTCGACGGCGAGCAGCTCGTCGAGGGCATGTCGATTCAGAGCTACGAAGGGGCGTCGCAGAGCTACTTCGACGACATGCTGCAGTCGGAAATCAGCGTCATGACGGCCGCGATCCCCGCCGACACCACCGGCGGCGGCATCCGCCTCAACAGCATTCTGAAGGACGGCGGCAATCAGATCAGCGGCGCGGTCTTCATCGGCGGCTCCAGCGGCAGCTGGCAGGCGAACAACATCGATGCCGCGCTTCGCGCGCGGGGCATCCAGAGCGCCAACGGGGTCGGTCACGTGCAGCAGTTCACCGGGTCGATGGGCGGGCCGCTCGTGAAAGACAAACTCTGGTGGATCGTCGCGGCGCGGCACCAGTCGTCGGACCAGACGATCGCGAACGTGCCGCAGAACTTCATCGCGACCGACGGCACTTTCCTGCGCGGGCTCTCCGACAACTACGTGCGCGGCCCGTCGGTCCGGCTGACGTGGCAGGCGACGCAGAAG
Organism: Vicinamibacterales bacterium; assembly: GCA_035937795.1. GTDB lineage: Bacteria > Acidobacteriota > Vicinamibacteria > Vicinamibacterales > JAMQPK01 > JAMQPK01. Next base: position 59,974 of record DASZHO010000109.1, on the reverse strand, counting down.
AACAAGATCGCGATGTTCTTCCAGCGCTGGTGGAAGCGGAAAGGCAAGGACTTCACCGCCGGACAGGATCCGCGATCGGCGACGCAGCGCAATCCGGTGCACGCCCACCACTACGTCGGCGATGCCAAGTACACCTCGCCGATCACCAACAAGATGCTGCTCGAAGCCGGCTTCTCGACAGCCGAATTCTCCTGGCTGGGCAGCGGACAGCCTGGCACGACGGGCTTCACGCCGTTTTCACCGCAGTGGTACGCGATGGCGCGCCGGACCGATTCGGCGCTCAACATCAACCCGCTCTGTGCGTACCCGACGGGCTGCACGGCGTGGGTCTACAACGGGCTGGATGAGCGGCGGGAAAACACGCGAAAGACGTTATCAACGGCTCTCTCGTACGTGACCGGCAGCCACAATCTCAAGTTCGGCGTCCAGCACGAGTTCGGACCCGACACGCGCAAGGGGTACGAGAACGCCGACCTCGTGGAGAACTACGTGAACGGGAAGCCGAGCACGGTGTCGGTCAGCAACACACCGTACAACGCGCCCGGACATGTCGACTTCGACAACGCCGTGTACGCGATGGACTCGTGGACGCTCAAGCGGCTCACGATCAATCCTGGCGTGCGGGTGCACTGGTTCAAGGCCAGCGCGCTCCAAACCAGCATGCCGGCCGGCCGGTTTGCACCGGCGCGCTTTTATCCGGCGAAGACGCTGATCGACTGGGGACCTGACACGACTCCGCGGCTCAGCGCGGCGTACGATCTGTTCGGCAACGGCAAGGTCGCCCTCAAGGCGAGCGCCAGCAAGTACTATCGGCGCTACAACGCCGACGCGTTCCAGATCTACGCGGATGCGGGGCACGTCACCGAGAACAGGAACTGGTTCGACTGCGACCTCAACGCCCTTGGCACCGCCTGCTCGGGGCTCGTGCTGCCGACCAACGGCGACGGCATCGCACAGGACAACGAGATCGGCCCAGGGACCGCGACCTTCGGTCAGAAAGCGCTGCGGACGGCCGACCCCGGCCTGCAGCGGCAATACAACTGGGAGTACACCGTTGGCGTGCAAGACCAGGTGGCGCCCAGGCTGGCGGTCGGCTGGATGATGTACAAGCGCCGGATCGGAAACATCCAGTTGTCCGACAGAACGCAGATCAGACCGTCCGACTACAGCTCGTTCACGTTGCCGATGCCGGACTTCTCGAACGATCCGACGCTCGCCGGCGTGCTGAACCCGAGCGAGGTCCTGACGGTCTACAACCTGAATCCCGCCAAGCGGACGGTGTTCGGCGCGCCGATCGTCGACACGGCTGCTCCGAACGACCAGTCGCTCTACACCGGGTTCGAGACCAACTTCAGCCTTCGCATTCCGGGGACGACGCTGTTCGGCAGCTGGACGTCAGAGCACAACATCTCGGTGTTCTGCGACACGCTGAACGATCCAAACGGCACCTCGACCGGCGACCTCTACTCGGGCGCCACAGTGTCGGCCGGCGGCCGCTTCTGCGATCAGCGCCTGTTCCACCTGCCGTTCCGGAACGAATACAAGCTCGCCGGCAACTATCCAATCCCGGTGGTTCATGTCGACTTCGGTTTCGTGATCCAGAGCTTCCCCGGCGCCGACAGAGTCGTGTCCTGGTCGCCGGCCCAGGGACTCTTCCCCGGGGGCCAGCGGACCAATACGGAGACGATCGTGCTCAGCAAGCCGGGCACGCTGTTCCAACCGCGATGGAATCAGCTGGACGTGAACTTCAAGAAGCCGTTCCGCTACGGCAAGAACGTCTTGACGCTCGAGATCGAATACTTCAACGTCCTGAACGCCAATGCCGTATGGACGACGAATAATTCGATTGGCGGTTCGCTCGGCCAGGTGACGTCGATTCTGCCCGGCCGCATCCCGAGACTTGCGTTGCAGTACAAGTGGTAGGGCGGGGGCGCCGGCAGGGCTGGCGCAGGCAGGGCGCCGGCGCAAGGGCGCAAGTAAGAAGTGCGATCTCTTGAAGTAGGAAGTGACGTGGAAAACTTACTTCCTACTTCCTACTTCTTGCTTCTTACTTTACCTGGATCGGTTCCGGCACCGCCGCTCCGTCTTTCCTGGGATCCGAGGCGCCGTAATTCACGCCCGCTGAATCGTCTCGCCGCACGGCCTGCCCGCCGCCCATCTGGCTGGAAAAATCTCCCTGCACCACGAGCTCGTGGCCCTTTCGCGCGAGCTCTGCCCGCACCACTTCAGGGATTCGGGCCTCGACGAGCACATCGGATCCCTCGAAGGTCACCTTGGTGAAGCGCGACGCTTCGAGCGCGGCCTGGACGTTCATCCCGTGGTCGACGACGTTCGACACGAACTGGGCGTGGGCCTGCGATTGATTCCAGCCGCCCATGATGCCGAAGGCAATCCGCAGCCGGTCGCGCCGCATGAAACCCGGAAGGATGGTGTGCAGCGGCCGCTTGCGCGGGGCGAGCACGTTCGGATGGGCCGGGTCGAGGGTGAACAGACCGCCGCGGTTCTGCAGCGCAAAGCCGGTGCCTTCGGCGACGACGCCGGAGCCGAAGCCCGCAAAATTGCTCTGGATGAACGACACCATGTTGCCGTCGCGATCGGCCGCGCACAGATAGGTCGTGTCGCCGCCCTGCGTGGCGTGCGCGAACGCGCCCGCTGATGCGGCGGGGTTTCCGCGCGCCGGATCGATCGACTTCGCCCGGTGCGCACCGTACTCCCTTGACAGCATCGCCGGCGTGGGCACAGCCGAGAGCTTCGGATCGCCGACATACCGGATCATGTCGGCGTAGGCGAGCTTCTTGGCTTCAATCATGACGTGAAGCGCGTCGACCGAATTGTGCCCGTATTCCTTCAGCGGAAACGCGTCGAGGATGTTCAGCATCATGAGCGCAGCGATGCCCGCTCCGTTCGGCGGAATCTCGAACACATCCCAGCCGCGATAGGTGGTCTTGATGGGCTCGACCCATTCCGCGGAGAACGCCGACAGATCTTCGGGGCTCATGGCTCCGCCCGCGTCCGCGATGCCTTTCACGATACGCGCCGCGATTTCGCCCCGATAAAAATCCTCGGTGCCGTCCTTCAGGATTTGGCGGTAGGTGGCGGCGAGATCGGGATTGCGAAAGACCTCTCCAACGCGCGGCACCCGGCCGCCGTTCAGAAAGGTCCTGGCGGCCTGCGGATTCTCGCGAAGAAACGGCTCGGCATTCGCCCACTCCGCCGCGGTAATTTCCGCGACCGGAAACCCCTCTTCCGCCAGCGCGATTGCCGGCGCCAGGATGTCGGAGAAGGAAATGCGGGTGTAGCGATCGAACAACAGAGACCATCCTGCCACCGCGCCGGGCACGGTGACGGGATGCGGGCCGGTTTGCGGCATCGCGGTGAAGCCCTTGGATCGGAGCGCGCCGGGGGTCAGGCCCTCCGGCGCCCAGCCGCTGGCATTGACGCCGCGAAGCGTGCCGTCCCGCTCGGACACGATCGCAAACAGGTCGCCGCCGATGCCGCACATCATGGGCGCCACGACGCCCATCACCGCATTGGCGGCAATCGCGGCTTCGACCGCGTGCCCACCGCGGGCGAGGACGCTCGCGCCTGCCTGCGACGCGAGCGGATGCTCGGAACAGACGATGCCATGGGTGGAAATGACCATCGACCGGCCTTGCGACCGATCGATCGGAATGCGCGGATAGTCAGTAGGCAATGTCTGAAGTACTACCCTTCGGCCGAGACTGCGGCGATCAACGCCTTGATGTATCCGAGCGCAAAGGCGAAGCCCTGGAACTGATTGTCGTCACCGTCGACGTGCGGGACGTGATCGGGCATCAGCGTGCCGTCATACCCCACTTCCTTGTAGACGCGCGCGGCCTTCAGCATGTCGACGCTGCCGTTGTCGATGAACGTTTCGCGGAAATTCAGGCGGCCGCCTTCGATATTGCGGAAGTGCACGTTGAAGATCTTCTTGCGCGATCCGAAATACCGGATCACGTCGTAGATCTGCTCTCCCGGCCTCTCGAGCTGCTCGGACACGGTGCCCTGGCAGAAGTTCAATCCATGATACGGGCTCTCCTTGATCGAAACGAACTTCTTCAGCCCTTCCGGTGAGGCGAGCACGGCGTCGATGCCGCGGTAGCCTGCCGGCACGCCGGGATCCTGCGGATGGCAGCCCATCTTCACCTTGTACTCCTCCGCCACCGGGACGACGCGCTCGAGGAAATAGGTGATGCGCTCCCAGTAGGTGTCGGCGTCAACCCTGCCGGCGATCGTGGGGGTGTCTTTGTTCTTGTCGTCGGCCAGCACGAACTCGCTGTAGCGCGAGGGACCGCGCCCTTTCGCGGTGCCCGAGCGGGGAATCCCGAGGATGGTGAAGTTATATTTCACCTGGAAGATGCCCGCCTTCGCGCAGTTGCGGATCTGCTGGCAGACGTCGTCGATGTTGCGGTCGCGTTCCGGACTCTGACCCAGATAGATCGCCGGCATCTCGGCGCGCGTGATGTCCGCCGAGGTCATCGTGATCGGAACGATTTCGAGCGAAATGCCGTAGGACTCCACGCGCTCGCGCAGCTTCGTCAGGGCATCAACCGACCACTTCTCGTCCATCCTGGCCGAGGGCATGCTGCTGCAGATGTGATTCACGCCGAAGGCGGCCATCGCCTTCAACACGGCATCCGAGTCGCCGTGCTGCGTGCCGACCTTGAATTTCACGGCCGACGGACCCGCCGTTCTGCTGGTGTTCGGCGTGCGGGCCACCTGGGCCGATACGACGGCCTCGGCGAGGGCACCGGCGGTCATCCCGGTTCCAGTGAGCTTGACGAATTCGCGGCGATCCATGGCTGGCTCCTGAAGTGAACTTTTACACAATTTCTAGATAACCGCCAGAACGGCCGCGAACGCGAGCCCCATGAACGCGAGGAGCGCGAGCACGCCCGTGAACGCCCAGAATTTCCGCTGGGCTTCGAGCGCCGCCTCGAGGTGCACCTGATGTCCTTGCGCCACGAAGGCCCTGATGCGTCCGGCGTATTTGTGGAGATGAAACGCCGGCACCAGAAACACGACGCCTGCCACCAGATACAACAGCAGAAACGGAAGCGTCTCGAACCTCCGTGGCGACGATCCGCCGAGAATGGCCTCGGCGGCAAACGCCATCATGAGGCCCGCGAGAAGAAACGCGACGACGCTGGCCAGGCGGACCCACGGCTCGGTTCGCTGCAGAATCTGGATCACGCCGGCGTTCGGGTCGGGCATTGTTCGTCGCGGGGCGCCTCACCCGCTCCAGCCCTTTCTTGCGCTCGCTAGTCCGCGAGGACCCTGTCCTTCGTTTCCAGGACCCACGGCATGACAAGGAGTCCGGCCAGCGGGACGAATCCCACGAAGAACAAGGCATGCATCGCACTGGGGAGAGCCGCCGCGCCGCGCGACGCAATCGCGCCGACAAGAAACGGCCCGATTGCCGCGATCAACCTGCCGGAGTTGTAGCAAAACCCCGCACCCGTGCCTCGAAGCCGCGTTGGAAACAGCTCGGGCAGGTAGTACGTAAAGGCGCCGAAAACGCCAAAGGTCGTCAGCCCGATTGGAAAGTACATGTACAAGCGAGTGTGCGGTTCGAGTGTGAGGCCAAATGCGGCGAGCACCGAGATGCCGGAGAACAGGAAGTAGACGCTGAACATCATCCGCCGGCCCAGAAATTTCGCGAACGGAATCGTGAGCAGCGTCCCGATCAACCCTCCAAGACTGAAGAGGTTCGTACCCTGCGCCTTCCAGCCCTCCGAGAGCGCCGTCGCCTGAATACGTGTCAAGCCGATGGAGGCCTGGGACGCCAGGCCTGCGGAGATCGTGGGGATGAAGGCGTTGCAGCTCCACCAGGTGATGAGCGCGACCGTCGCCATCAGCAGGCCGCTCACCGTGATGGCGCGATATGCGGGCGTGAACAGCTCCGACAGGCGCGGCGCCACAGCCGACGCCGCAGCGCTCTTCCACCGCTCGGGCTCCTTGACAAACATCATGACAAGGAAGGCGAGCGCCGCCGGAACGAGGCCGAACAGGAACACGTATCGCCACGCGACCTCGGGGCTCCCCTTGAAGTAGACGCCCTGGATCTGGAAGGTGATCAACGTGGCGAGGAGCAGGCCCAGCGGCGCGGCTGTATACAGGAGCGCCCCGGCCTCGACCCGCCGGCGTTCAGGCACGACCTCGGCGACCATGGCGGCGCCGGCCGCCCATTCGCCGCCGATCCCGAGCGACGAGACGATCCTGCACAAGACGAGCACCGTCATGTTGGGCGCCGCCGCGCACGCCGCCGTTCCGAACGCGTACATCGTCATCGTCAGCAGCAGGGTCTTCCTGCGGCCAATCCGATCCGTGACGCGACCAAAGAGGACACCGCCGACCGCCCAGCCGACGAGCAACATCGATGTGAGCCCGCCGGTCCAACGCAGGGTCGCCGCCGCGGCCTGCGCCGAGCCGAGCGGCAGGTGCAGCAGCGTCGGCACGCAGTTCGGGGCGACGTAATTGAACAGCAAGCTGTCGAAGATATCGAAGCCCCAGCCCAGCCATGCCGCAAACAGCACGGTCCACTGATAGGCGTTCATGTCGAGCACGGTGGCGCCCTTCACCAGGGCGTACTCCGGCGCAGGCGCGGCGGCCTGCCCGCGTTGAGAGAGTTCCCGTTCAGTCGCCACGAATCCCCCTTAGGCTTCCGGATCGATCTTCTGGAATACACGCATTCTACACGGTTATCACTCGCGCGCGTCTCGAGCAGCGCCGGAGACCGTTATACGATGTGACCGATGAAGAAGGAGCGATTGGAGGCGTTCAGCGACGGGGTCATCGCCATTCTGATCACGATCATGGTGCTCGACCTGAAGATTCCCGCAGGCAGCACGTGGGAAGCGCTGCGCCCGCTGACGCCCGTGTTCCTGACCTATGTTCTGAGCTTCGTCTATCTGGGCATCTACTGGAACAATCACCACCACATGTTACAGGCCACCGACAGGGTGAACGGAAAGATCCTGTGGGCAAATCTGCACCTGCTGTTCTGGCTGTCGCTGATTCCGTTCGTCACCGGCTGGATGGGCGGGAATCTCTTCGAGGCGCTGCCGACAGCGGTGTACGGCGGCGTGCTGATTCTCGCCGCGATTGCCTACACGATCCTGGCGATGGCGCTGCTGGCGGAACAGGGGCCCAACTCCAGGCTCGCGCGCGCGCTGGGGCGTGACGTGAAAGGGAAAGCGTCGATCGTCATCTATGCGGCAGCGATAGGGCTGGCGTTTGTCAGCCCGTGGATCGCCGACGGTCTCTACACCCTGGTTGCGTTGATCTGGCTGGTGCCGGATCGCCGCATCGAGTCACGGCTGCACGAGAGCCAGACATGATGTCTCTAGACCTGGCGAGACCCGCCGGACTTCAGCGCCTTGTTGAACTCTTCTGATTTTCCCGGCGGAATGCTCAGGTACTTCCATCGATCGCCGCGCAGCGATTTCGCGATGTAGACAATCTGTCCCACGTGGTAGGAGGCGTGGGACAGCGATCGCTCCAGCGCTTCATGAACGGCCAGCGGCTGGCTCCGGATTGTCACGGTCCGCATCAGGTCGTCGCCGTTCAATGTTCCGACCGCGGAGAAAAGCACCGTCCAGCCTTCTTCCCACTTCTCGAGCAACTGCGCTCTGGTCACCGAGCGAGACACGAACTCTTCGTCGCGGGCGCGCCACGGTTTTTCCCCGTCGGCTGTCAGAAAGTCGGTGAAGCGGGACTTCAAATTGCCGGAGATGTGCCACACGAGAATGGCAATGGAGTTGCCGGCGCCCGCAGGCCTGCTCAAATCGCCATCATCGAGCTGAGCGATGGCGCCTTCGGCAAGCCGCTTGTAGCGCCGAAATTCCGACTCGATCGAGCGAAGAACATCCATCCTTCGTAACTTTCTACTTTCTACTTTTTACTTTCTACTTTTTACTTTTCACTTTTCACTTTTCACTTTTTCCTTGTCACGGGTGTCCCGCGTAATTCTTCTCTCCCGCCTCGATCCGCACCGCCAATCGATTCTGCTCGAGCGGCAGCGGGCAGGTGGCGTACGGGTTGTACGCGCAGGGCGGGTTCTCGGCCCTGTTGAAGTCGACGGTCATCTTTCCGTTCACCGGTGCGGGCATGTACAGGAACCTCGCGGCCGGATACGTCTCCTTGCCGCTCGTGAGATCGCGGAGGATGAACCAGAATTCCTTGTCGCCAGGGTCGGCGACCGGTTCCATCTTGATTTGCCGGCCGTTCAGTGTAAACGACACGATCCCTGGCACGTTCATCATGTCGACGTCCCCCAGAATGTTGGGCACCTGTACGGTCCTGGGCTTGTCGTACGGTTGATACGTGGCCTCAACGCGGTACGCCGTATCGATCGGGAACCAGCTCGTGCCGACAAATGTCCGGCGGAGCTTGCTGTTCTTGTCTCGCAGCCTGATCGACGGACGGTCGCCGCTCATGTGAACCCACAACTGCAGGTCCCCCAGCGAAAGCCGATCGGGCGGCCCGTCCCCATCTGATTTCAGCTCGCCGGACGTGAGGGCTTTTCCTCCGAGTTGGAAACTCACGCCGGGTGCGGCCTGCACGCTGACCTTGCCGCGGTGCAACTCGAACGTGCCCGCGCGCGCCGGCGCACCCGCCGGCAGCACGATGTCGTTGACAGGGTCGGACCCGAACGTGGTCTGCGGCTGGCTGAGGAAGAACAAGCCGGCAATGGTGAGCCAGCCCGTATCGCTTTTGAGGGTCGCCTCGCGTTCCTGCTGCCACTTGCGGATTTCAGCCTCGTAGCTGTTCGCGGGCGGCGCGGCGCCGTCGGTCTGTCGCGCCGCAGGGGATGCCGAAGGGAGCGCCGCCGGGCCGGCTGTCGCAGGGGCGCCCGGTTGAGCGCCAGGCGAGGGCGCCCGATCGCAGGCAGCCGACATCATCGAAAGCGTACCGACCGCAACACATACCAGCCGCGCGGAGGCCTTGATGCGAGTCATGAAGAACAGCTTAGCGCAGGACCCTGCTTCCATGAAGAGATGTGTGAGCTCCGGATGGCTCCGAGCTTGGATAAGCCTTGAGCCGGGCGACGTCGGGAGCTAGACTCTTGGCGTACCAACGTTTTCTTTCGTGCCACGGACTGCATTCTTATCACTCGGTCGTGTTCGGCTCACGGAGCTGCACTTCCACACATTGGAGGAATGTATGTGCCGAAAATTCGGGTCAGTGCTCACGGTTGCGACGGCCTGTCTGCTTTTCCTGCCCATAGCCGCGGACGCTCAGAGCGTCTTCTCGGGCGTCGTCAGAGACGCGAGCGGCGCTGTGCTCCCCGGTGTCACCGTCGAAGCGTCCAGCCCGGTGCTCATCGAGAGAACCCGGTCGGTCGTGACCGACGGCGAGGGGCGCTACACGATCGTCGATTTGCGGCCAGGCACGTACAAGGTGACGTTTACCCTGACCGGATTTGCGACCGTCGTACGCGAGAGTGTCGAATTGCCCGGCAACACAACGGTCCCTATCAACGCTGACCTCAAAGTCGGCTCGCTCGAAGAAACCGTGACAGTCTCGGGCCAGTCACCGCTGGTCGACGTGCAGAACGCCCAACGTACGCACGTCCTCGAGCGCTCCGTGCTCGACGCGTTGCCGACGACCCGGAACATGCAGACGGTGGGCGCGCCAATCCCGGGGGTGAAGCTCAGCCGCCCTGATGTCGGCGGCTCCCAGGGCATGGAGCAGGCCTACATGCGAACGCATGGGGCCGACGACCGCCACACGAGCATGCAAGTGGACGGTATGATCGTCAACAGCTCGATGGGCGACGGCAACATCCAGGCCTACAACGATGACGCACTCGCGGAGCAGGTGGTCTTCCAGACGAGCGCGCGTCCCGCTGAAGTGGCGTCAGGCGGGGTACGCGTCAACATGATCCCGAAGGACGGCGGGAACACCTTGAAGGGTGGCGGCTTCTTCGGCGGCACCGCCCATGCCTGGCAGAGCGACAACAACAGCGACGCGCTCAGGGCCAGAGGATTCCTGTATCGCAACTTCGTCCAGCACGTACAGGACTTCAACTTCAATATCGGCGGACCGATCTTCCGTGACAAGCTCTGGTTCTTCACCACGGCCCGACACGTATCGGTGAACGAAGGCGTGGCCAACACGTACTACAAAGTGCCCTACGAGACCTACAAGGTCGGCGATCCCGCGATCGAGGGTCAGTTCGTGCGAGACGTGCTCGTGCGCTTCACATACCAGGCAACGTCCAGCAACAAGCTCAGCGTGTACCTGGAACGCATCTGGAAGCACAAGGATCCCGAGCTCGCGCCCAACGTCGATCCGGTGACGGCGTCCGATATACGCGACTGGAGACATGCCCTCTACTACGTGGGGCAAGTGAAGTACACGTCCACCATTACAAATAAACTCCTCTACGAGTTCGGCTACTCGACAAACCTCGAGAGACTCAGCCAGAGATACCAGCCCGCGATTGAGGCAATCGCGACCCAACCTTTCACCCCCGAGTGGTACACACAGGTCACGCACAACAACAGCACGACGACCGACGTCACGGGCGCGGCGCCCGGCGGGTCGACCGGGACGTACCCCGATCGGAAGCTTTTCTCGACGGCGTTGTCGTACGTCACCGGATCTCACGCCCTCAAAACCGGCGCGCAGTGGTCGTTCGGCGTGGACGGCAACTCGCAGGTCAGAACGGGCGACATCGTCCAGAATTACACGACGAACGCGGCCGGCGTTGAGACCGCCAATTCCGTAACCGTCTACAACACCCCGACGCGCTACTACGAATACGTGAATGCCGACGTCGGGATCTACGCCCAGGATGTGTGGACGCTGAGGCGGCTCACGCTCAGTCCGGGCTTCCGCTACGATCACTTCAACGCCAAGATCCAGGGAGGGTGCCGCCTCGCCGGCCGGTTCACTCCAGCCTTCTGCCAACCGGATGTTCCCAACATGCCGAACTGGAACAACTTTTCGCCGCGGTTCAGCGGCGTGTACGATCTGTTCGGCGATGCGAAGACGGCGCTCAAAGGAAGCGTCAGCAAGTACATGCTGCCGTGGGCGGGCGGCTGGGCCAAGCGCTACGATCCGTTCACCACCGTGAGCGAAACGCGAAACTGGACCGATTCCAACCACGACGGCATCGCCCAGGACAGCGAGATCGGGCCGAGCGGCAACGCGAACTTCGGCGTCTCGACCGGCAGGTCTCCGGCCCCAGGGCTCGCCCGCGAGTACAACGTCGAGACCACCGCAGGGATCCAGCGCCAGCTGCTGCCAAGGGTGTCGGTGTTCGGTGGCTACTACCATCGTCACTTCTACAACCAGGAGGCGCAGCAGAACCCGCTCCTGACCTTGAATGATTTCACGCCTTTCCAGGTCGCGAATCCGCTCGGCACCGGGGAGCTGCTCACGCTGTTCAATCTGGACCCGGCAAAGGCCGGGCTCTATTCGAAGCAGCTCGTTGACATCAACTCGAAAATCAATCGGACGGTCTACGACGGATTCGAAGCGAGCTTCAACGCCCGGCTGGCCCATGGGGCAAATGTCTTCGGCGGATGGAGCAACGATCGGCTGATCACCGTCTCCTGCGACCAGTACGACCCGAACAAGCTGCGGTTCTGCGATCAAACGGGCAAGACCTTCCAGCAGTACGGGAAGACGAGCACGCCGCCGTTCAGGAACGACTTCAAACTCTCGGCGAACTATCCTCTCGCCTGGGGCATCGAAGTCAGTGGTGTGTTCGTCAGCTTTGCGGGGAAAGGCAACAGCTACACAGCACAGGACCCGTCGCTCGGCGTCTACTGGACGGTGCTGGCGTCTTCGTTCCCGAATAGCCAGCGCACCCGATCGGTTGTGTCGGCGCCTATCCTTTTGGCAGGCGGGTCGCAAACGCAGGCTCCTGGTGTCAATCTGATTTCACCGAACACCAAATTCGAACCGCGCTGGAACCAGCTGGACCTGAGCGCCAAACGAATCTTCCGATTCCACCAGAAAGAGATCCAGGCTCAGGTGGCGGTGTTCAATGTCCTCAACGCGAATACCGTGCTCCAGGAGGTTCAATCTTTCGGAACGAGCATAGGCCAGCCTCAGAACGTCCTCCAAGGTCGGCTGATGCGCCTCGCGATGCTGATGAACTTCTGAGTAGACGTAGAAACCTGCCGCATCGGGGTCACATCCGAGTGGTGTGACCCCGTGCCGTTTGCGCGGTCTCCCATCGCGTGCCGCTACACCGCGTAGCGTTCCCGGCGCAGGCGCGCCAGGATACTCGCGCGATGGTCCGGATCGATCTCGTCTCCGTAGAGCCGGTCGAAGAGCAGGACGCGCAACTCGACATCGGACGCACCTGGGTACGTTCTGCGAAGATTCGAGAGCACGAGTTCTTTAGCAAAGTCGAACATTTCGCTCATCATGCGCACGCGGTCGCTGCCTGAGCGCTGCCGCATCAGGGAGTCGAAGTGTGCCTGGACATTGGTGGGAGTGTCAGTCAAGCGCGAACCTCTCGTAGTAGATCGGTAACGTCAAGAGTCGCCGCCCAACGGTCGAGATACACCTGGTCCAGGGTGGAGACGCAGGTGAGGAGATGTCGAACGTCGCGAAGCTGGATCTCCGATCGACTCGCTTTCGCCCACGCCAGCTTCGAAAGGATCAGGTCTTCCGGTGAGACGATCCACAGCAGGTGTCCGCCAATCTCGACTTGGCGGCGCCGGCGAAATTCCTCGAGCCGATAGGGGATATCTTTCTTGACGACGAAGTCCACCTTCGCCACCGCCTCGATATGAATCAGGTTGAACAGGGACTGCCGCGCAATTGCGTCACGGATGACATCCACGTCGCAATTGAACTCCGGAGCGAACGCTGCCGCGATTCGTTCCGCATCGGCCGGCCCCACCTCGACGACAAGGTCGATATCGCGAGTCATGCGTGGCTGGGCGTAATAGCCCGCGGCGATCGAGCCGGTGAGCATATAGGCGATGCCGGCAGCGTCGAGCCTGCCGGTCACAAGCTTGAGGATGGAGAACTGGTCAGTCATCGGCCATGGGCCACGCTCCCAGGATCCACCTCAGGCGGTGGCCAACTGCTGTTGCGCCCTTTTACGGGACAGCGCCGACAGAAACGGCCGTCTCACCGGACCTCCGCCTGCGGCAAGCCGAGCAATCTGGCCGGGTTCTTCCTTGTCATCACATCGAGCTCTTGATCGGTGAATCCTTTCTTGCGCAGCATCTCTATGAATACGGCGAGGCCGTCCGGCGGCAGGGCATTCCCCGCCTGGCCGAGGTCCGATGAAAGGATCGCGGCGTCCGGGCCGATGGCGCGAATCTGGCTGCTGAAGCGATCGATCTTGTCCTGCGCGCCCGCGGTGGCGAGCGTGCCCGCACAGAATTCGATGAACGCGCCGAGCTGGACGGCTTCCTTCGCCTGTTCGATGCTCAACGAGGTGGGCGGCGCCATTCCGTGGGTGGCCACCATGTGCTGCACGCCCGCGCGTTTTCCTTCGCGAAACATCATCAGCGCTTCAGTGGCCGCCACGTGACCGCTGGCCAGCGCAAAGTTGTGGCGCGCGATTGCCGCAATGACCGCCTTGGTTTCCGGCAGCAGCTCGCCGTTCTGCGAGACGCGCACGAACGGCCGGTTCGATTTGTCTGTGCGCACCTGATTTTCGGAATCGAACGTCGACATCCACACCAGCCGGCCGTAGCCGCCGTTCATCTTCGCCATGTAATCGACCGCGATCGGATTCATCCCGCCGACCGTCAGATTCAGATCGACGCCGCCGAAGATCTCCAATCCCGGCGCCTCCTTGCGCGCGAGGTACGCGAGGCCGGAGGTCGGGTCGTAATGATTCTTCAGCACGATCGCGCGCATGCCGCGCTGCGCCGCCAGCTTCGACACCTGAATACCGTCGATCGACCGCGGTACGCTGTCGGGGTCGGAATGGATGTGGATATCGATGGCGCCGCGCAGGTCGCGCGCCGCATTCGGCGTCGCAATCGGCGTGGGTTGCGGAGCCGCGCCCCGTCCCTGGCCGGCCGGATGCGAAGCGATCAGGAGGACGACGCCGACGGCGAATGGAAGGGTTCTCATGACCACCCCCCGCGGAAAGAATACGGTTATTGTGAAGAATTTTCGAGCACGATCGTGATCGCCATCGCCGGCTTCAGGGTGTTGGTCACCAGACAGCCGCGCTCGGCCATATCGACCAGTCTGCGCATCAGCTCGCCGTCGCTGTAGCTCGCGGTCACGCGCAGGGTCATCGCCTCCACCCGTTCGGGCACCCCGCCGACGGTGGCAATGACGGTGATGCGGATGTTCGACACCTCCGCCGAGCGGGTGCGGATGGCGGCGAGCAGGGTGCTCAGAAAGCAGCCCCCGAGCGACAGCAACAGCAGCTCGCCTCCGAGCGGGCCGCGGTCTTCGCCGCCCTTGTCCGTGGGCCGGTCGATGAAGACCGTATGATGGCGGGCGATCCCTTTGCCGGTCGCCGGGCCGACCTGTTCTACCTGCACTTCCAGCGTTCGCGCCACGTCACGCTCCTTACGCCGTCACGACGCCTTCAAGCCAGAGATTGGCGTGGGCGGAGGCGGATTCTCGCGCTCCGGTTGCAGCGCCAGCTCGTACCAGGCGACGTCGCGCCAGGCGCCCAGCTTGTACCCGATGCCGCGGTAGACGCCCACGAGCGTGAAACCGACCGCCTCGTGCAGGGCGACGCTCGCGGGGTTTGGCAGCGCGATGCCGGCGCACGCCTTGAAATATCCCTGCGATCGCAGCAGCTCGAACAAGGCGGTGTACAACGAGCGGCCAACGCCCCGTCCGCGATAACCCTCGCCGACATAGACGGCCGTGTCGACGGTCCATTGATACGCCGCCCGATCGCGATGCCGGCTGGCATACGCGTATCCGGCGATCGCCCCGTCGTCGTCCAGCACGAGCCAGGGCCACTTCTCGGAGACCGCCCGAATCCGGCCGGCCATGTCGCTATCGGACGGCGCGGCCACCTCGAACGAGACTACGCTGACGCCGCAGAATGGCGCGTAGATGGCCGCGACCGCGCCGGCATCGTTCTCCGTCGCGAGGCGGATATTCGAGCTCATCGCGGAAAAATCTTACTTCATCAGTTCCGACAGCGTTCTCACGATCCGATCCGGGCGAACGCCGCTCGAGGGTGGCAGACCCTTGCCTGTGCCGTCGATCCAGACGGCAAACAACCCGATTTTCTGCGGCGCCGCCACGTCCCATTCCAGGTTGTCTCCGGCCATCCACGCATCCTGGGGATCAACGGCCAGCGCTTCCAGCGCCAGACGATAGATCCGCTCGTCGGGCTTGCCGTAGCCAACCTCTCCTTCGACGAGAATGGCGTCGAACAAATCGCTCAAGCCGAAGCGCACGATCTTGCGGCGTTGCGCAGCGCCGGCGCCGTTGGTGAGCAGGGCCAGGCGGCAGCCGGCTTCCCGGAGACGGCGAACGGTATCGATGGCGTCGGGCAGCGGCTGCATTCCCGCTTCGCGTTCGCGGCCGTAGACGCCCGCAATCTTCGCGGCGAGCTCCGGCTTGTCGACGCCCAGTCTGGCCAGCGCAAGCCCAACGACTTCGCGGCGTGCCGCGTCGAGGTCCAACCGGCCCCGCCGGTGACGTTCGGCATCGGCCCAGAACCACTCGCCCGTTTCTCTGATGACGTGGTAGAGGACGCCTGAATCCAATCCAGCACATTGGTCCCGGTGCGCTTCGCAGGCCTGACGCCAACACTCCGCGATGGTGCTGCTGTCGTCGAGAATCGTGTCGTCGAGATCCAGCAGAAGACCCCTGGGTATGGCGCTCGGCATTACCCGGCCGTGGCGGGATGGGCGCCGGCGCCGCTCATTTCGTTTTTCCAGGCTGAAACAGCGACAGGTCAATCGCGTTGCCCATCGCGGTGTAGCCGGCGTCGTTCGGGTGCAGATGGTCGCCCGAGTCGAACTCCGCCTTGAACCGCTTCGGCTGATCGGGATCCCGTGTCGCGGCGTCGAAATCGACCACGCCGTCGTACACCTTGGACGTACGGATCCACTCGTTCAGCGCCTCGCGCTTGGCTTCCCCTTCCACCGAAAACCGCGCGGACCCCTCGAACGGCGTCAGCGTGGCGCCGAAGATCTTCAAGCCGCGCGTATGCGCGCGTTCGATCATCTGCCGGTGGGCGGCAATCAACTCGGCCCCGCCGGGCGCAGCGTCGTGGAATGCGTAGCCGATGTCGTTGATGCCCTCGAGCACAATCACGTGCGTCACGCCCGTCTGCTCCAGCGCCTGGTGCTCGAAGCGCGCGAGCGCATTCACACCGGAGCTGTAGACACCATCGGTCAGCAGCCGATTCCCTCCGATGCCGGCGTTCAGCACGGCGAGCTTCGCAAGATTGGATGCGCTCAGCCGCCGCGCGAGCTGATCGGGCCACCGGTTGTTGGTATCCGGCGTCGAACGGGCGCCGTCGGTGATCGAATCGCCGAACGCCACGACAGCGCCCGCGGTCGACATCACCTCCACGCGCGCGATCAGAAACCACGACTGGCTCTTCGTGAAGGCGGTCAATACCGGCTCGCCGGCATGATTTCCAGCGGCGGACACGTAGCTGGTCTGCGACGCCCCGGTATGCATGGTCACCGGCGAGGGGGCGTCGGTCCGGCCCGGCA
The DNA here is from genome assembly GCA_035937795.1 of Vicinamibacterales bacterium. GTDB lineage: Bacteria > Acidobacteriota > Vicinamibacteria > Vicinamibacterales > JAMQPK01 > JAMQPK01. The sequence continues at coordinate 43,319 of DASZHO010000109.1, read as the reverse complement.
GATAGAGATCGACCGCCACGTCGCCGAGCGGCGGCACGGCAAGCTCGACCGGATCGCTCACGATCATGGCTCCTGCGGGAATCCTCACCTCCGGGCTTCCGCTGAACGCCAGGGCGCGATCCGATTGCGGAACAATCGCCGATTCCTTGTCGCGCAGCGCGATGTGCGCCGCGCCAATCGAGAGGGGCGCGGTGCCGAAGATGTTGCTCAGAACAATGCGGACGCGCGAGCCGCCGATGCTGGTCCGGACGATCTGCCGCAGCGTCTGATTATCAAATTGCACGAAGGGCGCAGGCGTCGCGGGCGGCGGTTGTCCCGGCGCATTCGGAAGCGGCGTCGGCGGCGTTCTGGGGCGGCCCACCTCGGCCGCCGCCCACGTTCCCACCCAATGCTCGCTGCCCCGTTGGGCCAAAGCGGTGTCACCAAGGGCCAGCACGATGACGAGCAACGCAACTCGGCTTTTCATGTTCCTCTCACTATTCCCCGGTCACTTCACCGACGGCACGGCCGGCGATGGCGGCTGAATCGACTGGTTCGAGCACCTGGATGGTCGCCTTGACGACGAAGTCCTTCACACGATCCCGATACGGCCCCATGTGAGGGGCGGCGAGATGCGATTCCAGCGCCCGCAGGTTCGTCCATCGTTCCACGATGATGACGGTATCCGGGCGAAGAGGCGGCTGCGCGCCAACCCCGCTGGCCAGATCGACCGCGGCGCCGTACTCGATGCAGCCGTCTTCGGCCTGTACTTGGGGCCCGAGCCGGGAGAATTCGGTGAGAAACCTGTTGCGGGTACCAGGACGCAGCTCGACCGTTGCGATGACGTGGATCATAAGGAGCGGATTCTACAGGAGACGACAGGCGGGCCGTAGAGAACCCGCCTGTCGACTGAAGTGTCGTCTCTACGACAGCCGGCACACCCACGCGGAGCCGGCATCGCAGTACCACAGATTCCCCTTGGCATCCATGTCGAGGCCGTGCGGTGCCGGGTCGCTCTTGCTCAACTGGATCTTCGCGACGGCCCTGCCGTCTTTCGGATCGAGCTTGTAAATTGCGTAATCGTCCGAGTTGATGCACCACAGCATGCCCTTGTCCCAGGCCAGCCCGTGCGTGCGCTGCGTCGTGCCAGGGCCGGGAATGCTCCGGACAATCTGTCCCGTTTCGGGCTCCATCAGAAAGATTTTGCTCGCCGCCGGCACCGCCATCCAGTACTTGCCGTCGACCCACTTGATGCCGTGGCCGCCCGACGGGGAGCCCCGGTCGGCGGTGACCGCGCCGTAATATCCCGACCCCGGCGTGACCCACGAGTTGAGCGTCTTGCCGGTGTTTGGATCGACTTTCAACGTGCGCGGCGGAATCTTCGGATCGGCCATCTTGGTCGACGTGATCCAGAGCGCTCCGTTGCCGAGCGTGATGCCGCTGCCGTGAATCGATTCTGTCTGCAGTACCTTGATGACCGAGCCGTCTTCCGGCTTCACCAGGAACGCCTTGTTCGGATCCTTCTGATCCAGCACCCAGAGGCCTTGCGGCACGAACTGCATGTCATTGGGTTGGGTCGAGCCCTCGATCTTGTAGAGCTTCTCGACCTTCTTTGCAATCAACGGCACTTCACTGCCGGAGGCCGCGGCGCGCATGAAGCTCGGGACCGCGACGACGCCGGCGACGCCTGTCAGAAACGCCCGCCGGGACACGCTTGTTTCCTTGAACATCGAATCCTCCTTAGAACTTCATCTGAAATGCGAGACGGACGATGCGTCCCTGCAGAATGCTCGTGACCTGCCCGAGCGAGCTGCCGATGCTGTTGTTCCTGGTGAAGATGGCGTTGCCGTTCAACGCGTTGAACAGGTCGACCTGCCCGCTGAACGTCTTGCGGCCGGCGCGGAAGTTCTTTCTGAAATTCATGTCGAGCTGGTTGTACCTGGGATAGTACAACGAACCCGGCGGGTTCAGCACGACGGTTTCCGCGTTCGTACGGCCGCCTGGGAAGATGCCGGTTGGCGGCGACCAGGTGATGGTCCGGCTGGTTCCCGCATAGCTCTGCAGGACCGCGCCGATCTCGACCCCGAGCGCCACGGGGTAACTGCCGGCGAGCTTGAACTCGTTGGTCCACGGGATGTGGAATTTCCGCTCGTCGCAGAATCGGCCGCCGTTGGACACGTTGGAACCGGTATACAAGTCGGCAACGAAGGGACCGTTCGGGTCGTTGACGTTCGTGCAGAACGCCGACACATTCTTCTCGGTCGTCCAGCTGGCGATCACCGTGCTGCCCCCTTTCAGCCTCCCCTGCAGCAACACGTCGACGCCGTTGTAAATCGATTTGTCGTTCGGTGCATTCTTATCGACAATCGCCGTCCCGAACACCGAACGCTTGGCCAGCGCGAGGTTGTAGATCGTGAGGATCTCGTTGGGATTGAGGACGCCGTTCAGCGTGGCGTCGATGCCGCCGGCAAGGTTTGGCGAGGTGATGGCCGGCATTGGCGCGGTGAACGACGAATAGTCGGATGCCGTGATCTGCGTGCGGTCGGTATTGGTCAGGTTGCTGAAGGTGCGATGGTAGTACGCGGCCGATACGGACAGGCGCGAGAACAGCTGGTGCGACACCGACGCCATCGTCTCCCAGTTGGCCAGCCACTTGATGTCCGGGGCAAAATCACGGTTTGTGGTACCGAGTCCGAAATTGGCGCTGCTGCTCGGGCCGATTTCATTGTCCTGGGCGATGCTGTCGCCGTTGGTGGGCAGCACGACGCCGGTGCACCCGGTGCCGGCGGTATTGATGGGGCAGTCGAACCACGGGCGACTTTCACTCTGCAGTCCCGGCGCGTACGTGTCGGCGAAGGCTCCGGTGAGCGGCTGGTAGTATTTGCTGACCGCCGCTTTCAACGCCGTGCGGCCGTTGCCAAAAAGGTCGTAGGCGGCGCTCAGCCGCGGCGCCGTGTAACCGATCCAATTCGGCACGTTGAGGCGCTCGGGGAAATAGCGCGCGGGCACAAACCGGCCCGCGGGCACCGACGTCGCCTCGATCTTGGAGTTGAAGTTATCGACGCGCAACCCCGGGCTGACGGTCAATCTCCTGATCGTCCAGGAATCCTGAACGAAGTAGCCGAGGTCGAAGTTCACGTGGTCGAAGGTGTTGCCGGGCGTCGAGTAGACCGTCACGGAGTTCGGCTTGCCGTTCACGAAGTTCTCCTGCAGATCGGCCTGCCGGTCGTCGAACACGTGCACCGGTCCGAACGAGTCCTGAAACCCGAACTTGATATTGTGGCTGCCCGTCACGTAGGACAGCGACGCCACCAGCACCTTCCGCGTGTCCTCGACGCGATGATCGGCGCCGTTGGACATCCACCCCGTGCAGCCGTACGAATACGCGCAATCGGGGTTGATGTTCAGTGCAGTGTCGGTCCTGCGGCCGTCGGCAAACCATAGCGGGTTGATCTGGCCGTTTGCCAGATATCGCGGATAGTCGCGCTCGGGCCGATTGCTCTGGGTCGAGTGCGCGTAGTTGGTCGAGTAGCCGCCTTCGAGCAGGATCTTGCTCGAGAGCGTGTTGGTGTACTTGATGTTGCCGAGCGCGTAATGTCCCGTGTGCGGGTCGCGAAACGTGGAGGCACGCGGGTCGGTCCCAAACGTGAAGTCGTGGCCCTTACGCTTGAAAATCCGCTGGAAGAACGACGCCAGCTTGTTGTTCTGACTGATCTGCCACGTGACCCTGGCGAGCGCGTCCCTGACGTACGTATCGAGCACGCTCCGGATGAAGTCGCCGTTGGGGGCGAGGATGTATTCGGGCGTGTTGGCGACGGTCGTGTCGGTGGAAACGTGGCGCGCCGCGAGGAAGAACCAGAGCCGATCCCTTCTCACCGGGCCGCCGAGCGAGCCGTTGAAATTCTGGATGTGAGCGATTCCGTTCGGGCTCGTGATGTTCTGACTCTTCAAATACGCATTGATGTTGTTCGACTCCCATTTGCTTTCGCTGCCGCCAAGAAAGATGGCGCCGCTCGCCACGTTGCCGCCGTCTTTCGGAATCGTGTTGGTGCGCATCCCGCCCGACTGGATCTCGGCCGGCTGCGCCGCGGTCACGACCGTCACCTCGGCGTTGAGGGCGTCGTTGCCGTACGCCTGGGCCTGCGAGGCCTCCTGGCTGTTCACGTTCATGCCGTCGATGTAATTGACGGTGTTATTGGCCGCGATGCCATGAACCCGCGGCCGCGTCTGCTCGGTCTGCTGGGTGCCGCCAATGTCGGGGTTGCCCATGCGCACGCCTGGCACCAGGTTCCCGATCGATTGAATATTGCGCGTGGTCGGCAGCGTATCCATGATGTCGCGCGTGATGACCTGGGTCCGCGACGCCTGCGTCACGTCGACGAGCGGCGTCTGTCCCGACACGGTGATCGTTTCTTCGAGCGCGCCTACCTTCATGTCGGCGTTGATCGTCGAGACGAAGTTGGCGGCGAGCTCCACACCGTCGCGGACAACGGTGGCGAAGCCGGTGAGCGTGAAAGTGATTTTGTAGGTCCCCTGCCGCAGATCGAGAATCGTGTACCGCCCGTTCGAATCGGTCACCGATAACTTGCTCTTTTCGATCAGCGAGGGGCTGGCTGCTTCGACCGTCACCCCAGGCAGCACGGCTCCGGATTCATCTTTCACCTGGCCTGTAAACTGGCTCTGCGCCGCGACGACGCCCGGCAGCGCAACGAGGCACACCACCAGCAGCAGAAGTCCTTTCCAGAGCCGTCGCTCCATCACAAACCTCCCGGGTTGAGACCTCCGATGAATTGGACTGGCGCGAAGGCTGGATCATACCCCTTAACGCTCGGCCGGCCAGCCTTTATCGAGCGGTTTCTTCGGATCGGCCGTGATCTGCAGCTGCGCGCAGTGGTGGTAGGTGAAGTTGCCGGGATTATTGATCCCGTGCTCGGCCATGAACTGCACCACCTGCAGCGTGCACTTCCTGCAGCTGATGTTCGGCAGCTGGACATCGGTTTCGAAGGGATCCATTGGACCGGTCGGACGGGTGGAATGCACGAACAGGCCATCGGCGATCACCGGGATCTGCGGCGGATCCTGTATGACCGCCGACACCGACACCGGCCCCTTCTCGGTGTCCCTCGTCGTCGCCACCGGGTCGAGCGGCAGCTCATTCGGCGAGTTCACCGCCAACGCCACACGATAGTGACCGGGGTGATAGATGGTCTCCTGAACCTTGATGTGCAGCGGCTGGCCGCCCATGGCCTTGCCAATGATGTTTGTTGGCTTGCCCCAATCGGTATTGGTGCCGCCACACGGGCCTGCCTTCTGCGGATCGCCGCGCTGGTCTTCGACTATCCACGAAGCCGGCTCCAGCAGGCGGAAATGCGCGTACGTGACCGAGGGCACGACAGCCGCTACGCCGGCGAACACGAGTAGAAATCGCATCGAACGGTTCATATGAGTCTCCTTTTCACAACGCCAGCGGAATCAACAGCATCGCGATCACCGAGACCACGAAGCAGGCGGCGAACACGAGCACGTTGTAGCCGACCACGTCCCCAAAACGCAGCCGGGTGACCGTGAGAATCGGAATGGCCCAGAACGGCTGAATCAGGTGCCCCGTCGAATCGCCGTACGCGTACGAGAGCACGGTCGTGCTGACCGAGACGCCGAGCTGGCGCGCGGCCGGCAGCAGATAGGGCGCCTCGATCAGCCACTTCGATCCGCCCGATGGCACGAAGGCCGTCATCAGCGCCGAATACGCGTAAACAACCAGCGGGAACGTCCGCGCGCTCGAGATGCTGACGAACAGCTGCCCCAACCACTCGCCGAGCGGCGTATTCTTCATGACGCCGAAGATGCCGGCGTAGAACGGAAACTGCAGGATGACTCCGGCTGCGGTCGCCGCGCCGTTGGCGAACGACCTCACCAGCGATTCCGGCCGTCCGTGCAGCAGCAGCGCCGCCGTCAAGAAGACCATGTTATACGCGTTGATGTTCCAGGCGGTGAAGCCATGCGTCACCAAAGCATACCCGAGAGGATAGGCGATGAGCACCGCCGCCAGAATCGTCCAGCCTCTGAAGCGATCCAGGCGGCCGGCGACCGTCGCGCGTTCGGGCGGCAGCTCGGGAATCCGCGGCATCATCGAGTCGACCTGCTCCGGCGAGAGCGTGACGACGTCCTTGCGCGGGTGGAGCAGGCTCAACGTCAGCAGCCCGGCGGCGGCGACCACGAGCAGGTAGATCAGGTTGAACGGCGTAAAAATCGTTTCCGTCACCGGCACGAGGCGGTCAAGGATCGGGGCTCCCCCGGCCGGCGCGATCAGCGGGTTGCCGGGCGTCGCGAGAATTAGAGGCGCCGACCCGGACAGACCTCCATGCCAGACCGTGCCCTGCCCAAGATACGCGGCCGCGGCCAGCAACCGTACGTCGGTCTTCGGATTTTTTCTGCACACAAATGGAATGAAGAGCGCCGACGCGACAAGGCTCAGCGCCCAGTTGAAGTAGGCGGTCGTCAAGGAAAAGATCGCCATGACCACCACGGCCTGGACGGGCCTGTCCGGGTTCGACAAGCCGCTGAGTTTCTCAAGCGACCTGAAGATGGGACGCGACGATACGCATGCGTGTGCGGCGACCAGCGCGAGCGAGAGCTGCATGGAGAGCTCGAGCAGCGTCCACATGCCGCCTCCCCACGCGAGCGCCGCCGCGTGCGGGCTGACCCCGGCGCCGGCCATGGCGAGCGCCAGCACCAGCACCGTGATCATCATGCAGACGACCCACGAGTCGGGAATCCATCGCTCGGTGAACCGCGACAACCGGCCGCCGAGATCGGCGAGGACATTCGGGCCCGGGCTCACGCGAGCGGCCTCCCCCCATCCACCGGGACGATGCATCCGGTCGACCAGCGCAGCGATGTGGCAACAGCCAGCACGGCATCGGCGACCTCCTCGGGCGACGCGAGGCGGCCCAGGGGGGTCCGGCGGATCTGCTCGCTCCGCCACGAGGCGTCGAGGCCCTGGATGAACTCGGTCTCGACGACTCCCGGCGAGACCGACACGACGCGAATGGCCGGCGCCAACGCGCGGGCCAGCGACACCGTCATGGCGTTCAACGCCGCTTTCGACGCGCAGTACGCCACGTTGCTGCCGATGCCGCTGACGGCTGCCACCGAAGAAATATTGACGACCAGCGCGGTGCCGGCATTGCCGGCCGCGTCCGGCTTCGGCACGGCCGCTTTTTCGAGCAGCGGTTTGAGCGCGCGGATTGTGGCGAAGGGCCCACGCCAGTTCGTCCGGAAGATCTCGTCGATTACCTCATCGTCCAGCGCGTCGAGGTCCGAGTGCGGGACAAACCGGGTCGTTCCGACGCTGTTCACGAGGAGATCGACCTTTCCGTAACGCGCGGCGATTTGCCCGGCGAAGCGGCCAACACTGCCGGAATCGGTGACATCCATCTGGATTGCGGCGTGGTCCGCGCCCGCGGGGCTTGAAACGGCTGAAGGGCCTGAGAAGCCTGAAGGGCCTCTTGGGCCTGCAAGGCCTGCAAGAGACGAGAGGAGCGATCGCGCCACCGATTCGTCGCGCCGAAATCCAACGACAACCGCGGCGCCCGCGCCGGCCAGGCGCCGGCAAATTGCGGCTCCAATGCCGCCGGTCGCACCGGTGACAACCGCGACGCGGCCGGCAAGTGGAGGACTCTCGTCCTTCACGCGACGCTCACTTGGCGCCAACCGGCTGGGAGTAACGCCGCACGCGGAGATCGGCCTGCGCCTTGTGCGCCCAGAAGCGCTCGAGCGCGCAAAGCCTCGAGCAGTATTCCCCGAGCACGGCGCTGGCCTCGGGCGTCACCTCCTGGTAGGTGACGGTCTTGAGGAACTTTCCAACCCACAAACCGCCCGTGTAGCGCGCGGCTTTCCGCGTGGGAAGCGTGTGATTGGTGCCAATCACCTTGTCGCCGTAGGCCACGTTGGTCTCCGGCCCGAGGAACAACGCGCCGTAATTCTTCAGGCGCTCGAGAAAAAAGCGCGGATTCTTCGTCAGCACCTCGACGTGTTCGCTGGCGATCCGGTCGCCGACCGTGGCCGCTTCCTCCTCGGTGTCGACGAGGATGATTTGCCCGTAGTCCCGCCAGGCCACGCCCGCGACATCGGCGGTCGGCAGCGTCGCCAGCTGGCGCTCGATCTCCACCTTCGTCGCATCGGCCAGCGTCCGCGACGTCGTGACCAGAATCGCCGGCGACGTGGGGCCGTGTTCCGCCTGACCCAGCAAATCGGTCGCCACCATCTCCGCGGATGCCGTGTCGTCGGCGATGACGAGCACCTCGGTCGGACCGGCCAGCAGATCGATGCCAACGCGGCCGAACAACTGCCGCTTGGCTTCGGCCACATACGCGTTGCCGGGACCGACGAGCATGTCGACCGGCGCGATCGACTCGCTTCCCAAAGCCATGGCCGCGATGGCTTGAACGCCGCCCAGCACGTAGATCTCATCGGCGCCGCCCAGCGCCATGGCCGCGATCGTCTCCGGATGCGGCAGGCCGCCCGTCGGCGGCGTGCACGCCGCCACGCGCGGCACGCCGGCGACTTTCGCGGTAACGATGCTCATGTGCGCCGACGCGATCATCGGATAACGCCCGCCGGGCACGTAACACCCGATGCTCTGGACGGGGATATTCTTGTGGCCCAGCCTCACGCCCGGGAGCGTTTCCACCTCGATGTCGCCGAGCGCGGCACGCTGGGCCTCGGCAAAACGCCGGACCTGGGCCTGCGCGAAAGTAATGTCCGCGAGCGCGACGGGATCGACCCGCGCCATCAAGCCGTCGATCTCCTTCTGCGACAGACGGAAGTCGGCGGGCGACCAGCGATCGAGCCTTTCCGAATACTCGCGGATCGCCTTGTCTCCGCGGGCCTCGATGTCCGCGAGCATGCTCTCGACGGTCTCGCGGACGTTCCGATCCGCGGCGCGCGATTGCTCCTCCGCGACACCGGTCTTCAGCGTGGTAATCACGGACAGCGCCTTTCTTCTAATGGGGAAACGGCGCGAGCGCCGGCAACCCCGGCGCGTCGGGGGGTGTGCGGGCGGTGTTCAGCACCAGGCCGAGAAACGAGTAATACCCGACCACGCCGATGATGTCGATGGTGCCAGACTCGCCGAACCTGGCGATCGCGCGCGCGTAGGTCGCGTCGCTCACGCTCTGGTGATGAAGGAGCTCGTCGCAGAAGTCGTAGACCAGCTCCTGGTCGGCCGACATGCCCGGCGGTCTCCTGCCTTCCGAGATGGCGTTGGCGATCCCGGGGCTCACGCCCGCCTTGATCGCGATCGGCTGGTGGACCGACCATTCATAACCCTGCGACCAGTAGCGCGCGGTGATCAGAATGAGGAACTCGTTCAGCGGCGGGCCGAGCGCCGTCTTGTACCGGAAGTAGTCCCCCATGGCCGTCGCCCGAATCATCACCTCCGGACTGCGAAGCATCGGAATGAACGGACCGTTGATCTCCACGCCGCGATGAACTTTGAACTCGGCAGCCGCCTGCTTCTGCGCCTCCGTCATTTTGTCCGCCGGAATCGGCGGCATCCGATCCTGCGCGATCGCCGGCACCGAGTTGCTCAGCACGACCGTGACGATACTCAGCGCGACCATGACAGCGGGTGCGTCAACACGCATGGCGTTCCTCCTCGTCTATTTCCTATTTCCGGACGCCGCACAGCCGCTTCAGGAGTTGAATCTGGCCGGCGTGGTAGAGATCGTGCGCGGCGACGCCGGAGAGCAGCGCGAAGTTGCTGACCTTTTTCCCCCGCGGCGTGTCATACAGCTCCGCGGTCGACAGGTGCGCAACGGCATCGCGCAGCACCGCGTGCATCCGATCGAGCAGGGCGACGTCCGCTTTCCACGCGCGGCCGCTCGTCTCGGCGGGAGCGCGAAACCAATTCGATCCTTTGTAATCGAACGAGCCACGTCGCTGATCGACGAATCGCCTGGACGCGGCGTACTTCCAATACGCCGCGTGCACCACGTTCTCCCAGATGTTGTGCCGGCGGGCGGCGGGCCGCCACGCGGCCTGCCGCGGTGACACTCGCCGGAGCGATCCACGCAGGTTCGTGCCGTGCCACGACGGGCGGTTGTATGCCTGATCGAGAATCGCCAGCAGCTGCTCGACTTCGCGCGATTTCATGCGCGGATCGCTATCTGCTCGTGCGCAGCAGGCCCACCTTCGCGCACTCGTCGGCAACGGTCAGATAGCGTTTCACGCTGTCGTTGCCGACCACATACGGGTTCGGATCGCCGGGCTTGCGACCGACGACCGCCGGCAGCTTCTGCTTCGACCCGTCGAAGTCGGTATGGTTCGACATGATGATGTCGGCGCCGGTTTTCTGCACGATGTCGCGGAATTTTCTCGCCGACGTGCTGTAGGTTTCAAACCAGTAGGAATCGGGGGTCGCAGGCGTGATATAGGCTGCGCGCCCGCGAATCCAGTTGAACAACGTGCCGCCCCACAGCGCCACAAGATGCGGCTTGCCGTTGTCTTTCACCGGAATCAGCGTCGAGATCGTTCCCTGCGTATGCCCCGGCGTGAGGTACATCGTCAGGGTGGTATCGCCGAGCGTGAGCTTCTGGCCGTCGGTCACCACCATGTCGCGCTTCGGCTTCGGCTCCGGGCTGCGATCGAGCAGGTCCCAGTCGGCCGCCGATAGCAGCACGCGCGTGCCGAAATGCTCCTGCAGATACTTCGCGCCGCCGGAATGGTCCGAGTGGCCGTGGCTCACGATCGCGTATTTGATCCTGGCGGGATCCAGCCCCAGCTTCTTCAGACCGCCGACCACCTCGTCTTCCACGGAGTATCCATAAATGGTGTCGACCAGGATGATGCCGTCCGACGTGTTGACGGCCCAGGCGGAATATTCCGTCTGCCCGACCCAATACAGATTGTCGAACACTTTTACCGGCTCGGCGTGCCAGGTGGACCGATCCGGCGGGCCTTGCGCACGCCCCGCGCCACCCGCCCGGCCGTTTCTCGCATCCGCCGCCGGCGCCGCGGGCGCTGGCAGCGTCGAGTCGCACAGCAGATGGAAAATGTGATCGTATTGCGGTCCGGCTGCGGCCTTCGCCGCGGCGAGATGGGCCTCGACCGTCCCCGGATCCGATTGTGCGAAGACGACGGCGCCGCCGAGCGCGACGATCGCGGCGATGGAACGCATGTTCATGTGCGGCCTCCTGCTGCAGCGAGGCCGTGATTATAGATGATCTGGTTGCGGGGTTCGTGCTGCCAGATACAGGACGGCCCCCGCGCCAGCAGCGGCGGCGACCGCCAGCGCGTCGTGCCAGGCGCTCGTCGAGAGAAGCCACAGGCTCAGCACGCAGGCCGCGGCCGCCACTCCTGTTCCCGCGGGGACCGCGAACGCGGCCGGCGGCACCGCAGCCGTCCGTCGCAGGACCGGCAGCGCGGCGCACGTCGTGATGTAGACGATGATCCGGATGATGGTGCTGATGGTGAGCGCCGAGATGAACGTGCTGAACAACGTGAGGCCGAGCATGATCGCCGCAGACACGACAATGGCGATGTGCGGTGTCCGGGAACGCGAATGTGTCGACAGCAACGCGCGCGGAAGCTGTCCTTGCTCCGCCATCGCATACAGGAGCCGGGGCATCGCGAACACCGTCGCGTTCATCGTGCCGGCGAGCGACAACAACGCGCCGAGAGAAATGACCGCCGCGCCGGGCGCTCCCATGAAGCGAAAGGCGGCGTCGGCCAGCGGCCGCTCGGATGCCGCAAGCTCTGGAAACGTGCCGATGCACACCGCCTGAATCGAGACGTAGAGGACGACGACAATCGCGATGGCGGCCAGCAGCGCAAACGGCACGTCGCGCTGCGGGTCGCGCGTTTCGCCGGCGGCGATGAGAGCCACTTCGAACGCCGTGTAGGCGAACACGAGGAGCAGCGCCGCCTGAGAGAATCCGTGGTACGAAGGCAGCGCGGCGAACTGGTATCGCCCCGGATCGACGAAGAACAGCCCGGCGCTGACAAACAAGACCAGCGGGAGCAGCTTGCCCAGCGTGAAGGCATTATTGACCGTGGTCGTCGCTCGAACGCCGGCGATGTTGATGGCGGTCAGCGCAAGGACCACCGCCGCGATGACGAGCGACCGCCACAGCCCAGCGGCCACGCCCGGGACAAAGTAGCTGAGATAGCCGACAAACAGATTGCAGAGCGCCGCGAAGGCGGTCACGCGCGCGAGCCACAGCAGCCAGCCGACCTCGAACCCGGCGAACGCGCCGAACGCGGTGCGCGCGTACAGGTACGGCCCCCCGGTTTCTCTGAAGCGGCTGGCCACTTCCGCAAAACACAGAATGATGAGGACGACAGGAATGGCGCAGACGAGATAGGCCAGCAGGCTGTAGCTGCCGGCCAGCGCGTAGGCGCGCGACGGCAGCCCGAAGATGCCGGCGCCGACGATCGCGTTCAGGACCAGCGCGAGGAGATCCCAGCGCCGGATGCTCCTGACGAGCCCGCCGCCGGCGTCTGCTGCCAAGGGCTATTTCACGGGAGGAGCGGTTGTGAAGCTCGCATTCAGCAGGGCCGCCAGCCGCAAACCGGCAAGCGCGAGCCGCTTGTCGATCACGGGAATCTCGGCCCGATAGTAGGCTTCATCGACGTTCGCATGCGGCGGCAGCAGCGCGGCTTTGGCGAGCAGGAACGATTCGACCGCCCAGTCCGCGGGAACGCCCGTGGGGACGGCGTCCCACCGATTCTGCTTGATCTCCTCCTCCAGCGCGGCGACGTAGCGCAGGTCGTCGAGCCCGCGATGCGCAATCAGCGCGCTGTCCCAGATGCTGTGAAGGTTGTACGGGGATCCGAACGCCGACACGGGGATCCCGTTGCCGCCGCGCTCGACGCCGAGCGCGTGAAACGGCTGGTGCAAATCGCCGACGAAGTGGACGAGGAACTTCAGCGCAATCGCGCGGTCCGCCCGGTCGAGCGACGCGTCCGCGAGGCGCGCCCGGCTATAGAGGATGCGGTCCACGGCGCAATCGCGCCATTTGTCGTTCCGGGTGCCGGCGGCGACGTCCGGCTGCAGCGGACAATCGCGATCGCGATCGTAGCCGGTGGCCTCGGGCGGGATGTTCAGGTAGTGCCAGCGCGCGGTCTGGGTGTTTCCCTCGATGTACTGGTCGGCCCAGGAAGAGACGTCGGCCAGGGTCTCGTCGCCAAGCAGCCACGCGACATTCTGCCGCGAGGTGGGCGCAAGGCGGCCGGCGGCGATCAACGCCACGAGCCGATGCCCCTGGGCGCCCCAGGCGTGCGCGTTGGCGCACGCGAGGACCAGGACGGCGATCAGCACATACGGTGTCGTTTTCATGGCACATGTTCCCGGGCCCATCCTCAGAAGGCGTCGCGGTGCTCGAGGCTCGCCTCGATTTCTTTCTTGTCGCGCAAGACCGGCAGCAGTTTCTTCTGCACCATGAAGGGCAACTGATCTTCCAGGTGCGGCGATCCCGGCTGGGTCGCGTTGCCGTATCCAAGCAGGCACTGCGCCCGCTGAGACGCGGCAAACTCCACCGCGCAGACAATCGTCTCCCCTTGCGCCGCATAGAATCTGCTGCCCTCGTGCCGTGTGTAGGCGATGGTCCGGAAGAGACCCGAACCGCCGGCGCCTCCGTTACCCGGCAGATCGGCCTTCCCGCTGGCGAAGCGGAACACGTCGCCCCATTTCACGTCGAGCGAACCGTAGGCCCTCTTGCACTCTTCCGCGGCAGCCGCCAGCGCCACCAGCGCCGACGCGGGGTCGGCCAGCCCGTACGCCGAGTCGAGGGGATGCGCCGGGTCATATTTCACCCGCAACCTGGGGGCAATGCCGCCGGCGAAATACCGATCGACGAACATTTGAAACAGCACACCGCCCCGGCTGTCGGTGTCGGTCTGACGATCCCATTTTTCCAGCACCCTTGCCTCTTCGGTTGCGCCGCCGGCCGCTTTCAGCAAATCCGGCAGCACCTTGTCGGCCAGTTCCATCCGCGTCGAATGCTTCTTGGCCAGCAGCTGTTCGTAGCCGATCTTCGGATCCTCGGTAATCATCCGCAGCGATCGCAGCGTCCTCATTTGCGGAAGCGCCTCGCCCGTGGGCGCGACATAGGCGGGATATTTCGAACGATCGAGCTGCGGGAACGTCATCGTCCAGGGCGGTTCGTTGGTGTTCTGATGCCAGCCGCTCGCGGGATCGATCGACTTCGGCAGCTCGTCAAACGACAGGTACCCGTCCCACAACGTCTCCGAGGTGTCGCCGGGAACGACACGCGACCAGTATTGATAATCGTGCCCTTTGCGCCGCGGCACGAGCCCGTCGAAGACCATCATGATATGGCCCCGGTCGTCGGCGTAGTTCGCGTTCCACATCGGCACGGCCATCATGCGCAGCGCTTGCTTGAACTGCTCCAGCGTTTGCGCTTCGCCCATGCGAAACCACTGCTCGAGCATCTTCGGCCGATCGAGCCCGGCCACGCGCATGGCGATGGTGACGCCGTCCTCGTCGAACACGACCGGGCCGTGAACGCTGCGGCGCACCTCGAGGGTCTCTTCCCGCATCGATCCGTCGGGTTGCTGGATTTTCAGCCGTTTCGTCTCGTGTTCGAACGCGCGAAGCTGGCCGTCGAACAGATAACGATCGCCGTTCACCGTGAGCCGATAGAAATCAACGGTATCGATCGTGTTGACGGTGCGGCCCCAGCCCGTGTGGCGATTGAATCCGACGACGGAAACCGGGAAGCCCACTTGAGGCGCGCCAAACTGATCGTAGCCGGGGCCCACCAGGTGCACCTCCATGTAGCGATAGAAGGTGTCGCCCCACGCGAGATGCGGGTTGATGAGTAACATCGCGTTGCCGCTCGTCGAGTGCGCGGGTCCGATGGCCCACGTGTTCGAGCCCGGCATCAGCTCCTCGTTCGTGTCCCCGTCCAGGGCGGCGACGGGTCGCAAGCCCAGCCGCGCCACGGGTTGCGCACTCTGGCTGCGCTGCATGGCGCGAATTTCGGTGTTCATCCTGTCGCGCGAACCCATGTAGCCGTAGTGCACGGCACGAAGGGAATGCTCGATCACATCCACTCCCGAGACCGGCAACACCACGCGGTACCGGGCGTCGATCGCGTCCGGATGGGCTTTGGCGAAATCGTTGATGCCGCCTGCGAACGCGTCGAGATACCTTCTGAATGTCGGATCCTGCGCGTCGTACCAAAGCTTCGCGCGCTCGGGAATGCCGTTCAGCTGAACCCAGCGGTCGAGCTCGAGATTGGCCGGACCCCAGTATTCGGCGGCCCTGCCCCGCGATTCGCCGTAGAGGCGCAGCAGCAGATTGGCCTGGTTCTGCATCTGGGCCCAACCGTGGGCGCGGAACATCGCTTCGCGGTCGGCCGCGAAGATGTGCGGGACGCCGTAGTGATCCCAGAGAATTTCAGCGTTGCCGGCGGCGAACTGCCGCGGCGTCGAAAGAAGCACCACGACCGACACGCAGGCCCCGAGCCGGGACATCGGCGATAGCCTCATAGCAACCTCCCGGAAGCGCGACTTATTTCTTCACGAATACCTCTACGATGGTCCCTGTAGAGGTTCCAATATTCTTGAAGCCATGGCGCGTGCCGCCCTTGATCGATCGCGGCTGCCAGGCCGAGAGTTGCACGGGCTTGTCCGGCTCGACCTCGACCTCGTACGTTCCGCTCACCGGAATGAAGAGATGGAACCGCACATCATCGTGCGTGTGAACGTTGCGGACGCCGCCGGGTTCGACGTCCACGCGCAGGATGCGGACTTCGGGCTGATCGAGCAACGCGGCATTGCTGACGCCGTGGCCCGAAGTCGCCGCGATGGGATTGAGTTTGACCTCGCCAGTACCCGAGGGCGTTTGCGCGACGGCCGAGGCGATCCAGAGCACCAGAACGAGGAACAGCAACGCCGAAATCGGTTTGTGCATGAAGCCTCCTGCAGGAATAGGCAGGAGCTTACGCGAGGTGTGATGGAGAGTCCAGCCTTCTAGGTTTTCCGGGCGCCGTGAATGTCGTGGACGTAGTGCGCGCGGGCTTCCACTTCCGCGAGCTTTACCGCCGCGTATTCGGAAGCCTGGGTCAACAACGCAATCCGCTTCTCCGGCGGGAGCGTCTCCACCGTGTGCCTGTCGTGCCCGCTCGAGCGCAAGAACTCGTCGATAAAGGCCCGCTCCAGCTGGGCGTATTTGTCCTGCATCTCCGGCATATCGGAAGGATCGCGGCTCATATCATGACTCCTGATCGATCTTAGCCCCATCTTGGCCAGGGATGGTCGGCCTCCCTGGTTTTCCCCAAATCACCCTGGCGCGCACGCGCAGCTCGACGATGTCATCGCGACAATGCGGCCGGGCGGCCGCCCGCACGAGCGCGTCAAACTTGCGGGCTGCGGTCTCACCCATGCGCTCCCGCGACAGGCCATTGCGCGCGTGGAACGATTCTACATACGCATCGATGGCTTGTCGAAAGACCATCGGCCCGGTCTCCTGCGTCCCGGCGCGGCGAAACAGGCCGCGCGCGGCGATTTCCCGGACGATCGTCTCCATGTCATACGGACGAAAATCCTGGTTGGTGGAGTACTCGCCGATGAAGCTCAATTCGGCGCGCCAGGGCTCGGGGTCGACGACCTCTTCCACGACCGCGAGCCAGGCTCGAGGCGTCAGCGTTTCTTCAAGGCGAGGCAGCACCGTTTCCCAATGCATCCAGTGAAGGCTGGAGGCGGCGACCGCCAGCGCGTACGGTGGATTCAGCCTGGCGGTTTCCATGCCGCCGAGGATCCAACGGACATTCGGATGAGATCCACCCGGGAGCGCCCGGCCCGCATCGAGCATCGGCGCCGCGATGTCCACGGCGTCGACGCGATCGACCGCGTGGGCCAGTTCACGAGCGATCGCACCCGGCCCGCACCCGGCGTCCAGGACCGTGCGAAGATCGGCCTGCTCATCGATCAGCGAGAGAAGGATGCCGAACGTTTCAGGCGGATAGGGAGGCCGGTGCCGATACGCGACGACGACGCTCGCGTCCCCGAAGATGCTCGCGTGCTGCGGCGCAAATTGACCGGGCTGCGGGCGCATCACTCGTTATCTTACCGAAGGTTACTTATTCAGATACTCCTGGAGGTCGGAGCGCTTGATCCGGTAGGCAGAGCCGATCTTCTTCGCACTGAGCTGCCCGGACTCGATCGTGGCCATCACGTCCGCCTCGGTCACGCCCAGCGCTTTTGCCGCGTCGGCCGGCGACAGCAGATCGATGGCGGGGTTGCCCTGCGGCCCTCCCTGGTCGCGCATGATTTGCTGCGCGACCGAGAGGCCGACGGCCATCTCGGCGGCCATGCCGCCGGAGCTGCTGCCTTTTTCCATGCCCTGCGCCATCTGGTATTTCACGTAGTCGTTCAAGTTGCCGATTGCCGTCATGCTCGAACGCTTGTCGATGGCCTGCTCCACTTCCGGCGGGACCGAGACGTTCTCGATCACGAAGCTCGCCACCTGCACGCCGTATTTGCCCGAGACAATTCCGTTGACGACCGGGAGCAAGGCCTGGCCCAGCTCGGTATACCGGCTGGCCACGTCGAGCACCCCGATGTTCGCCGAGGCGAGCGAATCGGCGAACACGCTGACGATGCGCGCGCGCATGGTGTCGAGAAACGTGTCGAGCGTGAAGTCGTGATCCGAGCCGGCGACTTCCTTGAGGAACATCTTCGGATCCACGATCCTGAAATCGTAGGTGCCAAACGCGCGTGCCCTGACCACACCGAGATCGTGGTCGCGCATCATCACGGGGTTGGTCGTGCCCCACTTGTTGCCGGTGAACAGCCGTGTGTTCAGGAAGTACACATCCGCCTTGAACGGCGAGTTGAACCCGAACTTCCACGAGCGCAGGCGCGTGAGGACGGGGATGTTGTCGGTGGTCAGCGTGTGCCTGCCCGGCCCGAACGTATCGCCGAACTGGCCAAGATAGATGAACTGCGCGCTTTGAGACTCGCGTACAATCAGCTGCGCACCGTTCTTGATGGCCTTGTCTTCTTCGGGAAACCGATGCGTGAGCGTGTTCCTGGAATCGTCCGTCCATTCCACGATTTCGATGAATTGCCCTGTGATGAAATCCGTGAGGCCCATAGCGACACTCCCTCCAGCCGGTAATATCGGCCGATCGAGGCGTTTTCTTGCCACCGCCGGCGTGGTTGTGACGCCGTGACCGAAAACGCGCCCGAAACGCTCCGCTGTCCCAATTGCGGAGCGCCCGCGGCGGCCGGCGCGGCCCGGTGCGAGTACTGTCATGCCGTACTGGCGACCGTGAGCTGCCCGTCGTGCTTCGCGGTCGTCTTTCAGGGTGCGGCATTCTGCCCGCACTGCGGCACGGCGCTGAGCCGATCTCAACCGATCGACCAGCAGACCTCACCGTGCCCCGCATGCCGAGGCGCGATGCATTGGGTGAAGGTGGGAAGCACCGATTTGCTGGAGTGCGAAGCGTGCGACGGCACCTGGCTGGAGGCAACGACGTTCGAGCGCCTTTGCTCGGATCGTGCGGGCCAGGCAGCCGTGCTGCAATACGAGCCGCCGGACAAGGCGCCGGCGCCGAACCAGCCCGCCGCGGCGGTCCACTACCGGCCATGTCCGCGATGCGGCAAGCTGATGAACAGAATGAATTTCGGCCGGGCGTCTGGCGCCATCGTGGACGTCTGCCGCGGGCACGGCACATTTCTGGAACGAGGCGAGCTCCATCAAGTGGTGCAGTTCATCCTGGACGGCGGGCTCCAACGCACGCGGCAGCTCGAGCTCGACGACCTGATCGAGCAGCAGCGCCGGCTCAAGGACCTCGAGCAGGCTCAGCCGGGATTCTCGGCGGCGGGTCCTCCCAGCGGCTGGGACGGCGGTACGCTGCAACAGTTCCTCTCAGCGCTGTTGCCGCGCTCCGACTAGTCGTGTTTGTCTATCTCTCGTGTTCGTCTATCTCGCGCTCGCGCTCGCCAGGAGCTTCAAGACGGTGTTCCAGTTGCGCCCCGTGGCGCGGGTTTCAAGTTTCTTTTCGATGAGGGCCGTCGTCAGCCGCGAGCGGCCTATCCCGTCGGGATACACGATGTAGAGATGTCTGCCCGCAGCCTGCACAACTTCCCGGCCGGCGATGGCCGCCTTCAGGCCTTTCACTTGTGCGCCGCCCGGCGCATCCTTCAGGCATGCGAGGACGAAATGGCCGGGATCGCGCTCCGCCTCTTTGCGGAACGGGTTCTTCCCGACCACCGCCTGCCATTCACCCGCGGTGCGTGCGAAGAAATCGGTGTCAAGCGCCAATTGCTTTGCCGCTTCGGTTTCCAACAGACGCTCCAGTCCGGCACAGGGGCGCGCCTTGGTTTTAAACACCAGATTCCCGCTCTGTAAAAGCGACCGCACATCCGCGAACCCCAGCCCGGCGAGCAGGTCGCGAAGATCCGTCATCGAGACGGTCTGGTGGCCGGCGAGATTGACGGCTCTCAGCAGGGCGATGTAGGTGGTCTGCACGGCCTGACGTCAGTCTTCGTATTTGTCGTGGTACCTGACCCAGGCCTGCGAAGCTTTCAAGCGCTGCTCGTCCCGGCCCTTCGGCACGAGATCGAGAAACTGATACGCCGTATTCATCATGTCGATCCCGCGCGCGTAACACGAGTAGGTATGGAAGACGGCGCCGCTCTCGTCTTTGTAAAACACGCTGATCCCCTCTCGATCGGCCATGCTCATGTTCGTCGTTTCGTAGTTGTAGAACACCCGGCCGGCCGTGATCTGTTCGGGCGTGAACGATACGTGATAGTCGTAGTTGAAGCCACCTTCCCCGGAAGAGACCCACGTAAAGCTCCACCCCATTCGTTTCTTGAACGGCTCGATCCTGGCCAGCGGCGCGCGGGAGACGGCGACGAAGCTCACGTCGCGATGATTCAGGTGCACGACATTGGGATTGAAACTGTCGGCCCAGAACGAACAGTGCTTGCACCCTTCCTCCGACTCTGGGCTGAACATGAAGTGATACACGACGAGCTGGCTCCTGCGTTCGAACAGGTCGGCCAGCGTCTGCTTGCCGCGCGGTGTGTCGAAGATGTACGGCTGCTCGACTCTCACCCACGGAAGCTCGCGCCGCTGCCGGCTGAGGTCGTCTCTCAGTCGCGTAAATTCCTTTTCTTTCACGAGAAGGGCCTTTCGGGCCGCCAGCCATTCTTCGGGCGATACCACCATGTGTTGCTCGAGATCGCTTCCCGCCTCATCGGCCATGTGTGTCACCTCACTTCGAGAGATCGAGACCCAGGATCAGGTCATCGTAGTGGCGTTGTCATTGCGCGAACAACTGGCCTGTATCTCCGAGCATCGCCTTCCGCATGAGCGGGAGCGGAAGCGGTCCCAGACCGATGAACGCGTCGTGAAAGCTCTGAAGCGAATATTGCCGGCCCATCTTCGCGCTGTAGTCGTCGCGGAGTTTGAGAATCATCAGCTTTCCCATCGTGTAGTAGCCGTAGGTCGGATCCGACGTGCCGCGCTTGGCTTCGTACTTCGCCACGGGCCGCGGCTGATACCCTTCGGTCACGAAGAGATCTTCCACCTGCGGGAGCGTCATGCCCTTCGTGTGCATCCGGATGCCCGCGATGAAGCGCGCGTCGCGCAGCAGCGCATCCTGAATCTGCGCGAGCCGGTAGCGTGGGTCGTCGGCGTGGAAGCCTTCGTCCATCACCATCTGCTCGCAATAGTGCGCCCAGCCTTCGGAGTTCGTGGCGGCGCCGAAAACCTTGCGGATATCGGAGGAAAAGTTGCGCGCGTAAAGAAACTGGAGGTAGTGCCCCGGCCAGACCTCATGCACGGACACGTTGGAAATTGCCGCGTAGTACCACTGCTTCATGAACTCGCTGGTCTCGGCCGCGGAGCCTCTGGGATCGGGCAGCGTCATGCTGTAGTAGGCCTCGGTCGCGACGGTCTCGAACGGGCCGGGAATGTCCATCGAGGCGCTGGTTGTGGCGCGCAGGAACGGTGGCGTCTCCTGCACCCGCGCCGGCGCAGCGTTGGGAACGGTCACGATGTGGTGGTCGGTCATGAATCGCCGAAGCGCGTCCAGCTCGGCCTGGGTTGTCGACAACAGCTTCCCCGCCGGTGGATGGTCGGCTTCAACCGCGTCCAGCACCTGCATCGGCGTGCGGACCGGGTCGATCCGATGGGCCGTTGCGGCAAACGCCGCTTGATTCTTCCGCAAGTCGCGCTCGGCCATGGCCAGCAGGTCGTCGAGCGGAACATCGATCATCTCGTCTGCCGCGAGTTTCCTGCGGTAGGCGTCTTCTCCGAGCGCGAAGCTGCCGTTGGATCGTTTGAGCAGATCCTCCCGCAGCCATGTCTTGTAGTCGCGGAATGCGATCACGACCGCAGCGTTGGCGGCCGTGAATTCGGCGACGAGCGCCTTGTCGGTCACGCCGGGAAAGGCCGACGCCACGGCCGTCTCGAAAAAACCTCGATTGCCATCGATCTGCTCGATCGCGATATCGGTATAAACCCGTGGAGGGTTGTCGATGTTCTTCCTGGCCTCGGCGAGCGCGGCCGGCATCGCCTTTTCTCGCGCAATCAACTGCCGCAGGCGCTGGTCTGCCGGCGCAAAATTGCGCTTGATCATGATGTAGGCCGTGTGGGTCAGGCCGCTGCTGTAGCTGTCGGGGTCCTTCGCCCACGGCCGCACGACTTCGAGCGTGAGGAGGCGCGAGTCGAGGGCGTGCCGCAGCTGCTCGCGATCGAGCTGGTTCACCGCCGAAAGCGTCTTCGGATCGATGGCTGCCACGCGATCGCGAAACCGGCGCGCCGACGCGATCTCGTCGGCCACGGCCGAGCTGGAGTAGTCCTCGAGCCGCTCGTCATACTTGTGAATCCCGAGATAGGTTGCCTGGGTCGGCTGCCGCCGGTAGTAGTCCTCGAGATACTCGTGAGCGACGGCGTTGAACTCGCTGTCGCCCGCCGGCGCCACCGGCTCGGGCGGCCGCGATGGTGGCGAGCCGCACCCCGAGGCGCAGATCGCCGAAAGCAGGCAACCAACAACCGACGCTGAAGAGAATGAAATGTGCATACGCCGGACCCCGCGGATGCTATCTCAGACGTTCGAGTGCGTCACGTTAAGATTAGAAGTGAAGCCATGAGCTCTCCGCGCCACATGTCGATGCTGCGGTCTTACACACCCGCCGACGCGTTGACCATCGGCAACGCGGCTTGCGGGACGATCGCTATTTTCCTGTGCCTTGATTACATCGCGGCGGACAACCGCCGGTTTCTCTGGACCGCCTTCATTCTGCTGCCGCTGGCGCTGGTATGCGATGTCCTGGACGGCTATGTCGCGCGGGCGAACAGGGGCCGCCAGTCGGTTCTCGGCGCCGACCTGGACTCGCTGGCCGATGTGATTTCGTTCGGCGTCGCGCCCGCCGTGCTCGGATTCACGCTTGGATTGCGAGGCGGATGGGACATGCTCATCCTGACGTACTTCGTGATTTGCGGCGTCAGCCGGCTGGCGCGCTTCAACGTGACCGCGCCGGCCCTCGCCGACAGCGAGACAGGGAAGGTGAAGTACTTCGAAGGGACGCCGATTCCGACCAGCATCATCATTGTGGCCCTGCTCGGCCTCGCGGTCATGCTGGGGCGGACCGGCGAGCAGATCTGGTTCGGAGTCTACAGGCTCTGGCCGGCGATCCTCCACCCGTTGACGCTCGTGTACGGCCTGAGCGGAAGCGCGATGATCAGCGCGACGCTCAGGATTCCGAAGCCATGAAACCGATTGCCGCCTTCAGCCGCGATCCTGGTACAGGCCGATGACGTTTCCCGCGGGATCGCGGAACCTGGCGGTTATCTCCGGCGAATCCGCGCCGACCGGCTGTACGAGGGAGCCGCCGTGCGCTACGACGGCGTCGAGGGTCTTGCCCACGCTGTCGACCATGATGTAGACGAGCAGGCCCGGCTCCGACCAGGCGGTCCGGCCAAGCACCCACGTGCCGCTCACTTGCCCGGTCGTGTCGTCGAAGGCGGTCCGGCCGTCGCCTCGCTCCCTGATTTTCCAGCCGAAGACCTTGGCGTAAAATTCGGCGGAGCGATAGATGTCGACACAGGGAATCTCGATGTAACAGATCTTGCCGTTCTTCAGCGTTGGAGGCATGACGACAGCCGGATGTTGGTAGTAGTATGGCAGGTTGTGGAGGAAATTTTCATGGCGATGAGCGAATTGGAGATGTTCCTGAATACATGGGATCGAGAGGCGGCAAGTACGCTGAAGCTGCTGCAAGCGCTACCGCCTGGCCAGTATGATTTCCGGCCCGATCCCGGCGGCCGATCGCTCGGCGAACTGGCGTGGCACCTGGCGGAAGGCGACGCCTACATGAGCTACGGCATCGAGGCGGGGAAATTCGACCTGGGGATGAAGCCGCCCAACATCGAGCGCCCTCGTACGGTAGAGGCGCTCGGGCCCGGCTACGCGCGGATTCACGCGGAAGCGGTGGCGCGAATCCGCAAGTTGAAGCCCGAGGATCTCGATCGCGAGGTCCCCTTCTTCGGGGGACCGACGCCGATTCGCGACATCTTGTGGGGGATGATTATTTCCCACGGCATTCATCACCGTGGTCAGCTGACGCTGATGTGCCGGCTGGCAGGTGGCCAGGCGCCCGGCCTGTATGGCCCGAACCGCGAGGAGTCAGCGGCGATGCGCGCCGGCGCGGCCCGCGCGTAGCTGGACGAGTCGCCCACGTCAACGGCGGCGCTCCCGCGGGCGGCCGGCAGAACGGACCACCCGCGGGGGCCGCACCTCACACCCCGGCCGCATGCAACAGCGTGCCGCAATGCGTGCAATAGCGGACAGGATAGTTCCGGTACTTGTAGCTCCCCAGACTTCGGCCGCAGGCGTCGCAGCGTGTCCCCCACAGCCGGTTGACCTGCAGGTTGCCGCTCCCACAGGCCGGACAGAACGTGCCAAAGCCGTTGCCCGTTTCCTTCCCGCACGAGGGGCACGATAGTGCCGGCAGGGTGAAGAACAGGAGCAGCGAAAGCCCGATGAGGCCCACGCCGGGAATCGCCACCCACTTCAGGAGCGCCTCGGGTACAAGAAGAGACAGACCCGAGAGCAACGCTCCCGCCACTGCGCTCACAGCCGCTTTCGACAGCCGCCCTTGATAACGACCGGCCGCCGGTTGGAACAGTTTTTCGGTCTCTCCGGCGAGAGGTGCCGGTCCGGTCGAGCGCGGGTCCGACGACTGGACCCGAACCGTGAAGGAAGTCTTGAAGCGCATCAGGCAGCAGGGCGACCCTCGGCATGATTGCATGGAATCCCATGGAATCTCCTTGAGATCAGCTGGAGCTTGGTCTAGCCTGACGTCATTGCTCCAGGATATCCCTGCGGGTTTCACCCGCGCGCTTCCAGAAGGAGGGGCCTATGCGTCCACGTGTTACTACGCGTCTGGCGTTGTTCCTCATCGCGCTTCTCGGGGTGATTGCGGCGCCCGCTGCGGCTCACGCGCAGGGACAATACGGCAACATCCACGGCATCGTGACGGATCAGTCGGATGCGGCCCTTCCCGGAGTCACGGTGACGCTGTCCAGCCCGGCGCTGCTCGTCGAGCAGACGAAGGTGAGCGACACCGCCGGCCAATATCGGTTCGACCAACTGCCGGTCGGTATCTACAAACTGACGCTGGAGCTCACCGGGTTCCAGACGCTCGTGCGTGAAGGATTGCAGCTGCCCGCGGGCTTCAACGCCACCGTCAATATTCAGCTTCACATCGGCACGGTCGAGGAAACAGTCACCGTGTCCGGGGCAAGCCCGGTGGTCGACCTCACGTCGGCGACCACGTCGGTCAGCGTGCCGGCGGCGGTTCTTGCCGACAGGCTGCCGGTGACGCGCGTCATGCCGGCGGTGCTGGCGGTCGCGCCCGGCGTGCAGTCGGGTGCGCCCGATCTCGGCGGCGGCAACGTCGGTACGGCCACATTTGTCGCGTACGGATTGAGCGGCCAGTCGACCCCGCTCATCGAAGGCATCAACACCCGCCGCAGCAGCATCCAGGTAGAAACCAACTACGACTTCACGGCGATCGAGGATTTTCAGATCACGACCTTTGGCGGCGACGCGGAGAAGGCGTTGCCGGGCGTCGGCTTGAATGCGGTCATCAAATCGGGCGGCAACCTGTTCAGCGGCCGCCACGAAGCGTCGGTCGAAGACAGCAAGCTCGAGGGCAACAACCTGACGCCGCTGATCCGATCGCAGGGCACGACCAATCCACAGTTGATCTTGACGGCGCTCGATGTCACCGACAGCGTCGGCGGACCCATTCAGAAGAACAAGTGGTGGTTCTTCGGCGCCTACCATCTCAACCGAACCCGGCGGACAGCCCTTGGTTATCTGTTGCCCGATCACACGCCCGGCAACTCCTACGTCCGGCAGCAGAACTTCACGTTCAAGTCCACCCTGCAGCTCACGCCGAAGTACAAGCTGATCGGGTTCTACACGAAGTACCCGCAGATCTTTCCCGACCGAAACGCGAGCTCGACGACGCCGTATTACAGCACGGTGAGATTCTCTGAACCGGCGGCGGAATACAAATTCGAATTGCAGGGGATGCCGACAGCCCACATCTTCTACAACATCCTCGCCGGTCATCACGGGTACCACGCGAACTACTACGCGAAACCCGATCAAGGCCGTCCAAACAGCATCGATCAGGCCACCAATATCAACGCCGGGCCGACGCTCGGACAGGATCGGCGCACACGCCAGAGCCCGCAGGTCGGCGGGTCGCTGTCGTATCTGCCCGACCGCAGCATCCTTGGACGTCACGAGATCAAGGTCGGGACGACGTGGATGTTCCAGTTCACGGGAACCAACGAGCCGTACGGCAACCACGGCAACTATCAGCTCGTCTTCAATCAGGGCGTCCCGGTTCAGATCAAGGTGTACAACTACCCGCTCGCCTCGAACCTGCAGAAGCTCACCGAAGGCGGCGCGTTCACGCAGGACACGTGGCGTCTGGGCCAGCGCCTGACGATGAATGTCGGCTTGCGGTTTGACAGCTTCCACTCCTGGGTGCCCGAGCAGACGAAGCCGGCCGGTCCATTCGGCACGCCGTGGGATCTCTCCGTCAGCCCTGCCAGGGGCTCTCAGCTGACGCAGCCGCGGGTCGATGCCGGCACGTGGCGCAACCTCGCGGCTCGCGTCGGGATGGTCTGGGACATCACCGGCAGCGGCAAAACGGTGATAAAGGGATCGTTCGGCCGCTACAACAACACTCCAGGCGACGACTATGCCGCGGCCTACAACCTGAACGTGGCGACCATCACGACCTATAAATGGTCCGGACCGTGCGGTCCGCAAGCGCAGACCAACGGGCTCTGGGACGCGAACGGGTACAACTGTGACTACGTTCCGGGCACTGTGAATCTCGATCCGAACGGTGGGGACTACCTCTCGATCGCCGGCGGCGCCAACGGAGGGCCGGCCAAGCTGCCGAATACCGCGGTCAATCCGGATCTCAAGGAACAGTTCACCCGTGAGTACCAGTTGTTCGTCGAGAAGGAGCTGATGCCGAACCTCGCGATGCGTGCGGGCGTGAGCTACGCGCAGAATTTGAACCTGTGGCAACAGGTGCCGTACTTGATCCCTTACGGCGCGTGGAACCTGCCGCGCACCGTGTATGACGCCGGCCCGAACGTAACGCCGAGCCTCACGAACACGGCGGGCAACGCGATCACGATTTACGACCTCGACCCCGCCTATCGTGCCGGGCAGTTTTCGCAAACGCGCTATATCAACCGGCCGGCGAACTACGCCGACACCTTCCGCACCTATGAAGTCACGATGACCAAGCGGGCGACAGGACGATGGAACGCGATCGTCAGTTACAGCGTGACCGAGAACCACCAGTTCGTGAACGGCGTGCCCACCAACCCGAACCTCGAGTATTTCAACCTCGACACGAGCGCGCCCTGGCAGGCACGCGTCTCGGGCAGCTACGATCTGCCGTGGCAGTTCGACGTGTCGGCTCAGCTCACCGTGCAGAACGGTCTGCTCGGAGCGCGCACCTCGACTTACAATCTGCCGAACTCGGGAAGCTTGGCGCTGCGCGTCGAGGACATGACAACGAAGGGCCCTGCGCGGGAGAATTTGAACCTGCGGATCGCCAGGGAACTGCGGACGGGCAAACAGCGGTACCGGTTCAGCGCCGAGATCCTGAATGCCACGAACAATTCTTCTGCGTATGCGGTCACGTTGTCATCGGGGCAGCAGTACGGCCGCATCACGACGATCTCGACACCGCGGGTGGCGCGGTTGGGGATGAGCTTCAGCTTCTAACGCGGCGGCGGAATCGTCACTTGAGAATCAGCTTCTGAACACGCCAGTTTGACGTCTCGGCGGCGTAGATTTCATGCTCAGAAGGGCAGGCCAGCGCATGCGCGCCGGAAAACTGCTTGAGCTGGCGCCCGGAGCGGCCGATCACGCCGAGCACCTTCCCGTCGAGCGTCACCTTGAAGAGCCGTCCTGGAAACGTCGTTTCACCGACGAACATCACCTGAGCCGGCCCGGGCGGAATGCAGAGGGCGTTGGGCGCGCCGATGACCGCCGCCAGACGGGCGCCCGTAGGGGTGCTGCCGTTGACGGCGCGGGTTCCCGGATCGGGAGGCACGTCAATCGTGAACATGCGAAGAAATCTGCCTTCGGTGTCGAAGACCTGGATCCGCCTGTTGGTGCGATCGCCAACGTAGATATTGTCATTGCGGTCGATTGCAATCGCGTGAGGCAGCCGGAATTGACCGGGAGCGGTCCCTTTCTCGCCCCACGATTTCACCCAGTCACCATTCCTGTCGTACTTGGCCACGCGCGAATTGATGTATCCGTCGGTGATGTAGATGTTGCCCGCCGAATCCCAAGCCACGTCGGTGGGCTGGCGGAACAGGCCGTCCACGGCGGGAAGCGGCGGATCGACGTTTTCCCACGGCCGGGTGTCGTGGTCGGCCGACTCCTTCCGGCGGCCGAACACCATCAGCACGCGGCCCGCCTGATTGAATTTGACGATCATGTCCGAGCCCTTGTCGATGGCCCAGATGTTGTCGTCTTTGTCGATGCGGACGCTGTGGGCGAACGACCACGCGTAAAGGCCCTTGCCTATCTCGCGCAGAAACTCGCCCTTCGGTCCGAATTCGAGGAGCTGTGCCGCGGCTGGGGCGAACGCCGGCCCGCCGGCGCTGTTCGAGCGGGTGAACACGAAGACGTGGCCCCTCGAATTGACGGCGACGCCCGGGACCTCGCCGAAATTCATCCCGGCTGGAAGCGTGAGGAAATCGGGAACCGACTCGAACGGAATCTCCGGGACGCGCTGCTGGCCGGAGGCTGGTGCGGCCAGCAACGCAAGGCATAACGTCAGACAGCTTCCGATACAACCCTTCTTCATCGCGCGCGGCTCGCGTTCAGTACTTATCGTAGCCTTCTGTCAGCTCGATGTAGACGCCGGAGGGATCGGTGATGTACGCGGTGTTCAGCCCTATCGCGGGCACCTGCCGGTACGGCTGGTCAAACTTCACTCCGCGCGCTTCGAGCTTCTTGCAGAACGCCTCGAGATTCTTGATCTCGAACCCGATGTGATCCACCGATCGACCCTTGGTGCCGGCGGCCGGAGGAGCGGGGGCGTTCTGAAACATGAGGCGGACACCGGGCGCCTCCGCGGTCTCAAACGCTCCACTCTTGCCTTTTTCCAGCGAGAACGTGTCGGCGTACCAATCGCGCAGCTCCGCTGTATTCGGTACCCTGAAGTGCAGATGATAGGCGGCGACGGGAACAGAGAGCGTCTTGTCTTCCTGCAGCTCGAACCTGAGATGGTCCGGACCGAGCAGGAACGCGTTCGGGAAACCCTCGCTGCCCTTGAACTCGCGCTGCACCTCATACCCGGCGGCGCGCCATTTCTGCAGGGCCGCCGCGAGGTCGCGGACCTTCAGGCCGAAGTGATCCATGGCGGTGCCTTCGTTGGTGCCCGTCGGCTCCGCCTTGCGAAAGGCGATCAGCATTCCCGGCAGCTTGGCGACGGTCAGTGTGCCTTTGGTGGAGAGCACCGCGCCAAACTGATCGACCCAGAGCTTCTCGAGCACCTCCGGATCGGCCGAGTTCAGGTGCACGTGTCCGTACGTGATTCCCGTCGCGTTCGGCGGCGCCAACTGAGCGAACGCAGGTTGCGCGAGCACGCACGCCAATGCCGCCGATGCGACGATGAGCCACGATCTCATAGATTTCCTCCGGGACTAATCCTGGACGCGAGCCGTTACCATACACGATCCGGCACGTACGAGAAAGCCGGACGCAGCGCCGGGAAAGCGGGGCGCTACGCGCCGAGCTGTCCGGCCAGATCGTTGAAGTCCTTCGCTGACACGTCGACCGATGAATCCGGCTTCAGGTCGGGTTTGCCGTCCGGTCCGTATTCGAGCGGCCTGGCGACGAACGCCGTCTTCAACCCCACTCCCTTCGCGGCGCGAAGGTCGCCCAGATGCGCCGCCACCATCATCACGTCGGCGGGCGTGAGGTCGAGAATATCGGCAGCGGACTGGTACACCTCGCGGTCCGGCTTGTAGTGACGGACGAGCTCGGCGCCGAGGATGCAGTCCCACGGCAGTCCCGCATGCTTCGCGAGATCGGTCATCAACGAGATGTTGCCGTTCGAGAGGGGCGCGATGATGAACTTCTTTTTCAGCCGCGTCAACCCGCCGACCGCGTCGGGCCAGGGCCGCAATCGATGCCAGGCGCGATTGAGCGCGTCGGTCTCGGCCTCGGACAGCCCGGTGACGGCAAAATCCTTCAGGATCCTGTCGAGGATCATCCGATGCAGGCCGTCGAGCTTCGTCCACGGCAACTCGCCGGTGCGGACGCGGTTCATGCTTGGCCCGTACCCGGCACGCCAGGCGTCGGCGAATTTCGTCCCGTCCAGGTTCAGACCCTTTCGCCCGGCCAGCGCTTCCACTTCAAGCGCCACCGATGTGCGCCAATCGACCACGGTGCCGAAGGTGTCGAACACGAGCGCCTTCACCGAGGCCAACCGGGGACCCGACGCCGCGCCACCCTGCGGGAAGGGCGATGCCATCGCGGGACCGGCGCCGGCAAACCCGGGACCGACGATTCCCAGGGCGGCCGCTTCCAGGAACTCACGGCGCGAAACCGTCATCAACCGATCGATCATCGTCTTCTCCTGTTCTGATGGCCGGCCGGATTGTAGCTCGAAGCGCCCGAGCTGGATCACGGCGTGCCGGGCGGACGCCCGGCCACGAGCTGCTTGAGCTGAGCAATGGTCGATCCGGCATCCCGGCCGGACCGCAGATACAGGTCGAACATCATCGAATACTGTTGTGTATACGTCCGCTCGAACGCGAGCCCGGCATTGTTCAGCACAGCCGGGCATTTGTTGAACGATGCCGGCTCGGGGGTAATCGCCGAGCAATCGCGCTGCAGCTCGGCGAACAGCGCGGCCTTTCCCGCCAGCGCGGCCTGGCGATCGATCGCGCGCGATCGCAACGACCGATACAGGCCGCTCAACCTGTCGTAATAGCTGTTGACGACTTGCGCCTTTCGCAGGAACAGCCACGCGTCGCGGTCGAGCCGCTGAAAGGGCTCGGACAGGACGCCGAACGCCTGTTTCGCAAACGCGCTTGCCGTGAGAAATCCGGCGAGCGTCGCGGCGGCCTCCGCAATCTCCGGCGCCGCTTTACGCACCTCAGGTTGGCTGTGGAAATCTTCGTGTGGAACGACGACCAGCATCCGTTCAACGGTTGCTCCCGTCAGCGCCGGCGTGATCGCCGCCGAGCCGCTTGCGACGGCCTCGACGGGATAGAAAAAGACGTCGTACCTCATCCCGCGGGCGGCGCACGGTTCTTTACCCTCCCCGGTCAGCCCCAACGCGCGATACGACACCGGAAGCTCGAGCCGGCCGGTGAAATAGCACCGGTCGATGGCGCCCGCACTGTCGGAATAGCGGAGGAAGTTGCCGGTCGCCCCGACGCCGAGCGTCTGTTCAAACGCTTTGACGTCTCCGATCAGATCTCCGCGTGGCGAAGACACGGGCTTGACGGCCGGCGGACGTCCGAGGCCGCACGCCGCGAGCGCGGCCGCCATCGAGAGGCCGGCGAAACACCGCGCGCCGGAGAAGCTGTTCATCGAACTATCGAATCGCGAGCGCCCGGTTCCACGCGAAGGTAGCGCTTGCATCATCTCGCTGGAATAGCTCAGACAGCTCCGCGATGGCTTTTTCGATCCGGATTGCGTCCGAGAACCCTGACGTCATCATCCCGTCGCGAGCGCTCTCGATATTGCCGATCACGTTCCGTATCCAACTCGAAAAACCTGGTGACCCGAACCAGTGCACTTCCGGCTGAACCGAAAGCTCGACCTTCGAGAAGCCGGCGTTGCGGAACAGCCGGAACAATCGCCGCCCGATTCGGCCGTCCCCGCCAAGGCTGTCCTGAAGCCGCTGGAACGCCGCCCATACTTCTTCGAACGCCGGACACGGCGGATCGATGCGCAACAGGCTGATGTCGTTTTCACAGGCCGCGACGCGGCCGCCCGGGCGGGTTACGCGCCTCATCTCGCGCAGGACCTGTTCCGGATCCGCAACGTGTTCAAGGAGGTAGCGGGCATAGACGAGATCGAAGCTGCCGTCGGGAAACTCCAGGCGCTGCGCATCGCCTCGCACGTACGTCACGCCCGGGAGGCCGACCGCGGCGGCGATTTGCTCCGGAGACTTCTCCACGCCGACGACTCGAACGCCCTCGGCGGCCGACGCCACGTCGGCCGCCAGAATGCCGAGCCCGCTTCCAACCTCGAGCACGCGCGCGCCGCGCGTCACGCCGAGGAACCGCACGAACGGCGCGTTGGTCATGCGATTGAGCGCAGCCAGCCGCTGCTGCTCGGCCGGTTCCGTTCCATGGATGTACGAGCCCGACGCGGCGGGATTCATTGGAGGTGCTCGTAAATCAATTTTTCAAACCGCTTCACGACGTCCATGCTGGTGGGGTTGTAGAACGGCAGCACTTGCGTGAGGATCACGACTCCGATTCCGTTCTTCGGATCCACCCAGAAGTGCGTGTTGTCGATCCCTCCCCAGGAATAGCTTCCAGCGGCTCGCTCGTGCGTACGTGACCCGTCGGCAACCGCGATCTGGAAACCCAAGCCGAACTTGTCCTTGCCCGCTCCAAACGGGAAGGCCGCGGATCGGCTCGGTATCGCGGCCGGCATCGTCTCGACGACGACCGGACCAATCTGGTTGCTCGTCATCAGACGGACCGTGTCCGCCTTGAGCAGCCGCTTCCCATGCCAGCTGCCCTCGTTCAGGAACATCTGCAGGAACGCGGAGTAGTCCGATGCCGTTGAGACCAGCCCGCCGTCGCCTCTCACGTCGGGGTGTATCCGGCGGGGTTCGGGTTCTCGACCAGCCCAGTCGCTTCCAGCTGGTGAACGGTGGCGAGGCGCGCCGCCTTCGCTGGAGCAGGCGTGTAGGTCGTGTCGACCATTTCCAGCGGACGGAAGATTCCTGCCTGGTCCCATTGCTCGAGCGGCTGGCCGGAAAGCTTCTGGATGACGTCGCCGAGAACCGCGGTGGCCGGCGAGTAGTTCCATTTCGTTCCGGGATCGAACAGGAGCGGCAGATCTCTCGGATCTTTGCCGGTCTTCGTTTGAATGGCCAGGATAGTGCGGCTCGTGAACGGATAACTCAGCCCGGACGTGTGGGTCAGCAGGTGGCGGATGGTGATTTCACTCTTCGCGGGCCGCGTCGTGTACGTTGCGTCCTTCTCGTTGAAGGTGGCGATGACTTCACGGCCTTTGTATGCCGGCAAGTAGTTGCTCACCGGATCGTCGAGCCGCAGCTTGCCCTCCTCGTAGAGCATCATGATCCCGACCGACGTCACGGGCTTCGTCATCGACGCGATGCGGAACACCGTGTCGCTGGACATCGGGATGCCCCTGGCAACATCCTGCTTGCCAAATGCTTTGAGATAGAGAACCCGATCCCTGTTCGTGATCGCTGCAACGACCCCCGGGATGTCTCCCTTGTCGACGGCAGCCTGGAACATGCGGTCGATGGCTCCGGCGCCACCGGCATCGAGGGCCGGCAACCCGGCAGATCGCGCGGTGCAGCCGAGGAACAACAGGATCGCCATCAATGTGAAAGGACAACGCGCACGGATCATCGTCCCGCCGCCAGTAGCTCCAACATCGCCGACGAGACGGCCTCCGGCTTCTCGCGCGGCATGAAGTGTCCGACGCCCGCGACGACCCGCCGGGCGACCAAAGACGAGAACGCCGCCTGCTCGGCCGGTGGTGACTCCACAACCGGACGGGCGATCCCGTCGTCTGCGCCGTACAGCGTAATCGAAGGCACCTCGATTTTCGGGCGTTGAGCCAGCTGTTCTTCGACCGCCTTGAAGCGCGGCTCGCCGGGCGCATTCCCAATCCGGTGGCGGTAGGAGTGAATCACCACCTCGACGAAATCAGGATTGTCGAACGACGCGGCGGTGCGATTGAATGTTTCTTCGCTGAAGCGCCAGTGTGGCGACCACGTCTGCCACAGGAACCGGCAGATCGCACGCCGATTGGCCTGAAGCCCGGCTCGCCCGCGCTCGGTATTGAAGTACCACTGATACCAGGCGCGCTGCTCCGCTTCGGGCGGCCCTGGCTGGGAGGGGGCCACCGTATTCTGAATGCTATAGCCGCCGATGAGGACCGCGGCACGCACGCGGTCCCGGTGGAGCGCCGCGGCGATGGCGGCTGCGCGCCCACCCCAGTCGTAGCCGGCGACGGCGAACCGAGGCAGGCGGAGGGCATCGGCAAAGTCGATCACGTCCTGCCCGATGGCCGCCTGCTCCGCCATCCGCGGCGCCGACGCATCGCGAAACCGCGTGGCTCCATAGCCGCGAAGGTAGGGTACGAGCACCCGGAATCCGGCCTTGACCAACGGGGGCACCACGTCGTCCCACGCGCGAACGTCGTCTGGGAAACCATGGAGCAAGACGATCGGGAACGCTCGCGGATCCCCGCTGTCTTCATAGCCAATCGTGAGGACCGGCGTCTGGATCAGAGCGGTAACCGAGGGGTTGGCGGTTTGAGCGGCTTGAGCCTCGAGACGCCGAGCTCCCGAGAAGCCAACGATCAGCTCAGCGCCGGCTGCTCCTGTCAGTGTGAGAAATGTTCTGCGTCTCACTTTACTTCTTCACGTGCCGCTCGAGCATCTGGCGGCGGACGACGGCGCCGTAGACGTTCCCGTGCGCGTCGACGCCGACGCCTTCCGCGCCGGAGTGATCGGGCGCGGTCGATTCGGAGTCCTCGATGAAGGCGGTGACCTTGCCATCTCTGGCGCTGCCTATGCGGATGCCTTTCTTGATGCCGGCAAGCTCGTGCGCGCCGGTGTCGGGACCGGACTCGGAGTCGGTGACGTAGATCGTGTCGTCCCTGGTGATGTAGATGCCGCTCGGGCGGCCAAACTGGCGCCATTCGTCGAGGTAGTGGCCATCCTGGTCGAAGATCTGGATACGGTTGTTCTCGCGATCCCCGACGAACAGGCGCCCGCGGGAATCCATGGCAATCGTGTGCGGCTCGCTGAGCTCACCGCGACCGGACCCTTTCCTGCCCCACTCCTTGACGAACTTCCCGTCCCTGGTGAAGCGGACGACCCGGTTGTTCTTGCCGTTGCGGTGACTATCGGTGACGAAAATATCGCCATTCGGCGCGACGAGCACGTCGGTTGGCTGATCGAAGAGGTCAGGGCCGGACCCGCTGACACCCGCCTTGCCGAGGGTCATCATCACCTTGCCGTCCGGGCCGAACTTGAAAACCTGGTGGCCCTTGCCGTTGGCGCCGCCGGCGTCGGTCACCCAGAGGTTGCCGTCGCGATCGACGGTGGCGCCGTGCGGGAAGACGAACAGACCTTCGCCCCAGCTCTTGAGGAGTCTGCCGCCGGAATCGAACTTGAGGATCGGCGGCTCCTTTCGGCCGGCGCAGGAATTGGCAAAACAACGATGGATGACGTAGATCGTGCCGTCGGGCGCCGGTTCGACGGCGGTGACCGCAGCCCACTTCAGCCCGGGAGGAAGCTGGCCCCAGTCGCGCGTCGTACGGTAAGGCTGCGGGAGATCATTTCGCGGAGCGCCCCCGGGCTGGGCGATCGCCTCAACGCCGAAGGTTGCGACCGCCGCAAGGGTGAAGATGGCTGCCGGGCGTCGTGCGCTCATTGGGACTTATTACCCGAATCGTCCGGGGCTTGCAACCACTCGACGGCGATATACGTCACCGTGTCCCACGCGTTGTGAATGCCGATGAACAATAGCAGGAACGTGGCCGCTGCGATCATGAAGAGAGCCGGGGCTGGATGGCGTGCGAATGCAACCGCCGCTGCCAGCAGTACAGCGTACGCGATGAGGGGCAACGCTGAGTGCCAAATCCAGTCCTCCAGAACGGGCGCGTAACCGGTCTGACGTCGCGCTCGCCGCAACACGACGAGAGCGTAGACGACGCCGAAGAGCCCGCAGGCGCCGAGCGCAACTGCCACGCTCGAAAGCCTCTGCCAGGGTGCGCTCAGAATGGCAGAGACAAGCAAGGTGACGCAGAAGTGGACGATGGTGGGAGTGCCGAAGGCATCGATCTGGCTGAAGCTGCCTCGCCGCCGCCCGCCCGCAATCAGCGCCATGACGACGAACTGGAGTCCTGTCAGCGCCGCTGCAGAGGACCCAACGATGACGTAGAAGCCAGCCCAGGCGGCGAGGGGTGTAAGCACGGCAACACTCAGAGTGCGATCGCGACCGCGCGAGCCACCGCCATCCTCGAGCGGGCCGGTGCGCGAGTTCGCGGACGGCTGGGATTATAGACGGCTTTGACACAGACCGCTGGCGCTCGCTTGACTAATCTCTCCCGACGATGGCATCGTCGTCGTCATGACGTGCATATCATTTCATTCAGGAGGTGGCCGATGACGCACCTGCATTAGGAGGAGACCCGCGATGAAAATCAAGATTCAAGGAGGAACTGCCGATAACGGGCAGCCCTCGCTCTGCCATACCTGCCGCCGCGCCACGGTCGTCCGCGGCGCGCGCCTGCGCGACGAGATCGTTCAGTGCGTCATGCTGGAAACCCGGATCACGTTCCCTGTCAGCTCGTGCACCGGTTACGTGAACCGGCAGCATCCCGGCATCCATGAGATGGAAGACATTGCCTGGATCCTCAGGACCGATGCCAAGCGAACCAAGATCGGGTTCGTGCAGGCCAAAGATCTGAAGCTGAAGGATCGGTACGTTCTCACGGAAGACTAGCGTTTCACGATGATGGCATGGCTCCGCCCGCACGAGGCTGAGCGAACCGCTCGCGCGCCCGCTCACGGGCTTTACGGGCTTCTTCTTCCCGATTCCGAGGCGGAGCGCTGGTGGCCAGGGAGCGGAGCAGGCGCTCGGCGGCGGCCGTGACTTCATCGACCGCAAGGTTGAATGCCGCTTCGTTCGCACGCGACGGGCGGTTGGCACCGCTCAGTTTCCGGACGAATTGAAGCGCCGACGCGCGGATCTCGTCGCCGGTGGCCGGCGGCGCAAAGTTGGCGAGCGTCTTGATATTTCGACACATGATTCACTCCTTACTACGAGGGCAGAATGCCATACTGGCAGCATGCGAATCCAGTCCTCCAGGCTTCCAGCGCTGCTTCGAACGTTCGTACTATTGGGCCTGCTCGCAACCCGGTCTGCGACCGGGCAGGCGGCGGCCGGGCAGGCTGCGGCCCAGCAGGCCGCGGACCGTCAGGGCCGGGCCGCCGGTGCCGCGAAGCCGGCCGATACTGAAATATGGGAACCGGTACCGAGGGTCGTTACTCCCGGTCCGGCCAGCACTGCTCCTCCCTCCGACGCCGTCATCCTGTTCGACGGGACCAACCTGGATCAATGGGTCTCCACAAAGGATAAGTCGCCGGCGGGTTGGATCGTGTCGAACGGCATCCTGACGGTGAACAAGTCCGCCGGCAACATCGAGACCAGGCGCAGGTTCAGAAGTTTTCAGTTACACATCGAATGGCGGATTCCGCAGGACATCACGGGATCCGGCCAGGCGCGGGGCAACAGCGGCGTGTTCCTGGCTTCCACCGGGCCGGGCGATGCCGGATACGAGCTGCAGATTCTGGATTCGTACAACAACCCGACCTATGTGAACGGCCAGGCGGCGAGCGTCTACAAGCAGTTCATTCCGCTGGTGAATGCCAGCAGACAGCCCGGAGAATGGCAGGTGTATGACGTGGTCTGGACCGCGCCCACTTTCAACTCCGACGGATCGCTCAAAACCCCGGCGTACGTCACCGCGTTCCACAACGGCGTGCTCGTCCAGAACCACGTGGCGTTGCAGGGCGAGACCGTCTACATCGGCAAACCCGAGTACAAGCCGTACGACGCCGCCCCCATCAAGCTGCAGGCGCACGGCGACCCGAGTGCGCCGATCAGCTTCCGCAACATCTGGGTGCGCGAGCTCTGACGAGAAAAAAAAGGGCGGGTCTCAGAACACAAGACCCGCCCACTTTCCACTTTCTACTTTTTACCTTCTACTTACAGCGAAGCCCCCATCACTCGATCGTCCCGCCTCCACCGAGCGCCTCTTCGGGCTCGATGAGGTACTCCATCTCGCGATCCAGCTCGAGATCGTCCTCGGTCGGCTGGGGCGGAGCCGGCGGCGGCGGCGGCTCGTCCGGCGGAATCCTGACGCCGCGGTAGTACTCGAAGCCGGTTCCCGCGGGAATCAGGCGGCCCATCGTCACGTTTTCCTTCAAGCCGCGGAGGTAGTCGACGCGGCCCGAGATCGACGCTTCGGTCAGCACGCGCGTCGTTTCCTGGAACGAAGCCGCCGAGATGAACGAGTCGGTCGACAGCGACGCCTTCGTGATGCCGAGCAGCATCGGCCGGCCCGTGGCGGGGCGCCCGCCGTCGGTCAGCACGCGCTCGTTCTCTTCGAGGAAGCGGAACTTGTCCACCTGCTCGTCGATCAGGAACTCGGTGTCCCCGACGTCCTCGATCTTCACCCAGCGCATCATCTGCCGCGAGATCACCTCGATGTGCTTGTCGTTGATGTTCACGCCCTGCAGCCGGTAGACCTCCTGGATCTCGTTGACGAGGTACTTCTGGAGCTCCTTCTCGCCGAGCACGTTCAGGATGTCGTGCGGGTTGCTGGGGCCGTCCATCAGCGGCTCGCCCGCGCGCACGCGCTCGCCTTCCTGCACGTTCACGTGCACGCCGCGCGGCAGCGCGTACTCGCGCGGTTCGGCGCCCGGCTCGTCGGGAACGATGATGATCTTCCGCTGGCCCTTCACGATCGGGCCATGCTTGACGATGCCGTCGATCTCGGAGATGACGGCCGTCTCGCGCGGCTTCCTCGCTTCGAACAGCTCCACCACGCGCGGCAGGCCGCCCGTGATGTCCTTCGTTTTCGTCGTCTCGCGCGGAATCTTCGCAAGCACGTCGCCGGCCGACACGTTCTCGCCGTCGCTCACCATCAAGTGCGCGTGTGACGGCATGTGGTACTTGCGCGACACCTTCGACGTCGGATGCCCCTGGCTGTCGATCGCGCGGATTTCGATCGCCGGCTGCTTCTTCTCATCCGGCGAATCGATGATGATCAACCGCGACAGGCCGGTGACCTCGTCGACTTCTTCGTGAACGGTCATCCCTTCCAGGATGTCCTTGAAGCGGACCTGACCCGGCTC
This sequence comes from Vicinamibacterales bacterium, assembly GCA_035937795.1. Classification (GTDB taxonomy): domain Bacteria; phylum Acidobacteriota; class Vicinamibacteria; order Vicinamibacterales; family JAMQPK01; genus JAMQPK01. Next base: position 4,628 of record DASZHO010000109.1, on the reverse strand, counting down.
TTCGGTGAGGATCGAGAACGTGTACGGATCCCACTCGACCAGGACCTGGCCCGCCTCGACCTGCTGCCCTTCGTGCACGCGCAGCCTGGCGCCGTACACGATCGGGTACCGTTCGCGGTCGCGGCCTTTCGCGTCCTGCACGACGAGCGAGCCGTTGCGGTTCATGACGACCAGCGCGCCGTCCTTGGCTTCGACCGCCTGGATGGCCTGGAACCGGACGGTGCCGGCATTCTTGGCTTCGAGCGTCGACTGCTCCGACACGCGCGAGGCCGTTCCGCCGATGTGGAACGTTCTCATCGTCAACTGCGTGCCGGGCTCGCCGATCGACTGCGCGGCCACGACGCCGACGGCCGATCCCAGTTCCACCAGCTTTCCGGTGGCCAGGTCGCGCCCGTAGCACTTCGCGCACACACCGCGGCGCGACGCGCAGGTCAGCACCGAGCGCATCTTCACCTTCTCGATGCCGGCGTCCTGAATCGCCGACGCCAGCTCCTCATCGATCTCCTGGTTGGCCTCCATGATCAAGTCGTTGCTGAAGGGATCGACCAGCTTCTCCAGCGTGACGCGGCCGATGATGCGGTCGCGCAGCGGCTCGATGACCTCGCCGCTCTCGATGATGGCCCGCGCCTCGATGCCGTCGAGCGTGCCGCAATCGGGCTCGGAGATGATCACGTCCTGCGCCACGTCGACCAGGCGGCGCGTCAGGTAGCCCGAGTCAGCCGTCTTCAGCGCCGTGTCCGCCAGGCCCTTGCGGGCGCCGTGCGTGGAGATGAAGTACTGCAGCACGGTGAGGCCTTCACGGAAGTTCGACGTGATCGGCGTCTCGATGATCTCCCCGGACGGCTTCGCCATCAAGCCGCGCATGCCCGCCAGCTGGCGAATCTGCTGCTTCGATCCGCGGGCGCCGGAGTCGGCCATGATGTACACCGGGTTGAAGTTCCGCCCGGTGTGGTCGGTGTCCTGCATCTCGCTGAACATCTCGTCGGCGATCTTTTCGGTGACGTCCGACCAGATGGCGATGACCTTGTTGTAGCGCTCGCCGTTGGTGATCGCGCCTTCGAGGTACTGCTGCTCCACCTTGATCACCTCGTCGCGCGCGCGGCCCACGAGCACCGGCTTCTCCGACGGAATGATCAGGTCGTCGATGCCGATCGACAAGCCGGACCTGGTGGCGTAGGTGAAGCCGAGCTGCTTCAGGCTGTCGAGCATCTCGACGGTCTTCTCGAGGCCGTAGCGGAGATAGCACGACTGCACGAGCTGCTGCAGCCCCTTCTTCTTCAGCAGGCCGTTGACGAACGGCATCCCCTTCGGCAGCGAGTCGTTGAGGATGACGCGGCCGACGGTCGTGTTGATGATCTTGTTCTCGACGATCTGAATTTCCGTGTGCAGCACGTTCTGATCGTCGCGCGCCGTCGTCAAATCCTGCAGCTCGCCGGAGTATCGCAGCCGGATCGGCGACAGCGTTTCGAGCTCGCCCGCTTCGAGCGCGAGCACCACGTCGTCGCCGTTGCCGAACGCGCGGCCCTCGCCCTTGGCGCCCGCCTTGGCCTTGGTCAGGTAATAGCAGCCGAGCACGATGTCCTGCGACGGCACCGCGATGGGCGCGCCGTTGGACGGCGAGAGGATGTTGTTGGACGACAGCATCAGCACGGACGCCTCGATTTGCGCCTCGGGCGACAGCGGAATGTGGACCGCCATCTGATCACCGTCGAAGTCGGCGTTGAACGCCGTGCAGACGAGCGGATGGATCCGGATCGCCTTGCCTTCGACCAGCACCGGCTCGAACGCCTGGATGCCGAGACGGTGCAGCGTCGGCGCGCGGTTCAGGAGGACCGGGTGCTCCTTGATGACTTCCTCGAGGATGTCCCACACTTCGGGCTTCTGCTGCTCCACCATCTCCTTGGCCTGCTTGATGGTGGCCACCAGGCCGCGCTCTTCGAGCTTGTTGTAGATGAACGGCTTGAACAGCTCGAGCGCCATCTTCTTCGGCAGCCCGCACTGGTGCAGCTTCAGCTCCGGACCGACGACGATGACCGAACGGCCCGAGTAGTCGACGCGCTTGCCGAGCAGGTTCTGGCGGAAGCGCCCCTGCTTGCCCTTCAACGTGTCGGACAGCGACTTCAGCGGCCGGTTGTTCGCCCCGCGCAGCACGCGGCCGCGGCGGCCGTTGTCGAACAGCGCATCGACGGCTTCCTGGAGCATGCGCTTCTCGTTGCGGATGATCACGTCGGGCGCCTTCAGCTCGATGAGTTTCTTCAACCGGTTGTTCCGGTTGATGACGCGGCGGTACAGGTCGTTCAGGTCCGAGGTGGCGAACCGTCCCCCGTCCAGCGGCACCAGCGGGCGCAACTCGGGCGGAATCACCGGAATCACGTCCAGGATCATCCACTCCGGGTGGTTCGTCGACTTGCGGAACGAATCGACCACCTTCAACCGCTTGGCGTACTTGAGCTTCTTCTGCGCCGACGCTTCCGAGCGCATCTTTATGCGCAGCTCTTCGGCCAGTTTCTCGATGTTGACGCGCTTGAGCAGTTCCTTGATCGCCTCGGCGCCCATCTGCGCGCGGAACTTGTGTCCCCATTCCTCGCGCGCCTTGCGGTACTGCTCTTCGGTGAGCAGCTGGTTCTGGTTCAGGTCGCTGTCGAGCGGATCGACGACGACGTAGGCCTCGAAGTACAGGACGCGCTCGAGCTCGCGCAGCGAGATGTCGAGGAGGTGTCCGATGCGGCTCGGCAGGCCCTTGAAGAACCAGACGTGGCTGACCGGCGTCGCCAGGGTGATATGGCCGAGGCGCTCGCGGCGGACCTTGGCCTGGGTGACTTCGACGCCGCACTTGTCGCAGATCACGCCGCGGTGCTTCATGCGCTTGTACTTCCCGCACAAGCATTCCCAGTCGGTGATCGGCCCGAAGATCTTCGCGCAGAACAAGCCATCGCGTTCCGGCTTGAACGTGCGGTAGTTGATCGTTTCCGGCTTGGTCACTTCGCCGTGCGACCACGACATGATCTTTTCCGGCGACGCCAGGCTGATGCGAATCGCATCAAAGTCCGACGTCAAGGAGCTGCGTTCGTGGAAACTTGGTCTCATATGGTTCCTTCGCTAAATGGCTTCGGTCTTCGGGCGCCGGGCTCCAGGGCGGCAAGCCCGGAGCCCGGGGTCTGAAGCCAGGCGTTAGACCTCTTCGAGGGCCGGCGTGGGCGCGGCCACCACCGGCTCGACGACTTTCTTCTTCGTCTTGAGGAGCTCCACGTCCAGGCACAGCGACTGGAGCTCACGGATCAGCACGTTGAACGACTCCGGCAACCCGGCGGTAAACGACGCGTCGCCCTTCACAATCGCCTCGTAAATCTTGGCCCGTCCCGTGACGTCGTCCGACTTGGCGGTGAGGAGCTCCTGGAGGATGTGCGCCGAGCCGTACGCCTCGAGCGCCCACACTTCCATTTCTCCGAACCGCTGTCCGCCGAACTGCGCCTTGCCGCCCAGCGGCTGCTGGGTGATCAGCGAGTAGGGTCCGATCGAGCGCGCGTGAATCTTGTCGTCGACCAGGTGCGAGAGCTTGAGCATGTAGATGTAGCCAACGGTCACATCCTGCTCGAACTCCATTCCGGTCATGCCGTCGTACAGCTTCGTCTTGCCGGTCTTCGGCAACCCGGCCTGGTCGAGCCAGCTCTTGATCTCCAGCTCCGTCGCGCCGTCGAACACGGGCGTGGCGAAGTACAGACCGAGCGCGTGCGCGGCCCAGCCGAGGTGGGTCTCGAGAATCTGGCCGACGTTCATGCGCGACGGAACGCCGAGCGGATTCAGGACGATTTCCACCGGGGTTCCGTCCGGCAGATGCGGCATGTCCTCCTCGGGGAGGATGCGCGCGATCACGCCCTTGTTGCCGTGGCGGCCGGCCATCTTGTCGCCCACCGACAGCTTGCGCTTCATCGCGACGTACACCTTCACGAGCTTGATCACGCCCGGAGGCAGCTCGTCGCCCCGGCGGATCTTTTCCTTCTTCTCCTCGAAGAGCTGGCGGATCACTTCCACCTGCCGCCCGGTTCGCTCTTCGAGCGCCCGGAGGTCGTCTTCGAGCCGCGGGTCGTCGGTGGCGATCTTCAGCCGCACCATCGCGTCGTAGGGCATGTCCTGAAGGAGCTCGGGCGTCAGCACGGTGCCCTTCTTCTGGATGCGCTCGCGGCCGTACTCGTCGAACAGATCCGATCGCAGCGTCTGGCCCTGAATCATCTGAATGACGCGCTTCTTCACTTCGTCGTGCAGGATGCGGATTTCGTCCTGCAGGTTCTTCTCCATCATCTCGAGCTCTTCGGCCTCGATGGCCTTGGCCCGGTCGTCCTTCTCGATGCCCTTGCGCGAGAAGATCTTCACGCCGACGATGATGCCTTCGATGCCCGGCGGGCAGATGAGCGACGCGTCGCGCACGTCGCCGGCTTTCTCACCGAAGATCGCGCGCAGCAGCTTCTCTTCCGGCGTCAGCTGCGTCTCGCCCTTCGGCGTGACCTTGCCGACGAGGATGTCTCCCGGCTTCACGGAGGCGCCGATTCTGATGATTCCGCTCTCATCCAGGTCGCGGAGGAAGCCTTCCGACACGTTCGGGATGTCCCGCGTGATTTCCTCGGGGCCCA
>DASZHO010000108.1:0-1719 GCA_035937795.1 Vicinamibacterales bacterium | reverse complement strand
AAAAGGCCCGACTTTTCCTCGGCCGCTGGATGTGTCCATCGACTGTGCCAGCGGCCAGGTCACGGTGCGGTACGCGAACGATCATGGCGAGCAGAAGGTCGAGGCCGAACATCTCGAACTGCCGGCGGACCTCGCCAACGGCATCATCCTCACACTGCTCAAGAACGTCAGTGCCGGCGCGCCGCCGAACACGGTGTCGATGGTCGCCGCCACGCCGAAGCCCCGGCTCGTGAAGCTCGCAATCGCCGCCGCGGGAGAGGATCCGTTCTCGACTGGCAGTACCGCCCGCAAGGCGTCGCGCTACGTCGTCAAGGTGGAAATCGGCGGCATCGCCGGGCTGCTCGCGCCGCTCCTGGGCAAGCAACCGCCGGACTCCCATGTGTGGATTCTCGGTGGTGAAGCCCCGGCTTTCGTGAAGTCGGAGGCGCCTCTCTACTTCGGGGGGCCGCTGTGGCGGATCGAGCTCGTGAGTCCGGTGTGGCCGCGAGCGCCGGCAGCGAAGAACCAGTGACCTATCGATTGTCGTAGGGGATGCCGATGAACGTCGGCGGGCTGTCGGGGCGCAAGATCACCGCTGTCGACATGAGCATGATCGTGTAACGGCCGGTCGCGTCGCGGCCAAGTGTCATCGGCTGGAAGTGCCGCACGTGCCAGTCGTACACGCCGAACCAGACGTCGCTGCCGGCCTCGATGAAGTCGGGAAACTTCCCTGACGCCCGCAGGAAGTCCATTTGCCGCTGGCGGAGCCCGACGATTTCTGCGTTGTTCGGTTGACGCTGGCTATCGATCGCTCTCCGGATCTCTTTCAGGCCCTCCACGATCTCCTGCGCCCGGGGATCCGAGAGCTGGCCGTATTCGCCTCCTGCTGGCGGCACCGTCGTCCCGAGGAGTCCGCCGAGCAGCGTGGTCCCGAGCAAGTGACGGCGAGCGATCATTGGCGTGTCTCCTTCGGGATGCGCCGCGTAATTAGCGCCGCCATTTTATCAGCCAGGGCCGCCAGGAACGGCTCCACGAGCGGACGCGTTCGGCGGACGTTTTCCGTTGTGGCTCGTCGCGATGTTCCCGGCGTGTCGTCGCGGACCACCGACGGGCCGATCGACCGCTTCCACGCGCCGGCCAGCCGATTGACTACTCAGGCCAACCCGTGAGCCGGGTTCGGCCCAATTGTCGTAAGAAGTCGTATATTGGCATTCACTGGCGAACGCAATAGACAAGAACAGCCTGGGAGAGCCAGCATGAACAGTGCCTCCAGCGGCCCCCGGACAGTCGGCGCGGATTCTGATCGTTGATGATGAGCTGGGCATTCGCAACTTCGTCGACCGCGTGCTGCGGAATGCCGGGTACACGACCGAGCTCGCACCTGACGGTCCCGAAGCGCTGAAGATCTGCGAAGCCTCGCCGCCGTTCGATTTGCTGATCGTCGACCTCGCGATGCCGGTCATGCGCGGCGACGAGCTCGCGCGGCGCCTGCGCAAGACAATCCCAACGCTCAAGGTGCTGTACATCACGGGCGACAGCGACCGGCTGTTTCAGGACAAGGGCACGTTGTGGGAGGGTGAGGCGTTCGTCGACAAGCCGTGCAGCGCGGCTGTGCTCGCGGAAGCGGTATCGCTCCTCCTGGTGGGTCACCTCCCCACGAAGTCGTGATGTCCACGCATGATCTCGACGCCGTCCTGGAACGAATTGCCCGGCTCTGGACCGAGATGCAGGCGACGCGCC
>DASZHO010000107.1:0-2425 GCA_035937795.1 Vicinamibacterales bacterium | reverse complement strand
TTCCTGTTCTCGGGCGACGATGTCTACAAGAAGGCGGGCGTGCTGTCGGGCGGCGAGCGGACGCGGCTGGCCGTCGCGCGCATGCTGCTTCGGCCGTCGAACACGCTCCTGCTCGACGAGCCCACGAACCACCTCGACCTGGACTCGAAGGATATTCTGCTCGACGCGCTCGAGGATTTCGGCGGCACGCTGATCTTCGTGTCGCACGACCGCTATTTCGTGGAGAAGCTCGCCACAAAGATCGTCGAAATCGGCCACGGCGAGGCGCAGGTGTTCCCCGGCACCTATCTCGAATTCCTGTGGAGCAAGGAACAGAAAGAGCGAGGCGCGGCGGGCGCAGGCGGCGCGAAGGGCGCGAAGCCTCCGCCGCCAAAGAGGGACGGCGCTGCGGAGCACGACGCGCGGAAAAGGGGGCGCACCCAGGAAAAAAAGCGCACGCAGCAATCGCAAAAGCTGCAGTCGCAGGTCGCCGATCTGGAGGTCAGAATCGCCGCGCACGAGCAGGCCATCCGCGATCTGGAGGCCGCGATGTCGACGCCCGAGTTCTACGAAGATCGCGCGCAGGCCCAGCCCCTGATCGACCGCCACCAGGCGCTGATGTGGGAGGTGGGCGAGCTGATGCACCGGTGGGAGGATCTGGTCAAGAAAGTCGAAACTTGAAGGGGGGAAAGCCAAAAGTGACGGGCGAGCGCGTGGAGGGCGATTACAGAAACCGGACTCGAATGACGATAATGTAATCAGCGGATCCAGACTTGGGACGTCAGCCGTTACGCATCAAGGAGTTAGCCAGGAAACCAGCGTCACCTCGCGGGCACACTGTTTGCCCTTGAGCAAGTCAATGGGAGCTGCAGCACCGTTCGCTCTCGAGTCCCCCATGCCTGCAATGAGCCCTCGGCGGCCCCGAGCCCGCGCCCCGGTCCGGCGGCAGCCGGCCCCGGCCGACTCGGATCGCTTCTTCCGCCACCTGTTTGCCAGCATGCGCAATGGGGTGCTGGCCATCACCCGCGACGGCGTCATCGCGGAAATGAACGCCGAGGCGTTCCGCATTTTTCAGGTCAAACGCAGCACCCCGGCCGTGGGGCGCCCCTTCGTGGAGGTGCTCGGCAAACACCCTGACATGGTGCGCGTGGTGAAAAGCGCGTTCGAGTTGAGCCACCTCCCCAACCGCGCCGAGATCCGGCTGAAGTCGAGCGGCAAGGTGATTGGCTACACGCTGTCGCGGGTGCAGGACGAGCGCGGGCGCCCGGAGGGCGTCGCGGTATTTTTCAAGGATTTGACCAAGGTCGAGCAGATGGAAGAACGCGAGCGGCTGCGCGACCGGCTCGTGGCGCTCGGCGAAATGGCGGCGGCCATCGCGCACGAAGTGAAGAACCCGCTGGCCGGCATCGAGGTGATGGCCGGGCTGCTGAAGCGGCAGGTTGGCCACTCCCCCGACGCGCAATCGATTCTGAACGACATCATCAACGAAGCGAAGATGGCCAACCGCATCGTCCACGAGGCGCTCGAATTCGTGCGCCCGATCCGTCTGCAGGTCGAGCACACCTCGATTGCCGCCGTGATCGGCGACTCGGTGAGCCTGGCCGAAACCAAGGTACCGCGCCGCAACATCGACCTTCGGCTGGAGATAGACGAAGGGCTTCCACCCATCCAGGGAGACCACAACCAGCTCTGCCAGCTGTTCACGAATCTCCTGATCAACGCGTTCGAGGCGCTCGAGGGCACCGGCACGGTCGAGCTGTCGGCGCGGGAAGGCCCGGCCGAAGAAGAGCCGCACGGCATGGCCGGCGAATCGCATCCGTCGACGCGCACGGTGGTGGTCGATATCGTCGACGACGGGCCGGGCGTGCCACCAGAGTTGACCGACCGCATCTTCAACGCATTTTTCACGACCAAACCGCAAGGCTCGGGGCTGGGCCTCGCGATTGTGCGGAAAGTGGTCGACGCACACTACGGCAAAATCGACATCCTCGGCAGCCGGCGCGGCACGCATTTCCGGATCACATTGCCGGTTTCCGGCGCGGACGACTGGTTCACGGAGAAAACAGGACCGGCCGGCACCCCTCGATCAACGCAAGACTAGCAAGGAAGAGAAGAGGAAGAAGATGGGTCGCATTCTCATCGCTGACGACCACGACGCGTTGCGGCGCGGCCTCGCGCGGGCGCTGACTTCGGCCGGCCACGAGGTGGAAGAGGCTCCCAACGGCAACCAGGCGATCGAGCGGCTGCACGAGGGCCACTTCGACGTCGTGCTGAGCGACCTGAAGATGGGCGGCAGCGACGGGCTGGACGTGCTGCGCACGACCAAGACGCTGCATCCGTCGACGGCGGTGATCCTGATGACGGCGTTCGGGTCGGTCCACACCGCGGTGGAAGCGATGAAGAGCGGCGCGTTCGACTACGTGCAGAAGCCGTTCGAGATCGAGGA
>DASZHO010000106.1:0-33156 GCA_035937795.1 Vicinamibacterales bacterium | reverse complement strand
CGCATCACGCAGGCTGACGCCTCGATTGAGTCGGCTATGACGGCGCCGAAGCAGGTGGCGGTCAGCGAAGCTCGCGCAAAATCAGCGTTGGCTCAGGTCGCTCAAAAAAAGGCTTTGGTCGACCAGGCCAGACTGAACCTCAGCTACTGCACGATCGTTGCGCCGGTGAGCGGAATCGTCGGCAAGAAGACCGTCGAACTAGGCCAGAACATCAGCCCGGGGCAGCAGTTGATGGCCGTGGTGTCTCTTGACGACGTCTGGGTCACGGCCAATTTCAAGGAGACGCAGCTGAGCCAGATGAAACCAGGCCAGCGCGTCCGCGTGACCGTGGATGCCGACGGGAGGACGTACACCGGGAAGATCGTCGCGGTCGGCGGAGCCAGCGGATCCAGGTTCAGCGTGTTGCCCCCGGAGAACGCGACTGGCAACTACGTGAAAGTGGTGCAGCGCATTCCCGTTCGCATCAATCTCGACGCGGGCCAGAACGGCGACCACCGGCTACGCCCGGGGATGTCGGTGGCCCCAAAGGTCTACGTCGAGTAGGAGAGGCACCATGGCTGGCGCGGCGGAGGCGTGGAGACCGAAGTTCAATCCCTGGCTGATCGCGATTGTGGTCGCGATGGCCGCGTTCATGGAGGTGCTCGACACCAGCATCGCCAACGTGGCGTTGCCGCACCTGGCGGGGGATCTCGGTGCCAGTAACGATGAAAGCACGTGGGTGCTGACCTCTTATCTGGTGTCAAACGCGATCGTGCTTCCCATGACCGGATGGCTGGCGACGACATTTGGCCGCAAGCGGCTCTTCCTGCTGTGCATCTCCCTGTTCACGCTCACCTCCCTGCTCTGCGGCATCGCTCCCAGTCTGTCGATGCTGGTGCTGTTCCGCGTGATTCAAGGCGCAGGCGGCGGCGGCCTCCAGCCGATGGCGCAGGCCATTCTGGCGGACACCTTCCCGCCCGAAAAACGCGGGTTGGCGTTCGCGCTCTACGGAATCACCACCATCATGGCGCCCACAATCGGCCCCACGCTGGGTGGATGGCTGACTGACAATTACTCGTGGCGGTGGATCTTCTACATCAATCTCCCCGTTGGTCTCCTGACGCTATTTCTGGTGTTCCGGATGGTGGAGGACCCGCCCTATCTCAGTGCTCGCAGGGGGGCCGGTGTGCGTGTCGATTACATCGGCATTGCCTTGCTCACGCTTGCGGTGGGTGCCCTCCAGATCCTGCTCGACAAAGGTCAGGAAGAGGACTGGTTTGGATCGCATTTCATCGTGACGCTGGCGGTGGTGTCGGCCGTGTGCTTCGTGTGCCTGGTCGTCTGGGAGTGGCACCAGAAGGCGCCGATTGTCGACGTCCGCATGTTCAAGAGCTTCAACTTCGCGGTGTCGAACCTCATGATGTTCAACCTGGGCATGCTGCTGTTTGCCAGCCTGGTGATGATGCCGCTGTTTCTTCAGACGCTGATGAGGTACACGGCTCAGTCGGCCGGGCTGGTTCTGTCAGGCGCCGGGATGGTTTTGCTGTTCGAGATGCCCATCGTCGGCCAACTCACCACGAAGTTCCCGGCGAAATACATCATGGCCTTCGGCTGGTTGTGTCTCGCATTCGGCATGTACCGGTCCACCAGCCAGTTGGACCTGCTCATCAGCTTTGGTGCGGCGAGCCGGCTGAGAATCGCGCAAGCCTTCGGCCTGGGCTTCCTGTTCGTGCCCATTTCGCTCGCCGCCTACATCGGGATTCCGTCGGAGAAAGGAAACACCGTCGCCGGACTGGTGAATTTCATGCGCAATATTGGAAGCAGCGTGGGAACCTCGCTGGTGACGACGCTGCTGGCGCGGCGAGCGCAGTTTCACCAGTCGATGCTGTCCTCCCATGCGACCAGCTATGATCCGGCGTTCCGGACCCAGGTGAGCGGACTCGCGGCACAGCTCGTACACGCGGGAGCCAGCGTGTCCGATGCGCAGGGACAAGCCTACGCGCGGGTCTACCAATCTCTGCAAATTCAGTCCCAGACGCTGGCCTACATCGATACCTTCAAGGTGCTGGCCGTTGCCGCGAGTCTCATGTTCTTGCTGTCGTTTATCGTCCGAAAGAACGATCCATCTGCGCGCGGACAAGTCGCGGCGGAGTGAGAGGACACATCGATGATCAAGGTGCTGACGTTTGAGCGCGAATACGGAAGTGGTGCCGCGGCGATCGCCCAGAAGGTGGCAGCGCGGCTCGGCTGGAAATTGTGGGATCAAAGGCTGACAGACGAGATTTGCCGGCAGATGGAGTGTGACAGGCAACACGTGGAGCGGCACGAAGAACGAAGGGATCCCCTGCACTATCGCCTCTTCAAGGCCTTTTTGCGGGGCAGCTTCGAAGGCAGCTTGATTGAGCCCCGGCTGAGAATCGCGGACGCGGAAGGCATTCGCCGCGTGGCGGAGGAACTCGTCAGAGCGGCCGCCGATAAAGGCGAAGCGGTGATCGTTGGGCGCGGCGCCGCGTACTATCTGAGCGATCGCCCGGACACGGTTCACGTCTTCATTTATGCGCCATTTGAAGAAAAGGTGCGCCGGTTACAACGAGAGGGAAAGAGCCAGGCGGAAGCCGTTGAACTCGCCGAGAGTGTCGACCGCGACCGGGCAGCCTTCATTAAGGAGCAGTTTGGGGTCGAATGGCCAGCCCGGCATTTCTTCCATTTCATGATTAACACCACTATGGGTGAAGAAGCAGCGGTTCAGATGATCGTCAGCGGTGTGGCGGCGGTTCAAGAAAGCAAGATGACCGCGCAGAGCGGCCGTTCCACGGAGCAATGACTGGCGTTACGCCAGAAGATCTCTGAGTGGATTCGTCCGCGTGGCGCCTGCAGCGGTGCGCGCGATCTATGCGGCCTGCTGCGGTCGGTGATGAAGGATTAGAAGTTGATCGGAAGGAAGCGCCAGTTCTGCGTACGTCTTGCCCTCGTCGTCGGAAAATTCGACTTCGTAGGCGCCATCTAGGACCTCCACGACAGTGCCGACCTGGCCGCGCACCAGGCCCAGCGCAGGCACATCACCGAGAAGAGCGACGACGTCAAGCAGGCGGGGAGGAGTGTGCATTGTGGTCGCCTTCATTTCACGAAGCAGGTGGTTAACCGAGGAGCAATTTCGCCGCGTCGCACGATCCACGTGCTCCTGACGATTCCCGAACCGCGCTGACCCCTGATCTCAAACTCTATCACGAACCGGTCGCCAAACTGATCCGAGGCAGCCCGTTGCGCGTCGGCGTTGGCTGCGGCGTCTAAGAGTGCAGCCCGCAGCTCGTGTGCGTTGTCGGATAGTGAAGCCGAGCGTTGCGAAGACGCGCGCCTTGTGCTTGCCACGCGGGTGCTCGGGGTTCAAGCAGTATCCGGCGAGTTTCTCGATGTCGACGATGGCAGTTTCGCCGTGCGGCAACTTCATAATAGTCGGGCCATCTGATTGAACAACTACGCTGCAAAGCCGAGCCTGACTGCCGAATTCGTTGTGCTCGGTTCCAAAGGCGCCAGTGAGTGCCAGCTTGACCCCGTTGGACGAATTCTGAGTACGACGCCAGAGTGGAGTACGACGCCAGAGTTAGTCGCCGACTACGCGCCAAAGTGCCGTCTTAGAAAATCTTGAGCAAGGCGAGCCCCTTCGTCTGTGAAGATGACTGACTTGGCTTTGCCCTTCGGATCCACAATCCAGCCGTTTTGGTACAACACATCGAGCAAATCCCAATCCATGCCCTTCCACGCACGGACCACCTGATGATCACGAAACGCGCTCAGCCCGAGAATCGCGAGTGCCGCTTCGCTCAGCTTGGTTTGATTAAGGTTTGGTGGAAGCGCCATAACCCGTCCCTATTCTGACGCGCTCAGCCGACGAAGATGCCGATCGGTGGCGGGAGTGTAACCTGCCCAGGACCATGAGAACACCGTGCTGCCGACGGACTACGAGCAAGGAGTTAGGTGATGGTGCGGAAGCGGGGATTTGAACCCCGATGGGATTGCTCCCACTAGCTCCTGAGGCTAGCGCGTCTGCCAGTTCCGCCACTTCCGCAAGGGCGCGACAAAAACCTTTCGGCAGGAACTCACAGTATACCCGCTCCAGAACCTTGCTGTTAAGATGGCGCCGATGCGCGGCGACACCGACTGGCCCCATCACGAAGTCCTGCGGCTGGAAGGCTTCAGCGATGCCGTGCTGGCCTTCGCGCTCACCCTGCTCGTCGTCTCACTCGAGATTCCCCGCTCGTTCGATGATTTGCTCGCGACGCTGCGCGGCGCGCCGGCCTTTGCCGTCTGCTTCGCGCTCTTCTGGATTATTTGGAGGGAGCACCATCGGTTCTTCAGGCGTTTCGCCCTCGAAGATGCGACGACGGTCACGCTGAACGCCGTTCTCCTGTTTGTCGTTCTGCTGTATGTCTACCCGCTGAAGTTCTTGTTCGCGCTGCTGTTGGGCGTGCTTGACTCGCCAACGGCCATTCGTCCCGACCAGACCAAATGGCTGATGGCGATTTATTCGAGCGGGTACGCCGCCGTGTTTGGAATCTTCGCGCTCATGTATCGCCACGCATATGCGCGCCGCGCCGATCTCGCGCTGACCCACCGGCAAGTCACCCAGACGTCCGCGTCGTTGGGCGCCATGCTTCTGCACTTCGCATTCGGCGCTGTATCTGTCGCTCTGGCGTTGCTGCTGCCAGACCACCTGGTCGGGTTTGCCGGCTTGGTGTACTTCCTCATCCCCCCGGTGCAATGGATCTATTGGTGGCGGATGAACAAGCATCGATCGCGGTCCGCCTGAGGCCCCCCATCCTGCTAACATGGCGGTGTGAAGTTGTAAGGGAGGATATTCCTGTGGCCAAGCGCCGTGTCTTGAAATTTATTGGCATCCTCGTCGCGATCGTCGTGGCGGTTGCCATGTTGGGGGCCATCACGGGCGGCCTGCTGCTCCTGCGCGGCCCGTTCGTGCCGGAGCATGCGACGCTGCTGCTGAGAATCGGCGGCACGCTGGTGGAAATGCCGCCGTCCGATGTGTTTGGACAGGTCACCGGCGGCGCGCGCGCACAAACCGTGCGCAGCTATGTGGATGAGCTCCGGAAAGCGAAAACCGATTCCCGCGTCGACTCCGTCCTGATCATGCCCACACATCTCGACCTGCCGTACTGGGGAAAGGTCCAGGAGCTGCGCGACGCGATTTTCGATTTCAAGCAATCGGGCAAACACATCAACGCATTTCTCGAAGACGGCGGCGACCGCGAATACTATCTCGCTACGGCGTGCGACAAGATTTTCCTGGTCCCGGGTAGCACGCTCGATGTGACAGGCATCGCATCCTACACGGTGTTCTTGCGCGGCACGCTCGACAAGATCGGCGCGACGGCCGACTTCGAGCGAATCGCCGAATACAAGACGGCGCCCAATCAACTCACCGAGCGCACCTTCACCCCCGCGCATCGCGAAATGGAGGAATCGCTCAATCTCGATATGTACGAACAGCTCGTGCGAGGCATCGCCGAAGGCCGCAAGAAGCGTGTGGAGGACGTGAGGGCGCTGGTCGACCAGGGCCCGTACCTGCCGGATGCCGCGGTCCGCGCGGGACTCGTCGACGCCCTGGCCTATGAAGATCAACTCGACGGCATGGGCGTCGTGACCAGGAACGCCACCGTGGAGGGAGAGGACTACGCGCGCGGGCGGCTGCGCCCGCGGGTGTCGGCGATGCCGCGGATTGCGGTGATCTATATCTCCGGCGTGATCGCGTCGGGCGACAGCGGCTTCGATCCGCTGAACGGAGAGGTCACGGGGTCGAAAGCGCTCGTCCAGGCGATTCGTTCGGTGCGCGCCGATTCCAGCGTCCGCGCCATCGTGCTGCGCATCGACAGTCCCGGCGGGTCGAGCACCGCATCCGACGTGATTTGGCGCGAGTTGTCGGTGACCCGCGACCAGAAACCCGGCCGCCCTCTGGTAGCGTCGATGTCGGATCTCGCGGCTTCCGGGGGGTATTACCTCGCCATCGCCGCGCCGCAAATCGTGGCCCAACCGGCGACGCTCACCGGCTCGATCGGCATTTTTGGCGGAAAGGTGGTCACCGGCGGCACCTACGCAAAGCTCGGCGCGAACATCGAGGCATTGAGTATCGGCAAGAACGCCGGGATGGACTCACCGGTACGCCCGTTCAGCGACAGCGAGCGGCAGAAGCTGCGCGAAGAGCTGCACGAGTTCTACGCTCAGTTTGTGGCCAAGGTGGCCTCGTCGCGCAAGATGCCGGTCGCGCGCGTCGAAGAGCTGGCGCGCGGCCGCGTGTGGACAGGGCAGCAGGCGAAAGCGAACGGACTCGTCGACGCGCTTGGCGGATTGGACGAGGCGATCGCGCTGGCTAAGAAGCGCGCCGGCATCAGCCCCGGCACCGAGGTGGAACTGGTGAACTACCCGCCGCGCAAGACGCTCTTTGAAGCGATTGCCGAGCGCTTGGCGGGCTCGAACAGCCAGCGTGACATGCCTGTCGATCTCGAGATGGTGGCGGAGTTCGTCGGCGCCGGCGACCGCCACGCGCTCGGCCTCCTCACGGCGCCGATGCGGTTGTTTCGACGCGGCGAACCGCTGGCATTGATGCCGGTCGGCTTCCTACGCTGACCCGATCGCGCGCTTCACCGCTTCGGCGTTGATGTCGATCTTCATCAGCTTGCGCGCCTTTTCCATGTACGCCTGGTAGAATTGCGTGCGGCGCGCGTTGAGCGTGTCGGCCCTGAACTTGTCGCGGGCGGCCGCAAACTCGGCCGCCGAAACGTCCTGCTTGGCATCGACTTTCACGATCGCCGCGCCTTGCGGCGTCACGATGGCGCCGCTGACCCCGCCCACGGGTAGCGTGAACGCCACCGCATCCACTTCGGGACTCTTGCCGATGTTCGGAATCACCGCATCGCGCGCCAGTGCCGGAGTCGTCACGGCTTCCAGCCCCGCGGCTTTCGCGGCCTTTTGGAAATCGGGCGCCGATTTCAGTTGCGCCGCGACCTCCTCGGCCTTTTTCTTCGCCAGGTCGCCCGCGCGCGCCTGGATGAGGTCGTCCCGCACCTTGCTCTTCACCTCGTCCAGCTTCGGCAGATATGACGCGCTCTTGCCCGACACGTAGAAGAGCACGCGCCCGAGCGGAGTGGTGATCGGTTCGCTGACGGCGTTGTCGGCCAGCGTGAACGCCGTCGTCGAAGCCGGCGACTGCGGCCCGAGCGCGTCGATCATCCCCCCGCGCGGAAAGAATCCCGATTCTTCAACCTTCAGTCCGCGCGTGGAGGCCGCTTTGTCGAGCGCCTGCGGCGTCGTGCCTTCGCGCGCGAGCCCGTCGGCGAGATCGCTCACCTGCACGTCGGCCTGGTCCCGCTGCACCTGCGTTTCGATCTCCTTGTAGAGGGCCGCGTCCTTCAGGTCGCGCGTGATCGCCGGCTTGCGGTCGGTCACCTTGATGATGTGATACCCGAACTGCGTTTTCACCAGGTCGCTCACTTCGCCCGGCGCCAGCGCGAAGGCCGCCGTCTCGAATTCCGGAACCATGCGCCCGTGGGAGAAGTAATCGAGGTCGCCGCCCTGCTGCGCGTTCGAGTCGTCTTCGGAATACTTCTTCGCGAGAGCCGCGAAATCGCCGCCGGCCTTCACCTCTTTCAAAATGCCCTCGGCTTTGGTCCGTACGTCGGCGTCGTTCTTGCCTTCGGTCTTCAACAAAATGTGGCTCGCGCGAATCTGCTCGGGGGTGGTGTAGGTGCCCAGATGCTCGTTGTAGTAGCGCTCGACGTCTTCGCGCGGTACTTTGATCTTGGAGGCCATGTCCGCCGTGTTGATGCGCACGAACCTGATCTTGCGCCGCTCGGGAATCCGGTATTTTTCCTTGTTCGCGTCGAAGTGCGCCGCAACCTCCGCGTCGGTCGGGTTCGCCTGGTTCTTGAAGTTGTCGGCAAGAATCGCCACAACGTCGAGCGTGACCTTCTCGTTCTTCTGTTTGTATTCCTTCTCGAGCTCGGCGTCGGAAATCGACATCCACTCGGTGAGCCCGGCGCGGAATTTGTCGAGCATGATGCTCTGGCGAACCGTTTGCTCGAAGTCGGCCGGCATCATCGGGGGATCCTGGGCGCGCAGCAACGCGCGGTACCGATCTTCGCCGATGAAATGCCCGTTCTCCTGCAGTCCGGGAATCGCCATGATCTGTTGCCGCACTTCGTCGTCGGAGACCGAGATGCCCATCTTCTGGGCTTCGGTAATCTCGGCGTTTTCCTCGATCATCTGCTGCAGCACCTGCTGCGGGACCTGCAGCTGCTGCAACACCGCGTCGCTCAAGTTGCCGCCGTACGACTGGCGGTAGGCGTTGACCTGCGCCAGGTAGCGCCGGCGGTACTCCGCAACGCTGATGGGCCGCGAATCGACGCTGGCCACGCGGTCGCCGGTATTGGCGGCCGTCGTGTCGGTGCGCAGGAAGCTGGGGATATAGAACACCACGAACGTGAGGCAGACCAGAGCCAGGCTCCACTTGAGCCAGCCCTTATGCCGCCGCATCCGATCGAGCATCGTCATGGCGTATGAAACCCCTCAGAAAAAGTCCGCTTGGGACCGATAAGACAAAGGAACTGCCTATCGTACGCGATGAAGTTTCATCGCCGCAACCGGTTGCCTTGGTTCGTACGACGTCCAAACCGGGCATTTGGTTGGACGCCCTAGGAGGAAATAGTGGGGTCTTGGGGCCCGTTCGGGATGAGGTCGTATGGTATTATTTATGTGGTATAGAAGGACTTAGCGGGAGTTTGCCTTCGCACGACGAT
This sequence comes from Vicinamibacterales bacterium, assembly GCA_035937795.1. Lineage (GTDB taxonomy): Bacteria > Acidobacteriota > Vicinamibacteria > Vicinamibacterales > JAMQPK01 > JAMQPK01. The sequence goes on along the minus strand of DASZHO010000106.1, from coordinate 24,373 downwards.
GCCGGGAGCACCGCGCACGAATCCAGCCGCCCCCCGCGGCGCCCAGGCAGATCTGGCTGCACGCCTTCGCCAAGGGGCTGACGGTCTGCTCGAGCGTCTGAACAACAGTGAGTCGGTTGTCGAGTTGATCCGTACGGTCAGCCAGACCCTCGAGCCTCGCAAAGTTGCCGACGTGTTGCTGACGCACGCGCAGGGGTGGTTTCCGGCCGCGTGCCTGGCAGTGGCCGTGAACGAAGAAGCCAGCGGTATCTCGCTGATGGCGGAATGGGGTCTCTGGCAGCCGTTCGGAGAGCCGCTGTTGAAAATCGGCGGGTGGATTACCAAGCACGACACAGAATTCATGAGCGCCAACCTGCACACGGATCGACGCATCGCCGGTTGCCCCGAGGCGACCGTTGTGGGGTTTCCACTTCGCGCTCGGGCCCGCACGGTCGGCGCGTTGATCGCGCTCGACCCGGCGCCTTCAACTGAAGAGCCGCAGCTTCCAACCGCGCTGCAGACGTGGCTGCGCAACATTCTTGAAATGCCGGCGCTGGCGCTCGACACGGCAATCCAGTTTCAGCACACCCAGGCCCTGTCCGTCACCGACGACCTGACCAGCCTCTACAATTCCCGGTATTTGAATCAGGTGCTGCGCCGCGAATCCAAACGCGCCTCGCGCAGCGGACGGCCGCTGTCGCTGCTGTTTCTCGACCTCGACGGCTTCAAGAGTGTGAACGACCGGCACGGCCACCTGTGCGGCAGCCGCGCGCTCGTGGAAGCGGCTGGCGTGATCAGGCGATGCGCCCGTGAAACCGACGTCGTGGCGCGCTTCGGCGGCGACGAGTTCGCGGTGATTCTGCCCGACACGGGCAGCGAGGGCGCCGTGGCGGTGGCCGAGCGCGTGCGCGAGCGCATCTTCGCGCACACGTTTCTCGACGAAGACACGTTGAATATTCATCTCACGGCGTCCGTGGGTGTCGCAACGCTCCCGGACGTGGCGGCCTCGGCCGAGGAACTGATCAAGGCGGCCGACGTGGCGATGTACCGCGTCAAGGACTCCGGTAAGAACGGCGTGCGCCTGGCGGTCGAGGAGGGGCAGTGACAACAAGTTTCCAGAAGGAGCGTCCGTGAGTCTGCGTTCGGTTTTTTCTCTCTTCTCCAGCGACTTGGCCATCGACCTCGGCACCGCCAACACGTGCGTCTACGCGCGCGGCAAGGGCATCGTGGTCAATGAGCCGTCGATTGTGGCCATCAACAAGTTGAACGGCCGGGTCGAGGCGGTCGGGCGCGACGCGAAGGAGATGCTCGGCCGCACGCCGGGCAATATCGTCGCGATCAAGCCGATGAAGGACGGCGTCATCGCCGACTTCGAGGTCACCGAGAAGATGCTCACCTATTTCATCAAGAAAGCGCACAACAGAAACGTGTGGGTGCGCCCGCGCATCGTCATCGGCGTGCCGTCGGAGATCACGCAGGTCGAAAAGCGAGCGGTGAAAGACAGCGCGTATCGCGCCAAAGCGAGCGAAGTGCACCTGGTCGAGGAAGCGATGGCGGCCGCGATTGGCGCGGGCATGCCCATCACCGAGCCATCGGGCAACATGATCGTCGACATCGGCGGCGGCACCACCGACATCGCCGTGATCTCGCTGGCGGGCATCGTCTACAGCAAGGCGGTCCGCGTGGCCGGCAACGAAATGGACGAAGCGATCATCCAGTACATCCGCAAGACGTACAACCTGCTCATCGGCGAGCGCACCGCCGAACAGATCAAGATCGAGATCGGGTCCGCGTATCCGCTCGAAGAGCGGATGACGATGGAGATCAAGGGCCGGCATCTGATCGAGGGCGTGCCCAAGACGATCACGATCACCGACGAAGAAATTCGCGAGGCTCTCACGGAAACCGTCAATGTGATTGTGGATGCCGTCCGCGTGGCGCTCGAGCGCACCCCGCCGGAGCTCTCGGCCGACATCGTCGACCGCGGCATTGTGTTGACCGGCGGCGGATCGATGCTGAAGAACCTCGACAAGCGCCTCCGCGAGGAAACCGGGCTGCCGCTGGCGATGGCCGAGGATCCGCTGTCGTCGGTCGTGCTCGGCGCGGGCAAGATGCTGTCCGACTTCAACCTGCTGCGGAAGATTTCGATCGACTAGGGCGGTAACAGCGATGACCGCAACCGATGTTCGACAGCGCACGGCGGTGCTATTCGTTGCTGTGATGCTGGGGCACATCCTCCTCATTTCCGCTCAGGTGCAATCAAGAGCCGGCGTGCCGGTGCTGGAAGTGGTCACCTTCGGCGCGTTTGCTGAAGTCCAGCGCGCCTTGTCGGCCGTGACCGGTGGCGTGCGGGGTGCGTGGACGGGATACGTGAACCTGCGGGGCGTGCGCGCGGAGAACGAGCAACTGAAGCGGCAGCTCGGCGAGCTGCAGATCCAGTTCCAGCAGGAGCGCGCGGCCGGCGAGCATGCGCACCAGCTCGAGGCGCTGCTCGGCTTCCAGCGCCAGAGCAACGTCCAGACCATCGCGGCAAACGTGATCGGCGCCGGGGCGAGTCCCGATTTCCGGACGATGACGATCGACAAGGGCTCGAGCTCGGGGCTGAAAGCCAATATGCCGGTGATTTCGCCGACGGGCGTGGTCGGCAGAATCGTGACCGTGACCGCGCGGGCCTCGAAGGTGCAGCTGCTCGTCGACCGCAACGCCGGAGCTGGCGCGCTGGTCGAGCGATCGCGCGCGCAGGGCGTCGTCCTGGGGGCTGGTGAGGATGTATTGCGGATGGATTACGTGTCGGGAATTGCCGACGTGAAGCCGGGCGACACGATTGTGGCGTCGGGCATCGACGGCATCTATCCGAAAGGATTCGTGATCGGCAAGGTGGAAAGCGTGGACCGCGGCACCGGTATCTACAAGATCATCCGCGTGCGCCCGGCCGTCGATTTCAACCGGCTCGAAGAGGTGCTCGTGGTGACGATACCGCCCGAGACGAGTGCTGCCGGCGGTCCGTCGTGAGGGCTGCGGCCATCGCCGTCTTCATCGCGATTGCGCTCGCGCTGCAAACCACGCTGGCGCGCTACCTCACACCGGGCGCGAACGTGATCGACCTGGTGTTTGTCGCCGTGGTCTACATCGCGTTGACCGGCGGGCCGGTGGCCGGACTGGTGGCCGGCGCGATTGCCGGGTTGGCGCAGGACGCGTTGGCGGCCACGGGGGTGTCGATGATTTCCATCGCGGCCGGCGTGGCCACCGCCAGGAGCATCATCGGAGTGGGAGGCCTCGCCAAGACGGTCGTGGGGTTTGTGACCGGCATTATCGGCACCCAGTTCATCGTGGCGCGGCCGATTCCACGGGCGCTCGTGTTCTTCACGGCGACCGTGGGGCATGCAATGATATTTCTGGGGCTGTATGCGGTGCTCGATCCGGGATACGGCGGCACCCCCTACGGCACCATCGCCAGCCAGGCCGGCGCCAACGCGCTGACGGGCGTGTTGCTCTTTCAGATCGGCGAATCGCTGCCGGGGTTTGTGGATCGCCGGCGGTCAATGGGCGGGGGAATGCGCATCAACCGGCGCCTGGATTGACCGCCAGCGTTTGACTGTTGACTTTTAACTTTTGACTTTCAACTTACTTTCAACTTTCAACTTTCGACTTTTGACTTTTGACTTTTAAGTTAACTTTTGACTTTTAACTTTTGACTTTCAACTTTTGACTTTTGATGTCTGAATTCACCCCGCAGATTGAAGACCGCCGCAAGGTCACCATACGGCTGTACGTGCTGCAGTTTGCCATCTCGGCGGCGTTCGGCGCGCTGGCGTGCGGCTTCTGGTACTTCCAGGTCCTGGATTCGGTGAAGTACCAGGAACTGGCGGAAAACAACCATCAGCGGACGATCGCCCTGCGCGCGCCGCGCGGCGTGATGTTCGACCGCGACATGAAGGTGCTGGTCGAAAACCGCAGCTCCTTCACCATCTCCATCATCCGCGAGCACACAAAAGACTTGGATCGCACCATTCGCGTGCTGTCGCAAGTGGCCGGCCTCGACGAGCGCTACGTGCACGACCTGGTGAATCGCCATCGCCGCGAACCGACCTATCAGCCTATCGTCGTGGTTGAAGATGCCTCATTGGCGCAGGTGGCGGCGGTCTTGGCGCGAAGGCTTGATACCGAGCTGCCGGAAGTTCGGGTGGACGAAGTGCCCACGCGGCGCTATCCCACGAACGAAATGGCCGCGCACCTGTTTGGCTATGTCGGCGAGGCCGGCGAGTCGCAGGTCAGCGACGGCACGCTGCCCGCCGGGGCCATCGTCGGGCAGTCGGGTGTGGAAAAAGTCTACAACTCGTTGCTGATGGGCGAGGACGGCGCGCGGCACGTGGTGGTGAACAGCATGGGCCGCGAGATTCGCACGCTCGACGAAATTGAACCGACCGAGGGGAAGCGGCTGCAGCTGACACTGGACTACGACATCCAGAAAGCAATCGATGACGTGTTCAAGGCCGCCGATGAGGGGAACGTTGCCAATGCCGGCGCGGCGGTCGTGCTCGATCCGCGCAACGGGGAAGTGCTGGGGTTCACCAGCCGTCCCTCGTTTGATCCGAATGACTTCGCGGCCGGGATCGATCGCGCCACATGGGCCGCCCTGAACAACGATGAGCTGCGTCCGCTGAACAATCGAGCGATTCAGGGCCGGTATTCTCCCGGATCCACGTTCAAGATGGCGGTCGCCCTCGCCGGGCTCGAGGAAGGCATCATCACGCCCGATTTCAGGGTCAACTGTCCGGGCCATGCCAACTTCTACGGCCGGGAGTTTCACTGCTGGATGGACCGTCGCGGCGGCCATGGCTCGGTGGATCTCCGGCGGGCCATCGCCGAGTCGTGCGACGTGTACTTCTACACGGTCGCGAACATGGTGGGTATCGACAAGATCAACAAGTGGGCCACGGCTCTCGGACTTGGCATGATGTCCGGCATCGATCTTCCGAACGAGGTCCAGGGGCTCGTGCCATCCACTGAGTGGAAGCGCGAGAAGATGCACGAGAAGTGGTACTCAGGCGAGACCATCTCGGTGGGAATTGGCCAGGGACAGGTCTCGGTGACGCCCGTGTCGATGGCCGTCTACATGGCCACGCTCGCCAACGGCGGCACGCGCGTGACACCGCATCTGCTTAAAGCGGTCGACGATGGGAGCGGCTGGAAGCCAGTGCCCGCGCCGCCGCCGCAATCGAAGGTGGACATCGATCCGGACAAACTCGAAGCGATCCGTGACGGGATGTGGATGGTCGTCAACACGCCGGCTGGCACGGGCGTCACGGCGCGTGTGGCGGGCCGGGACGTTGCTGGGAAGACGGGCTCCTCGCAGGTGATTTCCATCCAGGGCCGCGCCGTCGCTGCCAACAAGACCGCGCGCAACCTTCGCGACCATGGCTGGTTCGTCTTCTTCGCGCCCAAAGAGAATCCGCGGATCGCCGGCGTGGTGTTCCTCGAGCACGGCATCCACGGTGGTAATGCCGCTCGCGTGGCACACCAGATCCTCGATACGTTTTTCGCCAAGGAAGATCATCGGCCGCTTCCACCGCCGCCGACTTCCGACAGCATGCACTGGGACTTCAAGGACGCGGATCGGTAGATGTTTGAACGACGTCTCTACCACCATCTCGATTGGGTATTGCTCGCGGCGATCTGTTCGCTCTGTTTCGTCAGCGTGGCGATGATTTACAGCGCTACCGGCAGCTGGCGCCTGCCCATCATCCAGCTGTACGCGATCGCGCTCGGGCTCGGGCTGTTCGTGGTCTGCCTGACGGTCGACTATCGCGCGCTCACCGACAAATCGCATTTCATCTATCTCGCCATGCTCGCGCTGTTGTTGTACGTGTTGATGTTCGGAACCGTGGCCGGCGGCGCGCGCCGCTGGATTTCGCTGCGGTTGTTCAACCTGCAGCCGTCTGAATTCGCCAAGGTCGGCGTCGCCCTCGTGCTCGCCAAGTTCTTCGGCGAGAATCGCCGCGGCTCGCCGACCACCGGCGACCTTCTCATCGCCGGACTGGTGACCGTCGTGCCCCTCGTGCTCGTGGCGCGCGAGCCCGATTTGGGCACCGCCGTCACGCTCGCTCCGATCTTTCTCGGCATCGCGTATGTCGCCGGGATGCGTATGCGCATTCTCGGCATCCTCGTGCTCGTGGCGGTCGTCTCGGCGCCGATTGCCTGGACGTTCGCCCTCAAGGACTATCAGAAGAGCCGCATCTCCACGTTTCTCGACCCTTCGCAGGACGCAAAAGGCGCCGGCTACCAGCAGATCCAGGCGCGCATCACCGTTGGCTCCGGTGGTTTGTGGGGCAAAGGGTTCACCAAGGGCACGCAGGGCCAGCTTCGGTTCCTGCCCGTGGCCCACAACGACTTCATCTTTTCCGTGCTGGCGGAAGAACAGGGATTCACCGGAGTGCTCGTCGTGCTCGGCCTCTACCTGGTCGTGATCTGGCGCTCGATCGAGGCGGCGCGTCTTGCCAAGGACCGCCTCGGCGTCTATCTCGTCATGGGGCTGATGGCCAGCTTCACTTTTCAGGTTATCTACAACGTCACGATGTCGGCCGGCCTGGCGCCGGTCAAGGGTTTGACGCTTCCGCTGATGAGTTACGGCGGGTCGTCGATGATTGCCACGCTGGCAAGCTTCGGCCTGATTCTCAACGTGCGGATGCGCCGGTTCACCAACTAACGGATCGGAACTATGAGCATCGCTTTGCGAAAAATCTTGATCGTCATTCGCGCGCTCTGCTCGGCAGTTGCGGCCGATCCGCAGCCGGAAGAGGGGCTGACCCCCTCTTTCGCAGGGAGTTTCGCGAATGTCGAAGGAAATGATCATTACCGCCAATGGCCACGAGACGCAGGTGGCCATCCTCGAGGAGGATCTCGTGAGCGAGATCTTCGTCGAGCGGGAGCGGCAGAGGGGCGTCGTCGGGAACGTCTACAAGGGCCGGGTTTCCAAGGTGCTGCCCGGCATGCAATGCGCGTTCATTGATATCGGGCTCGAGCGCGACGGTTTTCTGTACGTTTCGGACGTCGTCGACACGATTGAAGAGTTCGATCGGCTCGAGAGCGAAGAGGAAGCCGATGGCGGTGGCGCAGGCGGCGGCGGACGCGGCAAGGGCCGCGAGCGCGGCCCGCAGCCGAAAATCGAAGACCTGATCAAGGAAGGCCAGGACATCGTCGTCCAGGTGGCCAAGGAGCCGCTCGGCACCAAGGGTGCGCGGCTGACCTCGCACGCCACGCTCGCCGGCCGGTTTCTCGTCTTTATGCCAACCGTGGATCACGTCGGCGTGTCCCGCAAGATCGAATCGCGCGAAGAGCGCAATCGCCTGCGCGGCATCGTCCGGCAGTTCCGCGAGCAGCACGGCTTCACCGGCGGCGTCATCATCCGGACCGCCGCCGGCGAGCGCCCCGAAGCCGACATCGTGAACGATCTCCAGTACTTCCACGACATCTGGACGGAAGTGCGCCGCAAGTACGAAACCATGCGGGCGCCGGCGGTGATTTATCGCGAGCAGAGCCTCGTGTCGAAGCTGTTGCGCGACCTGCTCACCGAAGATTTTCAGGCGATCCGCATCGATAACCCGCACGAGCACAAGCAGGTGCTCGATCTGATTGCGCGAATCATGCCGAACCTCGCGCCGCGCGTGAAGCTCTATTCGAAGGACTATCCGATCTTCGAGGAGTACGGGGTGCAGGCCGAGATCGACAAGGCGCTGAAAAGCAAGGTGTGGCTCAAATCGGGCGGTTCCATCGTAATCAACCAGACCGAAGCGCTGGTGGCGATCGACGTCAACACCGGGCGCTACGTGGGCAAGCGCACGGGCCGGCTCGAAGACACCATCGTGAAAACCAATCTCGAGGCGGTGAAGGAGATCGTGCGGCAGATCCGGCTGCGCGATCTGGGAGGCATCATCGTCCTCGACCTCATCGACATGGAGGAGCGGAAAAACCGGCAGAAGGTGCTGCAGGCCGTCGAACTGGAGCTGAAAAAAGACCGTTCGCCGTCGAAGGTGCTGCAGGTGTCGGATTTTGGCCTGGTGATCATCACGCGCAAACGCGTGAAGCAGAGTCTCGAGCGTGTCCTCACCGAGCCCTGCCCTTATTGCTCCGGCGCGGGCGTGATCAAGTCAACGTCGACGATTTGCTACGAGATCCTCTCGGAGGTGAAAAAAATCGGCAGCGAGCTGAACGGCCACGGGCTCGTGCTTCGGGTGAATCCCGAAATCGCCCGCGCGTTGAAGGAAGAGGAGCGGGCGGTGATGTCGGATCTGAAGCTGGCGCTCGGCAAGGAAATTGCCATCAAGCCCGACACCCACCTCCACCACGAGCAGTTCGACGTCATGGCCGTCTAGCGGCCCGTCCACGAGGTGGTCCTTGATCAGCGTGGACGGGCCACTGGGTCAGCGCTTCCAGCGGACGTCCGGGAATTTTCGAACGATCCCGCGCGAAACGATGAGACCTTCGGCGACGAGCAGCCCGCGCTTCAGATTCAGATCGCGGCCGTAGCCGCCGAGCGCTCCGCCGGCGCCAATCACGCGATGGCAGGGAACCGAGACGTCCGCGCAGCTGCGCATGATGTTGCCGACGGCCCGGGAAGCGCGTGGCTTCCCCGCCATCGCCGCAACGTCACCGTAAGTGGAAACTCGGCCGGGAGGGATCCGCCGGACGACGGACAGCACTCGCGACGCGAACGGCGATCGCTTCAATCCCCTGCTCCAGTGTCAGAAGACCACGCGCAGGCCGCCCCCGGCGTGCAGCCCGCCGGTTTCGAGGTTCACCGCCTGGCCGCCGCCCGTCGGCGTGAAGTTCTTCTGGCCATGCGAGTAGCGGATGAGAACCCCCAGGCCGAAGGTCTTGCCCAGTTTCCACGTCATGTCGGCGCCGGCGTTGTAGCCGTTCACGCTGTCTTTCACGCTTTGAGTCGTCACGCCCGGAAACTTCAGCGTGTCGTACGGATACACCTCGTTGGCGGGCGTCAGGTTGAGCTTCGTCGCCAGTCCTTGTTCGGTTTGAAAAATGCTCGGCCCGCCGAACGCGGTGAATTCGATGCCCCCGGCAGCGCGGGCCGTCCACGATATCTGGATGTGCACGGCGGTTTCCTTGCGGTCGATGCCGCCGGCGGTTCCGGAGGTCGTCCGCAGCTGATTGAAGAAAAACGGGTGAGGCACCTGCGCCGTGACCGCTCCCGGGCCGGGGTCCTTGAAGTACGAAAACGAGACTCCCGCGTGAAGGCCGCTGATGATATGGAAGGCCACGCCGCCGTCGTAGAACGCTCGCTTCCCAATCGTCCTGGTGAGCGTGAACGTGCCCTGTTCCTGGTTCTGCTGGAACGTCTGTGTTTCACTGATGGCTGTGCTGCTGGCCTGCTCGCCGGCGTCGATCATGAAGCGCACGTGATCGAGCGCGCGTGCCGGTCCGCGCGAACGCGTCGGCGCCTGCGCGCGTGCCGCCACAACAGTGCCAAGAAGAACGGCCGCGCCGAGCGCGGCGACCCGGGAACGCATCGAGCATGCTCCTTGATGAAAAAACAAAAAAAGAGATCGGGGTCCTTTTCCGGTTTCGGGCGAAAAAGACCCCCGATCTCTTTGTCCAGAATATCAGACTACAAGAACACGAGAGGATCGATCTTGTAGTCGGCGGGGTCCAGCGGGGCAGTCACCGTTGAAGCGGCTGTCGTGGCGCCGTCGGCGGCCTCCCACAGATTGATGTCGCGCGGAATCTCGAGCCGCGATCCATCGGGCGCGAACAGTACGCGCACCTTCGGCCGGAACGGGTCGGGTGCGTGGACGCGCAGCACCACGGCCACCTCGTCGGTGTTGAGCCGCACGAGGTTGCCAACCGGATAAATGCCGATCAGTTGCACGAAACGCCGCACCAGATGTTGATCGAATTGGCTCCCGTCGTTCCGCTGCAGCACGGTGAGGATGCGCTCGGACGGAAACGCCTGCTGGTATTTCCGCTGCGATCGCATCGCGTCGTACACATCCGCGATGCCGCACAACATCGTCGCGAGATTCAACGTCGGGCGCGACACGCCATCGGGATAGCCGCTGCCGTCGATGCGAAGATGATGTTCGAACGCCACAACGGGTGAAAGCGGAGGAATCTCGGCGGTGCCGCGCAGGATTTCGGCGCCATCGATGGTGTGGCGCTTCATGATGGCGAACTCCTCCGCGGTCAGTTTGTCCGGCTTGTTCAGGATTTCCGTCGGCGTCTTCACTTTTCCGATGTCGTGCATCAGCGCAGCCATGCCGAATTCTCTCAGCATCGGCCCTTCGATGCCGAGGCCGCGTGCCTGCGCCATGGTCAGAATCGACACGTTCACCATGTGCGTGAACGTGTAGTTGTCGTACTCCTTCAGTGCCGTCAGCGCCATGAGCGCCGCGCGGTTCTGCAGCACCGCTTGCGCCAGCCCGTCGATCATCGACTGCGCCGAGGTGGGATCGGGGTGTTCGTCGGTTCTGGCGCTCTCCCATACCACGCTGGCTACCGAGACCGCCTCCGCGTACAGCTTACGAATGGTCGCGGCGTCCGTGTCGTCCTCCGGCGCGCGTTCTGTGATGGTGACGCGGCCTACCTTGATCGATGCCGATTCGAGCTGGCCCGCCAGGTCTTCCTGCGTGGAGCGGCCGAGCGTCTTTTCGACCTCGCCGAATTTGTCGACGAACGCTCTGAGCTCCTCGGCGGTCACCTCGGGCGCGAATGTGATGCGCTCGATGCCGAGGCTCCTCAGCCGGCGGATCAGCTCGCCCATCGACGAGCTCGCTTTGCTCATCGGCAGGTCGCCCACAATCAGCTCGTCGCCCAGCAGTCCGATCACGACGGTGGTGTCATGGGCGTGCAGCGCCCTCAAGGCGTCGGCCAGCGCATCGAGATTGCGCGTCACGATCGGGTGCGTCGGGGAATAGAGCTGCACCCCCCGCAGCACCGCGCCGAAGCGGCGGAGCAGATCGTCGGAGAGTTGATGGCGCAGATTGGAATCCTGCATTAATGGCAGGGGCGCTCCTGACCCCGGGTGATTCTTGATGTAGACGTCATCGGATTGCCCGCACCGCAGCCCGCACACCGCGCGGCCCCAGCTCGGCAGCCTCCGCCAACACCTGCGAGGCTTCCGGCGTGCCAATCTGGCGAAGCGCCGCGGCGACGGTGCGGCGGACCTCGGCGGTCCGGAACGGCCTCCACCAGTCACCCGGGTACAGCGCTTCCTTCAATAACTCGACGGCGTGATCGGCGTGCAAGGCGCCAAGCGATTCGATGGCCCGCAGATAGACCGCCCGAAGAGGGCCCTTGCGGTCGATCTTGCGCACGATGTATTCGAACAGCGGAATCGCACGTTCATTGCGCATCGCCACGAGCGCGCCGGTAAGCGCTTCTCGCGTCTGATCCGTGCCCGTCGCCAGCGCTTTCTGCAATTCTCCGTACGCCTCTTCGGTGCCGATCATCAGAATCGCCCGGAGCGCCTCCCGTTGAATCTGCGGCTCCCGATCGTCCAGCAGCGTCGCCAGGTCCGGCACTGCCTCGGAGCCGCCGAATTCCCGCAGCAGATAGATGGCCGTGCGGCGAACCGCAGCGTTGGGTGACGACTTGAGCTGTTCCACCGACTGCCGGCCTGCTGCGCCGAACCCCAGCAACAGTTGCGTGAGCCGCTGCCGCGTGGCCGTCCGCTTTTCGCGCGCCAGCGCTTCGGCCAGCGGCTTGATGACCGACGGGCCGACCATGTAGGACAAGGTCTTGATTTGCTCGAACGCGCGGTCGTCCACCGTTCGAAGGTGCGACGTGAGGTGGTTCATCATCGCGCCATTCACCAGCGTCCGAAACGCGGTTTCGGCCGCCTCTTTCTTCGGGGTGCTGTTCGTGATCTCGTTGGCGAAGGTCGTCACAAGCTGCAGGGCGCCGTCGAAATCTCCGAGGAGCAGTAGATCCTCGATGTGTCCGATGGCGGGCACGGTCACGTTTTGCCACCTGTCGGGATCGGTCTCGATATTCAGTAGATCGAGCAACAGCTGAAGATCCAGGTTGCGGATTTCCGATGGGCCCACCGAGTTCACCCACACGCCGATGCGCTCGGGCGGGTCGTCGGAGACGCGATCCACCTCGAGCGCCTGCGTGCGCGCGCCGGACAGCTCGCGCGCGTAGGCCTCCGATACGAACTGCTCGTCGCTGTAGGAGGTGAGCATGTCGGCGGCGTTCTGCCAGAGATCGAGGAAGCCGTCGCCGGATCCGAGAGGCGACTGCGCAACGTCGCCCTTGGCGATTTCGAGCAACTCCGGCCGGCGTTCCTTGTCGGGAACCAGCACCTGAAACGCCTGCGCCAGCCGCGTCGTGGCACCGCCTTCCTTGATCACGCTCTGTGACACAAACCCGGCGAGCGAGTTGTCGGTCATGCGTGTGGCGATGCGAAGCACCAGATCCGCAGCCGCGTCCGCGCGCCCGGTCTCAGTCGAGAGCAGCTCCAGCAGCAGTTCGGGCGACAGCTTCCCGAAGCCCTGCGCCATGTTCCGGAGCAGCGGCTCCAGCTTGGACGGATCGGTCTTCGCGACCAGATCGACGACGCCTCTCAGCATCCGGATCAGCGCGGCCGCCTTCGAACCGGTCCCCGCGTCGCTCTGCTCGAGCGCGAGAATGAATTCGCTGAACCGCTCGGAGTCTCCGCACACGTCCACCAGATGCCGGAGGGCCTCGTCGTCGAGCGGCGAGTCCAGGTTCAGGCAGGCGCGGATGATGTCGTCCCACTGCGACTGGCTGCCCGCGCCGCGGTCGCGAAGAATGTCGGCGTAATCGATTTCCTGGAGCGACAGGTGGCGTTGCCCCGTCGCCGCCCAGAGCTGGCTGACACCGCCGCCGGCGCGCACTTCCTCGATGGGTTTCGCGAGGAGGTTGAGAAACGGCAGCCATGCTTCAGGCTTGGGGCTCGAATGCATCGTGACGAGGCCGATCATGTGGTCGTGCAGCAGCGCGCCGGTTTCTCGCACGGCCTGGTCCGGCTTCGCCGCTCCGCTTCCGTCGAGCAGCAGGTTGTCCGGAAGCACGCCGAACGTCACCGGGCCTTGTGCGGTAAGGCGCCCCGCCGTATCGACCAGCCGCGCGAGCGACGATCGAATCGCCGGATGCGTGGGCGGATACAGCGTGACGGAGCGCGCGGCCGCCTTGCACGCGCGCGCGAACTCGGTCAGCTTCGCCGTGGCTTCCTGGTCGAGCGGTGGAATTTCCTTTTCAGTCGTCACAGCAATGTCAATGGATCGATGCCCATCGTCTCGGGATCGATCGCTTCTACCACCGCGCGCGGATACTCCCCGCGCACGTCCCGTTCCCAGGTGTTGGCCAGGAACGGCTCCTCGATTCGATCGCCCTCGCCGTCAAAGATGATTTTCACCTGAGGCCGGAACGGATCGCTGGGATGCTCCGCCGTGATCACGCCGACCTCATCGGTGTTCAATCTCACCAGATTGCCGACGGGGAAGAGCCCCATGATATTGACGAACCGCTTCAACAGCTTCTGGTTGAACGCCGGATTGCCTTGCTCGCCCATGATGGCTCTGATGCGATCGGTCGCCAGCCCCTGGCGGTACGGGCGATTGCTGCGCAACGCGTCGAACACGTCGGCGATGCTCACGATCATCGTGCAGAGGTTCAGCTGGCGGCTGCCGATTTTTTCCGGGTAGCCGCTCAAATCCTGCTTCAGATGGTGCTCGAAGGCCACGATCGGCGCCAGCGCGGGCATTTCCGGTGTCTTGCGCAGAATATGCGCGCCATCCACGACGTGCCGCTTCATCACGTCGAATTCCTCCTTCGTGAGCTTGTCGGGCTTGTTCAGCACCTCGAGCGGCGTGTTGACCTTGCCGATGTCGTGCATCAGCGCCGCAAAGCCGAACTCGCGCAGCAGCGGGCCGTCGAGGTTCAGCGCGCGCGCCTGCGACATGGCGAGCACCGACACGTTCACCATGTGCGTGAAGGTGTAGTTGTCGTACTTCTTCAACGCCGTCAATGCCATCAACGACGTGCGGTCCTGCGTCACGACCTTCGCGAGGCTCTCGATAATCTTCCGGGCGGAGTTCGGATCGGGCTTGTCGCCGGACTTCGCCTGGTTCCACAACGCTTCGGCCGTCTCCACGGCCGTGTTGTAGACCTTTCGCGCCACCGCGATGCCGGTGTGCTCCTCGTCGTCTCCCTCGACCTGGATCCGTCCGACAGTGAGGCGGCGCACGCCGCGTGCGGCCAGCCTCTCGGCCAGGGGCGCTTTCGACTTCCGGTCGGCGAACACCTCGACGAACGCTTTCAGCTCCTCTTTGGTGAGCCCCTGATTGAACGTGATTTTCTCGATCTCGCGCTCGCGCATGTCGCGCACGAACCCCACGAGCGAGGCCGAGAATTTTCCGAGTCGCACGTCGTTGACGACGATGTCGTTTCCGATGAAGCCGACGACAGCCGTTTGCGTGACCTGCAGGTTCTTCGTGGCCGCCCCGTTCAGCGCCTCCAGGCTTCGTTGGACCAGCGGATGCGACATGCTGTAGAGCTCCCCCGCGCGCAGCGCGGCGGCAAGCCGCCGGACGAAGTCCTCGCGAGTGTGAAGATCGCTCATCAGGAACCTGCGTCCGAGAGCTTCGTCTTCGCCAGCTTGCGCAGCATGCGATCGCCGTCTTTCGCCGCTCGCAGCAGCGCCTGCTTCGACGCATCCGTGCCGATCGATGCCAGCGTCTCGACGGCGGTGTTTTTCAGCGCGCGGTTTCGCCTGAGCGCGAACCATCGCCTGCGCCGCATCACGTCGTCGATCGGCCGCACGGCGGTGTCCGTGTGCACGACCTTCAGCGCGCCGAGTGTATCGAGCACGACAGAGTGGTCTTTGCCGAGCGGCTCGCTTTCCTCGAGGATCCGCACGAGCATCGGCACCACGCGGGCATCGCGCCCGGCGACCAGGGCGTCGACCACGGCACGGCGTTGCTCGCCGGTCGCCGAGCGCAACACCATGTGGATGGCGCGCGCCGCCGTCGGATCGTTGATGTTGGCAAGGGCGCCAATGGCGGCGCGCGTCACCTTGGAATCATTTTTGCGGAGCAGAGGCTGCAAGAGCGGTACCGCCTCGGGAGAGGCAATGCGGCCCAGAATCTCGCACACGTTGCACTGCACGTACGAGCGCTGATCGTCGGCGATCGGTCCAAGGCGTTGGACCGCCGCCGCGCCGAACGAAACGATGATGTCGGCCGCGCGCACCCGGGCGGGCGTGCGGTCGGCAATCCTCAGCGTCATGCCGAGGGTGTCGACCGCTGTCGGGCCCGTCAGCCGGCACAGCTCTCCAAATGCGGCAAGATGCGCTTGGTCAAGATCGCTGAGCATCGCCACGGTTTCGTGCATCGCCGCGGAATGGCTGAGCGACGTGAGCGCCTCGCGGCACGCCGCGCGCGCGGCGAACTGCTCGTTGTTCGCCGCCTCGTTGAGTGCAGCCGCCACGTCGCGCGCCTCTGCGTAGTCGCACGACATCAGCAGGTCCTCGGCCAGCGCCGTCATGTCGTCCGCAATCTCGCCGGCCCGCGTCTGGTCGCGCTCGAGCTTCAGCAGATCGATGATGAGCACGACCGAGAGTTTGCGCACGTTCTGCTGGCCCAGAGTCTCGACCCATTCGGGCATCTCCTCGGGTAAATCCTTGCGCGCCGCCGCTTCGCCGCGCGCGGTGGCGCCGTCGAGCTGATTGCGATAGGTTTCGGAGACAAAAGGCTTGTCGTTATAGGAGATGAGCAGCTCTTCCATCGACGACCAGATGGCCTTGAACTGTTTGGTCTGGCCGAACGCGCTTTCCGACAGCATCGTGCGCGCCATCGTCAGCACCCGGCGCTTGCGCTCGGGGTCGGGTGCGATGGTGTCGAAGACTTCTGCGAGCTTCGCCGACGCCTGGCCGTCGGCCGCCAGCGCCGTCGCGAGAAGCTGCGCCACTTTCGCGTCGTCGAACGACGCCCCAAGCCCGCGAACGACCTGCACCGCGTCGGCGGGGTCGTCTTCAGACTGCATCATCTGCATCACGACGTGCGGGTCGAGGTTCGCGGCCGCGGTTGCGAGGTTGCGCATCGTCTCGCCGCCCAGATCGCCGCTCTTCACCGAGGCGATGCTCGCAAGATGGCGGAACGCGGCGAGCACCGTCGCCGCCTGCGTCGTGATCATCGGTGATCCGTCGAGCGCGCACTTCGGTGCCATCACCGCCTCGGCGAGCTCCGCAATTTGCGCCGGATCGCCGGCGATGGTCAGCAGCCGCAGCTGCGCGAGCTCGTCCATCGTTTTCTGTCCGGAGACGATCGAGTAGACGATCGATCTCCAGACATCGTCGTGGTGCCGCGCGCGCGTCTCGTCCTTGTCTTCGAGCACGCGGACGTAGTCGATCTGCTCGAGCGTGATCGATGGGTGTCCATCCCTCGACCACAGGCGCTCGGGACCGCCGCCTTCGCGCACCGCCGCGGCGTCCTTCGAGAGCAAGCCAAGAAACCTGGCCACCGCCTCTGCCGGCACGTTTCCCGAGAACGTCAGCTGAAGCAGATCGCGGTCGTGCAGCAGCCGTGCCGCGTCGGAGACCGGCGCCGAGGTCGGCACCGGGCAGCCTTCGATGAGCAGCGTGTCGGGGGTGATGCCGACCGAAAATACGGCGTCGTTGGTGGCCTGCTGGATGGCGTTCGACAGGCGTTCGAACGACGCCTTGGTGGCCGGATGCTCCGGCGGGTACAGCGTCCAGTTGCGCGCTGCGGCCACCAGTGACCGGGCCAGATGGGTGACCCCCTGTACCAGCTCGATCGAGAGACGGGTGACCTCAGGTTGGGAAGACACTAGTCGTGAATATTATCGGACGACCGTCCCCCGTTGACTATGGCCTATTGAGCGCCGGCGTAAGGTCCCACACGCGTCGCGTGTAAGATGGCCTGTCCGCATGCGCGCGTCCGACATCATCCAGAAGAAACGCGACGGTGCCGCCCTCTCCCCGGAAGAGATTCAGTTCTTCATCGGCGGCGTGACGTCTGGTTCGGTGCCCGATTATCAGGCCTCGGCATTGCTGATGGCGACGTTCTTCCGCGGGATGAATGCGGAGGAGACCTATGCGCTGACCGACGCGATGATCCGTTCCGGCGTCCGTGTGGATCTGTCGGACATTCCCGGCTCAAAAGTCGATAAACACAGCACCGGCGGCGTGGGCGACAAGACCTCGCTCGTGATCGCCCCGGTGGTGGCCTCCCTGGGGGCCGTCGTGCCGATGATGTCCGGGCGCGGATTGGGACACACCGGCGGCACGCTCGACAAGCTCGAATCCATTCCGGGGTTTCGAACCGATCTCTCCATTGCGGAGCTCAGGGCGTCGCTCGTCTCGATCGGCTGCGCGCTCGTCGGCCAGACCGCCGACATCGCCCCGGCCGACAGGAAGCTCTACGCGCTGCGAGACGTGACGGCCACAATCGAGTGCATACCGTTGATCTGTGCGTCGATCATGAGCAAGAAGATTGCAGAGGGTGTGAACGCGCTGGTGCTCGATGTCAAGACTGGCCGCGGCGCGTTCATGAAGACCGAAGCGGACGCGCGGGCGCTGGCCCGCACGCTGGTCGGCATCGGCCGGGCGGCGGGGGTGAATACTCAAGCCGTCATCACGGCCCAGAACTGGCCGCTCGGGCGCGCCGTGGGCAATGCCAACGAGGTGATCGAATGTCTCGAGGTGATGAAAGGCCGCGGACCCGTCGATCTGATCGACCTGTCGCTGGATTTGAGCGAGCGCATGCTGATGGCCGCCGGCGTGGCCGGGACACGCGACAACGCGCGCGCCTTGGGCCGGAAGGCGATTGATTCCGGCGAAGCGCTCGAAAAGTTCCGCTCCATCATCGAACGGCAGGGCGGCGACCCCCGCGTCGTCGACGATTACCAGCGGCTGCCCTCCGCGCCGGAGCAGCGGGTCGTGAGGGCCGGGTCGGCGGGCTTTGTGACGCTGCTCGATGCCGGGTTGATCGGCCGGGCGACTGTGGCGCTGGGCGGCGGACGCGATCGGATGGACGATGCCATCGATCCGGGGGTCGGGATTATGATCAGGGCGACCGTTGGTGATCCCGTTGGCCCGGGCGATGCCATTCTCGAGCTGCGCTATCGCGATCCGTCCCGGCTTGCTGCGGCGCTTTCGCTGGTGAACGGCGCCGTCCGGGTTGAACCCGAACCTCCGCCCGCGCGGCCGCTGATCATCGAGGAAGTCGTATGAACCTGAAGCTCGGCATCCTCTGCGTTCAGGTCGTGGCCCTCTGTTTCGCAGGCGCCTGCAGCCGGCAGAGCTACGCCAACGACGACACGTCGAGGACGCGCGTCGGCATCGTCTTCGACATCGGCGGCAAAGACGACCGATCCTTCAACGCGGCGGCGTGGAGAGGTGTGCACTGCGCCGAGACCGGCCGGTGGCCCGATGGCACCGGCTGCGGCAAACCGGCGCTCGGTATCGTCCTGCGTGACGTCGAGCCCGGCACGCCGGTGAACATCGAGCCCGCAATCCGCGCCTTCGCCGAGCGGAGCTACGACCTCATCATCGGCATCGGGTTCGCGCAGGCGCCAATCATCGACACTGTCGCCAGGGACTATCCCGATCTCCACTTCGCGGTCGTCGACGGCGTCAGCCAGCTGCCGAACGTGGCGTCGTTGGTGTTCAAAGAGCACGAAGGATCCTACCTGGTCGGGATCCTCGCCGCGAAGACGACAAGGACGGGCACGATTGGATTTCTGGGTGGCATGGATATCGGATTGATCCATCGCTTCCTCAAGGGCTACGAGGAAGGCGCCGGCTCCGTGAATCCCGGGATTCACGTCATCGTCAACTACGTCGGTGTCACCGACGCGGCATGGAACAATCCTGGAAAAGGGAAGGAGCTCGCGCTGGCTCAGATTGGCAAAGGCGCCGACGTGATCTTTACTGCCGCGGGAAATTCAGGCCTCGGCGCGTTCGACGCGGTTGAGGAGATGGGCAGGGATCAGAACGGCCGCGCCACGCATTTTGTGATTGGAGTCGACTCCGACCAGAACATGGTGAAGCCTGGCTTTGTGTTGACCAGCATGATGAAGAGAGTCGACAACGCGGTCTATCAGATCGTGCAGGACGTGGCCGGCCACCGGTTCCACGCCGGATTGCACCTGTTCGGACTGGAAAGCGACGGCATCGGTTATGCGGTGGATCAGTACAACAAGGATCTGCTTCCGCCCGACGCCATCAGGGCCGCCGAAGACGCAAGGAAGAAAATCATCGCCGGCCAGATCAAAGTGACCGACGCGATGTTCCAATGATCGAGCTCCGGAACATCAGCAAGCGTTTCGGCACCGTCCGGGCAAACGACCACATCGACATCAAGGTCGAGCCTGCGACGATTCACGCCATCGTTGGTGAAAACGGCGCCGGCAAGTCGACGGCGATGCGCATCGCCTACGGCTTCTACGCGGCCGACAGCGGCGAGATTCTCATCGACGGCCGGCCGCGCCGCATCGCCCGCCCGCAGGACGCGATCGCGCTTGGCATCGGCATGGTGCACCAGCACTTCATGCTGGTCGACACGATGACCGTCGCCGAGAACATCGTGCTCGGCGCCGAGCCAGGCACCGCGCTCACGCTCGATCTGCCGCAGGCCGCCTCGCGCATCCGGAAGCTGTCCGAAGACTTCAAGCTCTCGGTCGATCCCGGCGCGACGGTTGAAGACCTGTCCGTCGGGCAGCAGCAGCGCGTGGAGCTGTTGAAGGCGCTCTATCGGGACGCGCGCCTGCTGATTCTTGACGAGCCGACCGCCGTGCTGACGCCGCAGGAGGTCGAGGAATTTTTTTCGATTCTCCGTCGGATGCGCGAACAGGGAAAGACAATCGTCATCATTACGCACAAGCTGTCGGAAGTGCTCTCGATTTCCGATGATGTGACCGTGATGCGCGACGGCAGGGTCGTGGGTCGCGTGAAGACCAGGGACACCAGCGCCGCCGAACTGGCGCGGCTGATGGTGGGTCGCGAGGTGCTGCTCCGGGTGGATAAACCCGACGCGAAACCGGGCGCGGTGGCGCTCAGCGTGCGCGATTTTTCGGTGACGACCGCCGAAGGCGTGAAGCCGGTGGATAACGTGTCGTTCGAGGTGCGGTCGGGGGAAATCGTCGGTATTGCCGGAGTCGAGGGTAACGGCCAGACCGAGCTCGTCGAGGCCCTCGCCGGGCTTGTGGATCCGCTGCGGGTGTCCGGCGACGTCTCGCTGGGGGGCGCGAGCCTGGCGGGTGTCGGCGCCCGGCGGCGCCGGGAGCTCGGTATTGCGCACATCCCCGAGGACCGGCACCGTCGCGGCTTGCTGCTGGAATTCAGCCTCGACGAGAACGCCATTCTGGGCGTGCACTACCGGCCGCCGATTACCACCTATCCCGGAGGGGTGATTCTCGACGAGAGGGAAATACGACGCCGCACGACGGACATCATCGCGCGTTTCGACGTGCGTCCCCCCAATCCAGAGCTGCCCGCGCGCGCGTTATCCGGCGGCAACCAGCAGAAGCTCATCATCGGGCGCGAGTTCGAGCTCGGGCCGAAGCTGTTGCTGGTATCGCAGCCGACGCGCGGCGTCGATATCGGTGCCATCGAATTCATCCATCGCAAGCTCGTGGCGCTGCGCGATGGAGGCTGCGCGGTGCTGCTGGTCTCCGCCGAGCTCGAGGAAGTGATGTCGCTGTCCGATCGCTTACTGGTCATCCACAACGGCCACATCGCCGGCGAGGTGAATCCGAAGGCGGCGACGCCCGCCGACATCGGGTTGTTGATGACGCGCGGACGCTTGCATTGAAAAATGAGATTACTGCGCGAGCTGCTGTTTCCGGCGATTGCGGTCCTGGCGGCGTTTGTCGTCGGCGGCATTTTCGTGCTGATCGTCGGCGACAGTCCGATTGAGACCTATCGGCTCCTCATCGGCAGCGCGCTGTGGTGGCCCGATGGCATCGGCTACACGCTGTTTTACGCCACGCCGCTCATCTTCACCGGCCTGGCCGTGGCGGTGGCGTTTCGCGCCGGGCTGCTCAACATCGGCGCCGAGGGGCAGCTGTACGTCGCCGCCTTCGCGACGGCATGGACCGGCATCACGTTCGCTAGACTCCCGGCGCCGCTGCTGATCCCGTTGTGCTTCGTCGCCGCGATTGCGGCCGGTTCCTTCTGGGCCGTTATCCCGGGCGTCCTGAAGGCGCGGTTCGGTTCGCACGAAGTGATCAACACGATCATGATGAACTTCATCGCCGTGGCGCTGGTGAGCTACTTCACGCAGTACCACTACAGGACGCCCGGCGATCCGATCATGGAATCGGCGCCGATCGGCGCCAATGCGCACATCGCCAGGCTCGGCCGCTTTCTTCCCGGTTTCCCAGAGCGTATTCCGCTGAACCTGGCGTTTCTGCTGGCGCTGCTCGCATGCGCGCTTGTGTACGTGTTCCTGTGGCGTACGAAATGGGGATACGAGCTCCGCGCCACCGGGACGAACCCGTCGGCGGCGGAGTACGGCGGCATCTCGATCCGCAGGCAGATCGTGGTGGCAATGGCGATTTCTGGCGCGCTCGCCGGATGCGTGGGCATCAACGAGGTGCTCGGCTATCGCCATCTCTATTACGACGGCTTTTCCGACAACTACGGCTTCACCGGCATTGCGGTGGCCCTCCTGGGGCGCAACCATCCGGTTGGCGTGCTGCTGGCGGCTCTGCTGTTTGCGGTGCTCACGCGCGGCGGTATCCCCGTCGACGCGTTCACCGAGCACGTGACGAAGGACATCGTGCAGATCCTGCAGGCGACGATTATCTTGTTCGTGGCGGCGGAAGGGTTCTTCCGTGGCGCCGTGGACAGGTTCGGGTTGCTCCGGCGCCCGAAAGTGTGACGCGTTGAGCGAAATTTTCAGCACCCAACTTTTCTGGTCGACCATCCGGCTGTCCACGCCGTTGATTCTTGCGGCGCTCGGCGGCCTGTTCTCCGAGCGATCGGGCGTCATCAATATCGCCCTCGAAGGGATGATGCTCGCCGGCGCGTTCACCGCTGCCTCGGTGACGTGGGCGGCCGGCAATCCGTGGCTGGGGCTGGGGGCCGGCGCGGCTGCGGGCCTGGCGATCGCCTCAATTCATGCAGTCGCGTGCATCCGCTACAAAGCCGATCAAGTGGTCACCGGCACGGCGATCAATATCCTGATGATTGGCATTCCCGGATTTCTCAGCGGGGCGTTGTTTCTGTCTTCCGGGTCGACGCCGCAGATTCCGAAAGAGCAGCTGATCCCCTGGACGCCGATCGTGCTGGCGTTTGCCGCGGTGCCGGCGACCTGGTATTCGCTCTACCGTACGCCGTTCGGGTTGCGCCTGCGATCGGTGGGCGAAAATCCCGAGGCTGCCGACGCGGCGGGCGTGAACGTCGCCCAGGTTCGCTACACCGGCGTGTTGCTGTCGGGCGTGCTGGCCGGTATGGGCGGGTCCTACCTTTCCATCGGACAATCGTCGCTGTTCACGCGGAACATGACGTCTGGCCGCGGCTTCATCGCGCTGGCCGCGCTGATCTTCGGCAAGTGGCGGCCGGTGCAAACGATGCTGGCGTGTCTGTTTTTCGGATTCACCGAAGCGGTCACGATCCAGATGCAGGGCGTCGTGAAGCTGCCGTCGGGAGAAGACATTCCCGTTCAATTCATTCAGATGGTGCCCTACGTCCTGACGATTGTCGTGCTTGCCGGCTTCATCGGGTACTCGCGACCGCCTCGCGCCTTGGGCCGCCCCTATGAGAAAGAACGCTGAGGCCGCTGCGGAGTTCATCCGCGGCAAGGCGAAGGACATCCCGGCGATTGCGGTCGTGCTGGGATCGGGACTCGGCGACTTCGCGTCGAGCCTCGCACACGCCGTCGCGCTGCCCTACGGCACGATTCCCAACTGGCCGGCATCGAACGTCGTTGGGCACGAGGGCCGGCTGGCGATCGGCGAGGTGGCCGGCCGGCGCGTCGCCGCGCTTTCCGGCCGCGCGCATTTTTACGAAGGCTATGATTTGCGCACCGTGACGTTCCCCACCCGCGTGCTCGGGGTGCTGGGCGTGAAGACCTTGATTCTGACCAACGCGGCCGGCGGCGTGAATACCGGATTTTCAGCCGGCGGATTGATGGTGATCGACGACCACATCAATTTGATGGGAAGCAGCCCGCTGATCGGTCCCAACGACGAGAGTTTCGGCCCGCGGTTTCCGGACATGACGGAGGTGTACTCGGCCCGCCTTCGCGCGATCGCTGACGAGTCGGCCTCTTCGCTCGGGTTCTCACTCTTGCACGGTGTCTACGCGGCCTGCCACGGGCCGAGTTACGAAACCCCGGCGGAGGTCCGATATCTAAGAAAGATAGGCGCGGACGCGGTAGGCATGTCCACGGTGCCTGAGGCCATCGTGGCCCGGCACATGGGAATCGAAGTGCTGGGCATTTCCTGCATCACGAACATGGCGGCCGGTGTGCTTCCCCGGCCTCTGCATCACGATGAGGTGCTCGACACGGCGAGGCGCGTTCGTGGCCTGTTTATCTCGCTGCTGCAGGCGGTCATCGGCAGGATTGATCGGTAGATTCATCAGTAGCGGGATTCCTCATTGAACTAGGATCTAGGAGCCAATGGCTGACAAATCCGTAGTCTCCGTCGTCGCGCTCGAGATCGCTCCCGGCAAGGAAACCGACTTTCTGGCGCTCACCGGGCAGCTTCAGGCAATGGTGCGACGGAAGGGCTACGGCACCAACCACCTCCTGCAGGACGGCAGCCACCCGCGACGCTACTACGACATTCGCATCTGGCGAAGCGCAGACGCGGCGGCGAAAGCGGACTCCGACAAGGACATCGAGGAGCTGGTGCGGCGGCTGTCCAAGAATCTGCGCGCCACGCCGCTGGTGGACGTAGCCTGGGCGGTTGAAATCGGCCTGACCGCGGCCGGACCGTGGCAGGAGCGGCGAGTCGTCCGCGATCGGCGCGCCAAGGATCGCCGCATTTACGACTTCGGCCGGCCCGACGGCGAACGGCGCGAGGGCATCGATCGCCGCTCCGGCTCGCGGCGCACCGGCCCGGATTCACAGCCGAATATCGTGACCGCCGCCCGTGTCGCCCGCGAGCGCGCGCTGGCGGCCTATTCCGATTTCAAGGTCGGCGCGGCGCTCGAAACGGCCGATGGGAGGATTGTGACCGGGTGCAACCTGGAGAACTCGACCTATGGCCTCACCATGTGCGCCGAGCGCGTCGCCCTGTTCAAGGCGCTGTCGGAAGGCTACCGGTCGTTCAAACGCATGGCGGTGGTGGCCGACACGAACCAGCCCACCACGCCATGCGGCGCCTGCCGCCAGGTGCTGTGGGAATTTGCCGGAAACGTTGAAGTGATTCTCGCCGATCTGCGCGA
>DASZHO010000105.1:0-2815 GCA_035937795.1 Vicinamibacterales bacterium | reverse complement strand
GGCTCTCCAATGGCGAGCTCATGGTAGGCACGGGTGGACTCGAACCACCGACCTCCTGCGTGTCAAGCAGGCGCTCTAACCTCTGAGCTACGCGCCTACATCTTGAAAATGCAGGCGTTAGACGAACCTTCAGTATAACAGAACCGCGGCAGCGCCGAGCAATCCGGTGGCCCGGTGATTGCGGAATTGTATTGAGGAATTGCAAGAACGCTCGATGAGTTTACTTGACCGCCTGCTTGAGCCCCTTGCCGGCGCTGAACCGTGGGACCCGGCGCTTGGGGATCTTGATGGGCGCCCCGGTCCGCGGATTGCGCGCCGTCCGGGCCTTGCGGTTCGAGATCTTGAACGTGCCGAAACCGACGAACGACACCGGGTCGCCCTTCTTCAGCGATCTGGTGATGCCGTCGATCAGGGAGTCGATCGCCGCCGCCGCCGCGGCCTTGGTAATGCCGGTGTCCTTGGCGATCTTGGCCACGACTTCTTGTTTGTTCACGAATCCTCCTCACGCAGCGCCGCACGCGATGTGTGCACCGGGCACGCTTCCGCCAAAACGCTGAGTGGTTATACGCGACGGTGGCAAGAGTGTCAAGCGCGAAGCCGCAATTTATCGCGGCTTCGCGACGGAGTCAGCGGTCAGGCGGCCGCCTTCTGCGTCAGCCGCTCGAGCGCCTTCTCGAGCGCTTCATCGGTGGTCGGACCGGGTTGACCGAATTCCACGTCCGGTTCATCGATCGCCACGGTTGGCTCGAGGCCCTTGGCATGCAGTGGAGTGCCCGCCGGCGTGAGATAGCGCGTCGTGGTGAGCCAGAGCCCGCTGCCATCCGGAAGCTTGATCAGCTTCTGCGAACCGGTGCGGCCAATCGTGTGCTCGCCGATCAAATCGGCCCGCTTGTTCCCCGAGAGCGCCGCGGCAAACAGCTCTGCGGCACCGGACGTGCCGGTATCGATGAGGAGGACGGCCGGCACGGTGATGGTGCCGTCGCCCACCGCGGCGTTGATGGTCTGCTTCTCGATGCCCCTGGTCTCGCGCATGGCAAGGACTCCCTGGCCGACGAAGAGCCGTGCCACTGCCAGCCCGTCTTCGAGCGCGCCACCGGACGTCCGCCGAACATCGACGATCAGTTTGATCGCGCCGCTCTTCGTGAGGTCGCCGACCTCTTTCTTCACCTGGTCAGCGGTCTTCGCTCCGATGGCCGCGATACGCACATACGCCACGCCAGACGCGGCTATCCGGCCGGTCACATCCGAGGGCGTGAGCGCTTCACGCCGCAGGTCGACCACGTGCGGATCAGCTTGATTGCCGCGAATGATGGTGAGGGCGACCTTCGTTCCTGGCGCGCCGCGCAGCGCCCGCAGGCCTTCCCACACGGACATCTCGCGCGTCGGCGCGTTGTCGATGGCCCGAACGTAGTCCCCGGTGCGCAGCCCGGCCTTTGCCGCCGGCGAACCGTCGCGCGCGGCGATCACCCGGAGATAGTACTGACGCGTCAGATCGAGGCCGACGTCGCCGGCTGGAAGCGGACCCCCACTCTCGGCTTGCTTCGCCTCCTGGGGTGACAGGTACGCGCTGTCAGGATCCAGGCCTTCGGCGAGACCCCGCATGCCGCCGTGCATCACCTTGTCGACGTTGACCGGTTCGACGTACTTCTCCGTGATCAGGTTCACGACGTCATCGAAGATTCTCAGGTGCTGGTATGAGTCCTCGCGTGCCATCACCCTGCCGAGAAAACCGCCGACGATGACGAAAACGATGACGGGGGCGGAGACTGAAAGGACGATCAGACGCGCGCGAGAAGTCATATGAACCTATGTCGCAAAGTGCTGGTGCTCGGTGCCAGGTGCTGCGTGCCGGGTGCTGTGCTAGGTGCTCGGTGCCGGGTTCTCTGTGCCGCGCACCTCATCGTTTCTTCAACCATTGTAAAGGATCGACGGCCCGACCGTCGATGCGAACCTCGAAGTACAGGCCCGCTGGCCCGGCGGGCGCCGATCCCACGCTACCGACCAGCTGTCCCCGCTCGACGCGGCCCCCGCGCTTGACCGCGATCTCGAGCAGATCGCCGTACAGCGTGAACGTCTGGGCGCCGTGGTCCACGATGACCAGGTTGCCGAATCCCGCAAACGGGTCGGCAAAAGCGACCGTCCCCTCGTGGACTGCCTGCACCGGCGTGCCCTCGGTGGCGGCAATCTCGATGCCCTTCGACTCCGGAACACCAGGCCCGGCCCCCTGTCCGAAGCGGCGGCGTACCGGCCCCGGCGTCGGCCACTCCAGTGCGCCACGGAAGGGCCGTAACGGAAGCAACAGAGGCTCGGCCGCGGGCGCGCCGTTCGACAGATCCCGGAGCGTGGTCTGAAGCTTCTGCTGGGCGGCCTGCAGCTCGCCGGCGAACTGCGCATTCAGGTCGCGCCGCTCGTCGAGATCGTGAATCCGGTCGCGCCGCGCGCGAGCGGCGATGGCGGTCGCCTCTCCGGCCCGCTCGGCCTGCTTGCGCAGGGACTGCATCAGGCGGACGCGATCGACCAGTTCGCCGCGTGCGGTGTTCAGCGAGTCGAGCGTGCGCTGATGCTCGGCGACGCGGTCCCGATCCAGCTGGGCCATGGAAGCGACCATCCGGGTCGTGCGCCCGAGCTGACGGACGTCCGGTGTCGACAGCAGGAGCCGCAGGTAACGTGCGCGGCCCAGCTTGTAGATCTCGACGAGCCGCGCCCGGAGGTCCGGGCGCTCTTCCAGATCCCGCCGTTCGAGCTCGTTGATGCGGTCCGTCGTGACAGCCAGCTCCGCGGCCACGGCGTCTGCGTCTGCGGTGGCTTGCCGGAG
>DASZHO010000104.1:0-12312 GCA_035937795.1 Vicinamibacterales bacterium | reverse complement strand
GACACCCACATGCTGGCAAACGACCATCGATAAAAATCCGGCGTCGGCGCCGCGATCACCGGTTCGGCATCGGGTCTGGTGACGATCGCGTTGCGATCGATGAACGTCATCAGCTCGTCCAGCTGCGTCTGCGCGGCCTGGGCCAGCTCGCCCGGCAGCGGGTGGTCCTCTTTGGCTCGCCGCCACGCGGCCACCGGGTCGCCGCCATCCAGCCGTCCCGCCACGCTCTTGAATTCTTCCTGCGTGGCTTTCAGCTCGCGGAGGGCGATGGCGAGCAGGCGATCGGCGTCGAGCGTGATGCCCTCGTCGAGGCGCAACTTCTTCTCGAACATCTCGCGCCCGAGCCGGAACGACCCTCTCGCCCTGGGTGCCAACTCTTCGTCCAGATACTGGATGTAGGAACCGATGGCTTGGGCCGCTTCGGTCGATGCATCGGCCAAATCGCCGAGCAGATGCATGTCGTCGAGCTCGGAAAATGCCTTGGGCAGGTCGTCGTGGATGAACTTGAGCGCGCCTCGAAACGTCTCGAGCCCCACCTTCACGAAGATACCCGGCGGATCTTTGATGTTGTCGCGCGCCGCCTGCACCAGTCGGCCCGCTTGCCGCAGCTTCGACAGGACTCGGCGGGCGCGCTCCTGAATCGGCGCGTGTGAAAACACCACCTGGCCGGCGATGCTCGAGCACAGGATGTCGGCGTAGAGCTGCGGGTTGCGCTCCCAGGTCCGCGTCTGTTCGAGCTCGAACATCCGCGCCTGGATATTGGCCGCAACCATCGGCTGCTCGGCGCGCTCGACCGGCGTCAGGTCGCCGGCGTTGATGTCCTGGAGCCGCCGCGCGAACCCAGAGAGGGCGCGAGTGTCCTGCTCGATGCCCTGCCGGCTCAAGTCCTCGAGCAGGTCGTCGTGCGTGTGGACGCCATCCAGCGTGGCGCTGGTGGGATGAACTTCGTGAAGATACGCAAGATAGTCGTCGACGAAGTGGTTGAAGGGCTCGGACGAACGCATCATTCAGGCTGAACTCGCTCGGGATCCGGGATTGGGGATGTGGAATTCTCCGTGATTGCCAATGGTACAATATCCTTCCTTCCCATGCCCGGCCGTCTGTACGTCGTGTCGACGCCGATTGGGAACCTCGACGACATCACGCTGCGGGCGCTGAATACGCTGAAGAGCGTGGCGCTCGTCGCCGCCGAAGACACGCGGCGGACCTCCATTTTGCTCCGCCATTTCGGCATCGGCACCCCATCGATCAGCTTGCACGACCACAACGAGCGCCAGAAGCTTCCACAACTGCTGCAGAAGCTCGAGGCCGGCAGCGATATCGCGCTGGTGTCGGATGCCGGCACCCCGCTCGTGGCCGACCCGGGCCAACGATTGATCGCAGCAGCCATTGCTCGAGGGATTGCCGTGGTTCCAATCCCGGGAGCCAGCGCGGTCCTGGCGGCCTTGACGGTTTCCGGGCTGTCCGGCGACGCGTTCGTGTTTGCCGGCTTCGTACCTTCTCGGTCAAATGATAGAATCAAGTGGCTGCGCAGCCTTGCGAATGAGCAGCGCCCGCTGGTTTTCTTTGAGACGCCCCACCGTATTCAGAAGACGCTTGCTGAGCTTCCTCAAATATTGGGTGATAGACCTATTGTTATCGCCCGAGAGCTGACGAAGCTTCACGAAGAAGTCATTCGAACGGCGACAACGCAGCTCGCACAGCTAAACATTACTCGACGCGGTGAATTCACGATCGTAGTGGGGCCCAAAGCTGACTCCTCAGCGAACGCGCAAGTGATTGATGATTCGCAAGTTTATAGGTATTTCTGTCATTTGACAGAAACAGGAGAAGTCGGAAGACGGCCCGCGATCACCAGGACGGCGCAGTATTTTGGTCTTTCAACCAAACTAGTCTTCGCTACTTTGGAGAAATTCAAGAATGTCCCGGTGCCTTGACCGATGCCATCTCGATTTGTTAAGTTAGCGTCCCTTATCCTCTCGACGCCGTTCAGGCCGGACGGCGGGTCCATCCGGCGGGCAGAACGCGTCGAGGCAGGCCAGGAGGCTTCGTGGCGAAGCAGCGGCGGGCTAAACCTCGTCGGGTCAATTCCAGGCCCCCGGTCGGTTCCAGGTCCCAGCCGCCTCGCGATCGCGCTTCCACCCAATCTTCAGCAACCCAGCCGGCGCCTCCGGCTGCCGCCCCGCGTCCGCCGATTGTTCGTGCGAGCTACCTCGAGGCTATCGCCCTCTACGAACAAGGGTTGTCGGCACTGCAGGCGCACGAGTACTCACGAGCGTCGACCCTGCTTCGCTCAGTGCTCTCGAGCTATCCCGAGGAAAAGGAGCTGCGCGAGCGCGTCAGGCTGTATCTCAACGTCTGCGAGCGCCAGGTCGTGCCCAGGGCCACGGCACCCGGAACGCCGGAAGAGCGGGTTTTCGCCGCCACCGTCGCGTTCAATGCCGGCGATTACGAGACCGCGCTCGACCACCTCCGCGAGGCCAACAAAGCAGCGCCGGATCACGACCTCGCGCTTTACATGCTCGCCGCAGTGCTCGCGCTGCGCAATGAACCGTACGAGGCGGTCCCTTATCTGCTTCGCGCCATTGAGCTCAATCCCGAAAACCGCGCGATGGCACGCCACGACGCAGACCTCGAATCGCTTCGCAACCACGAGCTCGTGCGCGCCGCCCTCGCGGCCATCCCGGCCGCCAAGGCAGAACGCCGCCGGTCGCCTCGCCGCCGGTAGGTCTCGGCCCGGGGGACCGCATTTCCCTTTTTACTTTCCCCTTTTTACTTTCCCCTTTTTAGCTTCTACTTTGTTTGTGTCTGATCTCCATGTCGTCATTCTCGCGGCGGGCAAGGGCACGCGCATGAAATCGTCGTCGCCCAAAGTACTCCACCGAGTGGCCGGCACACCGATGATGGCCTCGGTCCTGGAGGCTGCGCGGGGATTGTCGCCGAAGACCACGACGATAGTGGCCGGTCACATGAAGGAAGCGCTTGAACGGGCGCTCGCCGGCCACGGCGACCTTCGCTTTGTGACGCAGGAACCGCAGCTTGGCACCGGCCATGCACTCCTGCAGGCCGCACCGTTGCTCGAGAGGGAAAGCGGCGTGTTGGTGTTGCTGTCCGGCGACGTGCCGTTGCTCACGCACCACACCTTGGCCCGCTTACTCGCGCGGCACCAGGAAAGCGGCGCGGCGGCGACCGTCCTGACGGCGACGCTCGAGCAACCCTACGGCTACGGACGGATTGTCCGGCACGAGGGGCGCATTGCGGGCATCGTCGAGGAACGCGACGCCTCGCCGGCCGAAAGAGAGATCCGGGAGATCAACAGCGGCATCTTCGCGTTCTCCATCGGGCCGCTCTTCGCCGCGCTTCGCTCGCTGGCCGCACGGAACGCCCAGGGGGAGTACTATCTAACGGATCTCGTCTCGATTTTCCGGCGTCAGAATCTGGGCGTGGAGACGGTCACGGTGGACGACGCAAACGAAATCCGCGGCATCAACAGCCGGTCGGAACTGGCGGAAGCGAGCGCAGTCGTGAGGCAAGCCAAGAACAACGAGCTGATGGCCGCCGGAGTCACGATTGAAGATCCCGCGACCACGTACATCGATCAGGCTGTGGCGGTGGGGGCCGATACGGTGATCCATCCCAATGTGTATCTGGAGGGGAAAACGAGGATCGGCGCCGGCTGCGAAATTCATTCAGGGACCCGCATCATCAACTCCACGCTCGGCGAAGGCGTGATCGTGCAGAATTGCTGCGTGATCACCGATTCGCGACTGGCGTCGGGCGTCTCGATCGGCCCGTTCGCGCATTTGCGGCCCGGCTCCGATCTTGGAGAGTCGGTCCACATCGGTAATTTCGTCGAGCTGAAAAAAGTCGTGATGGGCGCCCGCAGCAAGGCGGGTCACCTCACCTACCTGGGCGATGCGATCATCGGCGAGAGAGTGAATGTGGGCGCCGGGACGATCACCTGTAACTACGACGGCGAGCAAAAGCATCAGACGGTGATCGAGGATGGGGCGTTCATCGGCAGCGACACGCAGCTGGTGGCTCCCGTGAAGATAGGGCGTGGCGCCTACGTCGGCAGCGGCACGACCGTGCGCGAAGACGTGCCGCCAGGCGCCCTCGGCGTGAGCGCCGGCAAGCAAAGGAACATCGAGGGGTGGAAGAAAAGTAAGAAGTAAGAAGTTTAGAAGTAAAAAGTAGAAGGTAGAAAGTAGAAGGTAGAGAGTAGAAGGTATGTGCGGAATTATCGGCTACATCGGCGATAAGCGGGTCGTGCCCGTTCTCATCGACGGGCTGCGGCGGCTCGAGTACCGGGGTTACGACTCGGCGGGCGTGGCCGTGGTACGTAACGGGCGCATTGAACGGCGGCGCAGCGCCGGCAAGCTGGCCAACTTGGAGGAGGCCCTCGAGAGGGAGGCCCTCGAGAGGGAGCCGCTCGAGGGCCTCTACGGCGTGGGCCACACGCGGTGGGCGACGCACGGCCGACCCACCGAAGAAAACGCGCATCCGCACCAGGACTGCACCGGCACGATCGTGGTCGTCCACAACGGCATCATCGAGAACTACCTCGACTTGAAGCGCGAGCTGCAGAAGCTCGGGCACAAGTTCCAGACGGAAACCGACAGCGAAATCATCGCGCACCTGCTCGAGGAGGAGATGAAGCTCGATCCGAAGAGCTCGCGGGGGACGGACGCCCTCGAAGCCGCCACGCGGCGCGCGTTGCTTCACATGCGCGGTCTGTTTGCCTTTGTCGCCATCTCTACCGAGGATCCGGAGAAGATCGTCGCGGTCCGCAACGGCCCGCCGATTGTCGTCGGCCTGGGCGACAATGAGTTCTTCGTCGCCTCCGATACGCCGGCGATCTTGAGCCATACGCGCGACGTGGTGTTCCTGGGCGACGAGGAAATGGCGGTGGTCACGCGCGGTGGCGTGCAGTTCACGAATTTCGCGGGCACCCCCGTGTCCAAGGCCACGCAACGCGTGCTGTGGGATCCGGTGATGGCCGAAAAATCGGGCTATCGCCATTTCATGCTGAAGGAGATTTTCGAGCAGCCGCGCGCCGTCGAGGACACGCTTCTCGGCCGCGTGTCGGCCGAGACCGGGAAGGTTTTCATCGAGGATCTCAACATCTCCGAATCCGACCTTCGCGCGGTGACCAAAATCGCGCTGGTCGCGTGCGGCACGTCGTGGCACGCGGCGCTCGTCGGGAAATTTCTCGTGGAGCGCTACGCGAAGCTTCCAACCGAAGTCGACTACGGGTCGGAATACCGCTACCGGGATTTCATCGTCGACGAGCACACGCTGGTCGTCGTCATCACGCAGTCGGGCGAAACCGCCGACACGCTCGCCGCGCTGCGGGAGGCGCGCAAAAAAGGCGCCAGAAGCATCGCCATCTGCAACGTGGTCGGCAGCATGGTCACGAGAGAGGCCGAGGGGACGGTTTACACGCACGCCGGCCCGGAAATCGGTGTGGCCTCGACCAAGGCGTTCACCTCACAGCTGGTGGCGCTGAACATTCTGGCGCTGCGTCTGGCGCAGGTCCGGGGGACGCTGGCGGAAACCGCCATGCGGACGGCAATCACAGCACTGCTCCAGCTCCCCAAGCAGATGGAACAGGCGCTCAAAGCCTCGTCGGTGATGGAGGAAATCTCAGGCCGCTATTTCAACCGGTCGGACTTTCTGTTCCTCGGGCGCGGCATCAACTACCCCATCGCGCTCGAAGGGGCGCTCAAGTTGAAAGAAATTTCGTACATTCATGCCGAGGGCTACCCCGCCGGGGAGATGAAGCACGGGCCGATTGCGCTGATCGACAGCGCCATGCCGGTGGTGAGCCTTGCGCCGCACGACCATCTTTTTGAAAAGATGCTCGGCAATATCCAGGAAGTGAAGGCGCGCGGCGGCGCGGTCATTGCCGTCACCACCGACGGCAACGACACGCTGAAAAGCGTGCTCGACCCTGCCACCGACGCCCTGGTCTCGGTGCCGCGCGTGCCGGAAATGCTCGCCCCCCTCGTGATGGTACTGCCGTTGCAACTGCTTGCGTATCACGTTGCCGTCCGCCGCGGGTGCGACGTGGACCAGCCAAGGAACCTGGCGAAGAGTGTGACGGTAGAATGAAGTAGTCCCGGGGGTCCAACGCTCGAAGTCTGAAGGCCGAAGTTCTCCTCCTACATGGATCCACTGACAGGTCTCAATCCCGAACAAAGAGAAGCGGTCCTTCATATCGACGGACCGCTCCTGATTCTGGCCGGCGCCGGGTCGGGCAAGACGCGCGTCATCGCCCAGCGGATCGCCTACCTCATCGCAGAGGGCCACGCGCAGTCCGATGAAATTCTTGCCGTCACCTTCACCAACAAGGCGGCGGAAGAACTGCGTACTCGGGTAGAAACCCTGCTGGGCAGGTCGATGGCCGGGTCGTGGATGTCTACGTTCCACTCGCTGTGCGCGCGCCTTCTGCGGCGCGAGGCCACGGCGATCGGCTTGCCGCGGGACTTCGTGATCTACGACTCGTCCGACCAGCTTGCGCTCATCAAGCAGGTGTTCAAGGAGTTGCAAATCGACGACGGCCTGGTGCAGCCGCGCCAGGCGCTGTCGAAAATCAGCCACGCAAAAAATACGATGGCCGGCCCGGAGTTCTTTCGATCCGGCGGATGGAGCCAGCGCGGCGAGCAGATGGTGAAAGTCTACGAAAAATACGTCGAGGGACTGACGGACAACGGCGCGCTCGACTTCGACGATCTGCTCCTCAAGGCCGTTGAGCTGCTCGACCGCGTGCCGCACGTGCGCGAACGCTATGCCACGAAGTTCCGGTTCGTGATGGTCGACGAGTACCAGGACACCAATCGCCCCCAATACCATCTGATCCAGCTCCTGTCCGAGCGGCATCGCAATCTGTGCGTGGTCGGCGATCCCGACCAGTCGATCTACCGGTGGCGCGGCGCCGACCTGAAGAACATCCTCGACTTCGAGCACGATTTCCCAGAGGCGAAAATCGTCAAGCTGGAGCGAAACTACCGGTCGACGCAGGTGATCCTCGACGCCGCGACGGCGGTGATCAACCAGAACCGCAATCGCAAGGAAAAGCGGCTATGGACCGAGCGCAAGGGTGGCGGACGCATCAAGTATTTCCGGGGCTCGGACGACGTCGAGGAAGCCGACTTCATCACGCGCACCGCGCACGCCGGCATCAGCGGCGAGCCCGACTGCACCGTTGCGGTCCTGTACCGCATGAATTCGCAATCGCGCGTCATCGAAGACTCCCTGATGCGCTCCGGCCTCGCCTACCGCATCGTCGGCAGCGTGCGGTTCTACGAACGCAGGGAAGTGAAGGACGCGCTGGCGTATCTCAAGCTGCTCATCAATCCCCACGACGATGTGAGCGTGAGACGCGTCATCAACGTTCCGACCCGCGGAATCGGCAAGGGCTTGATGGATTCGATCGAGCGCATTTCCACCGAAGAAGCGGCGCCGCTTCTCGCCGCAGGAGGCGTCGCGATGCCGGCGCCGCGATCGCTGTGGACCAAGCTGAACCGCGCCGTGGACGAGCACCTGGTGGCGCCGCGCGCTGCCGCGTCGCTCCGCGCGTTCCGCGATCTGATCGTCCACCTGTCGGCGATGGCGCGCGAGGAGCCGCTCTCGATTGCGCTCGGCAAAGTGCTGGACCAGACCGGTTACCTGCAGGATCTTCGCGACGACAAGACCGAGGACTCGCAGAATCGTCTCGACAACTTGATGGAGCTGGTGTCCGCCGCGCGCGAATACGAGACCCGCGAGGCTGAAGGCTCGCTCGGCGGCTTCACCGACCGGTTGTCGCTGTTGAGCGAGGCAGACGAGGAGCAGGGCACGCGCGACGCGCGCATCTGGCTGATGACGCTGCACAGCGCCAAGGGGCTGGAGTTTCCCACCGTGATCATGGCCGGCCTCGAGGAGGGGGTGTTCCCCCACCAGCGCGCGTTCGATGAAGAGGACGAGATGGACGAGGAGCGGCGCCTTTGTTATGTCGGCATGACGCGCGCGCGAACGCAGCTGGTGCTGACCGGCGCCGCGCGCCGGCGCGTCTTCGGCGAGTACCAGGCGATGGAACCCTCGCGATTCATGGACGAAGTGCCGCCGGCGCTCGTCGAGCGCATCGAGCCGCTCGTTTCCGCCAATGCGTTTCACGGCTACCAGGGCCACCAAGGCCACCAAGGCCACCAAGGATCGTTCCGCGGCGACTTCGGCCGCACAAATTCCTACGGACGCGGACGCCCGGAGCGACGCCGTGGAGGAAAACAAGAAGACCCGGCGTACTCCTACGAGGACGAGGATCAGTCGTCGCTCCTCGGGCTGCGCCTGGGCGCCAGGGTGCGCCATCCGCAGTTCGGCGTGGGAACAATTTTGAGCGTGGAAGAGCTGGCAGACGATGTGAAGCTGGTGGTGCGCTTTTCGGTGGGACCCAAAACGCTGCGCGCCAAGTACGCGAAGCTGGAAATGGTTTGAATCCGGACTCCGGGCCTCTGGCCTGAAGTCCGGAGCCCTGGAGCCCGGGGCCAGCTATGCAGGCTTCACGGACGTCACAACCCACTTCCCGTTCTTGTCGCCCTGCGCCGTCTTCAGCACGGCGCGTTGCAGCGTCACGACAAGCTTCTTCGGCGATGTCGTCCCGTCCGGGGCTTTCACCGTCGCGTCGATCGCCACGTCCTTGGATTCGAGCTGGCCGTCTGCGTTGGTGAGATCCGGCGTCGGGCCGTTGGGCGTCGACAGACTCAGCTCGGCGATCGGGCGCGCATCTGAGAGCTGGCTGCGCGCTTCGGACACTTTCTTCGCCGACGCGCCCGATTCATCGCGCCACTTCGTCCACTCGGCCTGAACGCCCGAATCGGCGCCCGACAGCTTCTTGTTGGTCCGTTCGGAGTCCAGCACGCGCTTGAGCGCCTCCACGTGCCCATCCTGATACGCTTTCTTGCGGTCGTTGAATTCCTTGTCGGCCGCCACTGCGTCTTCGACCGCCTTGTTGAGTTCTTTTATCTTCAGCGGCGTCATGGTGGGCTGCGACACCGACGTGATACTGAAGCCCGTCACCTGCCCCTCTGTTTTCGGATCGAAGGTCACGACCGCAAAGTTCGCGAGCGTCGAGTCGTCGCGCATCCCGGAGGCACGGAAGAACTGCTGCAGCGGCTGCTGTTCGGGATGGCTGGCGCCGCACGCGCCGGTGAGAACGGCACACGCCAGGAGCACCGGTGCCAGGAAATACGCTGTCGCTCTCGGCCGAAACATACCAGCCTCCTTCAAAGGTGTCTTAGAACTTCAGTTGGTTACTTCGGTCCCGTTCCCGTTCGCTTCGTCCTCGGCCAGCCTGGCCAGCGAGACGACGCGGTCATCAGCGTCGATCTCGATCAACCGCACGCCTTGCGTCGCGCGGCCGATGGTGCGGATGTCGCGCGCGACCGTTCTCAGAATCTTGCCTTGCTGCGTGATGAGCATGAACTCATCCTCGTCATGCACGGTGGCCATTCCGACGACTCGGCCGTTTCGTTCGGTCGTTTGGATGTTAATAATACCCACACCGCCCCTGGACTGCACTCGATATTCGTCAAGCTCCGTACGTTTGCCGTAGCCGTGCTCGGTAACAGTCAAAAGGGTGCTCCCGGGCCGTACCACCTCCATGGCCACCACCTCGTCACCTTCACGAAGGCTGATGCCCTTCACACCGTAGGCGCTGCGCCCCATCGGCCGCACGTCGCCTTCGAGGAAGCGGATGGCCACGCCGTCGCGGGTGCCGATGAAGACCTCGCCGGTGCCGTCGGTGGTTTGCGCCGTAATCAGCCGATCGCCCTCCTCCACGCCCATGGCGATGATGCCGCCCGCGCGCGGGTTGCTGAAGGCCGTCAGCTCGGTCTTCTTGACCACGCCCTTCAGCGTGCCCATCACGATGAACTTGCCGTCTTCGAATTCCTTGACGGCCAGCAACGCCGCAATCCGCTCGTCGGGCGCCATCGACACCAGGTTCGCAATCGCCTTCCCCTTCCCCCCCGGGCCGACGTCGGGAATTTCGTGCACCTTCAACCAGTACGCCCGCCCGCGATCCGAAAAGATCATGATGTAGGCGTGGGTCGAGGCGACGAAGAGATGGCTGACGAAATCCTCTTCGCGCGTGCGCATGCCGATGCGGCCCTTGCCGCCGCGGCGCTGGTTGCGATAGCTGGTGATCGGCGTCCGCTTGATGTAGCCGGTGTTGCTCACCGTGATCGCCATGTCTTCTTCGGCGATCAGATCTTCGATGCTCAGCTCACCGGTGGCTTCGATGATCTCGGTGCGACGGTCGTCGCCGTACTTCCGCTGCACGTCCTTGAGCTCGCCGACGATCATCTGCATCAGCAGCGACTCGCTGGCGAGGATGGCGCGCAGCCGCTCGATCGTTTTCAGCAGCTCGGCCATCTCGTCGAGAATTTTCTGCCGCTCGAGCCCGGTCAGCCGCTGCAGCTGCATGTCGAGGATGGCCTGCGCCTGCACCTGGCTGAACGAAAACTGCGTGATGAGGCCGTCGCGGGCTTCGGCCACGGTCTTGGACC
This sequence comes from Vicinamibacterales bacterium, assembly GCA_035937795.1. Taxonomy (GTDB): domain Bacteria; phylum Acidobacteriota; class Vicinamibacteria; order Vicinamibacterales; family JAMQPK01; genus JAMQPK01. The sequence goes on along the minus strand of DASZHO010000104.1, from coordinate 1,765 downwards.
CGCGGATCAATTTGATGACCGCGTCGAGCTGGTCCAGGGCCATTTTCAGCCCCTCCAGAATGTGGTACCGCGCCTCGGCTTTGCGCAGCTCGAACTGCGTGCGCCGGACCGCGACCTCCCGGCGGAAGTCGATGAAGCTGTCCACCAGCTCCGTAAGGTTCAGCACTTTCGGCCGGCCCGCGACGATCGCGAGCATGATCACACCGAAGCTTTCCTGAAGCGGCGTGTGCTTGTAGAGATTGTTCAGAATGACTTCCGGGACCTCGCCGCGCTTCAGCTCGATGACGATGCGCATGCCTTCCCGGTCTGATTCATCGCGAAGATCGGAGATACCTTCGATGGTCTTCTCGCCCACCAGATCGGCTATCTTCTCGATCAGCTTCTTCTTGTTGACCTGATAAGGAATCTCGGTGACGACAATCGACTGCTTGTCGCCTTTCTTGGCGGTCTCGATGCTGACTCGCGATCGCATCAGGATGGCGCCGCGGCCGGTCCGGTAGGCCGATGCAATTCCGGATCGGCCGATGATGTAGCCGCCGGTGGGAAAATCTGGACCCGGAATCCGCTCCATCAAGCCGCGCAGCTTTTCGTCCTTGCCGGGCTTCGCGGCGCCCTGCTGATCCTGTTCGATGGCCCAGATGACGCCGTCGATGATCTCGCGCAGGTTGTGCGGCGGCACGTTGGTGGCCATGCCGACAGCGATGCCGGACGAGCCGTTCACCAGCAGATTCGGAATCGGCGCGGGCAGCACCGTCGGCTCTTCCGTGGTCTCGTCGTAATTCGGCACGAAGTCGACGGTCTCCTTGTCGAGATCGGCCATCAGGTCGTCGGACAGCGACTGCAGGCGCGCCTCGGTGTAGCGCATGGCCGCCGGCGGGTCGCCGTCGACCGATCCGAAGTTGCCCTGGCCGTCCACGAGCGCGTAGCGCATGTTGAAGTCCTGCGCCAGGCGCACGAGCGTGTCGTAGATCGACGCGTCGCCGTGCGGGTGAAAGTTGCCCATGACCTCGCCCACGATCTTGGCGCACTTGCGGTAGCCGCGATTGGAGGCCAGCCCCATCAACCGCATGCCGTAAAGCACGCGGCGGTGGGCGGGTTTCAAGCCGTCGCGCACGTCGGGCAGCGCTCGTCCAATGATCACGCTCATGGCGTAATCCATGTACGACCGCTTCATTTCGTCTTCGATGTTTACTGGAGTTTTCGAGGCTGCGAAGTCGGGCATGTGTGTATTAGATATCGAGGTTCCTGACGTCGAGCGCGTTGTCCTCGATGAACTTTCTGCGAGGCTCCACCTGATCCCCCATCAGCGTCGTAAACATCTGATCCGCCTCGGTGTGATCTTCGGCGCGCACCTGCAGCAACGTTCTGACCTCCGGATTCATCGTCGTCGACCACAACTGGTCCGGGTTCATTTCGCCCAGGCCTTTGTAGCGGTTGATCGCGACGCCGCGCTTGCCGGCGTTGATGAAATACTCGATCAGCCCGTCGAGCGATGCGATGTTCACTTCCGGTTCGCGCGCCGAGCTCCTGGTGGTCTTTGCGGGCGCAGCGCTCACCGTCGCCTCGGCTTTCGGGCCGGCGTCCTTGCTTGCAGGGCCTTCGGCCGATTCGGCTTCCTCGTCGAGCGACGCAATTTTGACCTCCGGTTCGCGCACCGGGCTCCTGGTGGCCCTGGCCGCGGCGTTCCCGCCAGCCGGCTTGTCTTTATCGCCTTTATCGTCTTTTTTATCGTCGGCGCCCGCAGCGGCTTCCGCCGGGTCAGGCT
>DASZHO010000103.1:0-2070 GCA_035937795.1 Vicinamibacterales bacterium | reverse complement strand
TTCGCGACGTCGAGCAGGATGTCGCGAAAGTTGCCCAGCGCGTTGTCGCGCAGCATCTCGATCTGGCCCCGCACCTGTCCCGGATCCTCGGACGATTTCGCCGCCATGTACCTGACGGCCTCGGTCGCGCCGAGCACACCCGCGATCTTGTTGTAGCCGGTCGCGAAATGGTTGTGCCAGAACAGCGTCATCTTCTCCTGCAGCGGACGCTGGCTGTGCAGCATGCGGAACAACCAGCGCTGTCGAGCATCGGTGATGTTCGCGCCGGGCATGAACTGGCCCCGCGCGGTGATGCCGACATAGCCCGGCATCGAGATCTTGCTGTCGACGTCGTCGGGCACGAGGTCATACCCGATGAGCGTGTCGACAGCCTCGGAAAACGACATCTGGTCGTAGAGTGAGAGCTCATCGGTGCTGGCACCGAAGCCCGCGCGCCGCAGGAGATGTTCGATCTGCCGATCGTTCGAACCCGGCATGTGGTCTCTCCCAAGAATCACCTGGCGCCCGAGTCTTGTCGGCTGGCGTTCCGGATGTTACGCACTATAGCCGTACATGTCCGTCAATAATGACGCCGCCAGCCGCGTAAAAAATACCTCCGGCCTGCTAGGAGCGTGTTTTCGGGTACTCAGACACGCTCCTTGGGTCGCTCACCGGGCGAAGCGAAGATCAGACGTAAGTCTCGGAAGATGGCCAACGATGGCCAGCTCGTCTATAATTGTCGAATTCTTGAATTTTACAGCCTCGCTGTGGGATAGTTACAGCTGTTTCCGCTCTGATACGCCTGAACACATGCGTCGTTCATCAACCATGCGATTGGTGATGGCGGCCGCCGCCGCGCTGGCAGTGTGGCTGCTAAGTACCTCTGTCGCCGATGCCGCACCGGTGCGGCGGCACCATGCCCATGCCCGCTCGCCTCGGGCCGTCTGGGCCGCCGGGACGGAGTCGCGCCCGTTTACACGCGCCCGGTTGTTCAGACGGACGCTGGTGGTCCATCGTCATATCGTCGCGACGCTTCAGCGCAGCCGTGCGAAAGCGCTCACGGACTTCGATGAAGGGATCCAGAATACGGCAGCGGTCGGCGGGGAAGGCGAGCTCCGCCTGGTCACCGTGCTCGAGCCGATCGGCATGCTCGCCGTTCCGCACTGTCAGCTGACGAGCCATCGAACGATCTCACGGCGAACCCCACGAGGTCCACCAACATCGCCTGCTTAGCTTGAAATCACAGCTGCGCCCGTGCCCGACGCGTCGTTACCGGCCGTCGAGCTATCCAGGCCGCAGGCTGATCCGTGCCAGATCTGTGCCAGCTCCGTCAAATTGAGGTGACCGATGCGAGTGATTCTCGCAGACGTGAAATCGAGTCGTGGATTCGTCAGCAAAGACACCGTCGTCGGCGGTTACGGGTCGCGCCTCGATCCCTTCTCGCGCGTGACCGCGATCATGGCCTACCTGAAGCACCAGTTTCACGATGTACCCAGCGTGCACATGGCGTACGCCGCGGCGATCCTGGCGCGAGCCGGCCACGACGTGAGGTGGACCCGCGGCGATCTGGTCGATGGGGACATCGCGCTGGTGCTCTCGTCGCTGGTCGACTACAAGAACGAAACCGCCTGGGCTGACCAGATGCGCGCCCGTGGCGTCAAAGTGGGGTTCATGGGCATCACGGCATCCAAGATGCCGCAGCTGTTTGCGGATCACTGTGACTTCATCCTGGACGGCGAGCCCGAAGCGGGCGTCATGCGGATCGCCCAGGGAGAGATTCCCCAGGGCATCGTGGTCAGCGAGCAAATCAACGACCTCGACTCGATCCCGTGTCCTCGCTGGGATCTCGTCACCGAGCACCGCGCCAGATTTGGCATCAGGTGGTCATCGCGGCCGGTTGGCGGCGGCTTCCCGCTGCTGGCGAGCCGGGGCTGCCCGGAATTCTGCACCTATTGCCCGCACCGGATTCTGGCCGGTTACCGTGCCCGGTCGATCGCCAACATCGTCGACGAGCTCGAGCGGCTGTGCGATCAGTTCCGGCGGCCGTACGTCATCTTCCGCGATCCGCTGTTCACCGAGCAGCGCGAGCGC
>DASZHO010000102.1:0-90121 GCA_035937795.1 Vicinamibacterales bacterium | reverse complement strand
GCTGTCGGAAGGCTACCGGTCGTTCAAACGCATGGCGGTGGTGGCCGACACGAACCAGCCCACCACGCCATGCGGCGCCTGCCGCCAGGTGCTGTGGGAATTTGCCGGAAACGTTGAAGTGATTCTCGCCGATCTGCGCGAAGTGAAAAGCCGCCATCAGCTGAAGGACCTGCTCCCGCATCCCTTCGACGCCAGATTCATCGAGTAGCAATGCTCCCGACAATCGAGTGGACAGACGACGGTGTCGTCATGATCGATCAGCGGAAGTTGCCGGGCGCCGAAGTCTATGTGAAGTGCAAGACGGCGCCGCAGGTGGCCAAGGCCATCAAGACGATGGTGATTCGCGGAGCGCCGGCGATTGGCGTGGCGGCGGCGATGGGATTGGCGCTCGGCGTTCGGCAGAGCAAGATGACCGGCACCCAGAAGCTGGCCGCCGAGTTCTACAAGCTGTGCGAGATGATGGCAGCGACGCGTCCCACCGCCGTGAACTTGTTCTGGGCAATCGATCGCATGAAGCGTGTGTTCGGCGAGGCGGCCACTTCCGGCGCATCGGTCCAGCAGATTCAGGCGCGGCTCGAGCTGGAAGCCCGCCGCATCCACGACGAAGACGTCGCGAGCTGCCGCGCGATGGGGGCCTACGGCGCGTCGATGGTGCCCGAGACCGCGCGCATTCTCACCCACTGCAACGCCGGTGCACTGGCGACAGCCGGCTACGGCACCGCGCTCGGCGTCATTCGCGGCGCCGTGGAGCAGGGAAAGAAGATCGCCGTGCTGGCCGACGAAACCCGGCCGTTTCTGCAGGGCGCGAGGCTGACGGCGTGGGAGTTGACCAGAGACGGGATCGATACCACCGTGATTACCGACAATATGTCGGGCGCGATGATGCGCGACGGCCAGGTGGACCTGGTGGTGGTGGGCGCCGACCGGATCGCCGCCAACGGAGATGTCGCCAACAAGATCGGCACCTACACCGTCGCGGTGCTCGCCAAAGTACACGACATTCCGTTTTATGTCGCCGCTCCCATCTCGACGATCGACCTTTCGACCCCGGACGGATCGAAGATCCCGATCGAAGAGCGCAGCGCGAAAGAGGTGACCCATATGGGCTCGACGCGGCTGACGCCCGAAGCAGCCCACGTGCGAAACCCCGCCTTCGACGTGACCCCGCACAAATACGTGACGGCCATCATCACCGAAAAGGGTATTGCCACGGCCCCCTATACGGAATCGCTTCCGGCGCTGTTCACATAGCACGGGATCGCTCCGGCCTCCTCTATGCAAATGCTTGGGATCGAGACATCGTGCGATGAAACGTCGGCCGCAGTCGTCGAAGAACGCGACGGCACCTGGACGATGAGGTCGAACATTGTCTCCTCGCAGGTCAACATCCATCGCGACTGGGGCGGCGTGGTGCCGGAGCTTGCCTCGCGCCAGCACATCCGCGACATCTGCGGAGTGGTGCGCAGCTCGCTCGACACCGCCGGCGTCGATTGGGCGGGCATTGACGCCGTCGCGGTCACGCAAGGCCCGGGACTGGTCGGTTCGCTCCTGGTGGGCGTGTCGTTCGCCAAGTCGGTGGCGTGGTCCCTGTCGCGGCCGCTCGTGCCGGTGCACCATCTAGCCGGCCACGTCGAATCGCTGTTCCTCGAGCAGGGCAGGACAGACTCGATTCCGCTTCCGCTTGTGACGCTCGTCGTGTCGGGCGGTCACACCAGCCTGTATGTCGTTCGCGAACCTGGGTCGTACGAGCGCGTGGGCCGCACGCGAGACGATGCCGCCGGGGAGGCCTACGACAAGGTCGCAAAGCTGCTTGGACTGGGCTACCCGGGCGGCCCGATTGTCGACAGGCTGGCGCGCGAAGGCAATGACCAGGCCATCGATCTGCCTGCCACGCGCATGACCCACGCCGATCGCAACGCGCCGTCCATGAAAGGCGATCTCGATTTCAGCTTCAGCGGGCTGAAGACTGCCGTGATGCGGTTCGTGCGCGGACGCGCCGCCGCCGATCCGCGTGCCGCCGGGGTGGCGCTGAGCCCTGGGGAAATTGCCGACGTGTGCGCGAGCTTTCAGCGCGTGGTGGCGACCACGCTGCTCGACCGGCTGTTCGATGCCGCCGAGCGCTTCGGTGCCCGGAGCGTGGGGATCGCCGGCGGTGTTTCCGCCAACTCTCGCCTGCGAGAGGATCTGGTGGAGCGCGGCAGGCGCGACGGCCTGCCGGTATTCATCCCCCGCATCTCACTTTCCACCGACAATGCGGCCATGATTGCCGCCGCCGGCCTGCGAAACTTTCACGCCGGCGTGCGCGCCGGCTGGAATTTGAACGCGGACCCGAGCTTGGAACTGTGACAGGGTCTTGACCCTTCAGCCCTGAGCCTTGAGCCCTGAGCCTACTCCCCAATCACTTTGATCAGTACCCGCTTCGGCCGGTGGCCATCGAACTCGCCATAGAAGATCTGCTCCCATGGCCCGAAATCGAGCCTGCCTTTGGTAATCGCGACGACGACCTCGCGTCCCATGATTTGCCGTTTCAGGTGCGCGTCCGCATTGTCCTCACCGGTGCGATTGTGGTGGTAATGACCGGGATCGGGATTGAACGGCGCCAGCTCCTCCAACCACTTGCCGAAATCGTGGTGTAGCCCGCGCTCGTCGTCGTTGATGAAGACAGACGCGGTGATGTGCATCGTGTTCACCAGCACGAGGCCTTCCTGCACGCCGCTCGCGCGCACGGCGTCGGCCACCTGCGGCGTGATGTTCTCGAACGCCATTTTCGATGGAATATTGAACGTCAGGTACTTGGTCAGGGATCGCATGTCGCCTCCTGTGAAGGGAAGCACTTGCTCCGGACACTGCGGCGTGTCTCGCCCTTCAAACTGATCTGATGCCGAGTGCTTTTAGGAGTTCGGCGGTGGTGTGCCAGTCCACACCGTCGTCCTCGAAGTCGTTGTCGTTCGACCAGACCGCAAGGTTCAGGTCGAGCGCGAGGGCGAGCACCTCGACGTCGTCGGGATCGCGCTTGCCGATGCGGCGCTCGGCCTCCGGCAGGTGGCGTTCGTACCCGGAACGCGCCACAACGGTGACTGGAAGGGCCGCCAGCGTGAGCAGCAGCGTGTCCAGATGGAGGCGCTTCTCCTTGGCAAGGGGAGCAGGTACTCGAGGACCTCATCGTAGGCGACGGCCGGCGTGAAGACTTGCGCAACCTGTTTGTGCCTCAGCACCAGAGCCGCGCGTCCGCCGATGACTGCTGAGAGGAGAACGTTAGCGTCGGCGACGAGTTGCACGGCGTTTCTTCCGTGACGCCTCGAAATCCTTTAGCACGTCGTCTTCGGAAACCTTCCGTCGCTTCAGCTGGCGGGCCACGTCGCTGCTCAGCATGTCGTACAGCTCTCGCTTGAGCTCAATCGGGAGTGTGAGCTCAGGGCGAGGAAAGAAGATCCCCGCGACTCGTCCTCGGCGCATGACCAGGATCGGAGTTCTGGAACGCAAGAGGCCTGTCGTATCCCGAAACTCGCGGGCGGTGTTAATCCTCATACCATGGTCACTCCAGCGACAATTATAAGCGGCTCGACCGTAGATCGGCCGAGCCCGTCCGTGGTGCCAATGCATCCACGTTTAATTTACCTTAAGCTATCCCAGCCCATATGTCCGCTGGCGCGCCGCGCGACCCTTTCGACGTGATTCGAGCCTGGTTCGAGGCGTTCAATGCCGGCGATCTCGATGGCCTCATGGCGTTTTACCACGACGAAGCGGTGAGCGAGGTGGGAAACGATCTGTCCGAAGGACGAGACGCGGTGCGGCGCGCGCTGGCGGCGCTCATCGCGCGATCCGCCAGGCGAAACGTGCGGATGATTGCCAGGGTTGAGACCGGCGCGATGCAGGCGGAGTGGCGCGGGCACGAGCTGAGCCCCGGTAACAGCGAGGTCGCAACCAGCGCCGGGTACGATGATTTCTGGATCGAAGACGGCCTGATTCGCAAGCAGCGCACTGTTCTTCATCCGTTGAGTTTTCAGGTCGAGGAAGAACCGGTGCCCGCTGCCGGTGTCAGGCCGTCGCGCCAGTATCCGGCGCAGCCGATTGTCGGCGTGGGCGCGGTGATCCTGCAGGACGGCAAGGTCGTGCTGGTGAAGCGCAAGTACGAGCCGCTGGCCGGGCAATGGAGCCTCCCCGGGGGCCGGCTGGAGCTGGGTGAAACCCTGGAAGCCGGCCTCGCGCGCGAGATGCTCGAAGAGACCGCCCTTGTCGTTCGCGTCGGGCCCGTCGTCGACGTGTTCGATCGGATTCTGCTCGACCCCGAGCGTCGAGTGCGCTATCACTACGTGCTGATCGATTATCTGTGCCGCCCCGTTGGCGGTGCGCTGATGCCGGGGTCCGACGTTGCGGCGGCCGAGCTCGTCGATCCCGCCGACCTGGCGCGCTTCAGCCTTACACCCAAAGCCACGTCCGTGATCGAGAAGGCCCTGAGTCTGGCGAGGAGTGAACGATGGTGAACGGCGCAAAGGGGCGGACCCTGATTACCGGCGCGTCGACCGGCATTGGGGCAGCGCTCGCAATGGTATTTGCCGAGCACGGCCACGACCTGATTCTCGTGGCGCGGAACAGGGAGAAGCTGCAGGCCCGCGCCATCGAGCTCGAGCGGAGTCACAACGTGAAGGTCGCCTGGTTCACCGAGGATCTTGCCGACCCCGGCGGACCGGCGCGGGTGCATCGCAGCGTGAGCGCCGAAGGTCTTGCCGTGGAAAACCTCGTGAACAACGCCGGTGTCGGCCTTTACGGCCAGTTCGTGAACACCGATCTCGACGCGGAGCTCAAGATGATTCAGCTCAACGTGACCTCGGTGGTCGAGCTGACAAAAAGATTCTTGCCCGGGATGGTTCAAAAGCAGCACGGCAGAGTGTTGAACGTGGCGTCGACCGCGGCGTTTGTGCCGGGACCGTGGATGTCGATCTATTACGCAACCAAGGCTTTCGTGCTGTCGTTCTCCGACGCGATCGATTACGAGTTGAGCCCGAAAGGCGTGACCGTGACGGCCCTGTGCCCCGGACCGACCGAGTCGGAGTTCAAGGTGCGCGCCGGCTCCGAGCGGTCGCGGCTGTTCGAGGCGTTCCTGATGGACGCGCCGACCGTGGCGCGCGCCGGCTACGACGGCATGATGAAAGGAAAGGCGGTGGTGATCCCGGGGCTGCGCAATAAACTGATCCCGCTGGCTGCGCGGCTGATCCCGCGCCCGATGATGGTGGTCCTGTCGCACAGAGCCGCGCGCCCGGCAGAAAAATAGCATGCAGCTTACCCGCGACACAGCCTGGAACCTGCTGACCGAGCACACCAGGGGCGAGAGCCTGCGCAAGCATGCGCTTGCGGTGGAGGCGGCCGTGCGCGGCTATGCGCGCAAGTTCGCCGAGGACGAAGAGGTGTGGGGGTTCGTCGCGCTGCTTCACGACTTTGACTACGAACAGTATCCGGATCTCGCGGATCACCCGTTCAAAGGCGCGGAGATTCTTCGCGTCCGCGGCTGTCCCGAGTTCGTCATCCGCGCCATCCTCTCACACGGCGAGCATACCAACACCCCGCGCGAGTCGAAGCTGGAGCACACGCTGTTCGCCTGCGATGAAATGGCGGGCTTCATCACCGCTGCGGCGCTGGTCCGCCCGTCCAAGAGCGTCCGCGACCTGGAACCGGCCTCTGTGATCAAACGGATGAAGGACAAGGCCTTCGCGCGCGGCGTGAGCCGCGACGACCTGCGCAGGGGCGCTGAGGAGCTCGGCCTCCCGCTCGAAGAGCACATCGCGAACGTGATCGGGTTCATGCGCGAGCGCGCGGATGCGCTGGGCCTCTAGCGGCCTCCTTGACGAGCGTGGACGGGCCGCCAGCCCTGTCCGGGAACGCGGTCTTCGCCGCGTCCGTATAGGCTCCTGATGGCCGATGACGTCGCCGCCACCCTCGAGAACGTCAGCGTGGCCTATGGCACGCAGTGGGCGCTCTCAGAGGTCTCGACGGAGTTTCCCACCGGAGCGGTCGGCCTGCTCGGCCCGAACGGCGCCGGCAAGAGCACGATGCTGAAGGCGCTGCTCGGGCTCGTCAAACCCAGTGGCGGGACGATGCATGTGCTCGGCCTTGATGTGGCCAGCGCCGCGCTGAAAATCCGCGAGCGCATCGGCTACATGCCGGAAAACGACGCGCAGATTCCCGGCATGACCGCCGTGTCGTTCGTCGCCTACTGCGGCGAGCTTTCCGGCCTGCCCGCCGCCGACGCCATGCAGCGCGCGCACGAAGTGCTGTACTACGTGGGGCTCGGCGAAGCGCGCTATCGCACGGTGGAGACCTACTCTACGGGTATGAAGCAGCGCATCAAGCTGGCGCAGGCGATCGTGCACGATCCCGATCTTCTGCTGCTCGACGAGCCCACGAACGGCATGGATCCGAAGGGCCGCGAAGAAATGCTGGCGCTCGTGCGGGATCTTGCCCACAACAAGAACATCAGCCTGATTTTGTCGTCCCACATGATGCCCGACGTCGAATCGGTCTGCGCGTCGGTCGTCGTGATGAACCGCGGGCACGTGGTGATGCGCGGGCCGATCGCTACGCTGAAGGGCCCGGCCGGGCGCATGTTCGAGGTGCGCATCAAAGGCAATCAGTCCGCGTTCGTCGAGGAGCTGCGCAGCCGGTCGTTCGATTGCCGCGAGACCGACAGCGACCTTCTTCGCGTGCTCTTGCCGGCCGAGACCGACGCGCACGAGCTCTTCGCGTCGGCTGCGGCCGTCGGCGCACAGGTCCGCCATCTGAAGCCGAGCCTGCCGACCCTCGAAGACGTGTTCGCGCGCGCCGTGCGCGAGAGCGAGGAGCAGGGCTAGTGCCGATCCACCGCGAGCGCTATCGTCGGCGTGAAGACGGCCTCGACGTGCGAGGGCGCGCGTGGGTGGTGATTGCGCTGCAGGGGCTGCGCGCGCTGACCCGGAAACGGGCCTTCCTCTATCTGATGCTGGTGGCCTGGATCCCCTGCGTCATCCGCGGCGTGCAGATCTACGTGGTGGCCAACTTTCCGCAGGCCTCGTTTCTGGCGGTGACGGGCCGGACCTTCCGCGACTTTCTGGATCAGCAGGAGCTGTTCGTGTTCTTCATCACCGTGTATGCCGGCTCCGGCTTGATTGCGGACGACATACGCGCCAATGCGCTGCAGTTGTATCTCTCGCGCCCCATTACGCGCACGCAGTATGTGGCCGGAAAACTGGCCACCCTGATGGCGGCGCTCGCGTTCGTGACGTGGGTGCCGGCCACGCTCCTCTTGATTCTCGAGCCGCTATTTGCCGGCAACAGCACGTTCATCCGTCACAACCTGTATCTGATACCGGCTGTTGCGATTTTCTCGCTTGTGGAAGTCGCCGTGGGTGCCTTCACGATGCTCGCGTTGTCGTCGTTGAGCAAGAGCCGGTGGTTCGTCGCCGTGATGTACGCCGGCTTTGCCTTCTTCACGCAGGCCATTTTCGGCGCCACCCGCGTCGCGACCCAGAGCACGGCCTTTTCGTGGATTGCGGCGTTCAGCAATCTTGCACAGGTGGGCGACGTGATCTTCCGCCTGCCGCCGCGCTACGAGACGCCGCCGATCGTGTCGGCGATGTTCCTCGTGGCGCTGGTGGTGGTGTCGGCCGCCGTCCTGAACCGCCGCATCCGCGCCATCGAGGTCGTGACATGACCGAGGCCGCCATCGTGTCGACCGAGCATCTGTCGAAGTGGTACGGGCAGGTGATCGGCCTGAATGATGTCACCCTCAGCGTGGCCGGCGGCGTCACCGGACTGCTCGGGCCAAACGGCGCGGGGAAGTCCACGCTGCTCAAGCTGATCACCGGCCAGCTCAAGCCGAGCAAGGGCGCGGTGCGCGTGCTGGGGGAGCCGGTCTGGGGCAATCCCGCGATCTACCTTCGCATGGGCGTCTGCCCCGAACAGGACGCGTTCTACGACCGTATGACCGGGCTCGAATGGCTCGCGGCGCTCCTTCGGCTGCAGGGCTATGGCGAGCGCGAAGCCGTCGCCGCGGGCGTTGCCGCCCTCGAACAGGTCGATCTGCAGGAGGCCGCCAACAAGCGCATCGGCGCGTATAGCAAGGGCATGCGCCAGCGCGTGAAATTGGCGCAGTCGATCGCCCACTCGCCCGACCTGCTGATTCTCGACGAGCCGCTGTCCGGAATGGACCCGCTGGCGCGGCGGAAAACGATCCGGCTGCTGCGCACCTGGGCCGCATCGGGCAAGAATGTGATCGTCTCGAGCCACGTCCTCCACGAAATCGAAGCGCTCACGTCCAACATCCTGCTGATGCACAACGGCCGCGTGCTGGCCGAAGGCAACGTGCATCAGATTCGCGACTTGATCGACGAACATCCTCACACGGTGTGCATCCGTTCCAGGCATCCGCGGGAACTGGCCAGGGAGCTCGTGGCGCACGACGACCTGCTCAGCCTGCGCTTCGAAGACGGCGCGGTGTATGTCCAGACCGCCAGGCCCGACGTCTTTTATGCTCGCTTGACCGGAATGGCGGCAGCCGATCCGACCGGCGATATCTACGAAGTGACGTCGCCCGACGACAATCTGCAGGCCGTGTTCGACTATCTCGTGAAATCATGAGCGCTGATTCCACGCCGCGCCGCCCGCTATCCTTTCTCACCGCGACACTGCGGATATTCGACATCGCGGTGGGGCAGCTGCTGTGGTCGCGGCGGACCGTGTTCATGGCGCTGGCCGCCGGCGGTCCGGTGGTGCTGGCCCTGGTATTGCGCGCGCTCGACGCCTCCGGCGTGTCGGCGTTGCGCGTGAACGGCGCCCGCGTGGGCGGGCCGGTGATGTTCGGCGGGATGATTTGGCTGCTGTATCTGCGATTCGTCGTGCCGGTGCTCGGTGCCTTCTACGGCACGGCGCTCGTGTCCGATGAAGTGGACGATCGGACGATTACCTATTTGTTCACCCGTCCCATCGCACGCGGCTCCATCGTGGTCGGCAAATACCTGGCCTACCTGGCATGTACCGTCCTGGTCGTGCTGCCGTCGGTGATGGCGGCCTATGTGCTCCTCACACCCATTGGCGGCGGCAGCATCGCCGAAACGTTCCCGCTCCTGCTGGCCGATTTGGGGTTGCTGGCGCTTGGATTGGCGGTGTACGGCGCGGTGTTCGCGCTTATCGGGGCGAGCGTCCCCAGGCCGCTCGTGGTGAGTCTGATTCTTGTGTTTGGCTGGGAGCAGCTCGCGCTGGTGGTTCCCGGATACCTCCGGCAGTTTACGGTGGCCTATTATCTCCAATCGCTCGTCCCCCACGCGATGCCGCACGACGAGACGATGACCGCCATTCAGTCGTTGTTTTCCGAGCCGCCGTCGGCGCCATCGAGCATTTTCTCGCTCTGCCTCATCCTGGTCGTGGCGCTGGGCTTCGCCGCACACGCCCTGCAGACCCGCGAGTACGTCCTCGAGCAGTGAGCTGAAAGGACGGTCCGGCTTCGACGGTCCGCCTTCGACGGTCCGGCTTCCGCCGTCTGGGCGAGGTGGCGTCTCTGGCGTCCAAAGAGGCCCCCCGACCAGTTTTGCGGGAACCTGCGACCCCGCCGTTTCGTCTATCTGGTTATATCCCCATGACATCCCTATGACGACCAAAAGCCGTTATTTCCTGGTCGGGTCTGCTGCCGTCCTCCTGCTCGGCATCGGCGGCGGGCTCGCCGCCTACTACACCCTGCACCGCGCGGCGGCCAATCCCACGGGGCTTCCCGCGGAATTGCGGTTCGTACCGGCCGATGCGGGGATGGTGGCCTATGCCGACGTCCACTCGTTCGTGTCCTCCGACGTGCGCCGCCAGCTGGAGCGCCTTGCCATGGGGCAGCACCGCGGCCAGCAGCAGCCCCACGAATTTGCCGGAATCAACCTCGAGAAGGACGTCAATCACGTTGTCGCGTACCTTCAGCCGGGCCCCGCCGCAAACGGCGGCGGCAAGTCCGAGGAGCCGCCGCAGGCGCTGGTCCTGGTCCAGGGCACATTCGACCAGGCTAAAGTTGAGCAGTTCCTCCAGGATCATGGCGGCTCCGTCGAGGATTACCACGGCAAACGCGTCATCGCCCGACAGATGGGCGATCGGGCGCATCCACAGAGCCCGCAGACGGATCAGGCGAGTCCCCAGAACCCGGCCGTCCCACACCAGAACCCGCCCGTCCCAAACCAGGACCAGCCCGCACCACACCAGGAGCAATCCGGACCACCCCACGTTCAGGAGGCGCTGGTTTTTATACAGCCGGATCTAATCGCCACTGGCCCGATCGATCTCGTGCATCGCGCCGTGGATAATTCCGCCGCCGGCGCGAATATCACCTCCAACACCGACTTGATGAAATTGATTCGCGATGCCTCGTCGGGCAACGCCTGGGTGGTGGGAAGCTTCGACGCGGTGAGCAGCCGAATGCACCTCCCAGCCGGCGTGCGGCGGCAGGTGCCGCCGCTGCGGCTCGTATCCGTCAGCGCACACATCGACGGCGGCGTGAAGGCCACCATCAAGGCAGAAACCGCCGACAAGGCGGCGGCCGACCAACTGCGCGACGTCGTACGAGGCGCCGTTTCGTTCGTGCGGCTGCAGGCCGGCTCCCGGCCCGAGCTCCAGGACACGTTCAAGTCGATTGAGCTTGGCGGCAGCGGCACCAATGTCCAGCTCTCATTTCAAATAACGGCCCAGGCAATGCAGGCCATTACACCTCAGCAGCCCTCCCAGAGGCCGGATCAACAGAAACAGTAGGCGTAGCTCCTCGGAGGCGGAACCGGCACGTTATACTGGTCCGGCCGCCTTTATGCCGGATCAGGTGTTTTTCTACGGGACGCTCCGCACCGGCTTCAACCGCACCACGCGCGCGGGGGTCGACGAATTTCTGAAATTCGCCGGGCGCGCCTGGATCAGTGGCAAGCTGTTCGACCTCGGGATCTACCCCGCCGCGGTTCCCGCGACCGATGGCCGCGTGTGGGGGGAAGTGTTCGAGATGGTGGACGCGCCGAAAGTGCTGGCCGCGCTCGATCGCATCGAAGGCCATCGTCCCGCCGAGCCCGAGCGGAGCCTGTACAACCGTGTGCGCGTTGCGGCCACCCTGGACGATGGGCGGAAGGAAGATGTGTGGGTGTATTTCTACAACGCGCCGCTCGGCCGCGCGCCGCGCATTGCGTCGGGCGACTACATTGAGCACCTCAAGGGACAGTAGTTACTTCCTACCTTCTACCTTCTACTTTCTACCTACACGGCTTTTTACTACACCGCTCTTCGTCCCGCCTTGATCGCATCGATAAACTCCCTGATCACCACACGGACGCGATCGGTCGGCTCGATGAACTCGATGCCGGAGCGATAGGTCACGATTTCCTGATCGACGTCGCTGATCCGGCAATGTGCGACACGGCCTTTCAACACGATGGATCGGTCGCCGAGCGTCAGCCGCACGTCATGCAGCGAGTTCAGGTGGAGCTGAAATGCCGTTTCCACCAGGCAGCCGCCCTGGCTGATTTCCTTGATGGAGAGCGGCTGGAAAATCATCACCTCTCCATGGAGCTCTCCGAGGATCTCAACCCGCTCGCGGTCGCGCTTTTCTTCGGGAGGCTGGTTCAACGGTCGTAGTGTAATGGAACTGACCGGGAAAGGGCTGAGCGGCTAAGCGGTAAAAGAAAAGGGGCAGGCGACTATACGCGCCTTGCCCCTTAACCTGTGCCCCTGGAAGCACTTCGCTAGTTCATACATATCGCCGGCGGCTCGCCGAACACGTCTTCCGGCGGTTCGGCCGGTTCGTCGGGGGTGATGTCGTCCTCGCTGCTCACCGTGCACGTCACAACCGGAATTCTCTTCGTTTCGTTATCTAACTTCAGCATCGACAGCACTTGGAACCCGTCCATGTCGTCGATGTCCAGACACACGATAATCAGGTCCGGCGAGAGACGTTTGATATGGCTGTAAGCGTGTTCGGTGGATTCCACGAACACGACGTCGTATTGGCCCGCGTCGAGCACGGTCTCCAGCAATCCGTTCAGCTGGGACTGTTTGCTGACCACGACGACCTGCTGCGTGGACTTCACCGCCCTCGGCGTTCTGGTCATTGTGGTGGTCATCATGGTCCGTTCCCTCCGTCTGCCGATACCTATACAGGAACCATGCCAGAACCGGATGGGCCGCAAAGAGGGCGGTTTGTTGTCGTTTTCCCGGATTGTCACCAAAATGGTGAACGAAGGCGCGCACAAAGGCGAACGAACGACCGCACAAACGAACAATCGTACAAAAAAAGAGGGGGAGCCAACTGCTCCCCCTCACCGTACTCGCTGCTTGCCCGCCTAGAACCCGAAGCTGGAACTAGAAAACATACCTGACGCTGAACTGACCCTGCAGACCAGGCTGCCACAGGTCAGGTTTCCCATACCGTGGATCGAACGCGTTGGCGCCGTCCTGGGTTTGAAGGATCAGGGCCCTGTAATCATACCCAGCCTGCAAGTTCACCTGCGAGAGGTCGATGGCATCCTGGGCAATAACCTGGCCACCACCGGGAGCGCCCTTGTTCAGGTAGTTGAAGATGTGCGTCGCCGTCTTCTGGTTGAACAGGTTCAGCACCTGGAACTCCAGCCGCAGTTTCCTCTCGTGTGACGCCTTGAACTCGTGCGAGATCAACAGATCGGTATGCATCAGAAACGGCGTCCGGCCCATGTCGCCACGCCCGTTCACCATTGGGTAATATCCGTTGTTGCCGGGGTCTCCAGCGATCACGTAGGTAGTGATAGGGGTCCCGGTGCCGCCGTAAAAGTTCAACCCGACCTCAGTGCCCATCGGGAATTGATAGGAGCCGTAAAGCTTCACGACGTTCGGACGATCGGTCGCCAGCCGCCCGAGTGGGTTGAGGTGCCCCTTCGAGTCATACAGGATCGAGTCGACGTCCCAGGCGATGTGTGAGTTGCTGCCGGGGCGAGCAATACTGCCACCCTGTTGTTGGGCAGTTCCGGCACTCACACCTGTCGTGGGCGTGTCGATCTCATCGGAATCCCCCAAGCCTGCGTAATTTCCGTAGAGACGGCTGTACGTATAGTTCGCGGCCGCGAACCAGCGGCTTGCGAAGCGCCGGTTCATGCTGAGTTCCAGCGCGTCGTATTGCCGCTTCGGCTTTGGCATCGGGAAGTTCGCCGTTGCCGGATACGTCGCCGGATAGATCGTCGACGTCCCCTCGCCGGGATTGCCGATGCGATAGACGCTATCGCCACCGACAAGAGCACTGAAGTCTTCGATCGTTCGCTTCAGGTCGTTATGAACGTAGTGCACGCCGAGCACCGTGGCTGGCCCCACCTGAAAATCGAGCCCTCCATTGATGCTGTCCTGATACATCGGCTTGATGTTCGGATCGATGTATTGAATCGAGGTGGCGCGAAGATTTCTGAACCCGGTCGGGCTTTGCCAGAGGTCCTGGCCCGGCATGTTGTTCAGATTCAAGCTGCCGATGTCAGTGGTGTTTAGCGCTCGATAGTAGATAGCCCATTTGTCGCCTGTCGGCTGACCGGCCGCGGTGCCGTTGAACGATCCGCGCGCGATTTCGTACTTGGTCCAGTCGAAATAGCGGCCCCAGCTTGCGTAAGCCTTTACCTTGCCGTCACCGCGCACGTCGTAGTTGACAGCGAGACGCGGCGCTAGTTTCTGGCCAAACCCGAAGTTGAACGCGTACTTCGTGACGTCCGGATTGAATGACGGAACGCGCTCGTGCTCCGTCCTCACGCCCAGGTTGAAGGTGAGGCGATTGGTCGGCGTCCACGCATCCTGAACGTAGAGCGACGTAATGTCTCCGCCCACCTTGCCGAATGTGCCGAAATCGTTCACCGAGTAGTATCCGTAGGTGCCCGTTCCTCTGCTCGTTGAGTTGTAGTTGGACAACGATTGATTCCAATAGATGTAGACATAACCTCCCGGGTAGGCGTTGTTTACGTCATTGGAGGACTTTTGGTAACCGACACCCGCTTTGAGAAAGTGGACGCCGCCGCCGGTGAATGAGCTGGTGAAATCACCCTGAGCGTAGCCTCGACTTGTCGTATCGTGTTGAGAAATTTCAACGCGAGGTGTGTTGAAGGTCCCTTTCGGAGCTTGTAGATTGGCGGGAATGTTCGCCAATCCCACGGAGGTCACCTGGTACGTGTAGCTCGTCGTGGTCGAGATACCCGTGTCCTTGTAATTATCGTGGAAGTAACCACCCCTGAATGTGATCGAGCTGTTCGTGCTGAACATCCAGTTGAGATCCCCCGCGGTGCTGGTCTGGTTGATCTGGAAGCCTCGCGGTTTATTGGGCGCATTCTGGGTTCCGGAACTGAGCGCGTAGTTCGAGCCGTTGCCGCCGTACGCCGGAAGAGTACCGGTCGATTTGGTTGGAGTCGTGAGCGCGCTGAAGTTCGCCTGAAGCCGTCCAGGGGTCGCGTAGCTGATTTTGCCAAAGGCCTGCATCAGCGTCTGCTTCTGGTTGTATGTGGTCGCTGGCTCGGTACCGTTCGAAAACAGATAGTTTTTGCTTTGGCGGATCAAACGCGGCGACACAGAGCCGAAGAAGAACAAGCGATCTTTGACGATCGGACCGCCAATCGATCCGCCAAATTCGTTGCGTTTCAGCGGGAATTTCGATTCCTGCTGGTTCGTGACAGTGCTGTTGTCCACTGGGCTCAGAACCAGGCGCTGCACCGGACCGGCGCTGATGCTGTTACCCGAGAAATAATAGTGGCCTTCGCCGTGGTACGCGTTTCCGCCTGATTTGGTGACCGCGCTGATAACCCCGCCAAGCGCGCCGCCGTACTGCGCGTCGATGCCGCCGGTCTTGACCTCGACTTCCTGAAGGTACTCAAAGACCGTATCCTGCCGCGAGCTTCCATAGATGATGCTGCTCGTCGTGACGCCATCAACGGTGTAGGAATTCTCGGCGCCGCTGGCGCCATGGACCTGGATGCCGCCTTCGATGTCTCCTTGATTCACGCCAGGGGATGAGACTGCGACGCCCTGGAACGTTCGCGCCTTCGGGATCCGATCGAACTCTTCAGCCGTCACGTTATGTGAAACGGTTGCGGTCTTGGTGTCAACCTGAGGTGCCGTTTCGGCGGTCACCTGAACCGCCTCACTCATGTTGCCGACCTTCATCTCGGCGTTCAACGTGACGGTCTTTCCCAAAAGCAAGGTCACGTCCGGCTGTTCCTGGCGCGTGAAGCCGCTCAACTCGTACCGCACGCTATATGAGCCGGGTTCGAGAGGAGCGCGGTACATGCCCGAGCCGTCGGTTGTTAGATTGATGACGCGGCCTGTCGTCTTATTGGTGATGACGACCGTAGCGCCTGGAAGTACGCCGCCACTGGCGTCTTTCAACTGTCCGCTGATCGTGCCGGTCCGCTCCTGAGCCTGCAATATGTTTGCAGTCCCGAGCAGCGCGCCGAGCGACAACAACAAGCACAGGAGCAACAATCCCCCCTGCCTTCGTTCCCGTCGTCCCGTATTCATAGTTTCTCCTTCGATGATGGAAGTTCCCTGGACGCTCCTATTAACGTCTAAGGCAAATGAACCCGGAGAACTGATAACCACACACGATGCCAATATCGACAACGGCCCAATATATCAAATTGCTAACAATTTGGCCTTACATTCGTCACAGATTGCATGTAAATCCAATTATTTGGTGAAGGTCCGGGCAGAACTCCAAATCCTCGAAGTGAGGGTTTCTCCGTAAGTGTTTCTCTGACCCCGGGTTCGTCCGCAAATCCTTACTGGTTTAGGGGTTTGCGCTACAGCGTAAACGGCTGAAACCGATAACTGGGAGAGTGAGGGAGGCAGGGTTCAACATGCGTGTCAGAGCAGCAGTGTTCATCCTGGTCGCCGGATCGCTTCTGGCCCCGCCCATGTTGTGGGCGCAGGCGCCGACCGGGATTATTTCAGGGCGTGTGGTGTCGGCCGACGGCCAGCCGCTGCCCGGTGTGTCCGTGTCCGTGATGGGGCCCAATCTCCAGGGGACACGCACAGCCACAACCAGCGTCAACGGCGATTACATCGTGCCGCTCTTACCTCCCGGCGGCTACACCACCTCGTTCGAAATCGGCGATTTCCAGACCGTGAGAGAAGTCCGGAGCGTCGCGGGGACGCAAACGGTGCGCCTCGACGTGTCGATGTCGCCGGCGCCGGTGAATGAAACGGTGAACGTCGTCGGGCAAGCGCAGCCGTTCGTCAACACCGCGGATGTGGCGACCAACTTCAAGCAGGAGCTCATGGCGGAGCTGCCCACGAATCGCACGCTGGATGCCGTGCTGCTGATGGCGCCCGCAGTCCATGCCACCGGGCCAAAGGGCGCGTTCACGATCGCAGGGTCGCAGTCCTACGAAAATCTCTTCACCCTCGACGGCGCGATCATTACGGAGAATCTCCGCGGATCGCCCTTTACGCTCTACATCGAGGACGCGATCCAGGAGACGACGGTGTCCACCGCTGGCGTGTCGGCGGAATACGGCCGGTTCGACGGCGGCGTTGCCAATGTCATTACCAAATCGGGCGGCAATATCTTCAGCGGATCGTTCCGGACGTCGTTTGCCAACGACAACTGGCGCTCGCTGACACCGTTTGAATCGACGCTGCTTGCCACCAATCCCTCGCTGACGCTGAAGACCGACAAGACGGTCCCGACCTACGAGGCGACGTTCGGTGGGCCCGTGAAGAAGGATCGGCTGTGGTTTTTCGGCGCGATGCGCTCCCAGAAACAGCTGTCGACGCGGACGACGGTGGCGACCAACATTCCGTACGTCCGGACCAACGATGAGCAGCGCTACGAAGGAAAACTGACCTACACGCTGAAGCCGGGACAATCGCTTCAGGGCTCGTTTCTCAACATGAACCAGATGTACAAGAACTACACCGGCTCGAGCGTGATGGATCTGCAGAGCCTGACCAACCAGGGCAATCCGCAGAATTTGTATTCCCTGCACTATACAGGCGTCGTGACCCGGAACTTCTTCCTGGAGGGGCAGTATTCCGCCAGGCATTTCACGCTCACCAATGTAGGAGCGAACACCACCGATCCCATCAACGGCACGCTCGTCCTCGACGTGGCGCGCGGCGGGCTCCGCTACTGGAGCCCGACGTTTTGCTCCGGTGCGACGTGCGACGGTGACGAGCAGCGCAACAACAACGACGTCATTCTCAAGGGGACGTACTTTCTTTCCGACAAGGCGCTGGGTGCGCATAGTCTCGTGTTTGGATACGACCGGTACAATGACAACATCTTGGCGAACACGCACGTATCAGGCAGCGACTATCGTATCCGTGGCACCACGTCGATTCTGCAGGGAGCCACGATCTACCCGCAGTTCATTGCGGGCACGACGCAGATTGAATATGACCCGATCCTGGTGAAGAGCGTCGGGTCGAACCTCCGCACACACTCAGGCTTCGTGAATGACAGCTGGCGCATGAACAACCACCTGAGCTTCAACCTTGGCTTGCGGCTGGACAAGAATCAGGCGACCGACGGCGGCGGCCGGAATGTGGGCAACAAGGCGTCGTTGAGCCCCCGGCTGTCGGCGATCTGGGATCCGACGGGCGACGCCAGGTGGGCGGTGTCCGCGAGCTACGCGCGGTACGTGATGGCGTTGACGAGCAACCTCGCCGGATCCGCCACGGCCGCGGGAAATTCGGCGACATACCGGTGGATTTATGCGGGGCCCGCGATCAACCCCGATCCGAGCGGCGCCCTGGTGCCGACAGGCGCTGCGCTCAAGCAGGTATTCGACTGGTTCCACGCCAATGGCGGCACCAGCATGACTCCCGTGCTCGCCATCCTGCCCGGCTTCAACATGAAAATACTCAAGCCGCTCACCTCGCCGTATTCGAACGAATACGCCGGCGGCGTCAGCCGCACGCTCGGCAATCGAGGCATGGTTCGCGTCGATGGCACGTTCCGCGAGTATCGGAACTTCTACAGCTTGCGTACCGATCTGTCGACCGGCAGCGTCCTCGACGGACTTGGCAATCCGTTCGACTTGAATCTGGTTGAGAACACCGATGTCGTCAGGCGGCGCTACGCCAGTATGGTGACGCAGGTCGCCTACAACCTGTCTCGTCTCGATCTGGGTGGGAATTACACGCTGTCGCATGCCTACGGAAATCTCGACGGCGAAACCGTGAACACCGGGCCGAGCGGAGCAAACGTATTGAGCTATCCGGAGTACAAGCAGACGGCATGGAACGCGCCGATGGGCGACCTGTCGATCGATCAGCGCCATCGCGCACGCATCTGGGCCACCTACAACGCCCTGCTGTCACCAGGCACGCTGACCATCGGCTTGATCGAACAGATGGGCTCAGGCTCGCCTTACGGCGCGGTAGGGCAGTCTGCGCTAGGCACTGGCGTGAACACCAGGCCGTTCGTTACCAATCCCGGCTATCAGACGCCCCCGGCGACCGTGGACTATTACTTCACCGCGCGCGATGCGTTTCACACGCAGGCGACCTATCGGACCGACCTTTCGGTGAACTACAACCATCGCGTTGCCCACGCGGGCAGCTCGCAGCCGGAGCTGTTCTTCCACGGAGAAGTCCTGAACGTCTTCAACCAGTTCCAGTTGTGCGGCTGCGGCGCCGCCGTCTTCAGTAACGGCGGCGCGACCGATCTGACGACAATCGGCCAGGGCGTGAATGTGATTGCCGCGCAGCCGTTCAACCCGTTCACCAGCAAGCCGGTAAGAGGCGTCAACTGGGATTACAACGCCAACTTCGGCACGCCGCTCAATGCGCTCGCGTACACGTCTCCCCGCATGTTCCGATTCTCGGTCGGCGTGAGATTCTGAAGCCCTGAGCCCTGCGCCCTGAGCACTGAGCCCGAATCCTGTACAATTCGAGCATGCAATCCCTCATCAAGCAGCTGCTTGCCGAGCTGGGGGAAGACCCCACGCGCGAAGGGCTGCTGAATACCCCTAAACGTGTCGAGAAGGCCTTGAAGTTCCTGACGAGCGGCTACGACATGGACGTCGACGAGGTGCTCAATGACGCCCTGTTCAGCGTCGAGTACAGCGAGATGGTGATCGTCAAGGACATCGACTTCTACAGCCTGTGCGAGCACCACATGCTGCCGTTTTTCGGCAAGTGCCACGTCGCCTACATTCCGCGCCACAAGGTGATCGGCCTGAGCAAGATTCCCCGGCTCGTCGAAGTGTTTGCGCGCCGCCTGCAGATTCAGGAGCGGCTGACCAGCCAGATCGCTGAGACCATCCGCGAGAAAACCGGTCCGCTGGGCGTGGCCGTCGTCATTGAAGCGACCCACCTGTGCATGTCCATGCGGGGCGTCGAAAAGCAGAACTCGTTCGCGATTACCAGCTCGATGCTGGGCGCATTCCGCGACAACGCGCGCACCAGGATGGAGTTCCTCGAGCTGCTCAAACTGCGCAGCGCCCTGCGTGCATCGTCGGACCTCATCGAGACGACCTGCATCGAGAAATAGCCGACTGCCAACCGCCGACTGTTGACTTTCTCCCATGGACTCTTGACTATAGTCTCGTGACATCGCGCGCCGGCTCTTTCGTTTGCGCTCTTCTTCTGGCGTTGACTCTGACCGGGCTGGGCGCCCAGACAACCAAGCCTCCGGTGCGGCGCCGGCCTCCCGTGGTGAAGAAGACGCTGGAACCGGCCGACCTCACGTGCCCGTCTCCGCTGGGGGTCGGCGTCAAGACCAAGCTGAATTTCTGCGACGTGCTCACGGGGCGCGATCCCGCGCAGGGCATCCTGATCAAATTCCCGCCGCATCGCGGCATGCTCACGCTCCATTTCGATCTCCACAATCGCCATACCTACTCGGAAGACGAGATGCGCATGAAGCGAGGGTTCGCGTCCTACACGGCCAGCGTCGGCGTGCTGACGCTGGACAACACGCTCGTCACCAGGGCGGTGGTCGCAAGCGAGTTCCGCAAGGCCGACGACTTGCTCGAGCGCATCGGCGGGGGCGCCGGGCCCGGCGGGGTGAAAGCGGTCGCGCCGCTCGGCTCGGAGCCGATTTCGGTCGACATCGGACCGGAGCTCGATCAGGTCAGCATTCTCGGGGAGAAGCTCACGATGGTGCGCAGCGACGGCGTGCCTGCCACGTATTCAGCGCCCGGCCGTCCCATCGCGATTATCAGCAGCGCCACGATCGAATACACTCCGGCGCCTGCTCCCGCGAAGCATAAGCCATAATCTGCGCACCTTGCCGGAGCTGCTCTCGATCATTGTCCCCGTCTACAACGAAGCAACGACGGTTCAGCAGGTCATCCGGCGCCTGCTCGAGATTCCGCTGCCGGTTGCGCGCGAGATCGTCGTCGTCAACGACGGTTCGACCGACGGGACAACCGAAGCGCTGGATGAAATCTCGCCCGTGCCCGGTGTCCTGTCGATCGTGCACGCGCAGGCCAATGGCGGAAAGGGAAGCGCGATTCGAATCGGGCTGCAGCAGGCGCGCGGCACCATCATCGCCATTCAGGACGCAGATCTGGAGCTGGATCCGATCCAGCTCGCCGGCCTCGTGCAGCCGATCGTCGATCGGGAAGCAGAGGTCGTCTACGGCTCACGGTTCCTGAGCGGACGGCCCCCCGGCCCGTGGTTGTCGGTGACCGCCAATCGTGGCTTGACGCTGGTGACCAACATGCTGTTCGGCGCCCGGCTCACCGACATGGAAACCTGCTACAAGATCATGCGGACGCCGATCGCGCGCAGCCTGCAACTCGAGTCGAATCGCTTCGACATCGAGCCGGAGATCACCGCGAAGCTGCTTCGCCAGCGCCGCCGCATCGTCGAGCGGCCGGTGCGCTTCGACCCGCGCAACCGCGCCAGCGGCAAGAAAATCCGCTGGCGTGACGGGGTTCAGGCGATTGCGGTTCTGCTTAAATACCGTTTCAAGTTCGACAAGCCGCCCTAGTGGGCGGGCCACAACCATGTTCAGCCGGACCGTCAGCAGCCTGTTTGCAGGCATTGCGATCGTCGCCGCGATCGCGATTGCGGCTGTGGGCTTCCTCCGGGGCACCTACGCCGCGGGCGGCTCCGACTCGTCCTGCTACGCGCTGATGGCCCGGGCGTTCGCATCGGGCACGCTGCAGCCATCGAGCGCGCTCGAATCCCAGGTTCCGTGGCCCGATGCTTCCAGGACCTTTGCGCCAGGTGGATTTGTTCCGTCCCAATCAAAACCCGCCGCGGCCGCTCCGGTCTGCGCTCCGGGGTTCTCGCTGCTGATCGCGCCGATGGCCGCGCTCGGCGGACCGGACGCCTTGTTCTCCGCGACGCCGATCGCCGGCGCGTTGCTGGTATGGCTGGCCTTTCTCGCAGGCCGCGCGCTTGCGGGCCCCCTCGCCGGAGCAATGTCGGCCACCCTCGTCGCGACCAGCCCGATCGTGCTCTTCCAGGTCGTTCAGCCGATGAACGACATCACCACGGCCGCCTTGTGGATGGCGGTGTACGTGGCGGTGCTCTTTCGCCGCCCGGGGTTGGCTGGAGCTTGCTGCGGCCTTGCGTTGCTCGTGCGACCGAATCTTCTCCCGCTGGCCCTCGTCTCAGGCGTTTTTGTTTTGACCGATCGAATCCCGGAGCCCAAAGCCCTGAACCCGGAGCCCAAAGCCCTGAGCCCAAAGCCCGGAGTCGCCTTCTGTCTTGCGGCGCTTCCTTCCGCGGTCGCGGTTTTGTACCTGAACGCCCGGCTCTACGGCGGACCGCTGCGATCGGGCTACGGCCAGCTGGGCAATTTATTCAGCCTCGCGAACATCCCAACCAACGCCGCGCGCTACAGCGGCTGGCTGATCCAGACCGAGACCCCTCTCATCCTGCTGGGTGTTCTGGCGCCCCTTGTCGTTGACGGTCACCGGCGGCGGCCCGCATCGCTGGCTCTCTGCCTGATCGCGGCCACCGCTGCGATCTACTTGGCCTACACACCATTCGACGACTGGTCGTACCTGAGGTTTTTGCTGCCCGCGATCACGCTGCTGCTGGTGCTGGCGAGTGCGGCGGCGACGATCCTGATGCTGCGTGGAGGCGGCAAGGTCGGCGTCTTCGTGGTGCTGTTCGGCATGGCCGTTTTTGGCTTGAATGGCGTGAGGCTGGCGCGCGAGCGCTTCGCGTTCGATATGCAGGCGCTCGAGCAGCGTTATCGCAGCGCCGGCGTCGCGGCGCGCGATCGGCTGCCGGCCGATGCCGCGATTCTCACCACATGGGACAGCGGGGCGATCAGATTTCACGCGCGCAAGGAAGCGATCGTGTGGGAGGCGCTCGATCCGGCGTGGCTCGACCGCGCGCTGGAATGGCTCTCCCAGCATGGCCATCAGCCGTTCATTCTGGTGGAGTCGTGGGAGGAACCGCGATTCCGCGAGCGCTTCGCGGCGCGCTCGGCGATCGGCAAACTGGACTGGCCGCCGAAGTACGAGGTCGATCGCGTGGTGAGAATTTACGATCCGGCCGACCGCGCACGATACCAGCGCGGCGACAAGTTCGTGACGGAGTACCTCTGGCCGCTTCGCACCAGGTAAAAAAAAGGCGGGCCCGACGCTCGGTTCCCGCCTTTACTTTCTACTTTTAACTTTTACTTTTAACTTTTAACTTTTACTTTTAACCTTCTACTTTTAACTTTCTACTTTTAACTTTTAACTTTACACCAAGCTCTTCTCCCGCGCGCTCCGCCTCAGTCCCTGGATCTGGATCACGGGCGGCTTGGGCGCCTCTTTCAGCACGTGCTGCCGGTAGAGATCCGCCATTTGCCGGTTCTTGGCGTCCTCCTTCAGCTTGTCCTCGAGGCTCTTCTCGTGTTCCTTGGCGCGTGCCGCAAGCTTTTCCTCGCGGGCGTTGCGCGCCACGCCGGCCAGCACCAGGTCCTGCTGCTCGCCCGCGGCGACCGCTTCAGCGTTCAGCTTCAGTCCGTGCTCGGTCGTCGGCAGCGGTACCGCCTTGTTGCCGGCAAAGATTTCGTGCCGGCCATGCTCTTCGTACCACTTGGTCAGCGTCGCCGTCATGTGCATTTTCTCGATGATGTTCCGCCACCCGATGCCGGTGTTGTACGCGCAGAAGGAAATCTCGCCCTGCTGTGTGGCGTACGGGATGATGCACATCTCCGTGCGCCGGAAGTCGTAGTTGAACAGATCCTGGAACCACATCCCCGCGATGAACAGGAAATTCCAGCGGTCCTGCCGGCGGACGTCGATGTCCTCGGCCGTCCGGTCCTTGCCCACCTTGCCGTAGTTCTTGCCGGTGGCGCCGAACGTCTTGTCGAACTTCTTCATCAGGTCGATCAGTTTGAAGTGCGTGGGCGCGCTGAACGGGTCGTAGTTGCGCATCAGCGCGAGCGCCATCCCCACGACCGACAGGAATTTGCCGCGTCCCGCGTCGTTGACCGCCGCCAGGTCCTTCGCCAGCCGCTCGGCATTCAGAAACGCCGTCACGGGCACGGCTTCCTTCGTCTGCTTGTCGATCATCACCGCCATGCCCACACCGCAGTTCGGGTGGCATCCGCACGTGAGGTTGCCCCACTGCGCATCGGGTCCGTGAACGGTGTCGGCCCAGTCGGTGAACGTGCCCATGAACGAGATGGGGAACCAGTCGCGCACCGGTTCGCCGAGCCCCGTCTGGTTCTTCACGTCGTGCGCCAGGTGCGAGAGCGTGTAGCGCTGCGCCGCGCGGCGCTCGGGAGTCACTTCCTCGTCGCGGCCGGTGAACGACACCGGCTGGAACGAGAGGAAATTGATCTTCCGCGGGTTGTCGAGCGCGAACTCGATGATGCGGCCCACCTGCTCGTTGTTCACGCCGTTGACGATGGTCACGACGGGAACGATGTCGACGCCGGCGCTCCAGAGATTTTCAATCGCCTGCAGCTTCACGTCGAACAGGTTGCCGACGCGGCGATGCGAGTTCGCCGCGTTGCCGATGCCGTCGAACTGCAGGTACGCGTAGCGCAGGCCGGCCTCGGCCGCCGCTTTCGCGAAGTCAGGGCTCTTGGCGAACTCGATTCCGTTGGTGGCCGCCTGCACGCTGTTATAGCCGACTTCGCGCGCGTAACGGACCGCATCGAGAAAGTAAGGCGACATCGTCGGCTCGCCGCCGGAGAACTGCACCGACATCTGCCGGCGCGGCTTGATGGTGATCGCGTTGTCGAGCACCTGCTTGATGTCTTCCCAGCTCAGCTCGTGGACGAACCCGACCTGGTTGGCATCCATGAAGCACGGGTCGCACATCATGTTGCAGCGGTTGGTCAGGTCGACGGTGAGCACCGAGCCGCGGCCGTGCTTGATGGTGCTGCTGCCGTGATTGTGGAGCTTCTCGTCGCTGTGCGCCTGGATGTCGCGGCCGGGAAACACCTGTTCGAGGTGCTTGAAGAACGCGGTGTCCATGGCCATCACGTCTTCGAAGTGCCCGTGGACCGGGCAATCCTTCACCATGAGGATTTTGCCGTCGCGCTCGAGAATGGTGGCCTTGATCTCGCCGACCTTCTCGTTCAGCAGCACGCTGACGTCCTTCTTGCCGTCGAGAATCTCCTGGCGCGCCTCGCGCACGCACACCGGGCACAGCGAGTCCGTCTCGCGCGGCCAGCCGAGCGGCGGCTTGGTTTTCTGCCACGACTTCAGCAGCGGCTTGTCGGACCACTTCGGGATGAACGACGCGCCCGGGTTGATGCGATTGGCGGTGCTGAACACCGTCCACGCGCCGTTGGCGGCAGCGCTCAGGCCCTTCTCGAGATATTTGATGGGGGAATGCATTCAGTCAGCTCCTTGAAAACCTGGACATGATATCGACAGGACGCTGATTTGCGGGCATTTTTTGGCTTAATTGGCCATATGGGCGCTGAGCTGGCCGTAGACTGGGCCGACCGGCCCGGTCTCCCGGCCGGAGGGTCCATGACCGCCGGCCGGGGGGTGTGTAAAAATCAGAGGTCTCATGCAGATTCGGGACATCGCCATCGTGGGAGCGGGGCCGGCTGGGCTCGCCGCGGGTATTGCCGCCAAGCGGTTCGGCCTCGACTATTCCATTGTCGAGAAGGGAGTGCTCGTCAATTCGATTTTCAGGTTTCCGGTGAACATGATCTTTTTCACCACGCCGGAGCTGCTCGAGATCGGCGGGCTGCCGCTGGTGTCCCCGTACGACAAGCCGACCCGGCTCGAAGCGCTTCGCTATTACCGCCGGGTCACCGATACCTTCGGTCTCCAGATCGAATTCGAGGAGGAAGTCTTCGGCATCGAGCGCGAGCCCGGGCCCGATCGCCAGGAAATTTTTGCCGTCGAGACCCGCTCGCGCAAAGGGGTGCGCCGCATCCGCCACAGCCGCAACGTCGTGCTCGCGGTCGGCTACTTCGACCATCCGAACGTCGTCGGCGTGCCGGGGGAAGATCTACCGCACGTGTTTCATTACTACACCGAGCCTCACGGCTATTACCGCAAGAAGGTGGTCATCGTCGGTGGCGGCAATTCAGCCGCGGAGACGGCGCTCGAGCTCTTCCGCTCGGGCGCCCACGTCACGATGGTCGTTCGGCGGCCTGAGCTGAAGCCCAGCATCAAGTACTGGGTCCGGCCCGACATCGAAAACCGTATCAAGGAAGCCTCGATCGCCGCCCTGTTCAACTCGCGGCTCGTCGAGATCCGCCCGGCGGCGGTGGTGATCGAGCGCAACGGCAGTACCGAGGAGATGCCGGCCGACGCGGTATTTCTGCTGACCGGGTATCACCCCGATGGCGATTTGTATCGCCGCGCGGGGATCCGGCTGCAGAAAGACTCGCTGACGCCGGAGCTGAACCCGTCGACGTTCGAGACCAACGTGCGCGGCATCTTTCTGGCCGGCGGCGCCATTTGCGGCAAGGACACGTCGAATATCTTCATCGAAAACGGCCGGTTCCACGGAGAAACGATCGTCAATGTGATCGCAGAAAGACTCGGAAAACACGCGACAAAATGACCGCCCGATCCGTCGAGATTCGTCCGCCATCCGTGCGGGCCGAAACGCTCAATGTCCTGAAGATGGCTGCGGCGATCGTGGCCATCGTGGCGGCGTATCTGTTCCGCCCGTCTTTCGGAGGCCAGGCTGGCACCGGCGCGCGCCCGAACGATCTGCTGCCGTTCCAGAATCTCGTGCGCGACGCCCCGCCGGCCGAACAGAGAATGTTCCGCGAGCTCCGCGAAGGACTCCTCGAGGCCGAGCGTGCTCGCGCCACGAGCGGGCGGTGGCCGGATGCCGCCGCGCTGGCGGCCCAAGGCATTCCGCCGTTCGCGCCGGATCCCACGCGCAAGGATGCCACGTACCGGTGGACGACCCTCGTGCAGGGGACGACCGTGAATTACGTCGGCATCCCGTCCACGCCGTCCGCATCGGCGTGGCTGCTTCTGGTGATCGAGCCGGAGGCTGGAGCGCCGCCGGATCCAGCGCCGAACGACGAGACCCATCATCGGCTTCCGGATGGGACGACGCTGCACGTGTCTATTTGGCAGGTGCCGGAAAAATCGCGCGCCACCGGCTTTGCGGTCACGCCGCTCCCGCAGAACGAAGGTTGGACGCAGTGGCTGATAGGAACCTATGCGCAATAACACCTGCAAAACATCTTCTAGTTACTTTCTCCTTTCCACTTTCTCCTTTCTACTTTCTTTCTGCTTTCTACCTGCATCCGCGTCCGCTCAGTCGCAGTCCCCGCGGCCGCTCAAGATCGGCGTGACGCTTCATCCGTACTACTCCTGGACCAGGAACGTCGTCGGAAACCTTCCGGGCTACGAAGTTCGTCCGATCCTGCCGGGCGAAATCGACGCCGGCGACTATCAGCCGCGGCCCGAAGACATCAAGAAGCTCGTCGACCTCGATGTGATCGTGGTGAACGGCATCGGTCACGACGACTTCATTGTTCCCATGCTGAAGGCATCGGGCAACGCGCACGTCGTGGTGGTTCGCGTGAACGAGGAAACGCCGCAGATTCACTCCGTGCACGGCACGGGTGTGAACTCGCACACGTTCATATCGTTTACCAACGCCATTCAGCAGACCTACGCCATCGAGAGAGCCATAGCGAAGTTGCGCCCCCTGGACGCCGTTGCGCTCCAGCAGAATGCGGCCGACTATGCCAGGCGGTTGCGCCTGATCAAGGCGAAGGCCGCCGCACAGCTGGCGGAGGCGAAGATCACGCGCGTCGTGACGGTGCACGACGGCTACGGCTACCTGCTGCAGGAATTCGGGCTGGAAGTGGCGGGCGTGGTGCAGCCGGCGCACGGTTTGACCCCCTCGGCCGGCGAGCTGCGCGACATGGTGAAGCTGCTGCAGCGCGAAAAAATCAAGGTTGTCTTCAGCGAAGAGACGTTCCCGCCGCAGATGTTGAAGGTGCTGCAGGACGAAGCCCACGTGAAGGTCTACATCATCAGCCACATCGCGTCGGGGCAATTCACCGCGGACAAATTCGAGCGCGAGATGCAGAAAAACGTCGACACAATGATTCGCGCGCTGGTTACGGAGGCATGACGCCCGGCGAGAGCGATTCGCTGCTCGAGGTTGCCGGCCTCACCGTGCGCCGAGGCAGCGAAACGCTGCTGTCGAACGTGTCGTTCTCGGTTCGGCGCGGGTTGCTGCACGCCATCGTCGGACCAAACGGCGCCGGCAAAACCACGCTGCTGGCCGCCGTCCTCGGCCAGATTCCGTTCACCGGCCGTATCGTCGCGCACTGGAACGAGAGCGGCCGCATCGGGTACGTCCCGCAGGCATTTCACGTCGATCGGACGCTTCCCGTGACGGTGTCGGATTTCCTCGCGCTGACGCGCCAGCGGCGGCCGGTGTGCTTCGGCGTGGCGCCCTCCGCGGGCCGCCGGATCTCGTTGCTTCTCGATCGCGTCGGCTTGAGTGGATTCGGCGGCCGCCAGCTGTCGGTGTTGTCCGGCGGGGAATTGCGGCGCGTGCTGTTGGCCAACGCGCTCGATCCCATTCCAGAGCTCCTGATTCTCGACGAGCCGTCCGGCGGCCTCGACGACACGGCGGCGCGCTGGCTGGACGACACGCTCCTCACGCTGAAGGGCGGCGTGACGATGGTCATCGTGTCGCACGATTTTGTGCAGCTTCGGCGCCTTGCCGATCGAGTGACCGTACTGGATCGGCGCGTGGTGGCGGAAGGATCGGCCGGCGACACGCTGTCGGACCCCTCGGCGCCCGGTCAGCTGTTCGGCGTTCGCGAGAGGACGGCGCGCGTATGACCCCGTTCTACGCGTGGGTCGCCTCGCTCGCCGCGCGCGGGCTGTTGCCGGCGGACTTTCAGTACGCGTTTCTTGTTCGCGGATTCATATGCGTGCTGCTGCTCGCGCCGCTGCTCGGTGGGCTGAGCCATCTCGTGGTGGCGCGGCGCATGGCGTTTTTCAGCGCCGCGCTCGGGCAGGCCGCCATCACCGGCGTGTGCGTCGGCCTGCTGCTCGGGGAGCCGTTGAACGCGCCCTATGGTGGCATGTTCGGCTTCTGTCTGCTTGCCACGCTCGGAATGGTGTACGCGAAGCGCCGCTCGACGCTGCCGCCCGATACGCTGATAGGGGTGTTTCTCGCGCTCACGCTCGGCCTCGGGCTCTGCCTGCTTGTCGCGGTCACGCGTCAATTCAACGTGCACCAGGTTGAAGCCGTGCTGTTCGGCAGCCTGCTGACCGTGACCGACCAGGACCTGGCGCTGCTGGTGGTTGCCGGCATTTACGTGACGCTCCTTCTGCTGCGCCACTACAACGACCTCCTGCTCGACAGCCTCAGCTCGCCGCTCGCGGCCGCGCGGCGGGTCGACTCGGCCTATCTGGAATACCTCTTTGCCATCGTGCTCACGATCGCCATTCTTGTGGGCATCAAGGTGATTGGCGCGCTGCTGGTCGAAGCGCTCGTGGTGGTGCCGGCTGCCGCCGCGCGCAACATCGCGCGCGATTCTCGCAGCTATCTGATGTGGAGCGTCGTCGTGGCGTTCGTAGCCGGAGCGGGCGGGCTCGGCATTTCGACGCGCTTTCTGGTGCCGACCGGCGGAGCAGTCGTGCTGGCGGCGAGCCTGATCTTCTTTCTGACCCTGGCGGTCAGTGCATTCGGGTTTTTCCGCCCGGGGCCGTCGGCATCATCCGCATCTCGAGCAGCTCGATGAGCGTATGGCAGCGGTGCGCCAGGCCGTCGCACTCGAGCAGCGCCTGCTTTTCGAGCGGCTCGAGGTGCTGGGCGATCGCATGGACGAGATCTTCATCCGCGATGTCCTTCGGAATGCTTTCGTCGGCCGTGCGATGGAGCCGCTTGGCAATCAACCGTTCGAGCCGCTTGCGCGCGTCGTTCAGCGCCCCGGTGGTGCGGTGCACGGCCGCCTCGATGATGGATTCGACGCCTGCCACCCGGTACGTCTCCGCGCCATCGCGCGCGCGCCGCTCGTGCATGATGCGGAACTTCTCCAGGCCGCGAAGCACGATGTTGTAGCGGCCGTCGGGCAGCCGGTCGGCATGCGTGATGAACCCCGCGCATCCGACGGGGTAAACAGCCGGGTTCCCCTCGTACCTGGTTTCCCACCCCGGGCGCAGCATGACCATCCCGATCAAGCGCTCGCCTTCCAGCGCGTCGCTCACCATGGCGCGGTATCGAGGCTCGAAGATGTGCAGCGGCAGCAGCGCGGTGGGGAACAGCACCACGTTCGGCAACGGAAAGAGCGGGATTTCCGCCGGCAGCATATTCTGACGTTACCTTCTACTCTTCACTTTCTACTTTTCACTTTCCACTTTTACTTTCCACTTTCCACTTTCCACTTTTTACTTTTACCTTCCAGGTACACCTAATGTATCGTCCGTGTCTTCTTGTCCATGTAATCCATCAACACGTACTGTCCCAGCGTGTAAGGCGTGGTGAAGTACGCCTTGCCCCGGCAGATTTCGGCGACGCGGCGGACGAACGCGACCAGCTCGTAATCTCGGGCGAGCATGAACGTGTTGATCATGATGCCGCTCTTGCGGCACGCGGCGACCTCGGCGATCGTTTCCGACACGATGAATGGATCGAGGCCAAACGCGTTCTTGTAGATGCGGCCGTCCGGCTGCGTCAGCGCCGACGGCTTGCCGTCGGTGATCATGATGATCTGCCGCATGTCCTTCCGCTGGCGGTCGAGGATGCGGCGCGCCAGCTTCAGCCCCTCGCGCGTGTTCGTGTAGTAGGGGCCCACGCGCACGCGGCCGAGCTCGCGTAACGGGATTTCTTCCGCTGAGTCGTGAAACAGCACCACATTCAGCGCGTCGCCCGGATACTGCAGGCGGATGAGATTCGCCAGCGCGAGTGCCACGCGCTTGGCAGGTGTGAAGCGATCTTCGCCGTAGAGAATCATGCTGTGGCTGCAGTCGAGCATCAGGACGGTGGCGCACGAGCTTTGATATTCGCCCTGGCTCACCATCAGGTCTTCATACTGGATGTCGATGACGGGCGTGTCGGGACTCGCGCTTCGGGACCCGGGATTCGCCCGGAACGGCTCCCCGGTCCCGGCGCCCGACGCTCGATCCGCGCACGATCGTTTCACGGCATTGAGGACCGTGCTGCTTGGATCGAGATTGAGCGAGTCGCCGAACTCGTAGGGCTTTGGCGCCGCGATGGTCTCGATGCCCGTGGCGTGGTCGCGCGTGTCGTGCCGGCCGAGGCTGCTCTTCCCGAGCGAGCCGAGGAGGTCGCGCAGCGCGCGGTACCCGAGAAAGTCGAGGCTCTTGTCCGTGACCTCGAAGCGGCTCGGCGGGGCGTCGGGACCCATCTCGCCGCCAGTGCCCTGCGCGCGGCGATGGGCTTTTTCGGGCTCCAGATCGGGTGCGCCGGTGATGAAGCCTTCCTCCATCATCCGGTCGATGATGTCCTGGATGAGCTGCTCGAGCTTCGATCGGGCGTCGGCCTGATCGGCGTCCGCGGGATCGCCCATCAGCCGGTCGAGCGCTTCTTCCGATAACACGCCGCCGTTGAATAGTGCGTCCATGATGGCGTCGTGCAGCGCCTGCATCGTGCGGTCGTCTTCCGACTCGCCGTACATGCCGCCGAACGGCGAGTGAAACCCGCTCGACAGCAGCAGGTCGGACAGCTTTTCGACGAGGTCGTCGAGATCGATCTCATCGAGCAGATCGCCGGTGTATTTCGAATATCTGAATCTCACCTTCTACTTTTGACTTTTAACTTAACTTTTAACTTTCAACTTTTCACTTTTCACTTTACTCAGTTGTAGTACTTCTTCTTCCCGCTGCCCGGCATCGGGATGCCCTCGTCCAGATCGCGTTCGGTCGCCCGCGTTGACGGCCGCCGCGCCGGCTCGGCGGCGTGATAGCCGCGCTCGTCGCTCCGGCTGATCTTCTTTTGCGCGTAGAGGCCTTCCAGGATGAAATCCACCGCTGATGCCAGCGCCGGCTCGGGCGCTTTCTGCCCGATCTTCAGATGCTCGGCCAGCTCGATGAGGCCCTGCACGCCTCTGGCCTGCGCGAGCAGTTCTTTGGCCGACGCCGTATCGGCCGATTGCATCGTCCCCCCCAGGTCGAACCACTCGATGACGCGCCGCACGTCGACGCCCTCGAACCGCTCGGCGAAGACGCTGGCGACCGCCGCGCGAATCAGCTCGCGCGCCACGTTGTCGGCGCCCTTCAGCTCGCCCTCGTACTCCATCTCGAACTTGCCGGTGATCGAGGGCAGCGCCGCATAGACGTCGGTGATCCGCGCCACGATCGGATGCTCGCGGTTCACCAGCGCGCGCCGTTCCGCGTTCGAGAGCACGTTCTCCAGGCACGTGATCGCCAGCCGCTGGCTCACGCCCGAGCGTCGATCGATCTTCCGATCGGCGCGCGCCTGGAACGCAATTTCCTCGACGGCTTCGCGCACGTAGCCCGGAACGTCGATCTTCTGGCCCTCTTTCGCGCGGTCGAGCCAGGCTTCCTGCGCCGTGATGGCCATCGCATGGTGCCGGCTCGCCGGATAGTGCGTGCGGATCTCCGATCCGATGCGGTCCTTCAGCGGCGTGATGATCTTGCCGCGCGCCGTGTAGTCTTCCGGGTTGGCCGTGAACACCATCAGCAGATCCAGCGGCAGGCGAACCGGATAGCCCTTAATCTGCACGTCGCCTTCCTGCAGGATGTTGAACAGGCCGACCTGAATCTTGCCGGCGAGGTCGGGCAGTTCGTTGATGGCGAAGATGCCGCGGTTGGCGCGCGGCAGTAGCCCGTAGTGGATGGTGAGCTCGTCGGAGAGCTGCAGCCCGCTGCGCGCGGCCTTGATGGGGTCGATGTCGCCCAGCATGTCCGCAATGGTGACGTCGGGCGTCGCCAGTTTTTCCACATAGCGGGCCTCGCGCGGCAGCCACGTAACGGGGGTGTCGTCTCCCTCGGCTGCGATTCGCTTGCGGCAGGAGGCGCAGATCGGCGCGAACGGGTCGTCGTTGATCTCGCAGCCGGCCACCGCCGGCAGGAGTTCGTCGAGCAACGACGACATCGCGCGCAGAATGCGGCTCTTGGCCTGGCCGCGCAGGCCCAGCAGGATGAAGTTGTGACGCGACAAGATGGCGTTGACCAGCTGCGGAATCACCGTCTCGTCGTAGCCGATGATGCCGGGAAACAGCGACTCGCTCGCGGCCAGTTTCTCCATGAGGTTGTCGCGCACTTCGTTCTTGACCGAGCGCCGCCGGAACGCGGCGGGAGATGCTTCGCGCGCGCGCCGCAGCTCGCCGATGGTTTTGATTTTTGAAGGATGTGTCATAGGAACCTTAAGGATGAGTCCTGAAAATCGATTCTATCACCCGGATTCGGACTTTTGACTTGTGACGCGCCACTTTCGACTTTTAACCTTTGACGTTCGACTTTTGACTTTAACCTTTCACTTTTGACTTTTAACCTTTCACTTTTGACTTTCCACCTTCGACTTTTGACTTTCCACCTTTGACTTATCATGCCCTCCTTGCACCCGACCCTGGCATCGCCGAGACCCCTCGTATTCGCCCACCGCGGGGGCGGCAAGATAGGCCCGGAAAATACGATTCCCGCGTTCGACCGCGGTCTCGCCGCCGGCGCCGACGGGCTGGAGCTGGACGTGCAGCTGTCGCGAGACGGAATCGTGGTCGTCCATCACGATCGCCTGCTCGGCCGGACCAATCGCGGCGCCGGACCCGTTGGCGATCGGACCGCGGAGGAATTGGCGGCATTCGACGTCCCGACCCTTCGCACAGTGCTCGAGCGGTATCCACACCCCAAACTCATCGTCGAGCTGAAAGATCCGGATGCCGGCCTGGCGCGCGCAGCCGTTGAGGAGGTGCGCCGCGCCCGCGCGGCAGAGCGAGTCTGCTTTGGATCGTTCAGCGTGCGCGCCTTGCGCGCCGTCCGCACTGCGGAACCTGGAATGGCGACCAGCGCCGGCACGATGGAGGTGCGGTTGGCGCTGTATCGATCGTGGATTGGCCTGTCGCCCGGGCGCGTGCCGTACCGGGCCTTTCAGGTGCCCGAAACCAGCGGCGCCACGCGCGTCGTATCACCGCGTTTCGTGCGGCTGGCCCACAAAGCGGATCTCGCCGTTCAGGTATGGACGGTGGACGAGCCGGACGATATTCGGCGGCTGCTCGAATGGGGCGTCGACGGAATCATTTCCGACCGGCCCGACATTGCGGCTCAGATCGTCGGAGACTGGGCGGCGCGTCAGCCGCAGTTACTTGAAGACGAGATGGGCCACGTCTGATTCGAGATTCAAGTAGATGATCGCGAGCGCGGTCAGGTCGAACCCGGCGTGCAGACACATCGGCAACCAGATTCGGCGCGTGGTAGCGAAGATCGCGCCGAACACAAGCCCGGTGATGACAGCCTGTTCGACGCCGGCCAGCCCCTGGTCGGGGTAGTGGGCCACGGCAAACAAGGCCGCGGTGAGCAGCACGATCGACGCTCGTGCGGAGGCTCCGGATCCGAAAAGCTTGCCGAGGCGTTCGAACAGGTATCCGCGGAACACGGTCTCTTCTCCGAAGCTTGCGGCGACCATGGCGAGCACGGCTGTCGGGAGCAGGGCCCGGTTCCCTGCCAGGTAGTGGTACGCCGGATTGATGGCGGGGGCGCCGGCAAGCGGCATCACGACCGCCTTCATCAGGAATTTGAACGCGCAGCCGAATGCGAGGCCGGCGGCGAGACCGCCGATCCAGCTGTTGGGCCTGACATAGCCCAGGTCCCTCCATGGCGTCCGCGACCATCGAGCCCACACCAGCACCAGAATGGCCCCGAGGGGCACAACCACGATGCCCACGGTGAAATTTCCGGAGAGCAGGATGACGAGCAGTGCAACGATTCCGAGCGGCCCGAATCCTCGCAACTTCCTGGCGAAGCGGTCGCCCGATTGCTGCTCGGCTCCCGCATCGACCGGGACCGGGAGAAATTTTTCCGGCACTGGCAATCCTTCGGGTGTCATGTAGAAAGCTGCGGCAGACCATACCATACGCCGCAACCCGCAGCCTCCGGCGGCGGCTCGGCACATTCCCCTGACAAACGTTACACCGCCGCTCCCCGCCGCGCTTTCAGTTCAGCCAGCGCGCGATCCACTTCCGTATCGCGCTCGAGCCGCGCAAAGCGATCGTCGAGATTGTCGCCGGCGAGCTCGGATTTCGCCTGGCCGACGGCTTCGTCACGAATCACTTTGTCTCGCATGCGGTCGAACGTGCGCATCGCCGACCCGCTCCCGATGGCCAGGCGCGCATCGCTCGCCTTCCCCAGCGCGCGGGCGCGACGATGCTGCGCGAGCAGGATGTCGCTTTTGGATTGCGCTTCCGACAGTTTCTGCTCGAGTTTGCCGAGCGCCGACTTGAGCGTCTCCACCTGCGCCCGCTGGTCCGCGATCTGCTCTCCAAAGCTGTCGGAAGTGCGCTGGCAGCCTTGGTGCCGTTCGAGGGCCGCGCGCGCAAGATCATCCTGGCCGCGGTCGACCGCAAGTTCTGCCTTGCGCATCCACTCGGCGGCCTTCGCGTCATGCTCCTTCTGTTTCCGTTCAAGCATGTGCTGGTCCGCGATCGAAATCGCCACCTGGGTCTTCACCTGCAGCAGCTGGTTCTCCATATCGACAATCACCTGCTTGATCATCTTGGACGGATCCTCGGCCCTGTCGATCAGGTCGTTCAAATTCGCCCGCAGCAACGTTGACACGCGTTCCATTAAACCCATCGCAGCACTCCTTGTAGTTGGTACTTGCGCCTGCTTTACGCGCCCAATGTCGGCGTCTTGGGCGGCTTGTCGCCGATCTGCCGCACCTTGGACAGTAGCTCCGACATCTGCATCCCCGACAAGGCCTCGAACAATGCCGGCACCTGAGCGGCCATCTTCGTCAAGTCACCGGTGATCTTGTGCACGCCGGCCGCGTCGCCGTCGCCGGTGGAGACAACCGTGATCTTGTCCACCTTGCTCAGCGGAGTCGCCAGTGCGCGCACCATTTCCGGCAGGCCCGTCAGCAGTTTGTCGATGACCGCCGCCTGGTTGTATTCCTGGAAGGCTTCGGCTTTGACGTTCATCGCCTTGGCCTCGGCTTCGCCCTTTTTGAAGATGATGTCGGCCTCGGCTTCGCCCTGTGTCCGGATCGCCGCCGCCTGGCCTTCGGCTTCGACCGTGAGGCGCATCTTCTCGGCGTTCGCCAGCGTTTCGATCCGCTGCCGCTCGACTTCCGCCTGCTTCAACACGGTGGCGATCAGCTCTTTCTCCCGGCGGGTGATTTCCGCCTCCTGCACTTTGATCTGCTGCTCGCGCTCGATCTGCTGTATGTGCACCGCCTCCATCGTCACCTGCTGCTGCATGATGTTGGCCTGGATCTCGTACGCCTTGTCGGCCTGCGCCTGCTGCTTCTTGATCAGTTCCGCGTATTGCGCCTTCTTGACCTCCAGGTCGCGCTGCGCCTCGGCTTGTTTGGCCTGCGAGAGCGTTTCCGCCAGCACCCGTTCCTGGTCGGCTTGCGCCTTGGCGATGGCGGACGCGCGCATCGCTTCGGCGCGCTTGATGGCTGTGTCGCGGTCGGCCTCTGCCGCCGCGACGTCGGCGTCCCGCTTGATCCGCGCGACGTCCGGGCGCCCCATGTTGACGATGTACTCGTTCTTGTCCTTCACTTCCTTGATCGTGAACGAGATCACCTCGAGGCCCATCTTGCTCATGTCGTCGGCGCACGTCGACCGCATCCGCTCGGCTACCATCTCGGGTTCCTTCACGATTTGCTCGACCGTCAACTGGCCGATGATGCCGCGCAGATGGCCTTCCATCACCAGGCGAATCAGGTTCTCGCGCTGATCGGCAGACTTGGTGAGGAACTGCTCCGAGGCGGTTTGAATCGAAATCGGATCCGACTTGACCTTGATCTGCGCGACGGCTTCGACCGAGACCGCGACCCCCTGCTTCGTGTAGAGATCCTGGACCGGCGCCACGTCGAACGACATCAGCTCGAGCGAGAGCTGCCGGAACGTTTCGATCATCGGAAAAATCACCGTGCCGTGCCCCTTCACCACCCGCG
Organism: Vicinamibacterales bacterium; assembly: GCA_035937795.1. GTDB lineage: Bacteria > Acidobacteriota > Vicinamibacteria > Vicinamibacterales > JAMQPK01 > JAMQPK01. The sequence continues at coordinate 53,680 of DASZHO010000102.1, read as the reverse complement.
TGCCCCGGAATCCGTAACACACGAGCGCCTCGTGCGGACCCGCCTTGCGATAGAGCGAACCCATCACGCTCGTCAGCAGGACCACCGCGAGCACCATGAGCCCGACGGTGACCCAGACTCCCATTGCAATCTCCATACAGCCTCCCCTTCAGCCCTGAGCCGTCAGCTCGCGATCGTGCTCACCTGAGAGCTCGGCCCACGGCCGCACATGAACAAGCCCGTTCTTGTATTGGGTGATGACGACTTCGACGCCGCGCGCAATCGCTTGCCCGTTCTCGCTGCGCGCGCCCGCGGTACGCCGCGCACCCGCTTGCGGAAACAGAATTTCGCCCGTTCCGCCTTCGCGAATCGAACTGGAGACAACGCCGATCAACCCGATGAGATCGTAATCGTCGGGGTCGAGGTTCTCGTCAGGCGACCACAACACCCTCGCCATGAACCAGAACACCAGTGCCGCGCCCGACACGCCCGTCAGCACCGCGATGGCGAGCGCTGGAATGGCCAGCCAGCCGCCATAGCGGGTGACGAGATATCCGGTCCCGCCGAACCAGGCGAGAAACGCGGTGATCGTAGCGAAGTTGAACGGGGAAACGCTCGCGCCGGAGCGCGGCCCGTGGACGCCGTGGGCATGGCCGGCGTGCGGCGCGACGTGCCCGTGGAACAGATGGAAGCCGTGCAGATGAAACGCGCCGAGCAGGAATGAGACGAGGCTCAGCGAGAATCCGAGCAGGAAACAGGTGAGATAGAAGTCCGGCCACGTCATCACAGCTGGTCCTCCCATCGGATCCCGTGCGCGGCAACCGCGCATGGGACGCGCTGGCTGTTACTGCAGCCAACCAAGCTCGGGCGGAGAGGTCGATGCCGTCTCTCTCTCCTCCCGAGGTCGCAACACGTCCATGAGGTGACCGACCAGGTCCGGCGCATCAACGAGGCGTCCGAGCAGCACGAGACACCTGCGCGAATCGTCCTCGCGCGCCAGCTTCAGCAACGCATCCCGCAGTTCCGGGTCGGCGCCGAATTGTTCGGCGCCTTGACGCAGCCAGCGATCGAGCTGCGCTTCAACCGTACGCAATTCCGACGTCAACTCGGTGTGGTAGCCCGGCGGATCGTCGACGAGATATCCCGGGTGGACTTTGAAAAAGCGCGCGAGCAGCAAACGGGTGGAGTTGGTGAGATGGGGACGCGCTCCGCTCTCGATCTGCGAGAGATACGACTGGCTGATCGATTGACCCAGCTCGGCCTTCGTCGCGCGCGCCACTTCCTGCTGGCTCATCTCGCGTCCCAGGCCGCGCATGTCGCCCTCCACCAGCCGCAGGTACCGGACTTTCTCCCCGAGCCTCATTGCAATCAGCAATATACATATTGCAAATTGAAATGTCAAACCAGAAGCCCCCAGAGCCCAGCCCCCAGAGCCCAGAGCCGAGAGCCCAGAGCCAAGAGCCCAGAACTAGTGACTGTCGACGATCGACTTTTCTTCGGGGAACTCTGAGGAGTGAGGCCGCCTGCGCAGCAGCCCAGCGAGGAACCAGACGCCGCCGCCCGCCACCGTCAGCACCAGCAGCCAGCGGACAACCGTCGCCGCCAGGGCAAGATCGAGCACCGGCAGGCTCATCAGCTGCAACGCCGCGAACCGGTCGGTCATCCAGTGCCAGGCAGCGTGGCCCGCGAGAACGGCGATCACGATCGTCCCCGCGCGCTCGCTCACCACCTGCGTGAAGAGCATGCCGATGGCCGGCAGCGCGATCGCCAGAATCACGATGAGGCCGAGCTCGAGCCCGGCGCTGAACGAGAGCACCGCCGAGAGCGAGTGCCCGCCCGCGAATTGCAGCGAATCGCGCAGCGAAAACGCAAAACCGAAGCCGTGCACCAGCCCGAACCCGAACGCCACCATCCAGCGCTTCCGCAGATTCACGCCCAGCGCATCCTCAATCGCGAGGTAAACCACCGAGAACGCAATCAGCACGCCGATGAACATCGTGAACCAGCTTCCCGGCGGCATCAGTCCGAACCCGGCGAGAACCAGCGTGAGGGTGTGCGCCGCTGCGAACGAGGCGAGCGGCGCGGCCGCGTCGCGCAGGCGCCGATAGGGAAGGATCAGCACGATGACGAAGAGAAGCTGATCGAGGCCATCCAGAAAACGGAAAAAGCCGTCGGCGACGAAGACGCCGACGGCCTGCATCCAGCTCGGATCCAGGTGAACAACGTCCGTCTGATCGACGAGCCGGAAGGACCGCGCGCTGCCGTCGGGCCGTACGTAATTGACGAGCGTGACGGTGCGATTGGCGAGCCCTCGCGCCAGCAGCACCTGCACCCCGAATGTGTCGGACGCCGATCGAATGGGATAGAGCATCTGAAGGTCGAGATAGCCCTGGTTGTAGTAGAGCTGCGTGGAATCCGGAAGTTTCGGCCCGCGCACGTGCGCGACCGCTCCCTCGTAGCTGTCGAACGACTTGTCGGACGGCAGCGAAATGCGCGCGCTCGCCAAGGCGAACTGCGACAGGCGCTCGTCGTTTTCGAGAAACACGATGCCGGTGGCGATCTCGTTGGCTGCCTCGCCCAGCGCCGGGTCGAGGTAGGGCATCGCCAGGTAACCGGTGCCGTCTTTCGGCAGGTTCGCGTCGGTCACGGCCAGCAGCGGCACCCGTAGCACAACCTCCAGGTTCGCCCCGTCCGGTTTGGCGTAGGCCTGGATGTCGATTTCCTCAGGCACATCGTGCGCGCGCACGATCGTCTGAACGCCAAGGAAGAGCAAGCACATGGCGAGCGCGCGCGCGAAAAGGGCGCGGTGGGTTTTACACATGAAAACCCTATTGTAACTTGACTTTGCGGGAAAATGTCTCGCACAATAACCTAGATGAAAACTATCAGCAATACTCGCAAATGGACCAAATTGATCTTCGCGGCGGCCTGTCTCTGGGCGCTCTGCGTCTCGTCGGCCCTCACCTCGCACGCGCAAGCCGCAGCGGCGCCCGCGCAAGACACGGCTACGCCGGCCGCCGGATCGGGCATCTGGAGCGGCGTGTACACCGAAGCGCAGGCCAAGCGGGGCGAAGCCACCGGCAACCAGCGCTGCTCGGCCTGCCACGGCTCCGATTTCATGGGCGGCGAGGCTGGACCCGCGCTCGTTGGACTCGAGTTCCTTGGTAACTGGAATCAGCAGACGCTGGGCGATTTCTTCGATCGCATTCACTCGACGATGCCGGCCGATGCGCCGGGCTCGCTGAGCTCGCAGGACACAGCCGACGTCATCGCGCGGGTGTTGCAGTTGAATAAATTCCCGGCGGGCCAGAAGGAACTCCCGACCGACATGAACGCGCTCGGTCAGATCAAGATCGAAAGCACTCCTCCGGCCAAATAGTCTCCGTCTCTGCTCGGGAAATGGGAACCGGGAATAGAGATTCGCTCGGAACGAATCCCTATTCCTGAAGCCCAGAGCCCAGAGTCCAAAGCCCAAAGCCGCCCTCCGGTTTGCACTACAATAATTAGTTGAATGAGAAATATTGCCGCCGATAACGTCGCCGACCTGGAGTTGATCGAAACCCGCGAGTGGCTCGATTCCCTCGACTACGTCCTTCAAACAAACGGCCCCATCCGCGCCGGGCAATTGCTGCAGGACGTCGCCGCGCACGCCCGCCGGCGGGGTATCCGGCTCCCGTTCAGCGCCAACACTCCATACATCAACTCGATCTCTCCCGACCAGGAAGTGCCGTTCCCAGGCGACATGGAGCTCGAGCGAAAAATCAAGAGTCTGGTTCGATGGAACGCCATCGCCATGGTCGTGCGCGCCAATAAGGCTGAGCCCGGCATCGGCGGGCACCTCTCCACCTTCGCCTCGGCCGCCACGCTGTATGAAGTCGGGTTCAATCACTTCTGGCGCGCGGCCGGTGAAGAGGGCGATCGCGACGTCGTCTACTACCAGGGGCACGCGTCGCCGGGGATTTACTCGCGCGCGTTTCTCGAGGGCCGCCTCAGCGAAAAGCAGCTGGAGAATTTCCGCCGCGAGCTGAAGCCGGGCGGCGGGTTGTCGTCGTACCCGCATCCATGGCTGATGCCCGACTTCTGGGAATACCCGACCGTGTCGATGGGCCTCAGCCCCATCATGGCCATCTACCAGTCGCGCTTCATGCGGTATCTGGAAGATCGCGGCCTGAAAAAACCCTCGAACGCCAAGGTGTGGGCGTTTCTGGGCGACGGCGAAACCGACGAGCCCGAATCGCTTGGCGCCATCACGCTGCCGTCGCGCGAAAAGCTCGACAACCTGATTTTCGTGATCAACTGCAACCTGCAGCGGCTCGACGGCCCGGTGCGCGGCAACGGCCAGATCGTCCAGGAACTGGAGGCGATTTTCCGCGGCGCCGGCTGGAACGTCATCAAGGTGCTCTGGGGGCGCGGCTGGGATGCGCTGCTCGCCAAGGATCGCGAGGGCCTCCTCGTGAAGCGCATGGGCGAAATCGTCGACGGCCAGTATCAGAAGTACGTCATCGAGTCGGGTGCGTACCTCCGCGAGCATTTCTGGGGCGCCGACCCCCGATTGCTCGAGATGGTGCGGCACCTGTCCGACGACCAGCTGAAAAAACTCACCCTCGGCGGCCACGATCCGCTCAAGGTGTACAACGCCTACAAGGCGGCCGTCGAGTTCAAAGGCGCGCCGACCGTCATCCTGGTTCGAACCATCAAAGGCTACGGGATGGGCGAGGCCGGCGAAGGCAAGAACATCGCCCACCAGCAGAAGAAGCTCAGCGAAGACGAGCTGCGCGCGGTGCGCGATCGCTTCGGCCTGCCGGTCCCCGACGAAAAAATCGGGGAAGCGCCGTACTACCGTCCAGACGAGAAGAGCCCGGAAATTTCATACCTGCGCGACCGCCGCAAGTCGCTCGGGGGATCGCTTCCGGTCCGTTCCACGAAAACCCCGCTGCTGACGCTGCCAGCCAGCGAGCTGTTCGACGAGTTCCACAAAGGCACTGAGGGCCGGACCGCCTCGACAACGATGGTGTTCGTGCGGTTGCTCTCGAAGCTGCTGCGCGACAAAGACATCGGCAAGTATGTCGTCCCCATCGTGCCCGACGAGGCCCGCACGTTCGGCATGGAGGCCCTGTTCCGGCAGGTCGGCATCTACTCGCACGCGGGACAGCTCTACGAGCCGGTCGACATGGACACGCTCCTGTACTACAAGGAGTCGACCGACGGCCAGATCCTGGAAGAGGGCATCAACGAGGCGGGCTCGCTCGCCTCGTTCATTGCGGCCGGCACCGCCTATTCGATCCATCACGTCAACACGATCCCCTTTTTCATTTTCTATTCGATGTTCGGGTTCCAGCGCGTGGGCGACCTCATCTGGGCCGCGGCCGACTCGCGCTCGCGCGGATTCCTGCTGGGCGGCACCGCGGGCCGTACGACGCTGTCGGGCGAGGGATTGCAGCATCAGGACGGGAACAGCCAGCTGCTCGCTTATCCCGTGCCGAACTGCGTGAGCTACGATCCGGCGTTTGCCTATGAGCTGGCGGTGATTATCGAAGATGGTATTCGCCGGATGTACAAGGAGCAGGAAAGCATCTTCTTCTACCTGACGGTGATGAACGAGCAGTACGCCATGCCGCCGATGCCGGACGGCGCCAGGGCCGGCATCCTCAAGGGCATGTATCGATTCAGCAAGGCGAGGAACACCGCCGCGAAGCTGAAAGCGCAGCTCCTGGGAAGCGGCGCGATTCTGCCGGAAGTGATCAAGGCCGCCGAGCTCCTCGAGTCGTTCGGGGTCGCCGCCGATGTCTGGAGCGTCACGAGTTACGGAGAGCTGTATCGCGACGGCAACGCGTGCGATCGCTGGAACATGCTGCACCCGGCCGGGAAGCCGCGCGTGCCGTACGTGAGCGAATGCCTCGGCACGGCCGACGGCGTGATCGTGGCTGCGTCTGACTATGTGAAAGCGCTGCCGAATTCGATCGATCGCTGGCTCCCACGCCCGATTGTCGCGCTCGGCACCGACGGCTTCGGCCGAAGCGAAGGGCGCAGGGCGCTGCGCGATTTCTTCGAGGTCGACGCGCGGTTCGTGGCGGTCGGCGCCCTGTCGGCGCTGGCGCGTGAAAAACAGATCGACGCCAAGCTGGTGGAAAAGGCCATCAAAGACCTCGGAATCGACCCGGAGAAGAAGAACCCCGCGGTCTCGTGACGCCATATGCCGAATGACATGAAGTTGCCGGAGCTCGGCGAGAACATCGAAAGCGGCGACGTCCTCAGGGTTCTGGTGAAAGTGGGCGATCGGATCGCCAAGGATCAACCCGTCCTCGAGCTGGAAACCGACAAGGCCACGATCGAAGTGCCGTCATCGGCCGAAGGCATCGTCAAAGACGTCAAGGTGAAGGCCGGCGAGAAGGTGAAGGTCGGTCAAACGATCTTCGTCCTTGGAGACGGCGCAGACGCCCCGGCGCCCGAGGCACAAGCCGCTGCGTCGGCGTCCGCGGCCGCCTCGGCCCCGGCAGCTGCGCCTGCCCCGGGAGCTGCGCCGGCCCCCGCGGCCTCGGCCCCGGCAGCTGCGCCTGCCCCCGCGGCCCCGCCCGCCCCGGCGGCTCCGCCGAAACGTGAGAGCGCCGCCGGGAGTGGGCCGAACGGGGCAAAGGAGCCAGTGGCCGAACCCGCTCGCGCCGCCGCGCCCCAGGGACCCTCGGGCAGCCTCGGTCGGCGTCCCGCGCAGGTCGTCGAAATGACCCGGCCGAAGCCGGTCCAGGCGGCGGCCGATCCGTCGACGATTCCCGCCGGCCCGTCGGCGCGCAGGCTCGCGCGCGAGCTCGGTGTGAACCTCCCGGACATCCAGGGCTCAGGGCCCGGCGGCCGCATTTCGACCGACGATGTGACCGCGTATGCGCGGCGTCTCCTGGCCGGAGCCGGCGCAGGCGGCGCGCGCGTTGCGACGGCAACCCCGCTGCCGGACTTCAGCGCGTGGGGTGCGGTCGAGCGCAAGCCGATGACCGGCGTGCGCCGGGTAACAGCCCATCGGCTGACGCAAGCGTGGAACACGGTGCCGCACGTCGTGCAGCACGACCGCGCCGACATCACGTCGGTCGACGCGCTTCGCAAACGCCTGTCAAAGAAAGCCGAAGCCGATGGCCGGGCGCCCGTGACGATCACGGCGTTTCTGATCAAAACGCTCGCGGCCGCCCTGAAGAAGTTCCCGCAGGTGAACTCCTCCGTCGATCTGCAGAGCGAGGAGATCATCTACAAGCAGTACATCAATATCGGCATGGCGGTCGATACCGATCGCGGCCTGCTGGTGCCGGTCATCCGCGATGTGGACGAGAAGGATCTTTTCCAGCTGGCCGACGAGATTGCCCAGGCCGCCGAGAAAGCCCGCAGCCGCAAGCTCTCGCTCGACGAGATGCAGGGGGGCACGTTCACAATCTCGAATCTTGGCGGCCTGGGCGGAGGCGCGTTTTCGCCCATCGTGAACTGGCCCGAGGTCGCCATTCTTGGTGTGGCGCGCGCGAAGATGGAGCCGGTGTGGGCCGACGGTCAGTTCGTGCCGCGCCTGATGCTCCCCCTTTCCCTCTCCTACGACCATCGCGTGGTCGACGGCGCAGACGGCGTCCGGTTCCTCCGGTGGGTTGTCGAGGCCTTGGAGCAGCCGGCGCTCATCTGGCTCGACCTTTAGCGTTTCGATGGCGAACCCCACACGCGTCGCCGTGATTGGAGCAGGTCCGGGCGGGTACGCCGCGGCGTTTCATGCGGCCGATCTCGGCATGCAGGTGACGCTGATCGATGCCGAGCCGAATCCCGGTGGTATCTGCACCTTCAAGGGTTGCATTCCTTCCAAGGCGCTGCTGCACGCGGCGAAAGTTCTCGACGACGCCAAGCACGCGGATGCGTTCGGCATCTCATTCGGCAAGCCCTCCCTCGATGTCAACCGGCTTCGGGGATGGAAAGACGCCGTCGTCAAGAAACAGACGGGCGGCCTCGGCTTGCTGGCCAAGGCTCGCAAGGTGGAGTACATCCAGGGCCGGGCATCGCTCGTGGGGCCCCAGGCGGTGAGCGTCGACACCGGCAAAGGCGAGCGGCGCGTCGAGGCCGATTACCTCATCATCGCCACCGGATCGCGTCCTTCAACGGTGCCGAACGTGTCGATCGACAATCCGAAAGTGCTCGATTCGACCAGCGCGCTGGATCTTCCAGACATCCCTGGGCGATTGCTCGTGGTTGGCGGCGGCTACATCGGGCTCGAATTGGGAACGGTGTACGCCGCGCTTGGATCGAAGGTGACCATTGTCGAAATGACCGACCGGTTGCTGCCGGGCGCCGATCGCGACCTCGCCGCCATTGTGGCCAGGCGGATGGAGACCACCAGCGAGGCCATCCTGCTCGAGACGAAAGTGACCGGGGTAAAAGACGAAAGAAAAGGTTTGAGTGTGACCTTCGAAGGCAAGGCCGCGCCTTCGGGCGCGCAGAATTTCGATCGCGTGCTTGTCGCCGTCGGACGCCGCCCGAATTCGGCGATTGGCGGGCTCGAGAAGACGAAAGTTCAAATCAACGAGCGCGGGTTCATCGAGATTGACGGTCAGCGGCGTACTGCGGAGCGATCGATCTTCGCCATCGGTGACGTCGCCGGCGAACCGATGCTGGCGCACAAGGCAACGCACGAGGCGCGCGTGGCCGTCGAGGCGATCGCCGGCCGCCTTTCGGTCTTCGAGCCGCGGGCGATTCCCGCGGTCGTCTACACCGATCCCGAGCTGGCGTGGACCGGCCTCACCGAAGACGACGCGAAGAAGCAGAACCGGACCGTCGACGTGGCGAAGTATCCGTGGTCAGCATCGGGCCGCGCAGGGACGCTCAACCGCTCCGACGGCCTCACGAAGGTGATCGTCGATCCCGAGACGGAGCGTGTGCTCGGCGTCGGAATCGTGGGAACGGGCGCGGGTGAGCTGATCGCCGAAGGCACCCTCGCCATCGAAATGGGCGCGCTGGCAGACGACTTGAGGCTGACCATCCACCCGCACCCGACGCTGTCGGAAACGGTAATGGAAGCTGCGGACGTCTTTTTCGGAGAAAGCATTCACGTCTACAAGCCGAAAAAGGCTTAGGTGTCGCTCGCCAAGGTTCACCAGGACATCATCACGTGCAATCGATGCGTCCGTCTGCGCGAGTACTGCGCGCAGATTGCGCGCGACAAGCGTGCCGCCTTTCGCAACGAGACGTATTGGGGGAGGCCCGTTCCCGGTTTCGGCGATCCTCAGGGCCGGCTGCTGATTCTTGGCCTTGCGCCTGCTGCGCATGGGGCGAACCGCACCGGCCGTGTGTTCACGGGCGATGGCGGCGGCGGTTCCGGCGACTTTCTCATGGCGGCGCTGCACCGGAACGGCTTTGCAAACATTCCGACGTCGCAATCCATCGACGACGGCTTGATGTTGAAAGACGCGTTCATCGCTGCGGTGGTGCGCTGTGCGCCGCCGGATAACAAGCCGACTCCGCAGGAAATTCTGGCGTGCCAGGAGCACCTCGAAGCGGAGCTCGACGAGCTTCCAAATATTCAGGTGGTGGTTGCGCTCGGAAAAATCGCCTTCGACGCCTGGTGGCGGATGCTCGCGTGGAAGGGAAGAGCCGTCAGGCCGCGGTCCGAATTCGGCCACGGCGCGATCTCGCGGCCCGAGGATTCACCGGTTGTCATCGCCTCGTACCATCCAAGCCGCCAGAACACGAATACCGGCAAGCTCACGCCCGCGATGATGTCGTCCGTCTTCAAGAAAGCAGCCAAGCTGCTGGCCGGCCCCCCAGAGCCTAGAGCCCAGAGCCCAGAGCCTAGAGCCTAGAGCCTGCAGCCGCCCGATACCCCTCCGCCTGTTCGTGAGCGTGATACGAGCTTCGAACCAGCGGACCGGACTCGACGTGCGTGAAGCCCATCTCGAGGGCGATCGCCTTGAGCTGCTGGAACTCGTCTGGATGGTAGTAGCGAGCCATCGGAAGGTGAGAGGCGGAGGGGCGCAAATACTGCCCGAGAGTCAGAATCGCGCAGCCGGCGTTCCGGAGATCCGAAAGCGTCCGGACGATCTCGTTCCATTCCTCGCCGAGCCCCAGCATGATGCCGGACTTGGTGGCGACGTGCGGTGCGTAGCGGCGCGAGCGGTCGAGCAACTCGAGCGTCCTCGCGTACCGGCCGCCCGAGCGCGCGAGCCGATAGAGCCGTGGCACCGTTTCGGTATTGTGATTCAGGATATCCGGGCCGGCGTCGAGCACAGCGTAGAGGGCCGCTGCCTTGCCCTGAAAATCGGGGATCAGCACCTCGATGCTCGTCTCCGGCGTGTGCTTGCGAATCTCGCGGATCGTTTCGGCGAAAATCGACGCGCCGCCATCCGGGACATCATCACGATCGACCGACGTGACGACGACGTGCGCCAGAGCGAGTTGGCGCACCGCATCGGCGACGCGCGCGGGCTCCCCGCTGTCGATGGCGTCGGGCCTGCCGTGACCGACAGCGCAGTAGCCGCAGGCGCGCGTGCAGACGTCCCCCAGAATCATGAACGTCGCCGTGCCGTGCGTCCAGCACTCGCCGATGTTGGGGCAGCGCGCCTCCTCGCAGACCGTGTGCAGGTTGAGATCGCGCATCAGGCCTTTCAGTCGCAGGTACGACGGTGAGCCGGGCGCCCGCACCTTCAGCCACTCGGGCTTCCGCTCGCGAGCGGGGACCAGCGTCAAGGGAATGACCGTCGACAAGGCGACTCGATCTTAATATATTCGCCGGCAGTCCATGCAATTGCCCTCCGACGCTCCGTCCGCGAAAGCTGCCGCCGATCGTCTGTCGGTGACATGGCTTGGCCATGCCACGTTCCTGATGCGATCGCCAAAAGGCGTGCGCCTGATGTTCGATCCGTGGTTGACCGGTAATCCATCGTGCCCGGCTGACGCCAGGCGTATCGACAAGATGGACGGGCTGGAGCTCGTGCTCGTGACACACGGCCACGCCGATCATTGCGGCGACGCGACGAACGTTGGCCGGCAAACGGGGGCGACCGTGGTAGCGTCGCCGGAGCTTTCAGGATTGTTCGGGCGCCAGGGTCTGAAGAACCTGCGTCCGATGCATATCGGTGGCCGGCAGATCCTCTCGGGAATCGAGATCGCCATGGTTCAAGCCGTGCATAGCAGCAGCGGCATGGACGGCGGAAACGTAATCTATCTGGGCGCGGCAACCGGCTTCGTCGTGAAATTCGAAAACGGATTGACGATCTACTTCGCGGGTGACACCGGCCTGTTCGGCGACATGCGGATGCTGCGCGAGAGGTTTGCCCCGAGCGTGGCGTTTCTGCCCATCGGCGATCGATTCACGATGGGGCCGGAGGATGCTGCGGTGGCGGGGGAGTGGCTGGGCGTGAAGAAGATTGTGCCGATGCACTACGGCACATTTCCCGAGCTGACCGGGACACCCGGCGGGCTGCGCGAGTTCTGCCGTCCAAGAGGCATCGAGGTCGTGGAGCTCCGTCCGGGAGAGCGAGGAACCTTATGAACATGTTTGGCAGACGGGCTTGGCTCAGCAGACGGGCTTGGCTCATCGGATTCGCGTTGTTATGCGTCCGCCCGGCTGCCGCGCAGCAGCTCGAGCCGATTCGCTACACGTTGAGTTTTCCGGCGCCGTATACCCACTACGTCGAAGTCGATGCGTCGATCCCCACCGACGGTCAGCCGCAGGTGGATCTGATGATGCCCGTGTGGACGCCGGGCTCGTATCTGGTCCGCGAGTACTCCCGCAACGTCGAATCGCTCACCGCAACCGGCGCGAACGATATGCCGCTGCCTGTCGGGAAGACGCGCAAGAATCGCTGGCGGGTCGAGGCGGGCGGCGCGCGGACGATCTCGCTCCACTATCGCCTGTACTGCCGCGAGATGAGCGTGCGCACGAACTGGATAGACGAGGAGTTCGCCCAGTTGAACGGCGCCGCGACCTACATCACGCGCCTGGAATCGCGCGACCGTCCGTACGAAGTCCGGCTGCGGTTGCCCCCGGGCTGGGCGCGGAGCCTCTCCGGGATGACCTCTCCGGAGCCCAACGTCTTTCGGGCTCCCGACTACGACACGCTCGTCGATTCGCCGATCGTCGCGGGCAACCCGGCGGTCTATGAATTCAGCGCCGGCGGCAAGCCGCATTATCTGGTCGACGTCGGAGAAGCCGGTGTGTGGGATGGGGCGCGCGCGGTTCAGGATCTGGCGAAGGTCGTCCAGAAGACCATCGACCTGTGGGGTGGAGCGCCGTACGACCGCTTCTATCTGTTCAACATGATCGGCGCCCCTGGCAACGGGCTCGAGCACAAGAACTCGATCGTGATCGAGACACCCAGGCTCTCCACAAGCACGCCGGCGGGGTATCACGCATGGCTCAGATTGGCCAGCCACGAGTTCTTTCATCCGTGGAACGTCAAGCGCCTGCGGCCGATCGAGCTGGGGCCGTTTGATTATGAGAACGAAGTCTATACAAAGGGATTGTGGTTTGCCGAAGGAGTGACCGATTACTACGCGGATCTGCAGGTCCGCCGCGCTGGACTGGCCGGCGTCGAGGAGTACTTGCAGGATCTGTCGGGCGCGATCGCCAATCTGCAGAACACGCCCGGCCGCCTCGTGCTCTCGGCGGAAATGGCCTCCTACGATGCCTGGATCAAGTACTACCGGCCGAATGAAAACTCGACCAACGACTCGGTAAGCTATTACGTAAAAGGCGCGGTCATCGGATTTCTACTCGACGCCAGAATCCGTCACGCGACCGCTGGTGTGAAAACGCTCGACGATTTCATGCGGCTTATGTACCAACGTTACTCCGGCGCACACGGCTTCACGTCGGCAGATCTGCGGGCGACGGCGGTCGATCTTGCGGGACCGTCGGCAAAAGACGACTTCCCGCGATGGTTCCAGAAAACCCTGGAGACCACCGAGGAGCTCGATTATCGGGAAGCGCTCGATTGGTTCGGACTCGACTTCCGGGCGCCCTCCAGCGCAAAGAGCGCGTACCTTGGCGTGGCGACAACCCTCTCTGAGGGGCGCACGTTTGTGACGGGTGTGACGCGAGGCACGCCGGCATTCGACGCGGGAATGGAAGTGGATGATGAAATTATTGCGATAGACGGAGTGCGCCTGCCGGCGGGACAGTTCGCGGCTCGAATTGCGGCGTTTCGGCCGGCCGAGAAAATCACCTTCACGATTTCGCGCCGCAACTTGATTCGCAGCCTGGACGTGATGGTCGGCACCGCTCCGGCGCAGTCGTGGTCGCTGGTGGTCAAACCAGACGCGACGCCCGGACAGACAGCCCATCTGAAAGCATGGCTTCAGTGATCATGTGCCGTCCCATCGGCGGCCGCTGACATGAATCGATATCGCACAAATACATGCATCGACACCGGCCCGCCGTAGTTCTTCTTCAAATTCGGCGGCACGTAGTACATCGTCACATCGCCGCCGAGGCCGAATCGGTTGCGGTTCGAGCCGTTGAGGTCTCGCGTGTAGCCAACCGTCAACGCGCCTACGCGTGAGAGCGGATGGAAGTCGATGAAGCCCACTGGATCGCTTCCCGCGTTCAGGATGTCTTTGGTCACGAGCTCGGCCCGCGAGTAGAGATGGTTCCGATCCAGCCACGATATCCCGGTCTCGACGAGATATGCGTCCATCAGTCCATGCACCTCGCGGTTTTCCCCCCAAGCCCCGAATAACGCCGTCGTGAGCGATCCGGTTGTTTGCGAATACGCAACAGACGCCGTCAGCCGCGCCATATCACGGCCGGGCGCCGTGATCTCCGGATTGTGGAGGTGACCGCCTGAAACTTGCGCGCTCCACGGCCCGATGGTCCATGTTCCCCGGGTGGACCAGGAGTCGAGCGCCCCCAGATCGATGTCCGTCCGGTCTTCGTCGGGTTCGCGGCCCCGAAACCATGACGCTTCGATGCGCGCGGCTCCGCGCGAGAGCCCGGCACTGACGACACCCGGCGTGATGTGCGTGGAGTCGAGCTGATGATGCGAGAGCGGCGCCTCCGGATTTTCGGACGCCGATGCGCGATGCATGAACGGCTCGGGTCCAAGTGCCGGCGAGCCGACCACATCACCTTCGAGCGAAACTGTCCACCGACCGGTCTGACGGGCGTACGATGCGCCCAATGCGGTGAACAGATCGTGGGGATGTTGATAGTCAACGAGCGGTGCGTGCTCGAAACTCTCGCCGGTCTGAAAAACCTGAGGCGAGCCGATCTTCTTCAACGTGAACGGCTCGAGCGACAGCATCGACGAGATCGTGAGCCGGCCGGTGCCGACCTCGCGAGTGCCCGATCCCATCGCCCAGTTCTGCGATTCGATCGTCCGGAAGTCTGTGAACTTCCGCTCCTGATCGTTCATCCCGACGAAAACATTTCCGTGTGCCTTCCACCGCCACGAGCGTGATCCCGTCTCTATCGTGCTCATGTTCATGCCGGGCATGTCTTGCGCTGCGGCTTTCGTTGCAACGCCGGCAGCAAGGCACAGGACAATCATCCTTGACAATGACCAGCCCATCGTCGATCTTTGGACAGATTACCCCCATTGGCGATCTGACCTCATGATCACAAGACTCTCATCGGCAGTGACGGCCGGGCTGTCGGCGGCCGTGCTGATTGCCGGGTGCGGGACGCCGGCTCCGCCGGCGCCTCACGATGAGGGTGCGAACAACACAGCCCCGGTCGTTTCTGACCTGCCGTCCCGGCCCGATTCGATTCGATTCGCCATGCCGGGCGAGGCGACCGCGATGCCCTCGCTCGCCGCTTCCGGCAGCCGTATCGCGATCGTGTGGACCGGAACGAAGAACGGCGCGATGAATGTGTACGCGGCCGTGAGCGAAGACGGCGGCGTGACGTTTCCGGTCCAGACGCGCGTCAACGATCGGGACCAGGATGTGTCGGCGAACGTCGAACAGCCGCCGCGGGTTGCCGTCACAGCCACCGAAATCGCCGTCGTCTGGGCGTCGAAGCGGACTGGAGCGGCCGCTATCCGGCTGGCTCGATCGAAGGATGGGGGGCGAACGTTCGGTCGCGCGATCACGCTTCACGATCCATCGCTGAAGGGCGCTCGCGGCTGGCAGTCGCTGGCGGCTGGACCCGATGGATTGCTGCACGCGGTGTGGCTCGACGGCCGGAACGCGATGGATCACTCGAGCATGCCGAACGCCGGCTCGCCGCGTCAGGATGTGTATGCGGCGGTGATCGATCCCGACAACAAGGTGACCGAAACGCAGGTTGCCGCCAACGTCTGTTTCTGCTGCAAGACAGCGGTGGTCGCGGGCAATGCTAACCGTGTCCTCGCGGCGTGGCGTCATATTTTCCCGGGGAGCATTCGCGACATCGCGATGGCGGTGTCGGCTGATGGCGGCCGTGAATTCGGGCCGCTCGCGCGCGTGAGCGAAGACAAGTGGACGATTGCGGCGTGTCCTGAGGACGGTCCGGCGCTGGCCCTCGATGCACGAGAAACGGTGCATGCGGTGTGGCCGACGGTTGTGAGCGAAGGCCAGCCACAAGGCCAGTCACAGAAGGTTGTGTTCTACGCGTCGACCGCAGACGGTCGCACCTTCACTCCGCGGGTGCGGCTGTCGGCCTCCGGCCAGGATGAAGCCGCGCATCCGCAGATTGCCGGCGGCAGATCGGGCGGCCTGGCCGCGGTGTGGGACGAGCCCCACGACGGCCTGCGGCTCGTGATGTTCAGACCGATCTGGCCGGGCGGACAGTCGGGGATCGGGCGCTCCCTCAACACGTCAATTACCGGTTCCCATCCGGTGATTGCTCCAGTGGCTGACGGGTTTCTCGTCGCGTGGACGAGCGCCGAAGGGGCAGCTTCCGCCATCGTGATGCGACACGTCGCAGCCGAGGAGCCTCCAGGCAAGCCCGGCGAGAAGAGGCCATTCGCCTTCCGGGGAAAAGTTGAACAGGTCGACGCCCGCGCGGGCACCGTGACGGTTCAGGGCGACGACGTTCCTGGATGGATGGGAGCCATGACCATGGTTTACAAGGTGGAGAACAAGGATATCGTTGCCAGGGTGAAGCCCGGCGACCGGATTGCGGCGACCGTCTATACCGACGACTTCCAGACGCTGCATGGTGTCGCGATCGTTGCGGCTGATCGCTGATGGCTGATCGCCGACTAACGACTGTCGACTAACGACTGTCGACTAACGACTGTCGACTAACGACTGTCGACTAACGACTGTCGACTAACGACTGCCGACTACTGAATGACGATGTTCCCCTTGAACCGCGCGTCATCGGGGTTGCCGTGGTCGTGATAACCGCAGGTCCGGACAGTGTTGAGATTGCCCGTCTCCTTGGTCTGCCCCGGGCTGATTAATCCAACGTTATTGATCTCGGGGCAGTCGGTGTGTTCCGGATGGGGATCGGAGTACATTTGGCGGTCGCGCGAATCGTTGTTCGTAAACAGCACCCTTGTGCCCTGTGGCACTTGAAGCTGCTTCGGGCTGACCCCCGACGACGTGATCGTGACCGTGACGGCCGGATTCGAGCCGGACGAGCCCCCGGACGAGCCCCCGGATGATGGCGAAGCAGGAGATCCACTGCCACAGCTTCCAAGAGCCACAGCCGCAAGAATTGTCGTGACGAACCAACCGGCCGTTCGATCCAAAAATTTGCCTCTTTCCCTCTTTCCCAATGTTAGACCGCTTTATCCACCAAAAGTCAGAAGCCCGGTTTCCCGCCACGTAAGCGTTTACGTAAACGGTAAGGAATCTTCCACAAATCACCCGTTTTCAGTGTAATTTTGTGTGGTCCCGGCATTGCACTGGTGGGTTCACCTCATGATGCGATCGTTCCGTAAGATGCGACCTCTCCGTCTCGTTGCTGTCTTCCTCTTCTTCGTCGCCGCCCAGACATCGTGGCCGAAGACTGTGTGGGGCCAGACACCGCCCGCCGCCGTTCAGGACGATGACGCGACCCTTCAACCGGTCGAGCCGGATTTCACGCTCGTCAATCTGCCGACAACGCTCCGGCTGCCGCTGCACCGGTCGAACTTCCACCTCACCCATCGATTTTATGGAAACCTCCGCGATGGGAGCTTCAGCCAGCAGTTGAGCAACCTGTTCGGCCTGGACAACGGCGCCGCCATCGGCTTCGAGTATCGGTTCGCGGTGATGAAGCACGTGCAGGCCGCCGCCTACCGCACCAACATCGACCGCGAGACCGAGTTCTACGCGAAGTTCGATCCGATCGCGCAGTCGGCCGGTTCGGAACAGATGCCGCTGTCGATATCGGGGCTCGTGTCGGTTGAAGGGGCCAACAACTTCCGCCGGGACCGCGCCCCCGCGCTCGGCGCGGTGCTCTCCCGGAAGTTTGCGGACGCCGCCGAGCTGTATGCGACCCCGATGTGGGTGCACAACACCGCGGTGGGCGCCGTGACGCGAGAAACGGGATTCATCGGCCTCGGCGGCCGCGTGCACGTGCGGCAAAGTATGTATCTGGTTGCCGAGGTCTCGCCGCGTCTTGGCGGCTATGCCCCGGGCCCCGCGGAATTTTCGTTCGCGCTCGAAGGCCGCGTCGGCTACCACGTGTTTCAAATGAATTTTTCGAATACGACCGGCACCACGTTCGCCCAGACGGCGCGAGGCGGGGAGCCGCACAGCTTGTTTCTCGGATTCAACCTGGCCCGAAAATTCTACTGAAGGAGAACAACATGAAGCGTCTGTCAATCCTTGCCGCCGGTCTCAGTATTTTCGCGCTCGGCTGTGGTTCGTCGTCGCCGACAGCGTCGACCGCGAATCCAACGACCGTGAAGTTCACCGCGGCGTTGCTGCCCGCCAACGAGGTGCCGCCTGTCACGAACGCTGAAATCAACGGCAGCGGCAATGCCGTGATCACGTTCAATCTCACCCGTGACGGCTCTGGAAACATCACGGCCGCGACCGCCGATTTTGCTGTCCAGCTCGCGGGGTACCCGCCGAGTACCCCGGTCGTCGCGGCCCATATTCACAATGGTCCAGCGGGAGTGTCTGCCGGCGTCCTGGTCGGCAGCGGCATAACTGCCGGGGATGGTATCGTCCTCGCAAATGGGTCGGGTTCGTTTACAAGGACCAATATCACGCAAAACATGGATCCGGCGCATGTCAACGACATGATCGCCAATCCGTCAAATTATTACTTCAACGTCCACAGCGCCTCGAACCCCAGCGGCTTCTCGCGAGGCCAGATGGTGAAGCAGTAAAACGGAGGTTGGACACTTCGAACGTCCTCACCGGCTGCGGAATCGAGCTGCCACGGCGGCGGCCATCGCATGCGCGGCGGACGCGTTCGGGTGTCCATCCCAAGGCAGTCGCAAAGCTGAGTCAACGTCGACCCAGAGGTACGGCAGCCCGGCCTCGTCGAGGATCCGGCGCCGCAGAGTCCATTCAGTTGGTTCTTCTGCGCCGAACTGCAGTACGAGGATGAGCGGCGTTGCACCGCGCGGACGCGCCAGCTCGATCGTCCCGCGGAGGATCTCGCGAGTCACGGTGATGCCGCGCTCGACTGTTTCGAGAGGCCGGTACGGGATGACTAGACCGGCGAGCAATAACAGCCGGGACCGCTGTTGTGCCGGCAGCCAGACAAGTCCCGGTCCGAGATGCGGCCGATCCTCGTCGAGGTTGCGGTCGAAGAGCGTGGTCATGAACAGCGAGACCACGCCTATCGGTCGATGAAAACGCGGCAGCTCCGTCCTCAGCCTCAGAAACGCCTGATCGCTGCCGTAGCCGTTGACGGCGAGGTTTGCGGTCTGAACGCCAACCATCGCGCCAACCTGCGCCGGCACGCTTTCCTCCCACGTCAGTCCCTCTCCGAACATCACCGATTCACCGGCAAACAGGATCGTCGGGCGCTCGGGATCGACGGGCTCATCCGTCCGGCGAACACGATATCCTGCGGGATCGAACGCGTACTCGATGACGCGCCCGCCAATCACGGTGTACCCTCTTCGCGCCGGCTCGACCGTCCAGCCGAGTCGCGGATCCGGGCGCCGGAGCGGTTCCTCTTGGGGCAGGAGCCATTGCGCAGGGCGGAGGTGCGTGCGCCGCAGCACGAGCTCGCTTGCGCCAAGCGCCAGCGCCGCCCCGACCGCAACCGGGAATGCGCGCGCCGGGGTTCGCGCCACCAGACGTCCAACACGTTGGCGCCCGGCGAGGATCAGCGCCACGCCGGAGGTTGCGATGATGATGCGAACGCCCGTTTGGATCAGCACGTACCAATGACGCGGCAGAAAAAACGACGGCAGGAAGTGCCGGTCCAGCCAACGCTGATTGGCGATGAGCGCGCAAGCCATGAGCGTGGCGCCGATGGACGCGACCACGATCTCGGCCATCACGCGTGGGACCGGGTATTCAGACCGCTGCTCGTGCAATGCTCCTCAGCATATTGGCCGCGGACAGCGATGTAAAATCGAGATGTCTTTGAGACTGGCGGCACGCGCAGACCGGATGCTGCGCCCGATCCACCGATGGGTCTGGAGCGATTTGGACCGCCGGGTAGGCAAGCTCCTCGCCTTCGCCGAAGTTGAGACCGACGGCGGACGCGACATCTTGAGGGCGGCGGAAGTGACACCGGACCCGCTTTTGCGCCGCCTGTACCTCGAGCATGCGATCGACGAGCTTCGCCACGGCGATCTGTTTCGCCAGCGTGGCGCCGCGCTGCTCCGGGCGCGCCCGGCTCGCGCGAAGGGGCTATTCAACGGCAGCCCGCTGCCGGGCGGCCACGGGCTCGACGACCTCCGTATCGAAGGAGAGCCCGATTACCGGTTGCTCGCGTTCCTGCATGTCGCAGAAAAAGCCGCGGCCGGCCGTTTCGCGATTTATCGGGAGGTCGTCGACGACGATCCCTCGACGCGCGCGATCTTCGACGAGATCCTGCGCGATGAAGTGTTTCACATGAACTACACGTACACCCAGCTCGCTCGCGTCCTGCCTGGGTCCTACGTGCGCCAGGTGTGGCGGGCACGAGCCAGCCGTCTGTGGAAACGGTACCTGCGCGTCGCGGCCGCGCTTGCGAGCCTCCTTGGCAACGCCATTTTGACAATCATGTATTTCATCCTGCTGCCGCCGTTCGCGTGGCTGGCTAAACGTGCCGAACGGCGGGAGCCACTCGGTTGGACCGCGATTTCACAGCACCGGGACGACTCGCCCACCAGTCAATATTGAGATGAAGATTCTTGGAATCTCGGCCCACTACCACGATTCGGCGGCCGCGCTCGTCGTCGATGGCGTACCCGTCTGCGCCGTGCAGGAAGAGCGTCTGTCGCGACACAAGAACGATGCGAGCTTTCCCCTGGGCGCTATCGAGTGGTGCTTGGATCGGGGCCGGCTCGATCCGGCAGATCTCGACGCCGTGGTCTTCTACGAGCGCAGCATGTTGAAATTCGAACGGATCCTCACGTGCGCATTACGCGCCTTCCCGCGCTCGTGGGGGTCTTTTCCGAACGCGATCAAGAACTCGCTCGGCGAAAAGGTCTGGGTTCCCGGCATCATTTCGTCCCACCTTGGCGTGCCGAGGCGCAAGATCCTGTTCACGGCGCACCACGCAGCACATGCAGCAGCCGCCTTCCTCACGGCACCCACTCGTCGCGCGGCGATCCTCACCGCCGACGGCGTTGGCGAGTGGGCGACGGTGACCGTCGGCCACGGCGAGCGTCGCGCGAACGGCGGCACGGATATCACGCTCGTCCGTGAGATCCGATTCCCGCATTCACTGGGCATGTTGTATTCGACCTTCACCGCGTATCTCGGCTTTGCCGTGAACGAGGACGAGTACAAGGTGATGGGCCTGGCCGCCTACGGCCGTCCAACGATGACCGATGCGGTCCGCAAAGTGATCCGTCGTACGCCGGATGGCGCATTCGCCCTCCTTCCGGAATACTTCGAGTTCCAGACGACGGCGAGTCGATCGTATTCGTCGCGGTTCGTTGCGTTGTTCGGTCCGCCGCGTAGCCCGCACGAACCGATCGACCTCGACACGGCTGAAGGCCGGCGGTTCGCCGATTGCGCCGCCAGCGCCCAGCGAGTTCTCGAAGACACGCTTGTGGAGATGACGCGCGCGCTTCATCGGGAAACCGGCCTGGCTGATCTGTGTCTGGGAGGGGGCGTCGCGCTCAACGGCCTCGCAAATGCCCGAATACTTGGCGAATCGGGGTTCGAGCGCGTCTTCGTCCCGCCGGCGCCCGGCGATGCCGGCTGCGCGCTCGGTGCGGCGCTCTATGCGGATCGTGTGTACTTCAAGAACCCGGACCGCGATGTCCCCGACCATCCATTCTGGGGCCCGTCCGTGGATGCGGAGGAATTGGCGCGGGCCGCGGGTGAGGACGGCCAGGGCGTTGAGCAGCTCGACGACCCGGTGCTGATCGAACGGATCGCGGACGAGCTCGCCGCCGGCCGTATCGTGGGCTGGATGGACGGCGCCTGCGAGTTCGGTCCGCGGGCCCTCGGTCATCGCTGCATTCTGGCTTCGGCACACACCCCCGAGACGCGCGACCGGCTCAATCGTGACATCAAGCGTCGCGAAGAATTCCGGCCGTTCGCGCCTGTGGTGCCAATCGAAGCCGCAGATCGCTATTTCGATCTTCCCCCAGGTGGCGCGCGGCTGGCTCGCTTCATGTCGGGCGTGTTCCCCGTACGGGCCGAGTGGCGATCGAAGCTGGCTGCGACGACGCACGTGGACGGTTCGGCGAGACTCCAGACGCTCGACCGTGCCATGGCGCCACGCTTGTACGCGCTGCTCCACGCCTACGGCCGCCGCACTGGGATTCCGGTGCTGCTCAATACCTCATTCAACGTAGCCGGCGAGCCGATCGTCAATCGGGCGCTCGAAGGGTATTCGACGTTTCGGCGCTGCGGGATCGACGCCCTCGTGGCGGGTCCGACGCTGGTGATGAAGCGCGCCGCATCGCCGTGATTAAAAGGCCTGGCGGCATGCGTCGGCGGCTGATCATCCTCCGGAGCGCTGGTGGCTCGATCGCCGATCTGGCGCGCGGGTTGTGGCGGAGCGAGTCTGGAAAACGGTGGCTCGTGCCGCTGGCGGTGTTTCTCTGCCTCTTTGGCTTGATCCTGATTCTGGCGACGACTGTCGAAGCGCTGGCTCCGTTCATCTACGCGATCTTCTGAGCATGGACAGCTTCCGGGAGCTGCTCGCCTGCCCGGTGTGCGCTGGGCCGCTCTCGTCGGATTGGGTATGTCGTGCCTGCGGCGCGCGCTTCCACGCGCCGGATGGCATTCCTGACCTGCGGCTTCCCGCCGACAGCCGCACCGAGGTGGTGCGCCGCTTTTATGACCGCACGCCGTTTCCCGGCTACCCACCGCGCGATAGTTTCCAGGCGTTTCGGGCGCGCTCGGAACGGAGTGCGTTCGCCCGCCTGATCGATCAGGCGATTCCGGGTGATGCGCGGATCGTCGAGGTCGGTTGCGGGACCGGCCAGATGTGCTTGTACCTGGCGCGCGCCGATCGCGTGATCATTGGCGCGGATCTGACGCGCGGCTCACTCTTGCTCGGCGCCGCAGCAGCGCGGCGCTACGGCGTCGATCGCGTGCAGTTCGTCGAGACCGATCTCCGGCGGCCTGGTTTGAAGGCGGACGCGTTCGACGTGGTCTACTCGTCGGGGGTCCTGCACCATACACCGGACCCGCGTGCGTCGTTTGCCCGCCTGGCCGAACTCGCGCGACCGGGCGGAGCGATCGTGCTCGGCGTCTACAACACGTTCGCGCGCGTTCCATCCCGCCTTCGTCGCGTCGTGGCGCGCATGTCGAAGTTCCGGCTCGTGCCCTTCGATCCTGTGCTGCGAGACCGGCAGCTCGAGCCCGGTCGGCGGGAAGCCTGGCTGCTCGATCAATATCAACACCCCGAAGAGCACTCGCACACGCTCGCCGAGGTGCAGGGTTGGTTTGCCGAGAACGGTGTCGAATATTTGCGGACGTACCCGAGCGCCGTCCTCGGCGAAGAACCGCCGGAACTGTTTGCGCGCGCCGTCGACAACTGGCGGCTCGAGGGCTGGTTGGCGCAACTGGGCTGGATCTCGACGCTCGGACGCGAAGGCGGACTCTTTTTCACTATCGGCCGCCGTGAGCGGCCCTGAGCCGAGTGCCGAGAGCCCAGAGCCGAGAGCCCAGAGCCCGTTCTAAAAGAATTTTCTCGTGATATTGAACCCCATGAACCAGTCGGTGTCGTTGGCGGCGCCGCGGGCGATCTGACCGATCGTCGAACCCTGCGAGTTGGAGAAGTTCAGTTGAAACACGTGCCCGCCGACCCGCTTCTCGATGCCGAACGTCGCCAGCGCCACGCCCGGCCGGTACCCGCCCACCCGCGGCGTCCAGGACGCCACCACGTAGGCCGTCGGACGAACCCTGAGCCGGGTGCTCAGGCCGACGAGAAACGTATTGGAGTCGATGCCGGCCGTCTGTGCGCCGGCACACCCCGGGAGAACCTGCCCCTGTTGAATATGCTGGAGGCAGCCCGCGGTCGATAGCGAGTTCGAGTGGGCGACAAAAGTCGGTTGCAGGTAGAAAGCGGCAACGTCCCCGGCCGTTCTGGAGAGAACGAGACCGATGGAGGACGCGTACTCGTTGTCCGCGTTGTCGACAATTGTGCCCTTGTGAAAGTTGTTTCGGCCTTCGATCGTGGCGGCCACGTCGACGGTCGCCGGCATCGATTCGCCCTGCCTGGCCACGTCGTACTGTCCGAAAAATTCGATGGTCTTGTCGCTCGTCCGGTAAATTCCCGCCTGCAGGCCGCTCATGATTCCGAATCGATATTCGAATCCGATCTGCGCACCGTTATCGATGCCGAAGAAGCTTTCCGCGTCCTGGCCGAAGGTGCCGCGCGTCAGCGACAGGCCGAAGCGATGCGTCACGCGAAACGCGCCCTTCATCGCCGGCAGCCGGAGAGTCGTCGGCAGATTGATCACGGTGAAATCCGGCTGCACGACATTCAGGGCGCCGTCGTCGGAAGGGGGTGCCGGCGATTGAGCGTGTGAGAACGCCGGCAGAAGGAGCGCTGCGGCCAGGGCGAGCGAGCAGATCACGACTGGACGCCGAACCACGGGAGCTCCTCCAGGAGGCTTCGGAGGCTGACTGACGATCTGGCCGCTGGTCTGCTGCATTAGTAGGTGTACCCTCCGCCCGGGTTTGGCATCGGATCCGGCGGCGCCGACGCGCCGTTGAGGCTGCCCACCATCGTCGGGTGAATGGTGCAGTGGTAGTTCCCTCCGGACCCGTTCAGCATCGTGTTGAGGCTTGCCCCTGGAGCGACGTCGCCAATCAGGGTGCCGTTGTCCATCACGAGATGATGCGCCGCACCCGTGGTGTTCTTCCAGATTATCGTCGAACCTGCCGACGCCTGCGCAGGATTCGGACTGAATGCCGCATTGCCGGTGAGGCCGACAATATTCACCGTCAAGCTGGCGGCGGGGGTCGGAGTGGTGGGTGTGGGCGAGGAGGGAGTCGACGTGGAATAGGAGCCGCCGCCGCCTCCGCAGCCAATCGCCCACAAAGCCGCTACCGCTAGAATGATCGCGAGCACCGCCAGAGCCGTCTGTTCGTCTTTGAAAGGATTGATGTTCATGATTCGAAGCACCCTCGTGGCAACGAGAGGCAAGGCCAATGCCGGAACGGACGGCAAAAATGGACGGATTTGCCAGGAAAACAGGCAGTAGCAGGCGTGAAGGTTACGCGCCGCGTAAGTACTTACTTCGCACGTAACAACCCGTCATTGAATCTTGTATTTGGTGAGGTAGTAGCTGAGCGCGCGCTGGCTGATGCCCATCATGTCGGCGGCTTCTTTTTTCACCCCACCGGCAAGTTCGAGCGCGCGTCGAAGAGTTTCCTGTTCCACCCATTCGATGTTGCCCCGCAGCTTCAAAGACGGCAGCGTGCCCGATTGTGGCGTCAGCGGTCCGAGCACCGAAATGTTTGCCGCGCTGATGGTGCTGTTGGTGCAGAGCACCACCGCGCGCTCGACGGTGTTTTCGAGCTCGCGCACGTTCCCCGGCCAGTCGTAATCCTGCAGCTTCGCCGTGACGCCGTCCTCGATCCGCTCGATCCGCTTGCCCGTGCGTTGCTGATGCTTGCGGACAAAATGCTCGAACAGCACGGGAATGTCCTCGCGCCGGCTGCGCAACGGCGGGATCTCGATCGGAATGACGTTCAGCCTGTAGTAGAGATCCTCCTGGAAGCCGCCGTCGGCGACCATCTGGCGCAAATCGCGATTGGTCGCCGCAATCACTCGAACGTCGACCTGCTGGCTGCGCTCGGAGCCGAGCGGCTCGAACTCGCGCTCTTGAAGCACGCGGAGCAATTTCGACTGCAGCATCGGGCTCATCGTCCCGATTTCGTCGAGCAGAATCGTGCCGCCGTCGGCCAGCGCGAATCTCCCTTTCTTGTTGGTCGCGGCGCCGGTGAACGCCCCGCGCACGTGGCCGAAGAGCTCCGACTCGAGCAGCGTTTCGGGAATGGCCGCGCAATTCACCTTGATGAGCGGCATATTGCGCTGTGCGCTGCGCGCGTGGATCGCTCGCGCCACGAGCTCCTTGCCGGTGCCCGTCTCGCCCGTGATGAGCACCGTGCTTTTCGTTTCGGCGACCAGCTCGGCCTTCCGGATCACCTGGTCCATCGCGCGGCTGCGCCCGACGATGCCGTAGTGGTTGAATTCCTCTTCCCGTTCGTCGAGCAGGTACCGCTGGTGGGAGCTGAGCCGCTGGTGATCCAGCGCGCGCCGTACCACGACCAGCAGCTCGTCCACTTCAAACGGCTTCTGAAGAAAGTCGAGCGCGCCGAGCTTCATCGCCTCGATGGCGCTTTCGACGGTCGCGTGGGCCGTCATCATCAGGATCTGCGGCCGTTCGGCCTCCGGAACGGAAGCCACCAGCTCCCGGATCAAATCCAATCCGGTCATGTCGGGCATCAGGTTGTCGATGATGAGCACGTCGATGCTGCGCTCGGCCAGCACGCGCTGCGCCTCGCGCGCGTCGGCCGCTTCAATCACTTCGTGCCCTTCGGCGCGCAAGGCGTTCCCCAGCACCCGTCGAATCTTTTCCTCGTCGTCGACAAGGAGCAGCGTCCCGCGGACCTTCATCGCGAGGGCACCTCGATGCGAATCTCGGTGCCGGCGCCGGGCGTGCTCTCGAGCGCGATCGATCCGCCGAGGCCTTCGATGATGTTTTTCGCGATCGCCAGGCCGAGGCCGGATCCTGTCCGCTTTGTGGTGAAGTACGGATCGAACACGCGCGGCATGTCCTCGGCTCTCACGCCCACGCCACGGTCGCGTACGACGATGATGACGCTGCCTTTGGAGTCTTTGTGCATGCCGAGCTCGATATCCGGCGCGCCCCCGTTCGCCAGCCGCCCATCCGGGCGCGCCGCGACGGCATGACGCGCGTTCATCAGGATGTTCACCAGGGCGGTTCGGAGCCGTTCGGCGTCCGTCACGATTGGGCCGAGCCCGGGATTCGGGTTGAGCCGCACGATCATGTTCGCCGTTTGAACGGCGCCGGCCCGGCTCGCTTGCTCGGCGTCGGCGCACACGACATTCAGATCCGCTGAGGCATATTCGAACCGGATTGGCCGCGCAAAATCAAGCACGTCGTTCACAATCCGGTTGAGCCGCGCGACTTCTTCATCGACATCCTTCAACGCCTGCTGGCGTTCCGCGCGGGGGGCCTTGTCCGCACCCAGCGTGCGCAGCGACGCTTTGATGATCATCAGCGGGTTGCGAATCTCGTGGGCAATCACCGTCGACAGCCGGCCGAGCGACGAGAGCCGCTCGCGCTGCGCCGCCTCGCGTTGAAAGCGGGCAATCGAGTCGGTCAGCGCGTTGAAGGTGTTGGCGAGCAGCTTTGCGTCCTCGTCTTCCCAGCTCGCGGCGCGGCCGAGCGCGATCTTCCGCGTGAGGTCGCCGGTGGCCGACATCTCGCGCATCGCGTCGCTGATCGCGGCCATCGGCCGCGTGATCGTGCGCGCGACGGCGTAGCTCAGGATGATCGCCAGAAACACCGCAGCAACCGCCATCGCGGCGAGCCCTGTGTGGATGGCATTCAGGAAGCGGAGCCGCTCGGTCCGCGAACGCAGGATCAGCACAGCGGGCCCCGGAGTGGATCCCAGGGGCCTCGCCAGCGCGACATACTCGCTGTCGCCGAGCGACACCGTCTGCACGCCGCTCGAGTGTAATAACCCCGCAAGTTGCGCGCGGTCGCCCGCCGGGAGCGTCGCCGCCTTGATCTGTCCATCCGCCGCAAAGGCGATGTCGCTTTCGGTCACCCGCTTGAACTCCTGGGCCAATCGATCGTCCAACCGGAATCCCAGCGTCAGCGTGCCGAGCAGCTCCGGCCGGTCGAGGCCGATGGCAATCGGCACGCTGACGACCTGCAGAACGCCGTTGGATTGCGGCCAGAAGCCCGTCGCCTCGCGGCCGGCAAGCGCGCTGCGAATCTCCTGGCGTGCGCCCACGGACTCCGGCGTCATCTCGGCGTCGCCGGCGCTGGCCAGCACCTGGCCCTTTCGATTCGTGACCACCAGCAGCGCCGCGCTCAGTTGTTGCTGATAGTCGAGCGCGAGCGGCCGGGTCGTCGGCGGATCGGAATCGGCGACCGCGGCCTTGAGTTTCGGCAGGTCTGCCACCAGCCGCGCCATCACCGTGAACGTTTGAACGAGGCTGGCGGTTTGCTGATCGACCAGCGCGCCGGCTTCAATCAGGCCGCGCTGCAGCTCCGCTTCGGCTTCGCGGGTCGTCGTGCGGCTCACGAAGTAAACAGCCGAGCCGATCGACACGACGGCCAGCGCGGCGCTGGCCAGGAAAATGCGGTTGGTGAGCGAGCCGAGAATCTTCCTCATCGCAGCGTGAAGTCTTCTTCGACCGCCCCGCCGTCGCCGGGAACCTCCACCTGACGCGATTCGCGCACTTCGCCCTCATTCCATGCGTCCAGCGTATAGCGTCCCGGCGGCACGCGGCCGATTTGGTACCGGCCGTCGGCCGAGGTCACGGCAAAATACTGATGGCTGAACACCAGAATGAACGCGCTCATGTGCGAGTGAATCTCGCAGAACACGCGGACGATGCCCGGACGGTCGAAGCGTACCGATTTGGAGTGGCCCGCCGCGTAATGGCCGAGATCGAACGAACGCGTCTTCGAAATGGAAAACACATTGTGATAGGTGTTGTCGCTGTTGGGGAAGTCGACCGTCGTGCCGACCGCAATCGCCAGCACGTGCGGAACGAACGTTTCGTTGCGCTGGTCCATGCTTGCGCTCTGTGGTTCCGCCACCGCGAATGCGGGCGACGGCGCCGATTCCAGATAGACGACCGATCGCATGAAGTCCTGGCCATGGGCCGGCGAGGCTCCAAGGTCGTTGACCGTTGGACGCCGCTCGACGGGCGGGGCGGCTCGGCGCACGTCGATGTGACCGCGGATCATGCCGACGGCCGCAGTGGTCTGTTCGGCGCGCGAGGCGCCCGCGCTGATGACAGCCGCCGCCGACAGGACAGAGAGCAGCGCAGAGGGTCTCACAACCAGAATTCGAGTTGAACCGTGAATTGATTGCGTTTGCGAATCAGCCCGCCGTCGCGGGAGTTGTATTGCGACGTCACCTTGCCGAGAAGATTCCGCTGGATGTAATAGCCCAGCCCGGCCTCGAAGCGGGTGACCGGCGCCTCCCACGTGCGCGTCCCGGTTGAGCCCGTGATCCGATTGAAGGTGAGCCGATCGGCGCGCGCGGCGACAAACATGCCAGGGAACACTTTGTAGGTCCCTTCGACAAACGCGCTTTTCGCATCCAGCGGGACCGGCAGCGTGGGAACCTGCCAGCGGTTCCACACCCCTTCGGTTCGCACCAGCCAGTGGTCGCGCGAATACTCGGCATCGAATCCAACGGCGCGCTCGGTCGATGAATGCGGCTGCCCCAGGAGCTTCTGCACCGAATCGGCCAGATACGGCCCGCGCGCGCCGGATCCGCCGAGCACGAGTCCCGTCACCGGTTCCCACTGGACACGGCCGGAAATCTGTTTGCCGCTGTGGTCCTTCGTCTCCGGATCGGAGACCGTGCCCTTGGTCACCGCGGCGCTCGCCATTAAACGGTCGGAGCCGACACGCACCTGCACGCCGGTGGGCCAATGAAATGCGGTGACGAGCGGGATGCCGGTCTGGACCGCTTGCGATCCAATGCTGTAGCTCGGCCGCCACCCGCGCGCCCGCATCCGCAGCTGCTCATCGACGCTGGCCGGGACGGCATCGGCCCGCATCGAGGTGAGATATTGATACGCCAGCGGATAGCCGATGAGCGGGTTGCCGTTGGCGTATTCGCGCCTGGAGAACGCGCCGAACGTCGGGGGAATCCGACCCCCCTGAATATCGATGGGCCGGTCTTTCCAGGGATGGACGCGCACGAACAGCGCGTAAGGCCGGATGCGCTGGCCATTTTCGCTGCGCACTTCGCCGAGAAAGGACACGCGATCGGTCACGCGAATGTCGGTTGTGACGTCGATGCGCATCAGCCGCAGCGTGCTGTGCTCGTAATCGGTGTAGTTGAACCAGGCCGACTCGTCGTTCTTGGTCGAGGCCGACAGCGAGATATCGGTGCCGAGCGTCACGCGCCCATCGGCCAGCGTCACCGGCCCGGACGGCAGCTCCTGGGCCTGCGCTCCCGCAGCCACCGCAAGACACAGCACGCCGCCCGAAAGCAGGCGCCAGCGCCGCGAGCGAAGCGGGAGGGGCTGCGAGCGGGCGGCGGTTGCTCGGCGAGCGGGTGCGAGACGAGACTTAGGGAACGGGGGCGTAGCGACTATAATAACTCCCGTGGCGTATATCATTTGCGAGCCGTGCGTGGGCATCAAGGACACCGCCTGCGTCGACGTCTGCCCGGTCGATTGCATCCACCCTCGCAAAGACGAGCCGGCGTTTGAAACCGCCGAGATGTTGTACATTCACCCCGATGAGTGCATCGACTGCGGCGCGTGCGTGCCGGCGTGCCCGGTCGCGGCCATCTTCTCGCTGGATGAAACGCCCAATGAGTGGGCCGCTTTCATCAATTTGAACGCGAATTACTATCAACGATAAGATTAAGACAAGGATTTCATGGGCCTCATTGACCACAAGTTCGAAGACAACTTCATCACGACCAACGTCGACAAGGTGCTGAACTGGGCGCGCCAGAATTCCCTCTGGCCGATGGGGTTCGGGTTGGCCTGCTGCGCGATCGAGATGATGGCGGCTTCCGCCTCGCGGTTCGACATCGCGCGATTCGGCGCCGAGGTGTTCCGCGCCTCGCCGCGCCAGTCGGACCTGTTGATTGTGGCCGGCACCGTCACCAAGAAAATGGCGCCGGTGCTGCGGCGGCTCTACGACCAGATGCCCGAGCCGAAATGGGTGATTTCGATGGGCAGCTGCTCGAACGCCGGCGGCCCCTTTCCGACTTACAGCGTGCTCCAGGGCGTCGACAAGATCGTCCCGGTTGACGTGTACGTGTCGGGGTGCCCGCCCCGGCCCGAGGCGCTGCTTTACGGGCTGATGCGATTGCAGGACAAGATTCGCAAGGAAAACACCGTCTTGCGCAAGGAACGCGTGATTCACGTCGGCGACACCGAGCCGATACTGGTTGGCTGATCCGATCAATGAAAAAACTTTTTCGAACCATTTTTCTCGTCGACCTGCTGAAGGGCCTGTGGCTGACGTTGAAGTACACGCCTCAGCCCGCGTTCACCTTTCAGTATCCTGCCGAGCGGCGGCCCGTGGCCCCGCGTTTTCGCGGCGTGCTGCGGCTGCAAGTCGAGCCGGAGTCGGGCGCGGCCACCTGTATCGTGTGCGACCAGTGCGCCAAAGCCTGCCCCGACGACCTGATTGCCCTCGGCGGCCATCGCGAGGCGGGGCAGAAAATCAAGATTCTCGACTATTTCGATTTCAACCTGTCGCGCTGCAGTTTCTGCGGCCTCTGCTCGGAAGTGTGCCCAACCAAGCCGATTAAGGCGCTCATCATGAGCGAGGATTACGAATTGGGTACCTACAGCCGGGAATCCCAAATCCTCCGGATCGACGAAATGTACGACGGCGTTCCCATCGAGCAATACACGCACTGAAGCCGCGCCGGCGCGCACTAAAAGCCTTGCGTCCTATCCCTTTGGCCTCCTACAATCCAAGGGACTCTTTCGCTATTAGCTTTTCGGTCGTCTGAACTTTCGGTGGTCTGAACAAAGAGGGGCCATGCCTTCAGTTCTGAAGCCGGTCGCGCTTGTTGCTGTCGTTCTGGCGGCCTGCCTGTCTTTGTCGCCCGTCACGTCGGCAATCTCACCTGACGCCGCAGAGATTCAGCTCCAGATGGCGAAGCTCCTGTTCAACGACGGGCGCTATATCGAGGCGTTCGACGCGTTCGAGCAGATGAAGACGGCCGAGGATCCGCGGGTGCGCCGCGAGGCGCTGCGAGGGTCGGTCACCTCGGCATTGCGCCTGGGGGATTTCTCGCACGCGTACGACGATGCGCAAATTCTGATACGCAGCGCTTCGCACGACTCCGACGCGGTCTCGCTCTACGGCGATTCGCTCTGGGCGGTCGGCCGGTTCGAAGAATCCGAGAAGGCATTTCAAGACGCGCTCGCGCTGGCGCCGGGCAACCCGCGCGCGCTCCACGGCATGGCCCGTAGCCTCGCCGCGCGTAACAAGCTCAGCCAGGCGCTCGACACCGCGCAGGCCGCCCTGAACTTGTCGCCGAGGGACGCCGAGATCCATCACACCGTGGGCTCGATATACGAAAAGCTGCACCGCTATGAAGAGGCGGCCAACGCGTTCTCGAGTTACATCAACCTGCTTCCCAACAAGGATCGCAGCGCGAAGGCCGCGTGGGCGCGCGCCGAGGTGCGGTTCCTTCGTGGGTTCGGCGGCAAGGTGCCGCTGCAAATCGATCCCGCGTCGGTCGGCAAGCTCCACACGATACCGTTCCGCGTTGTGAACGAAAAGGTGATCGTGCGCGGCAAGGTGAACAAGGGACCGCAGATGGATTTCGTGCTCGACACGGGAGCCGAGCAGACCGTCATTTCACGCGAGACCGCCGCGCGGCTGGGGATTCATTCGATCGTCAATATTTTGAGCGCCGGCGTGGGGGACCTGGGCGTGCGCGAGCTCGAGCTGACGCGGCTCGACGATCTCGAGATCGGCTCCCTGAGGGTGCACAACGTGCCCTCGATCATCAAGAACCCTCCGCTGCACGGCCTCCCCACGCGCGAGATGGAGAGTTTCTCGCCATTGGCGCTGGGCTTGTCGGTTGTGATCGACTATGACCGCCAGCAGCTCTTGATGGGACCGGATCTGCCGACCGAAGTGGCGGACGTGGAGTTGCCGCTGCGGTTGCACCGGCTCGCGATGGTGCCCGGCCGGGTCGATGGCGGGTCGGCGAGCTTCATCCTCGATACCGGCGGCCAGGTGATCTCGATCAGCACCGACACGGCCAGCGGGCTCGACCGGGGCGAGACCAAGCAGATTCCGCTGAAAGTCTACGGTGCCTCCGGCTGGGACCGCGACGCGTTTCTGCTGCCCGGAGTGGACCTGTCGTTCAGCCCGAAGATTCACTACGACAACTACTCGGTCGTCGTGCTGAACCTGCGGGCACCCAGTGTGCTCCTGGGCTTCCGTCTGGGCGGCATCGTCGGCTACAGATTCCTGAGCGACTACCGCGTCGCCATCAACCTCGACAAGAGCGTCGTCCAGCTCCAGCGCCGCGGCCGTAGCGCCGGACGCATCGCCAACTAACCGACTCTCGACTTTCGCCTTTCTACTTTTTACTTTCTACTTTCGACTTTCCACTTTTGACTTTCCACTTCTCACCTTCAGGTGTGCCTCATGCCTGGCGTGCGCTTCCTTTTCAGCATTCCGCTCTTCGTCGGTCTCGATGAGCAGCGGCGGCACTGCGGCACGGACGCCGTCGCGCTGCAGCGTCACGAAGGTCAGGTGCGCATGGCTGGTCATCTGCCGCTCGCCGGTGAACGCCCCTTCCGAATAGACGAGCACCTCGACTTCGAGCGAGCTGTGGAACGTCGCGGTGACGCGGGCTTTCAGGACCACGAAATCGCCGACCTTGATGGGGTTGAGAAATCGTAGTCCGTCGACTGCCGCCGTGACCATCGGCGAGCGCGCGTGGCGGATCGCGACGACAGCGCCCGCAAAGTCAATCAGCCGCATCACGTTGCCCCCCAGCATGAATCCCATCGGGTTGGCATCGTTTGGCAGCACGACCTCGACCATTTCGGTGGCCGACTCCGAGGCGCGCTTGGCAGCCGGTGTCGGCATCAGCCTCGGGAATGGTCGTCGAGGAACGCCCGCACTCTTAGCCGCAGCTCTTCTGGCAGATCCTTGTCTTCGAGCGACCGGAGCAGCGAGACCGTGGAGCGAAACGTGCCGACAAAGGCCGTGCACTTGGGGCAGCCGGACAAATGGTGTTCGAGGTCTGCGTGGACATCCGGGGACAAGCGGCCGTCCAGGTAGTCGGAGAGAAGGGAGACGATGCGGGCACACGCCGGAGGCATCGAGCTAAGTATGAACGCAAGAAGGAGAAAGTAGGAAGTAAATGAGCTTCACTTCCTACTTCAAAACTTCCTACTTCTTAACTTCTTACTTCTTAACTTACTTAGAAATCGTAGCCAATCCAGACGCCAAAGTGTACCTTGCGGAACGCGGCGCTCCCGCCCTGGGCGGAGAACAGATAGTCTTCCCACCCCTTGTTGAACAGCGTGCGGTAGGACCAATCGAAGTGAACCGGGAACCCCAGCGCGAACGTTTCCAGTCCGATCCCATATGACGCCCGGCTGTCCACCAACCGGAAGCCGGAGATGTTGTAATTGGTTGTCGATGTGGCGCTGGTCTGAAAGGGGATGGTCTGGTTGCTGCGCGAGTAGATCGTGAACGGCTGAGTGGCAAGCCCGGCGCCGCCGAGGTTGAAGTAGAAGATGCCCCGGATGCCGCCGACCACGCCGAGCGGCGTCGCCATCGCGTTCACGAGCGGGAAACGAAGCTCGGCGTTCGTGTAGAACGCCTTGTGGCCGACGAACTCGTTATAGTTGTATCCGCGCATCTCCGAGTTGCCACCGAAGAACGTGTAGTTCGGCGCAGCTCCCCAGCTTCTGAAGACGCGCGCACGCACGGCAAACACGCCGTTCGCCGCGAGCCGGATGTATTTCCGGGCGTCCACGTCGCCTGTCTGGTTGGAGAGGAACTTCGCGATTTTCGGGGCTGCGTCGTACGACAGGCGCATCGTGCTGCCGGATAACGGTCCGTATTCGCGGAACACCGTCGTTTCCTGAATGAACGACAGGCCTAGCGGCATCGACGAGCCGTTGCGGAACAGCTGCGTCGTCCCGAACTGCTGCTGCTGATACTGCTGGGCCGCCTGCTGCAGGTACGGATCGTTGTACTGCTCGTTGTATTGCAGGAAGCCGCCCGACAGCTCCACGCGGCGAAAGTGGCTGAACGGATAGATGCCGAAGATCGATCCGCCGCGCACGGTTTGCGTCGCCAGCGCGTCGGATCGGCTGAGGAATGGCGTGAGCGCCGGGTCGTACAAGCCGGACAGCTGTGGGTAGTAGAACAGCGTCTGCGAATAGCCTTGCACCGCGTACTGGAACCGCCGCGACAGGTTCAGGTACGAAAACGACAGCGTTTTGTATTGCTGAACGGACGAGGCGTAAAGACTGAACTGCTGGTCGCCGAGCACATCCGAGAACGACACCTGCGAGCCGCCGAAGATGTCGCCGCCGCTCGTGACCCCCACGTTCACAGGCGGGCGTCCGTTCAGGTACATCTTCTCGAACGTCCCCTTCTTGTGCATGTTCTCCGCCACCAGCGTGTGCTGCAGCGGCGCCTGGAAGTCCACGATCGGTCCGGGCGCGCCGAAGTCGGCCGACGCCACGGTTTTCATCGGCTCCTTCAGGTCGAACGCATGGACGCTGTAGTCGCCTTTGTAGTACGTCACGAACGCGAGCCTTGGTTCGCTTCCGGTCTTGGACAGTACGACCGGATTGACGACGCCGCCGAGCGTGTCCGTATATTGCTTCAGCTCGCCGTTCTTCAAGTTCAGCGTCCACAGGTTGAAGATGTTGCCGTTGCGCGCCACATCGGGCGTGAGAGGAACCGCCGGATCGGTTGCCGTGGACGGAAACACCAGGGTGTCCTGATCGAGAAACTTCGCGCCCCCTTCATCCTGCGTGCCGAAGGTGAGCTGCGTCTTCTTGCCGGTGTCGAGGTCCACGCGGAACAGCTTGTACGATCCGCTGATGCGGGCCAGATAGACCACGAACTTTCCATCCGGCGAATATGCCGGCGAGTAATCGGCAAATGCGTCGTTCGTGAGGTTCGTCACCTGCTGGCTGTTCAGATCGAGGCTGTAAATATCGGCGGTCGCGTTGCGCAGCGCGCTGAAGACGACGGTGCGGCCGTCGGGCGAGACATTCGGCGAGCTCGGCTCGTCGACCGTCGTCATGTTGATGCGGCGCTCGATGTGCCCGTTCAGGATGTTCTGGATGATGAGCGTGCGGTATTTCTCGTTGCGGACGAAGTACGCCAGACGGTCGCCGACCGGCGACCACGACAACCAGGGGACCTGGACCCACATGTCAGGGATCGCGATGTGCTCGAACCCGAGGTCTTTGTCGAAGCCCGGGGTCAAGTTGCGGACGACGCTGCCGTCTTTCGATGAGACGAGAATGATGTCGTATTCCTCGTCGTGCCGGTTGGCGGTCACCAGCGCAATCAGGTCGCCGGAGGGAGACGGCTCGATCGACAGCGCCTGCGAGTATTGTGTCTTGTCTTCGTTGGGCGACAGATCCTGCCCGTAGTCCACGGGCCGCTCCTTGTCGCGGAACGCCTTGAAGCGATCCTTCAGATATTTCTCGAACTGTTGATCGAATTCGCGCGGCTGCATCTGGAACGCTTCCTCGTAGGCGCTCGAGCCGCCCCCGATGGCGCTCTTGCGCAGCGAGAACAGGAACTGCCGGACGCCCTCTTTACCCCAGCGTGCCTCGATGAAATCGTAGACCGCGTGGCCCAGGTCGTAGGGCACCAGCCGGGGGTTCATGGAGTCGCCATAGGCGTCGGTCTGGGTCATCTTCGGGATGATGTCGGCGACCGCCGCATCCCGAATCATCATCAGATCGAGCGGATCCCAGATCCCGCGCTCGTACTCGGCGCCGCCTTCGTTCACCCACAGCGGAATGTTCCGCCGGATGAGCGAGGTGGGGATGATGTCGTATTGGAAAACGTGCGTCAGCTCGTGCGTGATCAACCCGTAGAGCTGGTCCGACGGCGCGTCGATCGGCAGCAGCATCCGGTTTCTGTCGCCCTCGGCGAACGCCGCCACGCCTTCCTGCGCGGCGCCGGGGTCGACGTTCTCCTGTTCGAACTCGCTGTGCGTCTTGAAGATGATGAGCGGTACGCGCTGCGCCAGGTCGTGCCGCAAATCGGAGCTCACGTGCTGGTACGCGCTTTCGGCGTAGCTCGCCACCCGCGCCAGGTGCTCCTGGATTTGCGGGTAGTAGTAGATCTCGAAGTGATCGGTCTTGTAGATGTGCCAGTCGAATTTGTCGTAGTGGATCTGGTTCTTGCCGTAGTACGGCGCGAAGGTCGACTGCGCGTTCAACTCGCCGGCGGTCGCCACCACAAACGCAGCGGCAGCGATCAAACAGACGGAGGCACTGCGCGTAACGCGCATGCGCATGGGATCACCTCATCGAGAATTGTTGGCCACCGGAGCAAGTCGATCTTGCCGTGATCGGATCTTACCGTGATCGTATCGGGTCTCGCAACGGACGCGTGGAGCAAGAGCCATACCATGCGCAGCTCACCCTTTTGCCTGGTTTAGGCAATCTCAGCGCGTGACCGCCGCGCGGCGTGCCCTGGTCTGGACACAGCCGGTTGCCGCGTCCGGAGGACAATTCCCTCACTTCGCCGGGCCCAAACTATACTCAGCCGTTGGCCATTTTTCAGCGGCCGGAGTTCGAGGCCGAGGCGCTGGGCTACCTCGACGACCTGTATGGCGCCGCGCTGCGGCTTACCCGCAACGCCGCCGACGCGGAAGACCTCGTCCAGGAAACCTACGTAAGAGCC
Source organism: Vicinamibacterales bacterium (assembly GCA_035937795.1). GTDB lineage: Bacteria > Acidobacteriota > Vicinamibacteria > Vicinamibacterales > JAMQPK01 > JAMQPK01. Next base: position 16,631 of record DASZHO010000102.1, on the reverse strand, counting down.
TTTCGCTCTGCGAAACAGTTCAAGCCTGGCTCGAACCTGAAGGCGTGGATGTTTACCATTCTGTATAACGCGCATCGCAATGCGCGGCGCGACAGCGGCCGGGATCCGGTCGAAGTAGACAGCGGCCGCGTGGAGCTGGCCTCGCCGGCCGACCCTGCCGAGGGCCCCGAGCAGCGGTTGCTGCGGGAAACGCTCGACGCCGACCTTCAGGCGGCGCTCGATTCGCTGCCCGAAGCCTTCCGCGAGGCCGTCTGGGCGCGCGACGTGGACGAATTTTCGTACGCCGAAATCGCCGAAATGCTGGGAATTCCCATTGGTACCGTCATGTCCAGGATCTCCCGGGCCCGGCGTATGCTGTATGAGAAACTGAATGAATCCAGAGCGCAGAAAGTCTCGTCTTAAGCAGTGCTGAACATGCCGAGCTGCCGCGAGATTGATGCCCTCGTGACGCCTTACGTCGACGGGGAAGCGACCGCCGGTGAGCGCGCCGTCGTCGACGCCCATTTGTCCGCGTGTCCGCCTTGTCGGCGGCGTGCGGAGGCCGAAGCCGCCGCGCGCGAGACCCTGCGGTCGCGCATGTGCCGGCCCTGCGCGCCGGAATATCTCCGCAAGCGCTGCCGCAAAGCCGCCACCCCGATAGGCCGAATCACTTCCACGTATTCAATTTCAGCCCTGTCACTTGTCGCCGTCCTCGTGATCGTCGGGGGCGGCGTTTCCGTGTACGCGCTCACGCGGTTTTCCCCCACGGTCCTCGCGGCGCAACTGACCCTGGACCACGCGAAATGCTTCGCGCTTCACGCCTCCCGCGATCCGATCGACGCGAAAGAGGCGGCCGTTGAGTTCGAGCACGCTCACGGCTGGCGCCTCCGCCTTCCGCAGACACCGCCGGCCGACGGCCTCGAGCTCGTAGACGTGCGCCAGTGTTTCTGCGGCGAGGGGCCCGCGGTGCACGTGATGTACCGCCATCAGGGCCGGCCGCTTTCGCTGTACGTGCTCCACGACATCACGCACGCGCCCGCTTCAACCGGGGCCTTTGGCCATGACGCGGTGATGTGGTCGAAGGCTGGATCGACCTACGTCCTGCTGGGCCGTGAATCCAACGCCGTGCTCGAACATCTCGCCGCGGACCTGAACGAGGGACTGTAAATGATGCGCAAACTCTGGGTCTGGCTGGCTGTCCTCGGCATCCCGGCGCTGCTCGTTGTCACCGTGCCGTTGCCGTACTCGATGGAGGCGTCAGACGCGACGCTGTGCGATACGCAGCCCAAGGTCGCAAATTTGAATTTCGTCCTGAAAGACTCCACTGGGAAGGACTTTGACCTGGCATCGCAGAAGGGCAAAGTGATCGTGCTCGACTTCTGGGCCACCTGGTGCCCGCCGTGCAAAGTGGAAATCCCATGGTTTGTCGAGTTTCAGTCGAAGTACGGCCCGAAGGGCCTGACCGTGATCGGTGTATCAGTAGACGACTCCATGGCCAAGCTGAAGCCGTTTGCGACGCAATATAAGGTGAATTACCCGATGCTGGTGGGCGATGGGCGCGATGACATCAAAACGCCCTATGGCGTCGGCTGGGCCTTGCCGGAGACCTTCGTCATCGGGCGCGATGGCAGGATTTGCAAGGCGCACGTCGGCATGTCGGTGAAGGAAAAATTCGAACAGGAGATCAAAGCACTACTGTAGTATCATCCGGCCATGAAGGGTTTCACCCACGCGCGACTCGCCTGCGGCTGCCGCGTCAGTTTTCGAGACGGCGTCGAAGGCAGCCCTATCACTGTCGTCGTCGACGAGAAGGCCGCCGCGTGCCAGATGCCGCTGCACGTCCGCAATCTACCGATCTACGATTACCGCGAAGCGCTCCGCGCCTCCACCCGCGTCCATCACACCGAGCACGAGGACTTCGAAGAAGAAGGCTAGGAGTCGGGTCGCTGTAACAGGGTCGATCCAGCGGCGCGCGGCATTTTTGGGGGAGAGGTCCGGCTGAAACCCGGCCTGCACTCCGCACCCTCGCACTTACATTCTACTTTCCACTTTCCACTTTCCACTTTTTACTTTCCACTTTTTACTTTTTACTTTTTACTTTATTCAAACCCCACCCTCAGCTCCGCCAGAAAAGGCAGGTGGTCCGAGGCTATCAGCGATTTGCGCGTGCGCGGGACGTCGACGCTCGCGATCTCGACGTGGCCTTCGTAGTAGATGTGGTCGAGATGAAGGAACGGAAGAATCCCCGGGTAGGTGCGCTTCCGTTTCAGGTGCACGCTCAGGTCGATCGCCTGGAGTTTTTCCTCCAGGACCGCCGTCGCCAGCCCGCGGCTCCATTCATTGAAGTCTCCGAGCACGATCTTCGGGGCTTTGATCCGGCGATGGTGCACGATCCCGGCAAGCCGCTCTGCCTGGTCGCGGCGTTCCCGGAACGCCGTGCCTAGATGCACGTTGAAGAGGTGGAGCGTTTTGTCGTCGATGGCTAGATCGACCCGCTGGCAGCAGCGCGGCTCGCACGTCTTCCACGACAGGTCGTATTGATAGTACTGCCTGATGGGGAAGCGCGACAGCACCAGGTTGCCGAATTGATGGCCGCGCAGGTGGCGCACCGAGGCCATGGCCCAGCCCATTCCCAGCCCCGCGCCGATCTCCTCGGCGTGGCTCGACCCGTTCGGTCCCGCACCAATGACTTCCTGCAGCGCGATGATGTCGGGGTTGAGGCTCAGCAGCACTTCGATGGCGCGGTGCGGCAGTGTGCGGCCGTCGAGCCCTCGGCACCGATGGATGTTGTAGGTGACGACGCGCAGCGTTTTACGTATCATGCCTTCGTGCCTGAAAAACCTGTGCCAAAGCTGCAGTCCGAGCGGGAGGTCAAGTGCCCGTGCTGCGGAGCAGCGCTGGTCATCGACCTGAACCTGGGCCGCGTCATCTCACATCGCGAGCCCGATTCCGGTTTGAACATCGAGCTGTCGGACGCGCAGAAGATTCTCGCCGAAGAAAAACGGCGGCGCGACGCGGCGTTCGACCAGTCGGTCACCGCCGAGCGCACGCGCGGCGATGCGCTGTCGAAGCGCTTCGAGGAGGCGTTGAAGCAGGCCAAGGAAGAGCCGATCACCAAGCCCACCCGCGATTTTGATCTCGACTAGCGTCGGCAGCTCGCGCGCCACGCGAGACCGCGGGAAGTGGGCGAAGGAATGCCTTCGGGATTTCCGTCCATCGCTCCCGGCCTTCGTACAAGATCGGTTTTCGATCGGGATATTTTTCCTTGAAGGCGCGATACCGTGCCCGGAAGGATCGAAACCGCCCCTCGGCCATGCGCAACGGCTGATGCGGCGTATCGAGCAGCAGCCGCTCCACCTTCCACACGTTCCCCTCCGCCAGCCGCCAGTCATAGCCGCCCAGGCGTCGCAAATCGACCACCGTGAACGCCTTCAATCGGCCCGTTAAATCCACGTACGTGTCCTTGTAGCTGTTGGCGAGCGCGCGCGAAGTGGCGAAGACCGGTTTGCGTCCGTGAAGGCCCGGGTCGCGCGAGCGCGCCACCGATCCCCAGCGGCCGTTCCGCCGATAGACAAAAATCACGTGATCGAGATCGTCGATCGATTCGAAGCTCATGACGAGCGGAGGATAGCCATGCTGCTCGAGAATCACCGCGGCGGCCAGCGCCGCTTCAAGGCAATGCGCGGTGTGATGACGCACGACGCCGCGAAAGCTTCGTAGCGTGGCGCGGCCCGGCGGCGGCTCGGTGTTGTAGGGCAGTTCGTTCAACCAATGCTGAACCTGGCGCGGCGTCTTCAGCCGCGCGATCAACCGCCGCTCCGAGGGTGTGAATTGAAGCCCACCCTCCATCAAGGAAGCTTCTCGAGATCCGCCACGACCTGTGGCGGCGTCCATTCGTTCCCCGTGTAGACCTTCACCAGCTTGCCGTCGCGCCCGATGATCGCGGTACGCAGCGTGTGGCCGATCTCGTTCGGGTCGGGCGCTTCGCCGCGAATCAGCGTCAATCCGAAGCTCATGGCGAATCGATCGATGGCGTCCTGGTCGCCGGTCGTGAAGGTCCAGATTGCCGGATCCGCGCCGACTTCCTTGGCGTGCGCCTTCAGCACCGGCGGCGTGTCGTTCTTTGGATCGAAGCTCACCGACAGCAATCGCGCCTTGTCGCCGAGCGCTGGATTTGCCTTGATCGCTTTCTGCACCTCGGCGAAGTTGCGATCCATCATCGGGCAGTAAGTCGGCATGGGACATTTCGTATACATGAAGGTCAGCGCCATGGCATGGCCGCCGCGAATTTCGGCGAACGTGCGCGCCTTCCCGTTCTGATCGACGAACGGCTGGTTGGGGACCAGTTCGCCTTCCCGGAGCATCTGGATGAATCCAGCCGTTCGAACCGGCGCCGGTGGAGGAAGATCGGGCGGTGCGCTGCCGGTTTTGGCCATCGAGGTAATCGTGGCGACGTTGTCTTTCACTTCGAGTTGCGCCGTCACGAGATCCCCGGCCCCCAGGTTTTCCAGCATGCTGCCCGACCGTACCTTGTAGGGCATCGTCATCGCCATCATGAAGCCGGGAATCTCTTCGTGCTTGACGAGCACCTCCTGCTTGTCCCGGTTCACCGACAGGATCTGGCCTTTCATTTCGTAGTGCCTGGCCGAACTGCAAGCGGCCGAGAGAACGATACAAATACAAATACAAAGAAGAACAAAGCTGCGAAACGTCATACCACTGACTGTAGATCGGGCCGCTCTGTGCGTAAAGTAGGGCGGCAATGCTATGCTTTTGCTCTGGCAGTCATGAACAAGACGTCGAAGAGAGCCAGCGTGCGGCGTATCGAGATCATGGATACGACGCTGCGTGATGGCGAGCAGGCCGAAGGCATCTCGATGATGCCGGAGGAGAAACGCACCATCGCGCGCCGGCTCCTCGAAACCGTCAAGGTGGACCGCATCGAGGTCGCATCCGCGCGCGTCAGCGAGGGCGAGCGCCACGCCGTGAAGGCGATCATCGACTACGTCGAGTCGAAGGGGATGACCGACCGCGTCGAGATCCTCGGGTTCGTCGACGTGAATCGTTCCATCGACTGGGCCCGTTCGGTGGGCGTGTGTGTCATCAATTTGCTGACGAAGGGCTCGCTGCACCATTGCCGCGAGCAGCTGAAGAAGACCCATCAGCAGCATCTGGACGATATTCGCAGGACAATCGACTACGGCGTGAAGCAGGGCGTTGGGTTCAACGTGTATCTGGAAGACTGGTCCGGCGGCATGCTCGCCGGCGAGGATTACGTCTTCGAGCACATCGCCGCGCTGGCAGCAAACAATATCCGGCGCATCATGCTGCCGGATACCCTCGGGCTCCTCTCGCCGCCGCAGGTGCGGGACATGGTGGGGCGCGTCATCAAGGCGTTTCCGGATCTTCGTTTCGATTTCCACGGGCACGACGATTACGGCCTGGCCACCGCGAACACGCTCGAGGCGGTGATGGCCGGCGTGCACGGCGTGCACGTGACCGTGAATGGGATGGGCGAACGCGCCGGCAACACGACCCTCGACGAAGTGGTGGTCGCGCTGCGCGACCACGCGCAGGTGCGTACGGGCGTGGATGAACGCGCGCTGGCCGGGATCAGCAAGCTCGTCGAGGTGTTTTCGGGTCGCCGCGTGCCCGCCAACAAGCCGATTTCCGGCGAAAACGTGTTCACGCAGACCGCCGGCATTCATGCCGACGGCGACATGAAGGGCAATCTGTACGAAAGCCGGCTGACCCCTGCGCGCTTCGGGCGGCATCGCACCTATGCAATGGGCAAGTTGATGGGGAAAGCCAGCCTCGACTTCAACCTCGAGCGGCTCAACATCACGCTGACGCCCGAACAGAAGCAGCAGCTCCTGGCGCGCATCATCGAGCTTGGCGATCAGAAAAAGAGCGTGACGACCTCCGACCTGCCGTTCCTGATCTCGGAAGTGCTGCAAACGCGCGAGCTGCGCGTCTTCGAAGTGAAGGACTATTCGGTGGTCAGCAACCGCGGGTTGCGGCCCACCGCGACCATTCTGGTTCGCTATCGCGACAAGGAGCTTCATGCCACCGGCTCGGGCGACGGTGGCTACGACGCGTTCATGCAGGCGTTGAAGAGCATCGAGAAGCACCTGGGCTTCGAGCTGCCGAAGCTGCTCGATTACGAGGTGAGAATTCCTCCCGGGGGAAAAACCGACGCGCTCGTTGAAACTACCATCAAGTGGGAAGGTGGGATCAAAACGCGCGGCGTGCACAGCGACCAGCTTGCCGCCGCGATTCAGGCCACCGAGCACGCGCTGAACATGATTGCGCTGCGCAGCACTCCGGCGCCGATCGCCAAACCGATCGCCAAACACGGAAGGACGCATGGCTCAACTGACCACAAAAAAATCGCTCACGCTCGCCGCGGCTAAGGAAATTGGCACCGTAGCTGAGGCCGAAGCCCGCAGGAATAGCTTCACCAACTGCATCGCAGTCTTCGACGATGGCGCGAACCTGATCTACCTGGTGACCATGGATGGCACCCAGACTGGCAGCATCCACGTGGCGCAGCAGAAGGGGCTGGCCGCGCTGCGCTTCAAGCGGTCGACCAAGCTCTTCCAGGACATGGTCGCTGGCGACAAGCCCCACATGGCGTTTCTGCCGGGCGCCGTGCCCGTCGAAGGCGGGCTCCCGCTCCTCGTCGACGGGCAGGTCATCGGGGCCATCGGCGTGAGCGGCATGCCATCCGATAAGGACGGTATCGTCGCGAAAGCAGGTGCTGATTTCGCGGCGACGCTCACGTAAGCCGCCGCGAGTGGCAACATTCGGGGCGGCGGCGTGCCCCAGGGGCCCCCGCGACAAGAGCAATGAGCCGCGAGCGGCGCGGGGCGACGGGGCCCCCGCAAGCGAAGCGGCGTGGAGCGGGGTGGCGGGGTCCCCAACGCGGCAGCCGCGTTGGGGTGCCTGAGGGGCCCCCGCGACAAATTGAAGATCAAATTGAAGATCTGTTGACACTCTCCTGGGACCGGTTTATAAACACGCCTTCCATCTTTACGTGCAGTTCCAACTATTCCGGTCAGGAGGCGTAGCTAACCATGGGTCGTAGGCTCTATGTCGGTAATCTTCCGTACAAAGCGACAGACGAAGATCTCACGCAGTTGTTCGGCAGCGTAGGCAACGTCACCAGCGCACGCGTCATGCGCGACATGGCCACGGGGCGGGCGCGCGGTTTCGGTTTCGTCGAGATGGCCACGGACGAAGCAGCACAGAAGGCCATCGAGAAATTTCATCAGTATGAGATGGAGGGGCGCCAGCTCGTGGTGAACGAGGCGCGGCCCAAGCCCGAGGGCGGAGCCGGACGTAGCTTTGGCGGGGGCGGTGGCTTCGGCCGCGGGGGTAATCGCGGCGGCGACGACTTCGGCGGCAGCGGTGGTGCGGGCGGCCGCCGCGAGCCCAGATGGTGAGGTTCCGCTCTGCACATCCTCGGGCGTTGGTCGGCGAAGGCCAGTGATCCTCGTCGGCACCTCCGGCTATAACTACCCTGAGTGGAAGGGAAGCTTTTATCCGGCCGACTTGCCGGCCGCGAAGATGCTTCCCTATTACGCGGCGCGTTTTCCTACTGTCGAGATCAATTACACCTTCTACCGGATGCCCACCGAGAAGATTCTCTCGGGATGGGTGAAGCAGGTCGCGCCTGAATTTCGCTTCACGCTGAAAGCGCCGCGCCGGATCACGCACGACGCGAAATTGGTGGGTTGCGAGGACCTGACCGCCGCCTTCTGCCGCGTCGCGGGCACTCTCGGCAGCCAGCTCGGCGCGCTGCTGTTTCAACTTCCGCCAACGCTGAAGAAAGATGTCGCCCGCCTCGATGCGTTCCTCGCGTCACTGCCGCCCAGGGCCCCGGCGGCGTTCGAGTTCCGGCATCCGTCGTGGTTTGACGACGAAGTGTTTGGACGCCTGCGCCAGCACCACAAAGCCTTGTGCGTGGCCGACAGCGAGAAGCTCGAGACACCGCTGGATCTGACGGCCGACTACGGGTACTTTCGGCTGCGCGACGAAGGGTACCAGCCGGAGGATATCGAGGAGTGGGGAAGGAAGATTGCGGCATTGCAGCCGCGGTGCAAGGAGATTTTCGTGTACTTCAAACATGAGGAGCAAGGCAAGGGACCGGCCTTCGCCCGCGAGCTCATGCAGCACCTCCACCTCTCCTGACCTGCCCTCCACTTTCCACTTTCCACTTTTAACTTTCCACTTTCAACTTACACATTTCACTGACAAACTCCACCACCTCGCGCTCCGCCCAGTAGCCGTCGTAGCTGCCGCGACGCTCTTCCACGAACCCGCAATGCCCGCCCTCTTTCATCAGCCTTACCCGGATATGTTCGTTCCCTGCCACCGCCGGGACGCCGAAGGGAGCCGGCGGCACGAACGGATCATCCTCCGCGGAAATAATCAGCGTGGGGATATTGATGTTCTCGATCACGCGCATCGCACTGGCGCGATGGTAGTAGTCCGAGGCGCCGCGAAACCCGTGAAACGGCGCGGTGTAGGCCTCGTCGAACTCGCGGATCGTGTTTACCCCTCCGAGCGCGTCGAGAGAGAATCGGCCCGGGAACGCGCGTGCTTTGCGCCGCATTCGTTTCTTGAGATTGCGCACGAAGTGCCGCTGATAGATTTGGTTCTGCGGTGCTTCGAGCGCCTCGACACACACCGCCAGGTCCATCGTCGGCGAGACGGCCGAGACCGCTTGGAGCTCGTTCGGCGGCGTCGCGCCGAAATCGCCGGCCAGCTTGAGCGCGAGATTTCCCCCGAGCGAATAGCCGACGACGGCGATCGACCGCAGGCCGTCCACCTCGATGAGCTCGCGCATCACCGCGAGCGGATCCTGTGTCAGGCCGGAGTGATACAGGCTGTCCGTCAGGCGTTCGGTGCCTCCGCAATTGCGCTGATTGAGCCGCACCGCATTGAAGCCGGCGGCGAACGCCTTGTCGGACAGCCCTCGCACGTAATGCGCGTCGCTCGAGCTTTCCAATCCGTGGAGCAACAGGATCGTCGGGTGGGCCCACGGCCGCTTCTGCCAGTGGCAGTGCGCCAGTACGCGGGTGCCAGGCGCCACGTCGAAATAGCGCGGCTGCGGCGGGGGCAGCGCGGGAAAGTGGCGCGGCTTTCCCCATGCGTACAAGGTCATCCAATGCCCCCCTTTCCACCTGGGCAGAGGAGCGTAGTCGCGTGTCATCTCGTGGAGCGTGCAGGCGGGCCCAGCGCCCCGCTCAGAAGATAGATGCGAAACTGGCTGTTGCGGTAGACCATGGGCAAGGCGATGTCATGGTCCAGCACGAGATAGTTCAAATCGTATTTTCCCGCGAGCGCTTGTGCGCGCTCCGGAGTGAAGGCGCCGAAGTCGTGCGCATCCTGAATCCGCTCGAGCACTCGCATCGCGAGCTCGCGCGAGTAAAGCGCCAGCGCGGTGTCTTTCACCTCTTCGAGATACAGATCGCGTTCGCCGGCGACCCTGACGCTGGTGCCGTACTTCCAGGCATGCCCCGGATCGGCCAGCACGTGGCTCCCCGGTGGGGTTTGTGCCAGCCAGCGCATGGCGTCGGTCCAGTTATCGTTCGGCAGGTGCACCGAGACCAGACGGCCGCCGCGCCGTTCGGCCAGCGTCACGTAAGCGCCGCGCGCCAGGGTGATCGCAATCACGGCAAGCACGACGCCGCGCCGCAGTCTCGGCGATGCGCCCTCGGCCAGCAGCCACGCCACGTACACGGTGGTAAGCAGGTCGAGCATCCAGAACACGCGGGACGTTTGCAGCTGGAGCGCCAGCGCCATCCACGCGCGCATCCACGGCACCGAGATCAGGAAGAGGCACACGAGCGCGAGCGCTCCGGCCACCAGCCCCGTCTCGCGCGGCAGCGCGATACCGCGCCGCCGGCGAAACTGAAAAATTGCGACCACGACCGCCACGTAGCCGAGATTGACAATCCAGAACAGCGGGGTCCAATCAAAAGGAAAAATGTAGTCCTTGCCGGCGAGCACCGACGCCCATCGCGGATCCATGGTGGCCAGGTGGCCGCGGAGCGGACCGAACGCAACCATCCACAGAAACGCGGCGATCGCAAGCGACGTCAGCCCGATGAGCGGCGCCCGCCAATGACGCTCCGATACCGCCAATGCCGTGACGACCCAGATGCCGAACCAGACCGCCGTCGTCGGGTGCATCAGGAACGCCGCAGCGATGAACGCGAGCGCCCACGTGCCGCGGCCCCGCAAGTACGAGGCGATCGCACACAGTCCGAGTCCGCACGCCAGCATTCGTGGGTGAAAGTACGCTTCGAGCGTGTTGGCGCCGGTCTGAGTGATTCGATGGCGCATCGTCAACAGCGCGCCGAGCAGCGCGACCGTCCACCACGATCGATACATTACGCGTCCAATCGCAACGGCTGCGCCGAACAGCAATCCCATCCCGGCGAAATATCCGGCGACAGACAGCACCGGCAGCGAGATACCCGTCGCCCGGATCACCGCCGCGGCGATGCCGAAGTAGGCCATGAACTGATCCTGCACGTGCAGCAGTGCGCGGTCGCGCGGAAAGAATGACGCGTCGAGGTATTGAACGACGGCAGGAACGTAGAAAGCCTGGTCGCCGATGCCGTAACGGTAGCCGCCGCAATTCAGGAGAGCGAGCAGGCAAAAGGCGGCGGCGCCCAGGGCAACGAGAGCGCGGACGCCTCTTTTACTCAACTAGATGACAGTGATAACAGCCCACCGCGACGTGCGCGCGATTGAAGCCGTACGACTTGGTGAAATCGTAGGGAGGGCGGTGCATCACCTTCGCCATGCCGGGCATGACGACCCCACGCATGTAGGCGGCTGTCGGCAATTTTTCTTCTTCAGCGAGATATCCGTAGACGGCATTGCGAATTTGCGGGTCCAGCCAGAATCCCGCACGCTCCATACCGGCCCATCGCACGTCCGGCTCGGGAAGCGCGCGCACCCCCGGCATCTTCCAGCTCCGTGCGACGGCATCATCGCCATGGCACGTCTCGCACTTCACGTTACGTGCCCCGCCCACCACGGGCGCCAGGGCGCGTTTGGCGAACGGCATCACCTCCGCCTCCATGAACGCCTTGATGTCCGCGGTCGAACGGCGGTGGCCGCCCGGCGAGATCGGATCGTCGGCCCCGTACGTGACAGGGGCGAGCGTGTCGTGGCGCGCGACGCCCACCGCCACGAAGATCAGCACGAAAGCCATCGTGGCGGCTGCCAGCAGACCTTGACTCGGGCGCAGCAAGTGAGGCGCTCCAGGCCCGAGCGCGCCCGCAACGAATTCGGCATCGAGCAGGGCGCCGGTGCGATCGGCGGCCAGCAGTTGAAGGATGAGCGCCAGCTGTGGGCCGTGATGAATGTTCTGTAGCACGAGCTCTCGGCCTGCACGCTGCGATTGAATGCGAACCGTGCTCGTTGCCGCCAGCCGCTGATACCAGGTTTGCTCGAGCCGTACGGCGGCGATATCGTCCAGCGCCAGTTCCTGGCAGATGCGGCCGCGGCTTCGGATGACAACCCGGATATCGGAGAGCGCGTACTCCCGGCCAAAATGCACCACAGAGGAGGGAAAGGCCGGAGACGCGGCCCAGAACACGCGTTCCCAGGGTTCCACGTTGCCAATTTACGCCAGACTGCGCAAAACCTCAACGGACCGGGCGTCACCGAAACCCGTCATGAGACCCTCGCTGAAGAAATGCCGAAGAAACTCCGATATTCCTATCAGAATGTTGTGGACTTTCGAACGCAAGGGCGAACAGATGAGCTGTGAAATTCGCCGCGAAGGGGCAGGCGCTGGCTACGAGATGATCGTGACCAGTCCCGATGGGTCGCAGCGGATGGAGCGGTTCGAGGAAACGACCGACCTCATCAAGCGCTCGCTCGATCTTCAAGGCGAGCTTCTCGAAACCGGCTGGCGCCAGCCCAAGCAGAAAGGGGGACGGGAATCCCCGCCCCCTCGTTACTTCTGATTCTGAAAATCCACCTTCGGCACCTGCTGCGCTGCCGCGGGCGCTTCGAATAGCGGGTAGTCCTTGAAATTGAACATGCGCGCCGTCAGCACGCCGGGAAACTGCCGCCGGCTCGTGTTGTACTCCTGCACGCGCTCGTTGTAGCGCATCCGCTCGACCGCGAGACGGTTCTCCGTGCCGCTCAGTTCGTCCATCAACCGGTTGAACTGTTCGTTTGCCTTCAACTGAGGATAGTTTTCCACAATCAACAGCAGCCGGCCGATTGCCGCGCTTTGCTGGTTGGCGGCGGCTATCTGGTCGGTGGGCGTGGTTGCGCCCGCCAGTTTCGCGCGCGAGGCCGCGATGTCTTCGAATACCTGCGACTCGTGCGTCGCGTAGCCCTTGACCGTTTCCACCAGGTTCGGAATCAGATCGTTCCGCCGCTGCAGCTGGTTCTGCACCTGCGCCCACTGCGCCTTCACGGCTTCCTCCTGCGCGACGAACTTGTTGTACGAGCAGCCGGATCCGAGGGCGCTCGCGAGCGCCACGAGAGCGAAGACGGCGATGCGTTTTGTGTAGATCATGATGTTTGACTCTGACTCTCCGACCGTTGACGATGCGCTATCGGCCATTGGCCGATGGCTACCAGCTGGCGCCGCCGCCGCCTCCGCCGCTCCCGCCGCCGCCGAATCCCCCGAACCCGCCGCCGAATCCGCCGCCGCCAAACCCGCCGCCGCCACCGAAGGATCCCACGCCGCTGTTCCATCCGCTCCACGGACCGACGCCCCACCGCCGGCCGGGACCCGCCGCCGAGCGGCGCAGCGCCTGGCTGAGCGCAATCACCACGATGATAACGAAGAAGATCAACCCGGGAGGAATCGGCGAGCTCGAGCGGCGCGAGGGCGCCGCCGACTGCGGCACGCCGCTGACGGTGACGCCGCGGCTCTGCGCAATCCGCGCGATCAGCTGCTGCACGCCGGCCCGAAGGCCGGCGCCGTATTCGGCGCGCGCAAACGCCGGCGCCATCACCGTGCGGCTGACTTCGCCGGCAAACCCGTCGGTGACGAACTGCTCGAGGTCGTAGCCGACCTCCACCTGCACCCGGCGATCCTTCACCGCCAGCACCACCAGCAACCCGTTGTCTTTGCCCTTGTCGCCGATGCCGTGTCCGCGATTCTCGAACATCTTGACCGCGTACTCGCGGATGTCGCCGTAGGGCGCGAACGTGTCAACCGTGGCGGCGACAACGACGTCCCCGCTGGCCGCCTTCAAGGCCCGGATTTCGGCGTCCATTTCGGCGGCGCTTGCCGGGTCGATCACGTGCGCGAAGTCGTTCACCGGCTGCGTCAGCTCCGGCGGCAGCGCCTGCGCCTGCAGCGTGATCGCAAGGGCGAGTGCCGCGAAGAGAAGCACGCCCTGAGCCCTAAGCCTTGAGCCCCGAGCCCTGCGCCCTGAGCCTTGCGCCCTAAGCCTTGCGCCCTGAGCCTTGAGCCCTGACATAGTCACTTCTTGCCCCACCCATCCACGTACTCGACAAGCCGCTCCGCAGCGTTCAGCGTTTCGCGGAAAGTCTGTCCGCCCAGGCCGATCCGGCTGATGAGCTCGTCCACGTTCATGCCGTCCAGACGCGCCACATTCGCGACGAGCGCGCGAAACGGCGTATGCGACGCCTGTACCAGCTGCGCGACCGCCTTCCCGTTCCCGGCTGCCTCGATGTATGCCTCGCGCAAATGCACGAGATGGCCGCGCGCCTGCACTTCGCACGCGCGCCGTAAATCCGCTATGGGCACCTTCAACGCGGCGAGCAAATCGGTCCCGGCAATGAGCTTTCGCGTGGCGAGAATTTCGGCGAATTCGAGAGGGAACGCCTCGATCGCGCGCGGCAGTTCGTGGACCGCGATCAGAAGCGGCGGCGGGAACCCGATTTTCTTCCAGCCCGGGCAGAACGACGCGCATGTGTCGAGATCGGACAGCGTGAGAGTGTCGGCAATCACCACGGTGTGAGCCGCGTGACCGAAGGCCGCAACCATCCTGAGACGATCGCCGAATACGTCGCGAAGTTGCGCCGCCAGAGTGTCTGTCGCGGTCATACCAGCATTCTAGTGGTTCTGCCGGTTTTCAGTAGAATGCATACCAATGCGCTTGCGCCAGCTCAATATTGGCTGCTTTGGCGGAGGGACCGGTCTCCCCAGCCTGCTCGGCGGTCTCAAGGGAAATCCCTGGCTCCGCCTCAACGCCATCGTCACGATGTTCGACAGCGGCGGCAGTTCCGGGCAGCTGCGAGACGAGCTCGGGGTGCTGCCGCCCGGCGACGTCCTGAAATGTGCGTTGGCGCTGGCGCGCAACGAAGCCGAATCCCGGCGCGTGCTGCTCTCGCGTCTGCCGTCCATCGACTCGAAGCTGGCCGGCCACACCGGCGGTAATCTGCTGCTGTCGATGATGGAGCGCTACAGTGGAGACTTTCTCGCCGCCGTCGACGGGCTGCGTTCGTTGCTCGGTTGCACCGGTCACGTGTGGCCCGTCACGGTCGAGTCCTCGAGCGTGTGCGCCGAATACAGCAACGGCGCGCAGACGCGTGGCGAAGTCGAGGTCGACCGCGGACAAACCCTTGGACAGTTTGTGAAGCGCACCTGGCTCGAGCCGTCGGTGAGGATCCACCCGGCGGTCGATGTGGCCATCAGAGAATTCGACGCGGTGCTGATCGGGCCCGGCAGTTTTTACACGAGCCTGATGCCGATCTTTCTGGTGGACGGTGTCCCGGAAGCCCTCCAGGCCGTCAATGGCCCTGTCGTGCTGATTGGAAATCTCTTGACCGAAGGCAGCGGCATGAACGGCTTCACGGCCGGAGAGGGCGTCCGGCAGATTTCGGAGGCGATCGGGCGGCCCATCGATGTCCTGATTCACAACGTGGCGGCGCCGTCCGCCGAGGTGCTGAGAAGATATGCCGCCGAGCACAAGCGGCCTCTCGAGCTCGGCTCGTTGCCCGATGATTGCGAATTGATCGAAGGCGATTTCTGGCAGGATGAAATCGCGCGCCACGGCCGTCGCCGCCTGGCCGCCGCGGTCTGGCTGGCGCTCGGAAAACGGCTGCTCTGATCAGCGTCGCGTCGTGCCCCGGGCCCTCAGTCCCGGCGTCCGGACGCCTGGCTTCTTGCGAGGCGCCCGTGGCCCTTTGCCCTGACGAGCGGCCGGTTTCTTGCCGCCTTGGGCCTTCAGCGCGGCGGCTTTCTCGATAATCTCCGAGAGCATCGCGCCGGTGGCGCCGCCCTTCGCCGGCCGGTTCGATGTCCATATCGCCGGCGTGTCGGCGGCAAGAATATCTTCGAGGTCGCCGCCGCTTTTCACGCTGTGCGGCGCAAATTCGGTGATGTCGATCGCGCCGGACCAGTCGTCCCGATGCTTGATCAGCAGCCAGCTTCGTCCCGCCCCGTAAGCAGGTCCCTTCGTGCGCACGAGCACCCACGACCCCTTCAGTTTCACGCCGTCGAGCGAAAACTTCAGGTCGCCCTTCTTCAACGCCGCATCGACATCATCGGCTTCGGGCTTCCACGTTCCGCGGTCCCACAGCATGACGATACCCGCGCCATAGCCTTCGGGAATGACGCCCTCGAAATCTCCATACTCGATCGGATGATCTTCGACGTGCATCGCGAGCCGGCGCACCGATGGGTCGAGCGACGGGCCCTTCGGCACCGCCCACGACAGCAGCACGCCGTTGTGCTCGAGCCGGAAATCGTAGTGGAGGTGGCTCGCGAGATGTTTCTGAACGCAGAAGAAGAGGCCCGATTTCTTGGCCGCCGCGTTGCGGGTCGTTTCACCCGAGCCCGAAGGCTCGGGTGTGGTCCTGAAGTTTCGCTTCTCGCGGTACTTCTCGAGGGCCATCGTTCACCATCTTGGCTCGCGTCGATTGCCCCCGCCGCCGCCACGTCCGCCGCGGTCGCCGCCGAAGCCCCCTCCGCCACCCCCTCCGCCCATCGGCTTGGGCCGCGCTTCGTTGACGACCAGCGCGCGGCCTTCCATCTTGAACTCGTTCAGCTCGGTGATGGCGCGCTGCGCTTCTTCGTCTGTCGCCATCTCGACGAAGCCAAAGCCACGCGCCCGGCCCGTGGCCATGTCGCGCATGATGCGTGCGCTTTCCACGGTGCCCGCGCGGCTGAAGAGCTCGGTGAGCTCGGCTTCGCCAGTTTGGTACGGAAGGTTGCCCACGTAGAGCTTGCGACCCATAACGACTGACTCCTCGGCCCGGAGAAAAAGAGATCGGGAGCCGTTTTCGCCAGCGTCGCGATTGAAAACGGCTCCCGATCTCTTCTTTCGCGGGCCACAAACGAAATGGCCCGGGCGGACCGGACGGTCCGCGCCGGTCGTTATCACCTGGGATGATTCAGTGTGGAGTGTGGGGAAAGAGGCTGTGGCTGTGGCTTCAGCTCGATCGGCACTGCACAGAAACGGTCGGACAGGCGCACGACAAAACTGAGTATAGCTCTGAAGAAGGCTTTAGGGTTCTAAAGTTCTGAGGGTCCGGCTTTCCCATCTCAGGTGTTCTAGGGTTAAGACCCAATTAACCATGTTGAGATTCAACGGGTTGGTCAACCGAATCGGGGGGCCAACAGATGCGGGCGAACTTGTTTTGGTTTAGCGACGGGCAATGGGCGAGGATTGAGCCGTTTATTCCAAGCAATC
>DASZHO010000101.1:0-2510 GCA_035937795.1 Vicinamibacterales bacterium | reverse complement strand
CGACGAGAGTTCCTGGCGGCCGGTCTCGGACTGCACATCACGTCGACGGCGATTGTGCGGGCGCAGCAAGGTAGTGCGGCGCCAGATGGCGCAGGCCGCGGCGGTGGCGGCAGGGGTCGCGGCGCCACGCCGGCCCGATTGGCGAAGACGACCAGGATGTTCAAATCGCCGGGCGTCTATCCCAACGCGCTTGCGGTGATGACCGACGGACCGGGAGGCTTGTGGATCGGGCAGCAGAAGGTGACTCCCCAAAATGCGCAGACGTATAACCTGCCCCTGGACCCAGACCGCGATGAGGTGGCGTGGCTGGTCGATTGGAACGGCAAACTGCTCAACACGGTCCACACCCATTCGCGCAATACCTCCGGCATGGCGTACGGGGGCGGCTACGTGTGGATGGGCGCGAACGCCGACCCATTTGGCATCTTTCAGGTCGACATCAACTCCAAGCAAATCAGCCACCGCCAGATTCCGCTCAGCATCGACGGCAACGGCGGTGGCTGCCATGGAGTGAAGTGGCACAACGGCAAGCTTTGGATTGCCGCCTTACGTCTAGGCGGCATCCTGTGTGTCGATCCAACCACGTGGGTTCCCGAAATCCTGATCCGCGTGAGCTCGGAGGAGAAGCCTCGCCTCCACGACGTGGCGTTCGACAACGAGGGCAGTATCTGGGTCGTGACCGGGAACAACAGCACCAGCTACGCCGAGGGGAAAGCCGGCCTGAACAAGTATGACGGCAAGACCGGCCAGCTCTTGATGACCGTAGATTTTGCACCCGGTTCGTGCGATCCGCACGGGCTTGTGTGGCACGAGGGACACCTCATCAGCTGCGATGCCGGCATCCACCCGGGCTGGAAGGGCTTGGAGAGCCCGCACAGCGGTTATATCTTCAGCATCGAGATCGTCTAGAACGCCCGGTTCTCGTTCGTGGTTTGCTACGAGAGCTTCAGGATTTGCTCCATTGCGAGACGCGGTCCGCGATCGGGATCGGACTCCACCCGGCACTCGTTGTTGAACAGCATCGTGTCGCGGGTGGTTGCGGAGTAGGCCGGCCACTTCGGCAGCTTCGGCGTATTGGGATCGCCGGTGCGCGCAAAGGCCGCCCACGCGTCGCTGGTTCTATCGGCCAGCGTGTACGCTTCGGGCATCTTCGAGATGAGCGGCCCGGCGATCTTGATGTTGTTGAACACGAACTGAATTTCGATGGTGTGCGGCGACCGCATGTGCCCGCCGCCTTCGGGTGTTTCCCAGTCGTATCGGTACATGAATACCGGCGCCGCGCGCTGATCAGCCTTCCGCTTCGCGAGCTCGCGCGCGTACGTGCCTCGCGGATGATCGGTCGCCATGAGAATCCACAGATCCCACGGCGTGGCCTCTGGATGCGCTTTACGGAACGCCTCAATGGCGCGCGTGGGATCACCACCGAGTCGTTTCGAGGCGCGTTCCCGCAGCCCGGCGTCGTCGAGCGCCAGCTTCTCGGGCGTCGGCCGGTCGTAGAGCGTCTCCTCGGTGCGCGCGTAGCCGATGAGCAAGGGAACGTTCGCCGACAGCGCGGGCCCCTTGGGATCCCATGGATGGCCTGGGATCACCTTGCCGTCCACCATCGGCGAGTTCGGGCTTCCGCCTGGCTCACGCAATGTGATCTTCTTCTGCACGGCGTCGTTCGCCTCGAGCAGCCGCGCCATCGGCAGGCTCTGAAGCTCTCGCGCCTGCCCCGCCTTCAATCCCAGCTCGCCGAGCAGAAGATCCGTGTAACGCACGCCATCTTCGTGCGTCGTCAAACGCAACACAGCCCCGCTCTCAATAACGGCGCGATGAAACAGCCCCTTCGCACCGGGCATCGACATCAACGTGGCGACTTTTCGACCGCCTCCCGACTGACCGAAGATCGTGACGAGATTTGGATCGCCGCCGAAGCCAACGATATTGTCGCGCACCCACTCGAGCGAGGCGACGATGTCGAGCAGGCCCACGCTGCTTGAAGGCGCGAAGTCGGGTCCCATCGCATCGCCGAGATACGTGTACCCGAACACGTTGAGCCGATGATTGATGGTCACGACGACAACGTCGCGCGCGTGCGCGAGGGCGGTGCCATCGAGAATGCGGCCGGAGCCGGAGCCGCTTGAAAATCCGCCGCCGTGCAGCCACACCATCACCGGGCGTTTGCGCCCATCGCTCAAGCCGGGCGTATAGACGTTGAGCACGAGACAGTCTTCGCTCTGCTGAATTGGCGATCCGGCCGCCGTCGTTCCGGAGTTGGCCGCAGTCTGCGGTGCAGTGGGGCCGAAGGCGAGCGCGTCGCGCGTACCGGTCCATGCGGCGGGCCTGAGGGGCGGCATAAAGCGATTCTTTCCGCTGGTTGATGCCCCGTACGGAATACCCCTGAACACCTTCATGCCGTCCACGACGACACCCCGGACTTTCCCGGCCGACGTCTCCACGAAGGCGTTTTCGAGGTCCGCGGCGCTGACGAATTTCAGCCACGGCGCAAGCTGCGCACCCGCGAGCGC
>DASZHO010000100.1:0-28101 GCA_035937795.1 Vicinamibacterales bacterium | reverse complement strand
TGTCGGATTTGCGATATCCACCCTCCCCCCAGAAGGTGATGAAGTCCTTGGGCATGTACTGGAACGTCAAGGTGGCGTCCCATTGATGAGCCTGGTCCCCGGGATTCGCGGTGAAATACGGCGACCCGGTGAAGGCATCCGCTCCGTTGATGGGCGGAAGCAGCGTCAGATAGCGTCCTGGATTGGTCATCTTGCCTCCGCCGAGGGTCACCGCAAAGAGATCCTTGTGGAACCAGAGGCGGTCGTAGAGCATCCATCCGAGAAACTGCTGCTTCGGCCCGCCGCTGCCGCCGTTGCACGTGACCCCGCCGCCGTACTCGCATCCCGCGTCAGCCGTAAAGGAGAACGCCATCTTGGAGAGACCGGTGCTGTCCGGGCTGTTGTAGTACCTCACCTCGATGCTGTCGTCAGTATGCACGCGTTTGCGCGTGGGGAAACCGACGGCGTCCGCGCCGTTGGTGTAGTTGTTGAAGACGAGTTTGAGCGACTCGGTGGGCTGCCACAGGATCTGTCCTCCAAAACCCAGGCGGCCATTGGGCCTGCCGTAGGATTGCCATCCGTTGATGAGCCAGGGCTCGATCTTGAGCTTGTTGGTAGGGAACCACTGGACGCGGAGGCCGTTGAAAAACCACGGCGTGTTGGACGATACGTATGATGGCTGATAGGTCCAGTTGTCGAAATTGTAGTAACTGAACAGGCCGATGTAGGACACGAAGATGCCCGCGTCGACGTTGATGCCGTGCTGCACGTTGAAGTGGTATCCGCCGTACGCTTCAGAGACGTATCGATACGCATTACGAAGGTCCCACTGACCGACTCCCGGGCTGGCGTCGTTGCGCGGCGTCGTCGTGGCGAAGAGTCCGTACATCGTCAGAATCCGGCCGCGAACGTTGTCCATGTGAAAGTCACCGCCGACGCTGACCTGCTCCTCCTGGACTTCGCCGGACCGGAAGCTCTCGGTCGAGCCGCCCAGCGTGTGGTCGATCGGGTGATTCAGGCTTTGCATGAAGTGCGTGTCGAACCTCACTTCCGGCGTGAAGAATGGCGTGTCCAGCGCGACTTTCTTGTTGCGCGGCGAGCCGTTGAGCCAGGTGAAGTCGCCGTACGCGAATGGGGTCTGCGTGTCGACTGCTGGAGTGGCGGGAGCAGCCGGGGGGGCCTGCTCGGCGGCCGCTCGCTCGCCAACGCTTGTCTTCAATGCGGCGAGCTCGGCCTCGAGTCGCTCGATGTGTGTTTCCAGCGTTTCGAGGGCACTGGGCGTCATCGTGACGGCAGGCGTCGCGGGAGCTTCAGCCACGGCGGTTGGTATGGCAGCCGTCAGACGCAGATCCGCGTGCAGCTGCTGGTGCGCAACCAAGACGAGCGTGGTGGTCGCTTCACCAAACCCGGCCTTGAACGCCACGACCTGATAGAAACCTGGACTCAGATTCTGGACGTTGAACGCGCCCGAGGCATCGGACGTTCTCCTTTGAGCCTGATCGCCGGCCAGGTTCCTGATCGTCAGATCGGCTCCCGTCACGGGTGCACCCGAAGGATCGTGCACCGTGCCCACGATGCCGCTGCGAGGCGCCACTTCGGCCGCCGCATCTGCCAAGATGATTCCTTCGCTCGGGCCTCTGGGAGTGCCGGCTGCCTGAGCGTGCGCGGGGTGGGCTATCGCGAGCAGTCCCATACCGGCGAGCGTTGCGATGACGTGTCTGAGCATGATTTATCCTCTTTGTGTGTGAGTGCCAACCCCGCGATTCAATCACCACGAACAGGTCAACGAGCAGGTCATCTGATTTCCACGATCTTTGCGGTCGACGGCTGATCGCGCATCATCTCGACGCGCACCGTGGCGCCGAGTTTCAGGGAGCGCGAGCTCAGGGTCGGCATCTCCCATTGCGCCACTTTTTGCGGCCACGACAATCCGCGGTCCCAGCGCCGATACTGGGTCTTCGGTGACAGCGTCACCGTGACGTTCCCACGGTCCGCCGAGACGTCCATCGAGGTCGCCGACAAGGTTGCTACGGTGCCGACCAGGCGCGAGTCTGCGGCCCTGACGGGTCCGGCCAGCCACAATCCGCACAGTCCGACGATGAAGAATCCGAATGAGAGCTTTTTCAACATGATGATCACCTCCGCATGACACTGTAGCGACAAGGCCATTAGAAAGTGGTGGCTGGTACATTCGAAAATCGTTTGGAAGTCGTGACGATAGTCTTAGCGGCCTCATGCGACCAGCACCAGCGGATGTGCTGACGATCTTTCAGCCGACGCTCTCTTGGGCGTTGAAAGATGGAGGCGTGGAGGCCATGCCGGTCAGGGGTTGACGATCGTCACCGGCATTTCAAACGCGACAATCTTGTTCTTGTTCACCTTCAGGTTGCGCACACCGCAGATCGCTTCGGTGGCCGCGACATCGTGGATGTCGTGATACACGCGCTGCACGCTCGCCTGCGTCGTCTCGCGCCGGCACTGTGCGATCAGTTCTTGATAGTTCGGATCGGGACGATTACCGAGCGCGCTGAAGTGCGCCCCGGCGAAGAAGCCTGCGATCAGTAGCTGCGCGAGAAGGGCCATGTGTTCTTGCTCCTGTGAGCGTGTGAGCGTGCGCTATGTCCCGCCTGGGATGTTGATCGACCGGTCTGCTGACGCGCGGGCCTCTTTGACGATCTTCAGAAACCGCCGCGCGAGCTCTGCAATCCAACCGTTGTTGCGCGACTCGACGGCCTCCTTGGGAAGGAGCTCCGTCCCGATGCCAAGCGCGATCGCCCCGCCTGCGATGAAATCTCCGGCGTTGACCTGGTTGACGCCGCCCGACGCAACGAGCGGAATCTCTGGAAACGGCGCTCGCAGCGATCGAATGTATCGAGGGCCCCCATTCGAGAAACAGGGGAACACCTTGACGAAGTCAGCGCCCGCCAGCCACGCCGTGCTGACTTCAGAGGGCGTCAGCGCGCCTGGGATTACGACGATGTCCTTCTGGAGCACAAATTCCAGGATGCTCCGTGAATCGAGCCCGGGGCTCGTCACGAACATCGCGCCGGCATCGACCGCTCGCCGCGCGCTCTCGAGCTCCCAGGACGAATCGACACCGACAATCAGGTTTGGGATCCGGCGCCGGAGCTCGGAGACGACGCGGAGTGCGTCGGGAACGGTCATCGTGATTTCTACGATGGGAATCCCCGCTCCAGCGACGGTTTCCGCGGCAAAGCGGGCCCCATCTGCCGTTTGAGTACGAATCGACGGGATGATGCCGATGTCTTCAATGCGGTGGCGGATCGCCGCCTGCGCCGGGCTATTCGTCATCGTCTCATTCGCCCCCGAAATCACCTTCCGGCACGGGAAGCTGATCGCCGTCCCGCGCGATCCAGACGTAAAGCGTGGGCAGCAGAAAAATGCTCAGCAGCAGACCGGAAATCAGGCCGCCGACAATGACAATCGCGAACGGCCGCTGCGAATCGGATCCGATCTCGTGCGAGAGCGCCGCCGGCAGCAACCCGAGCGTGGCCACCAGCATCGTCATCATGATGGGACGAAGCCTCAGGACCGCGCCTTCGACCGCGGCGTCGGTAATCGTGCGGCCCCGGGCGCGGAGCTGGTTGATGTACTCGAGCATGATGACGCCGGTCTGCACCGAGACGCCAAAGAGCGCCAGCATGCCGACGCCGGAGGATACGCTGAGGTACGTTCCGGTCATGAGGAGGGCCAGCAGACCGCCGATCGGGGCCATGCCGACGTTCAAGAGAATCAGCAGCGACCATTTGAACGAGCGGAACATCGTGTAGAGAATGATGAGAATGACGAGGAGCGTGAGCGGGACGATGACCGCCAACCGCGCTTCAGCGCGCTTTTCACTCTCGTATTCGCCTGAGAAGCCGACGTGATAGCCCGGCGGCATCTTGACTTTGTCATTGATCCGTTTGATCGCCTCCTCCACTGTGGTCCCCAGGTCCCGCCCTCTCACGCTGAAGGTCACTGCGATATAGCGGCTGTTGCCTTCCCGGTAGATGTCGTACGCGCCGTCCTTGACCTCGACGTTGGTCAACTGCGCCAGAGACACGCGCTCGCCGGTGGGGGAGAGGAGGCGCACTCTCGCGATGGCCTGCTGGGTGTTGCGATAGGGCTCCTGATAGCGCACCACCACGTCGTATCGCTGCTCGCCGATCAGGACTTGACTCACCGCGTTCCCGCCAACCGCCGTCTGGACCGCGTCCTGGATGTCCGCCACGTTGATTCCAAAACGGGCCGCCTCGCGGCGGTCGATCGTCAGATCGAGATTGGGCTGGCCGAAGTCGCGGAGCAGCTTGACGTCCTCTAGACCGGGAATGCCCGCCATGGCCACCGTCACCTCTTCGCCCTTCGCCTCGAGAATCTTCAAGTCGTCCCCGAAAATCTTGAGCGCAAGCGCACCCTTGGTGCCGGTCAGCATCTCTCCGACGTTGTCTTCGATTGGCTGCGAGAAATTCCAGATCGCCCCCGGGTACCTGTCCAGCGCGCGGTTCATGGCGGCGATCAACTCCTCCTTGTTTCTATGAAATTCCGAACGCCATTGGTCGTGCGGCTTCAAGTCGACGAAATACTCGGTGTTGCCGAATCCACCGGTGTCGGTTCCGTCATCGGGCCGGCCGACCTCCGACACGACCGTTTTCACCTCCGGAAACGACGCGAACACATACCGGGCGTTGTTGGTGAATTTCTCGCCCTCCGAAAGGCTCGTGCTGTTCGCCAGCGTGCCGCGCGCCCAGATGGCGCCTTCATCCAGATGCGGCAGGAACTCCGCTCCAATGACGCCGCTGAAGCCCAGATAGAGCGTTCCAGCCAGGGCAGCGACTCCCACGGACGCAACCATCCAGCGATGATCGACGGCCCAGCGCAGCCGCCGGCGATACATCTCCGTCAGGTTTTCCATCACCCGGTTGCGCCGCTCCACGATTCCATTACGGAAGAATGTGGCGGCCAGCACGGGGGCGATGAGAATCGAAAACGTCATGGCGCCCAGTAATGCGAAGGCAACCGTCCAGGCCATCGGCCTGAACAAGCGGCCCTCCACGCGCTGCAACGTGAAGATCGGCAGATAGGCGGTGATGATGATGGCGATGGCGTAGAACACCGGGCGCTGCACCTCGTGTGCCGCCTCGCGGATCTGCATCGCGATGGTCTGCCCCGCCTCCCGGCGTCGGCTCAAGTGGCGGACGATGTTCTCGACCATGACGACGGCGCCGTCGACGACCATGCCGAAATCCAGCGCACCGAGCGAGAGAAGATTCGCTGGAATGTGGCTCACGTTCAGCCAGATCGAGGCAAAGAGCAGCGAGAACGGAATCGTGAGCGCGACGATCAGCGCGGCACGGGCATTGAGGAGAAACAGGAAGAGCACAATGCTGACCAGAATCATCCCTTCGGTCAGGTTGTGCAGCACCGTGTGCAGGGTGAAATGCAGCAGGTCGCTGCGATCCAGCATCGGCACGACTTTCACGCCCGGGGGCAGTAGTCCGTGGTTGAGCTCGTCGACTTTCCTGTGAATGGCATCGAGCGTCGGCTGCTCCTCGGCGCCTTTGCGCATCAGCACCGCGCCCTGGATGACGTCGGGCTCGTCGATGATGCGCCCATCCTCCATGTGGTTGGCCCGGGCCATGTGGCCCAGCCGGATCTTGGGGCCCTGGACCACGTCGGCGATGTCCTTGACCCGAAGGGCGGTCCCGGTTTGGGTTTTCAAGACGGTCTGCTCGATGTCGTGTACGGTGCTGAAGAGCCCGAGCGCGCGAACGTTCATCTGCTGGAGGCCCACTTCGACAAAGCTGCCACCGGCATTGATGTTGTTGCTCGCGAGTTGCTGCTCCACCTGACCGATGCTGAGTCCGTACGCCACGAGCCTGCCCGGGTCTACGCGAACCTGGTACTCCCGCACCGTGCCCCCGAAGTCCGAAACATCCACTACGTTGGGAACGGACTTGAACTGCTTCAGGAGAAACCAATCCTCGAGGGACCTCAATTCCATCAGGTCGTACCGGGGATTCGTGCTTCTCAGCGTGTACCAGTAAATCTGACCCGTCGTGCTCCAGTCGGTGCCGATTTGGGGCTGAAGGTTTTGGCCTGCCGGGAGCGTCACCTGTGTGAGGCGTTCCAGGACCTTCTGCCGGTTCCAATCGTTGACCGAACTGTCGTCGAAGATCATGATCACGAACGACAGGCCGAAAATCGACTCGGAGCGCAGGTAGGTCATGTGTGGCATGCCGGCCATTTGAACTTCGATCGGGATCGTGACCTGCTGTTCCACCTCTTCGGCCGAACGTCCCGGCCACTGAGTAATGACCGTCACATAGTTGTCGGCGATGTCGGGATAGGCTTCCACCGGCAGGGTGTGAAACGACACCGCCCCCCAGAGGAGCAGCAGGACGGCAACGGCCAGTACGACGAACTTGTTGTTGAGCGCAAAGTCTACAAGAGCGCGAATCATGTCTCGTCTCCTATTGCGCCGTCAGTTACTGGGCGAGCACATGGTCCAGGACCAGGGCGTTGGTGACCACCTGCTGTCCCGGCGCGAGTCCCGACTTGATCTCCTGCTGGCTCACGTTGTCCTGCAGCAGGTCTCCACTGATGACCTCCACGCGGCGAAACCGGTTGCCCGGCGCGGGAATGTAGAGAAAATCGCGATCGTGCATGTGAAGGACCGCCGACGCCGGGACAATGGTGTGCATTTCATTGGTCTGGCCGCGGAAGGTGGCCCTGACGAACATGCCCAGCCGCATGATTCCCGGGTTCTGAATTTCAATCCGGACTTTGGCCGTACGGATATTTGGATCGAGAACCGCGCCGATGTTGCTCACCCTGCCGTTGAACATGCGATCGGGAAAGGCATTCAGGCTGATGGCCGCGGTATCGCCGATCCGGACATTCGGCAGGTCGTTCTCGTAGACGTCGCAGACCACCCAGACGGACGAGAGGTCGGAAATCGTGAACGGGCTCGGAGCGCTGAATGCCTGCACCGCCGATGCATTGGTGACCTGCTGATCGGTGATCACTCCCGAGGCCGGCGCGAAGATATCCACCATGGCAGCCGGTGCATCGGGGTTGTTGCCGATCAACCGGAGATGCTCGGCCGTGGTCTCCACATCCACCTTGGCCTTGTCTTCCGTGTCTTGCGCAATTTCCAGGGCGGTCTGGGGGATGGCGCCGTGGTTGTACAGATCCTGGGAGCGCGCCAGTTGCGCCCGGGCGAGAATCTCGTCCGCCAGCGCCTTTCTGTAGTTGGCATAGCCGCCCGCGACGTCGTCGCTTCGAATCGTGAGCAGCAACTGGCCCTTTTGCACCGTGTCGCCGAGTCGCGCGTGAATCGCCATCACGCGTCCGGACGCGAGCGAGACCACGGGGACGCTGCGGGACACGTCGGGTGTGACGGTCCCCGTGACGACCAGCTCGGAGCTCGTGGAGTGCGCGGTGGCCGCCGCGAGCGGGAATTGCTCCGGGTGGTCGACGGTGAACAGGCTGGCGTCCGTAACGGGGACCACATTGGGCGGCGGAGGGGCCCCGACGGGCGCGCCCGCGTTTTGCGCGTTGGTTTGGCCCCGCAGAATGCTGCATCCACCGAGCAGCAGACCGCATAGCAGAACAGAGCTCGCGTATACGACGTTCGTGCGCTTCATGGGATTACCTCTTGTCCGACGGCCAGGTTGAGCTGCGCGGCGGCGGCCAGGTACGCGCCCACGAGGCTGACGTAGGCGAGCTGGACCGATCGATAGTCTTGCTGGGCTTGCAGAAAGTCCAGGAGCGACGCACCCCCGCGCTGATAGGAATATGTGATGGTGTCGCGTACGCGAATCGACTGCGCGAGATACTGGTCCCTGTACGGTTTCAGGAGCACCACGGTGCTGACCAGCGTGGTGTACGCCGAGTCGACGTCGTTGAACACTTGCGCCCGTGCCGCATCGGTCAGGCGCTGGTTGCGGATGATATCGAGCTGCGTGCGGATTTTTTCCCCTTGATTGCGGTCGAAGATGCGCAGCGGGATGGTCATGTTGAGGCCGGAATACTCGTACAGCGGGACGGTGTAGCTCTGCGCAATCTGCGAGAGGACCGGAAGCCCGGTATCGACCGTGAAGAACGGATCGGTCGAGCCATTCGCGATCGCGAGCCGGTGGTCGGTTTGAGCCTTGTCCAGCGCTTGCACCGCCTCGCGCAGATCCGGCCGCGTGGCGAGCGCCATCTGGCGCAGGTCGTCGAGCGTCGGCGCCACGTCGGCAAAGTTGAACGGTCCGTCGACGTCGAACTGGTCAATCGGCGTTCGATCGTTCAGGAGCATCAGCAGCTGGATCTTCGCTGTCCGCAGGTTCACGTAGGCCGTCTGCTCGGCCGCCTCGAGCTGTACGCGTTGCAGTGCGAGGCGATCCATATCGATCTGCGCGATGTCTCCCGTTCGGAGCCGATCCCGGCTGATCGTCAGGAGCTGGTCGTAAAACTGCAGGTTGTCGCGGGCGAGAGTGAGAGCGGCCTTTGCCGCCACGACTTGAACAAAGGCCCCCCGAAGCGTGAAAACGAGCGTCCGATCCAGGTCCGCGTGTCCCGAGATCGCGATCGCGGTCGCCTTCTGCGCGCTTTCCTGGCGCAGTTCGCGCTTGTGCTGCCGCTCATGCAGGTACCCGACCGAGAACACCGCGATCGTGTCGGCGAAGGGCTTCCCTTGCTCGTTGTGGCCAATCTGATCCGCCGTCATCGAGAGCTGCGGATTCGGTCGCAGGAACGCGGTGATCTCGTTCGCCCTGGATTCGTCAATCCCGACCTGATCCGCCTGCAAGCTTGGATTGATGGCCTCGAACTTGGCGCGAATCTCCTGCCAGGTGTAAGCCGTCTGCGCAAACGTACATGGCGTGACCACGAACCCGATAAGAAGTCCAAGAAACAGCCCCCGTACGAAACGCCGCATGTCTCCTCCACGAACGTCCTGGTATCGCGATAGCGACTGTACTCATCGCCCCATTAGGAAGTCGTGGACCGGACATTGCGATTGTTGGAGGGCCGACATTACGAAGCTATATGGAAGCCACAAGATCATTATGAAGTCATGTGGAAGCGATCAGGATTCCATGATCGCTGCGATTTGTGCTCGACGCGACTTCGTAAGCAGCCTATAACGAATGAATGAGCGTCGGACGAATCCTGGTTGTTGATGATGACCCGCAAATCCGGCGGGTCATGCGCGTGGCGTTGACCGGCCAGGGTTATGAAGTGGACGATGTCAAGAGCGGCGACGCTGCGCTGCAGAAACTCCGCGAGGAGCGATTCGATCTCGTCCTGCTCGACGTCAGCATGCCGGGCATGGACGGTCTCGAGACGTGCCGATTGATCCGAGAACAGTCCGAGATCGCCATTGTCATGCTGACCGTTCGAGATGAGGAAGGCGACAAGGTGGCGGCTCTTGATGCCGGCGCGGATGATTATGTGACGAAGCCGTTCAAGACATCGGAATTGTCCGCGCGCATTCGTGCGGCGCTGCGCCGTACGCCCAGCATGCTGGCGCCCGCGACAGGCCGGCTCGCCGTAGGGGCCGTCGAGATCGATTTCGACACCCGCGAAGTCAAGAACAAGGGACGCCGCATGCACCTCACGCCGCGCGAATTCGACCTGTTGCGCTACTTGATCATTCATCCGAATCGCGTGCTGTCACACCGGGAGCTGCTTCAAGGAGTCTGGGGGCCCGACTACGGAGATGAAGTCGATATGCTTCGAGTGGTCGTCAACCAGTTGCGGAAGAAGATCGAATTCCATCCGTCGAAGCCGGTCCTCTTGTTGACGGAACCGTGGGTCGGCTACCGGTTCGCGCTGCCCTCGGAAGGTGGGTCGGCCGAGCAGAAATCGTCCAACGGCAGGACCGTTCAACCACGCTGACCGGACGTACGGCGCCGGCGGCCTCGTGATAGCCTTCATGTCAGGTGCGCCGCGCCTTTGTCTTGATTCGGATCGCTGCCTCGATTGGCGTCGTCGGTCTCATCACCTTTCTTTATACGCAATTCCTCCCGGTCAATCCGACGACCGTGGCGCTCAGCTATCTGGTTGCGATTCTTCTGATCGCCACGGGATGGGGCATCATCGAAGCGACGGCCGGTTCGCTCGCAGCGGTCCTGTGCTTCAATTTCTTTTTCCTCCCGCCGATCGGCACGTTCACCATCGCCGATCCGCAGAATCTGGTCGCGTTCATCGCGTTCCTGGCGACGGCGATCGTCGCCAGCCAGCTCTCCGGGCGGGCGCGGCAGCGCGAAATAGACGCGGCGGCGAGGAAAGGCGACCTGGAGCGGCTGTATGCGCTCAGCCGCGCACTGTTGCTGTCGCCGGGCGGCGCCTCGATCACCGGAGCCATCGCGCGCCATGTTGCGGCCATCTTCGAGCTCGAGGCGGTGGCGATCTACGATCATCGCACCGGCACGGTCTCGTGGGCCGGGTCGCGGGAGCTGCCGGCGGTCGAGCAGAAGCTTCGTGACGTGGCTCGTCACGCAATGTCGCTCCGCGATCCGTCAGGCATGGTGATCACCGCGATCCAGCTTGGCGGCGCGCCCATCGCCAGTCTGGCCATGCTCCATCCGGCGGTGAGCGACACAGTGCTACAGTCGATCGCGAACCTGGTGGCGATTGGACTGGAAAGAGCGCGTGGTCAGGAGACGGCGGCGAGCACCGAGGCCGCGCGGGAAAGCGCTGAATTACGCGCCACGGTCCTCGATGCGCTCGCGCATGAGTTCAAAACGCCCCTCACCTCGATGAAGGCGGCGGCAAGCGATCTCCTGGCGAGCCCTTCGACAAGCGCCCATGACCGCGAGCTGGTGGCCATCATTGACGAAGACGTGGATCGATTCCAGGGGCTCGTGACAGATGCGGTCCATATGTTGCGGATCGACGCCGGGAACTTCACTGTTCATCGCGACCGTCATAATCTGGCTGACATCGTGGTGGCCGCATTGCGGAAGCTGGAGAGGCGCCTCGACGGTCGCGAAGTCCTCACGCAAGTGCCTCCGACCCTGGCGGTCGATGCCGATCGCGAGCTCCTCTCGCTCGCGCTTCGTCAGTTGCTCGACAATGCGTTGAAATATTCGCCGCCAACATCCACCATCGAAATCCACGCACGAACGAACGACACCGTGGACATCGCCGTGCGCAATTCCGGGTCGACGATTCCGGAACAGGATCAGAGACGGATTTTCGAGCGCTTCTACCGCGGCGCGCTGGCGCGCGACGTTCCGGGCATCGGCATCGGTCTTGCCATTGTTCAGCAAATCGCTGCCGCCCACGGTGGAGCCTTGACGGTCGCGACCGCGCCGGATACGGGAACAACATTTACCTTGTCGCTCCCGCACGGAGAACCGAGATCATGAGCGCTGGACGGATCCTCGTGGTCGATGATGACCCGCAGATTCGACGGGTGATGCGTGTCACGTTGACGGGCCACGGCTATGAAGTCGACGACGTCAAGGATGGCGAGGCGGCGCTGGAGAAGCTCCGCGAGCACCGATTCGATCTCGTCTTGCTCGATATGAACATGCCCGGAACGAGTGGACTCGAGACGTGCCGTGCCATTCGCGGACAGTCGGATGTGGCCGTGATCATGCTGACGGTTCGAGACACCGAGACCGACAAGATCGAGGCGCTCGACGCGGGCGCCGATGACTATGTGACCAAGCCGTTCAATCCTCCCGAGCTTCTCGCGCGTATTCGCGCCGCCTTGCGGCGCGCGCCCTCGACTCAGGGCCCGACCGGACGCCTGATGATCGGCTCGGTCGAGGTCGATTTCGATGCCCGCCAGGTCAACGCCAAAGGCCGGCACGTGCGCCTCACGCCCAAGGAGTTCGAGCTGCTGCGGTATCTCGCCGCGCACGCCAATAAAGTGGTGTCGCATCGCGAGCTGCTGCAGGCCGTCTGGGGCCCCGATTACGGCAACCAGGTCGACTACCTGCGGGTATTCGTCAACCAGCTGCGCAAGAAGATCGAAGCCAAGCCGTCCAGCCCCGAGTATCTCCTGACCGAACCGTGGGTCGGGTACCGGCTCTATCTCCCTTCTCCATGATCTTTGCCGAGGATCCAGTTGGCTCTGCGGTAGGTTCGAGTAGACTCTTTGGAAAATGAAAGAGCGGGGAAGCGGGTCCGGCAGGAAAATCGGGAACAATCTGGTGGCCTTGAGCTCCGCCGCGATCCTCACCGTCTATGCGGCGGGCTATCTGCGCACAAGGTCCGCCGCCGATCGGTTCGCGGCGCCGCCTACCCTGCGGCGACCCATCGGAGAAAACCTCCGCCCATCGCCGTCAACGGCCGCTTTGTCTCCGGCGCCTGTTTCGAGCGCGCCGCCGGCACCCGCGGCACTCTCCCCGCAACCTTCGACGCTCGTTGCCCAGGGGGCCCAGCCGTCGAGTGCGCCGCGGCCGGCCGCACGAACGTCCGCAGAACCCGTTGCGCAACCCCCGGTGCAAACTCCGGCGCAACCTTCGCTCCAAACCGCCGCCCAAACTCCTGAACAGACGAACGCGCAAACCACTGCTGCGGCGGTCTCCCTCCCCGCCGCGCCGCCACTCAGCCCACCAGGCCCTCCAGAATCCGGCGCCCCTGAGGCGCAGGCGCCCGCATCAGAGGTTCACTATAAGGATGGAACCTTTTCCGGCTGGGGCTACTGCCGCCACGGTGATATTCAGGCGACGGTCATCGTGGAAAAGGGCAAACTCATTGCCGCCGGCGTGACCCAATGCTTGACGCGCTATTCGTGCTCGTGGATCGAGAAGCTGCCACCGCAAGTTGTCGACCGCCAGAGCGCCGATGTGGATTACGTGTCGGGCGCCACCGAGAGCTCCGACGCCTTCGCCGACGCAGTCGTCGACGCGCTGTCCAAGGCGAGATGAGCCAGAACAGTTACCGCCGCACCGCTGTGCTGATGGGCACCTTCGTCACGATTGAGGTCAGCGGCGACCGCGCGGCTCAGCCGTACATCGTCGACACCGAGGAACGTGTGGAGCGCGCGTTTGACTGGTTTCATCGAATCGAGGAATGCTGCAGCCGATTCGACGGCCGAAGCGAGCTGATGCGGCTCACTGCCGAGATCGGCGTCTCTGTTCCAGTCAGCGCGATCCTCTATGAAGCGGTGCGGTTCGCCCTGGCCGTGGCGGAGGAGACCGCCGGCGCCTTCGATCCAACCGTCGGTGTCCAGATGGAGCGGAATGGTTTCAACCAGGACTACCGCACGAGGCAGGCCGTTCGAACCGGTGTCGCGCCGCTGGGCCCGGTCAGCTATCGCGACGTTAGGCTCGATCCAGGCCGGCGGGCGATTACGCTCCTTCGCCCGTTGGTGCTCGATCTCGGAGCGGTCGCCAAGGGACTCGCGATCGACATGGCGGCGCGCGAGCTGCAGCCGTGCGGGAGCTACGCGGTCGACGCGGGCGGCGATCTGTACCTTGGAGGGGTTCGACCGGACGGCACGCCGTGGTCGGTCGGAATCCGCCATCCGCGCCGCGACGATGAGTTGATCGATTCCATCCGGGTGTCGAACAGGGCTGTCTGCACGTCGGGCGATTACCTGCGCAAGTGCGCCGGCGGGGAGGGCGGCCATCACATCCTGGATCCTCGCACGGGTACCTCGGTCAACGGCGTCGCAAGTGTGACCGTCGTCGCGCCTACCGCGATGCTCGCCGACGCGGTGGCAACGGCGGCATTTGTCCTCGGGCCAGCCGGCGGCATCATGCTGTTCGATCGTCTGGGCGTGGACGGGCTGATTCTGTCGCCGGCATTGGAGCGGTTTGCGACGCGAGGTATGCGCAGTGACTACGACCTTGGCAGGGAAAGGGCGGCCGCGGCGGTTTGCGGCGGTTCGCCGGTTCTTGCGGACGCCGAAAGGCCTCCTCACCGTGGTGCTGGCGGCTCTGACGGCCTTGGCCGCGCTGGGCGAAGGCCTCAGGCAGGTCTGGCCGGTCCTCCTTAGCGCGGTCGTGGTCGCGGCGCTGATCGATGCGCCGATCCTCAGGAAGCGGGAAAACACCTGGGAGTTTCCCAGCGGGGCTGTGCTCACCGGTCTGCTCGTCGCGATGATTCTGAGCCCGCAGGAACCTTGGTACGTCGCCGCCTGCACGTCGGCGATCGCCGTCCTCAGCAAGTACGTCTTTCGAACCAGCTCGGCGAACGTGTTCAATCCGGCGGCTCTGGCGCTCGTCGCCACCTTTTACATCTTCAACACCGGCCAGAGTTGGTGGGGCGCCCTGCCCGGGATCAGCACACCGATCGCCCTCGCGTTGCTCTTTGCAACCGGCATCTTCATCGCCGACCGCGTCAACAAGATGCCGTTGGTGCTCGTGTTTCTGGGGAGCTACTACATCTTGTTCACCGTGACCGCGTTCCTGGGCAATCCCCGGCAGGTTGCTGAAGTCTTTCGGACGCCGGATCTGCAGGCGGTGTTGTTTTTTGCTTTCTTCATCCTGACCGATCCGCCTACTTCGCCCGTGAAATATCCCGACCAGATTGTGTGCGGGCTGCTCGTCGCGGTGGGCGGCTACGCCTTCTTCGAGCTCCTCGGCGGCGCCTATTATCTTCTGGCGGGCGTCCTCGTCGGAAACATCTGGGAAGCATGGCGCCGGCAATCGGTAGTGAGTCGAATGGACCCATTCCCGGCAGGCGATCGCGGTATCGACCGCGCTATCTGTTGACAACCTCATTCAAACAGGCGCAGACTCCCGCCCGTCCATCCCTTGTAATTCGATCGTTCGGCGGATCCTGCCG
The DNA here is from genome assembly GCA_035937795.1 of Vicinamibacterales bacterium. GTDB lineage: Bacteria > Acidobacteriota > Vicinamibacteria > Vicinamibacterales > JAMQPK01 > JAMQPK01. The sequence goes on along the minus strand of DASZHO010000100.1, from coordinate 13,383 downwards.
CGGGCCCGCGGCTCGTCGGCGATGTGGCGTGTGTTCCCTGGTGTCGCCCTGCAGAAACTGGAGGTTGTCATGCTCCGCAGGCTTTTCGCGAGCGCAGCCGTCGCGTCGATGGGATTCGTGTTGCTCCCCTCCGTCGCGCTGGCCCAGAGCGAGATCACAGGTCTGGTCAGAGACGCGAGCGGCGGCGTGCTGCCAGGCGTCACGGTGGAAGCGACGAGCCCTGTGCTCATCGAAAAGGCTCGAAGCGTCGTCACCGACGCGCAGGGGCGCTTCACGATCATCGATCTTCGTCCCGGCATCTACAAGGTGACCTTCACGCTGTCGGGATTCTCGACGTTGGCGCAGGAGGGCATCGACCTGCCGTCCAACTTCTCCGCTACCGTCAACGCGGATCTCAAGATCGGAGCCATGGAAGAAACACTGACGGTGTCGGGCCAGGCGCCGGTCGTCGACGTGCAGAACGCGCAGCGGACCACGGTGCTGCCCCGGCAATTGCTCGACGCTGTGCCCGTGCCGCGCATGTATCAGGCCGAAGGCGCCATGGCAGTGGGCACGAAGGTGAGTGACCAGAACGTAGGCGGCGCGCGCAGCGCTGTCAATCCACGGCTGACGGCGCATATGAGCGTGACGAAGGATACGACGATCGATGTCGACGGGATGAAGATGAACACGCTGGTCGGCGGCGGTGACAGCCATCCCGATCACAACGACGCCATGACCCAGGAAATGACTGTGCAGACCTCCGCGCTGGACGCCACCGTGTCGGCTGGAGGCCCGCACCTGAACCTGATCCCTCGTGAAGGGGGCAACAGGTTCAGCGGCGCGACGTACGCTGGCTACACGAACCACCGCTTTCAGTTCAACAATCTCACACCGGATCTGCTCAAGCGCGGCCTGCAAACGCCCGACTCGGTCAATTTGATCTACGACGCGAACCTGTCGGTCGGTGGACCGATCATGCGCGACCGCCTCTGGTTCTTCGCCTCGTACAGAAACGTCGGCAACGACAACATCGTCGCCAACAGCACGTATCCGGACGGCAGCCCGGGCATTTACGATCAGCGGGTCCACAATTACACGCTGCGGCTGACCTGGCAGGTGAGCCCACGGAATAAGATCACCGCGTACGACGACTACCAGACAAAGTATGTCGGTCACTTGTTCACCTCAGGCGTCGATGTCGCCACGGCGGCCCGGCGGCGCAGTCCGGTGTTGAAGTACACAGGGGCTGTCAAGTGGACGTCGACGGTGAGCCCCAAGATGATGTTCGATGTCGGATATGGGACGAGCGTCAACTCGTACACCGAGAAGTACGAGCCGGGAATCCTCAAGCCCCCCTTCTCGCCAGCGTGGTACACCAATGTGGGGCGGGTCGACATCAACCGCGGCACGACGACGGGCGCAAGTACGCCGGAGACGGGGACCTACAATTTCCGCTATATGATCATTTCGTCGTTGGCCTATGTGACCGGCTCTCATACCCTCAAAGCCGGTCTGCAGTGGCACATCGGGCAATCGTGGAACACGGCCGACGCGAACGGGGACCTCGTTCAACGCTATCGGGATGGCGTGCCGGATTCGGTCATCGTCTACAACACGCCGACGCGATCGTACACGCTCATGGGCGCCGATGTCGGCGCGTACGTGCAGGATTCGTGGACCCTCAAGCGGCTGACGATCAATCCGGGCGTTCGCTATGAGTACTTCAACTCCTCGGCGCAGGCGCAGGCCATGCAAGCGGGGCGATTCGTTCCCTACCGCTTCTTTCCGACGATCGCCAACATTCCCAATTGGAGGAATCTCGCACCGCGCTTCGGCGCCGCGTACGATTTGACGGGCGACGCCAAAACGGCGATCAAGGGCAGCGTGAACCGGTACAACCGGAATTTCACGACCGACTTCGCGAGCCGCTACAACCCGCTGGTCCTGCAAAGCGACACGCGCAACTGGTTCGACTGTGACCTCAACGCCGCCGGCACCGCCTGCTCGGGGGTCGCGCTCCCGACCAATGGAGACGGCATCGCCCAGGAGAACGAGATCGGGCCGAGCAACAACTCACGATTCGGTCTCACACCGGCGCGGCATGCCGATCCCAACACGAAGCGTCCCTACGACATCGAATACAGCCTGGGCATCGTCCGGCAGTTGTTCCGCGGTGTGTCGGTCACAGCGGCCTGGTATCGGCGTGACACGTACCATCTCGAGCAGCAGCTCAACACGCTGATCAGCGCGTCTGACTATGCGTCATTCACGACGCCGAGCCCGCTGGACGGCCAGCCCGTGACTATCTACAACCTCAACAAAGCCAAGCAGGGGCTTGTGGATCTACTCGACACAACCGCGACCGACCGGTCGAAGGCCCGCGTTGGCTACAACGGGCTCGAGACGAGCTTCACCGCGCGGTTGCCGCGGGGCGCCAACATGTTCGGCGGATGGTCGGCCGACCGCCTCGTCACGGTGTCGTGCGCGAGCTTCGATCCGAACACGTTCCTCAACTGCGACCAGAGCAAATTTTCGATTCCCTTCCGGCACGATTTCAAGTTTGCGGGCAGCTATCCCGTTGGGTGGGGCGTGCAGATCGGGGCGACGCTGCAGAGTTACGCGGGGCTCCCGCTGGCGGTGAACTGGAACGTCCCCGCGAATCTCTTCCCGGGCGGACGGACTCAGTCTGTGACGTTGAATCTCGCGGCGCCGGGCAGCAAGTACCTCCATCGCTGGAACCAGCTGGACATGAGCTTCCGGAAGGTGTTCAGGGTCGGGCAGTACCAAATCGATGGCGCGCTGGACATGTTCAACGCGCTCAACAGCAACGTCGTGCTGCAGGAGAATCAGAATTACGGCTCGAGCCTGGGCCAGCCGCAGGCGGTGCTGCAGGGGCGGCTGTTGCGAATTTCGAGCCAGTTCAAATTTTAGGCTATGCTCCTCGATAGCCGCTAAGGAGGTTCCCATGCTGAGTCGTCGCGAATTCATCGGTGCGGGCGTTGGCGTGGCCATTGCCGCTCGTGTCTCTGCGCTCCCGGGAGACAAGATGCGTTATGCGATGAGCGGGCACGAGTTTCGAACCACGCCTCCGCACCCCGAAACCGGGATCAAGATGGCCGCCCGCTACGGGTACCACGGCCTGGAGCCGTTTCAGGACGACATGCCCCAGTACCTCAAGCAGCCTCCCGAGGCATTCAAGAACATCCTCGACCAGTCAGGCCTGGCCCTCTGCACGGTCGGAAGCGGAGGGCAATATCTGGATCCGGCGAAGATTCAGGAGACCATCGAGAGCAACGCGGCGCGAGCCCGCTACATCGCGTACTTCGGTTGCAAGCATCTGAAAGTGAACCTCAGCCGGCGGCTCGGTCCGGAGAACCTCAGCCTCGCGAATGCCAAGATCCTTGCGGCAAATCTGAACGAAGTCGGGAAGCGCACGGCGGACGCCGGGATCAAGCTCGCGTTCCATCCGCATGCCTGGACCCTCGTCGAGCGGCAGCCCGAACTGGACATGATGATGGAGCTGACCGATCCAAGGCTGGTCTACCTGGTGCTCGACACCGGACACGCGACGCTGGGCGGGATCGATCCGCTGAAGTGCCTGGCCGACAACTACTCGCGCATCGTCGCCATCCATCTGAAGGACGCCGAGGCCAAGTACAATACCGCCAACGGCTGGAAGGGCCCGGCTCCGAGCGAAGAGGAACACAACCGGGTGAACCTCTATAAGCGCCTCGGATCGGGCGGCGTCGATTTCCCGGCCTTCTTCCGGATGCTGCGCCAGCGCAACTACGCAGGCTGGGTCACGCTCGACTTCGACGCGCCGAGACCGGGCGAAGGAACGGTGGCGGAGGACATGGACCGCCACAAGAAGTACCTGGTGGAAACACTGCACGCGACGATGAAGGGTTGAGCCAGCCGATGACTTCGACAGAAACGCCTTCCGACTTCGTCCATCCCGCGATCGAGGCGCTGCTCGTGGCTGTCGCTCGAGCGGCCGACGACTTGCGGTTGTTTCACGACACCGTCATCAAGGCCACCATCGACCAGTCTCCGCCGTTCCCGCGCACCGCGGTCGCGACCACCAGCCGCGTGATTGAGCACCTGAAGGAGGTCGACGAGGATTTGCGAAAAGTGCTGATCGCGCTCGGCCTGCCGGAAACCCCACCAGACCGCGCCACGACCCGGCCGGCCCCCTGATTGCCGGCTTTCGTCAATGAGTTCGACGGTGCCGGCCCTCGCGCGCCTGCGCGGGCGCCCGGAATGGAAGTTCTTCGCGGTCCTGCCGAAGGCGGATCGGACCCTCGCGATCGCCTGGTGGGCGATCCTCGTCCTGCGCGGCGTTCTGCCGGCCCTGTTTGCTATCGCCATGGGCGCGCTCGTCGGCGCCGTTCAGCGCGGCGGCGGTCTCGGCGCGTCGGTGGCCTTCCTCGGCATCATCTTCGTCCTGCTGCAGATCCTCACGCCCATCCATCAGGCGACGAGCGCCAGCCTCGGCGATCGGACGGCCGCGTGGTTGTACGACCGGCTGACCGACGCGTGCATCCGCCCTCCAGGCATGGGGCACCTGGAGGATCCGGCCCTGACGAGCGACCTCATGGTGGCGCGAGACTTCGACCTCGGAATGACCGGGCCGCCGCTGCAGGTGTCGATGGATTTCATCGCCGGCGGCCTCATCGAGGCGATCGGCGGCCTCGCCTCGGCGTGCGTGCTCGCCGCCTACGCATGGTGGGCGCCGATCCTGCTGGGCGGCGCGTGGCTCGCCACGCACTGGCTGTTGCGCGAAAGCGCCATCTGGCGCGATCGCAACACCGAAGAGGTGCGTCGCGCGCAGCGCGACGCCGACTACGCCTACCGCCTCGCCGTCGATCCGCCGGCGAGCAAGGAGCTGCGGCTCTTTGGCCTTGCGGAGTGGGTGATCGATCGCTTCGCTACACGCCGTACGCGGCTCCACGAGCTGCAGTACGCGGCCACGCGGCTGCGCGAGCGGCCGATCGCGTGGAGCGTGCTGCTCGTCATGACGGCCAACGTGCTGGTGTTCTGGTCGCTGGCGGGCGCCGCCGAAACCGGCCGCATCAGCCTCGGCGCCGCCGTCGTTTTCATGCAGTGCGCGGTGGGGACGTCGATGATTGCGTTCGGCGGTCTGAACTGGGCGCTCGACGGGGCGGCCGCGCCGGTCGGCGCCGTGCTGCGCCTTGAATCGGCGATGCAGCCGGCCGGCGCGCTGCCCTCAGGCAGCCGTGCCGCCGCAGGCACCCCCGCGCGCGAAGTCCGCTTCCGCGGCGTCGCGTTCGCATATCCAGGCGGCGCCCGCGTGCTCGACGGCTTCGATCTCACGATTCCCGCCGGATCGTCTCTTGCGATCGTTGGACAGAACGGCGCGGGGAAGACGACGCTCGCCAAGCTGTTGTGCAGGCTCTACGACCCGCAATCGGGCGCCATCGAAATCGACGGCGTCGACCTGCGCGATTTCAATCTCGACTCGTGGCGCTCGCGCGTCGCCGCCGTCTTTCAGGATTTCATCCGCTTGGAGCTGCCCCTCAGAGACAACGTCGCGCCGGGTGGCGCGCCCGATGAAGTCGTGCGGGCGGCGCTCGAATCGGCGGGCGCCGCCGGCCTCGCGAGCCTGGACACGGTGCTCGCCCGCGGATATGGCGGCGGCACCGACTTGTCCGGCGGGCAGTGGCAGCGCGTCGCGCTCGCTCGCGCGCTGTGCGCGGTAAAGCTCGGTGCCGGCGTCGTGCTCCTCGATGAGCCGACTGCCCAGCTGGATGTGCGCGGCGAGGCCGAGATCTTCGACCGCATTCTGTCGGCCACGCGGCGGTGCACCACGATTCTGATCTCGCACCGGTTCTCCACCGTGCGCCACGCCGACCGCATCTGCGTGCTCGAGCACGGCCGCCTCGTCGAGCACGGGACCCACGACGAGCTGATCGCGCTCGGCGGCCGTTACCGGACGATGTTCGATCTGCAGGCGCAGCGGTTCAGTGTCAGCGAGGACGAACAGGGGAAGGCGTATGACGTCCTCGCCTGATCGCGCGGAAATCGGCCCGCTGCCCCCGGCGCTGTCCTCGATGTGGCGGCTCTGCAAGCTTGGCTATCGGCACGAGCCGCGGCTGATGCTCGCCGCCTTCGTATTATCGCAGCTGACGGCGCTGCCCGACGCGCTGCTCGCGCTCTGGCTGATGCTCGTCGCGCGAGGCGTGCTCGCGCACAGGCCCGGCCTGGTCCGCACGGCCGCGCTCGGCCTCGGGGTGTCTGCGGCTGCCACCTGGCTGCTCCGCACCGTCAGTACGCGCGTCCAGCGCCGCTTTCGCGACAAGGTGACGATCGCGCTCGAATCGCACGTCGCGAGGCTCCAGGCGTCGATCGCGACGATCGCGCATCAGGAGCGCCCCGAGTATCTCGATCGCCTCGCGATGCTCCGCGATCAGGTGTTTGTGCTCGATCATATGTACGTATCGCTGTTTTCGACGCTCGGGTGGATCCTGCGCCTCGGTGTCACGATCGCGTTGCTGATGTCGATCCACCCCGCGCTCGCGCTGCTTGCCGCGTTCGCGGCGCCCACCGTGCTCACGTCGACCTGGCGTCCCGGAGTCGAACGGGCCGTTCAGGAGCAGGTCGCTCCGGCCTCCCGTCTGGCGCGCCACCTCTTCACGGTCTCGACAACCGCTCCCCCTGGCAAGGAAGTGCGCGTCACCGGCATCGGCAATCGCCTGGCGCGCGAGCGCCGCAAGGTGTGGGAACGATGGTATCGGCCGATTGCGTCGGTTCGCGCCCGATCGGCGGCGTGGCATACGCTCGCGTGGGCGGTGTTCGGTCTCGCATATGTCGGCGCGGTCGTGTTCGTTTCGTCGGTGCTCGCGGCCCCCGCGGGCGCCGTGCTGCTGGTGCTCGCGGCCGGCGCGCGGCTGTCGGCGTATATCAGCGCCACGGTCGGCGAGCTCGGATTCCTGCGCGGCTTCTGGATGGATGGATCGCGGCGTTTGGTCTGGCTCGAAGAGTACGCGGCGGCGATCGTCGCGTCGGCGGATCGGCCGGTTCCAGGCCGCTTGGAGCGGGGCATCCGTTTCGATCGCGTGTCGTTCGCGTATCCCGGCACGTCGCGCGTCGTGCTCGACGACGTATCGCTGACCCTTCCGGCGGGGTCGGTGGTGGCGATCGTTGGTGAGAACGGCGCCGGCAAGACCACGTTGGTCAAGCTGCTCGCGAAGATGTACGAACCGTCATCGGGCGCCATTCTCGTGGATGACGCGCCGCTGGCTCGCATGCCGGCAGATCGGTGGCGATCTCGTTTGGCCGGTGCGTTCCAGGACTTCTTCCGCTTCGAATTTCACGCGCGTCACACGATCGGTCTCGGCGACGTACCTCGCATGGACAATCAGCTCGCGGTCGTGACGGCGGTCGATCGTGCGGGCGCGGACGACGTCGTGGCCGGCCTGCCGTCAGGCCTCGACACGCAGCTTGGACCGACGTGGCCAGGCGGCGTGGAGGTCTCGTTCGGGCAATGGCAGAAGCTCGCGCTCGCGCGCGGCTTCATGCGCGAGCGCCCGCTGCTGCTGGTTCTCGACGAGCCGACGGCCGCGCTCGACGCCGAAACTGAGCACGCGCTCTTCGAACGCTACGCGGCCGCGGCAGGCCGCCCCGGCGCCGCCGCCCCTGCCGGCTCCGCAAATGATGACGCCGGCGGCCGCATCACGATCCTGGTGTCGCACCGGTTCTCGACCGTACGGATGGCGGATCTCATCGTCGTCCTCGATGGTGCACGCCTGGTCGAAGTCGGCACGCACGAGGAGCTGGTGACCAAACGCGGGCAGTACGCTCAGCTGTATTCGATCCAGGCAGCAGCTTACCGGTGACGCTCGCTCGAGCAGGTTCCTGGCCAACCTTGATCGCCGTCAAACTCTACTCGCCGTCGCCGTCCCCGGTGCCCGCTTTCTCGAGCGGCCGGACGAACCCCGCGCGCACGGGTGGCGGCATTGTCGAGGCCGCGCCGCGCACCGACTTCCAGAGAATTTCGTTGAGCTCGTGTTCCGGAGCGCGGTCTGCCGCTTCAAAGTTCATCGCCGCGGACGCGGCGCTGCCCCACGAGGTTGGGTTGTTCTGTTCCGTCAGCGAGATGCGCGCGGGCTTCGCCTGATACGGAGAGAGATTCGGCACCGCCTGGAACGCCGCGTACATCGGCGTGGCGGCCGCGTCGTACTGGCTCATCGGCGCCAACCCCAGCACCAGCTCCATGGTGCGGAGCATCCCCGACGTGGTGTAGAGCGTGCCGTCGAGCGAGCCGCGCCTGACGAACGGACTTGCCACCAGCGCCGGTGAACGATGCGAATCAACATGATCCGGTCCGTTCTGGGCGTCGTCTTCGAGAATGAAGATCGCCGACTCGTTCCAGTACCGGCTTTTCGAGATGGCCTCCACCAGCCGGCCGAGCGCGACGTCATTTTCGGCGATCATCGCGCGCGGCGTCGGAGTTCCCGCTTTCGTCCCGTTCGTGTGATCGTTGGGAAGCCGGATGATGTTCAGCTGCGGCAGGGCGCCGTTCTGCTCGAACTGCCGGAACTCTTCCAGCCAGACGTCGAGCCGATCGCTGTCGGGAATCTTCAGGTCGAACGGTGGATAGCGCGGGTGCACTTTGCCCGCGAGCCCGGGCACCGTGGCTTCGACCGGACCGTCCTTGGTCTTCCGGTCGGCGAATTCACCGTAGCTGCGAACCGAGACGCCCGCGCGGTTGGCGAAATCCCAGATATAACCATTCGGCGGAGCCGCGAGGTTGCCGAAGGGGTTCCGCAGTCCCCATCCGCCCTCGGAAAGGTAGACTGCTCCTCGCTTCCCATAATTGGTCGGCCAGAGTTTCTCGACGGCGTCAGGCGCGTACGCGCCCGTCGAGAACGCGTGGCCGTCGTAGCTGACCTCGGCATTCACGTAGAAGTTGTCCATCAGCACAAATTCTCGCGCCAGCGCGTGCGCGTTCGGTGTGACCTCCTCGCCGAACAGCGTGAGCGTGGGGTCGTTGTTTCCTTTCTCCATGTCGCCCAGGATCTGGTCGTAGCTCCGGTTCTCGCGGATCACGTAGAACACGTGTTTGATCGGCGATGGGTCGCCCACTCTCTTCGGGATTGGGGAGGCGACCGGCGGATCGGCCGGCGCCAGCCTGTGTGCGTCGGTGTACGCGCTGATCGAGACGACGCGTTCGGTGAGCGCTTTCAGTTCCGTCGCGTTCGGCATCGGTATGACGCTGAGCGCACCCTGCAGCAACTGACCCGAGTACTGGCCCTCGGCCGTCGGGCTCACGGGCTGCGGACCTCTCGGGTTGGCCTGCCCGGTAAGCCCCTTTCCGTTCAGCACGTACAGCTGATTGCTGTTGTCGAAGAGTACGGCCGTCGGGTACCACCCGGTGGGGATGAAGCCCTGGACGACGCTCGCGCCAGGAGTCGTGATGTCGACCAGCGCAACCGAGTTGTTGTCGGCGTTGGCCACGGCCAGCGTCTTTCCATCCGGCGAGACGTCCAGTCCGTTCGGCGTTGTTCCCGGCGGCGCGTCGGGAAACGGCGTCACCGAGACTTGCTCGCTCGCTGTGAGCGACGCGGTATCGACCACCCACACCTTGTTCGTGTTGGCGCAGGCAACGAAGAGCCGGGCGCCATCCTTTGACATCGCCAGCGCGTTGGGATGTTCGCCCACGGCGACCTCCCCCTTGCCGGCGAGCGTTGCGGGATCGAACGTGAGCACCTTGCTTCCGCCCCAGAGCGAGACAAAAAGCGTGCGTCCGTCTTTCGAGACGAGCGTGGTGTAAGGCTCGGCCGGCAGATTGACCCTTCGTCGCACCGTGCCGTGCCCCAGATCGATCGCCGTCAGTCCCCGCCCCAGCACTTCGGCCGCGTAGAGCGTGCTGCCGTCGGCGCTGACCGATAGCCCGCCGACGAATCCCGTCCCCGCCAGTTCGCCGCCGTCCGGAATATTCAGCGCCGGTTTGCCCAGGACGAACTGGCCGGCCGGCTTGAGCTCGTTCTTCTCGTACGAGAATCTGTTGATCGTGTTTTGCGCAGCGCCGGACGAAAACAGTCTTTTCCCGTCAGGATGCCAGGCGAGTCCCAGCCACGCGTGGTCGACGCTTAGGCGCCTCTTCACCGAGAACGTCGCGGTATCGACCACGGTCAGCGTCGGCTTCGACCAGCCGTTGTTGCTGATGATGAGGTAGCGCCGGTCCGGCGACTCAACCATCGAGAGCGGAAGGTCGCCGACCATCAGGCTCCTGCCGGCCGGCGCGATGCGCCAGCCATTCGGGAGCAAGGTGACGCCGCCGCCCATGACGCCGGGACGTAGCGGCGGCGCCGCCGCTTTCTGCGCCACTATCGCCAGACCGGCAAGAACGAGAGCGGCCGCGCCTGCGGCGAACCGCATAAGCCCCGTATGTGTCGACGTGCGTCTCGCTGTATTGATCATCGACCCCTCCGTGACCGGGCATGCTGGCAGCGCGATGCGACCGTTGCGTGACGGGGCGCCACGCCAGGACGCGTCACGAGGCGATCATACCTTCTTCAACGTGCAGGTCGACTCGCGAACGCGCATCGATGATGCCCAGATGAACGTTGGGCAGTTGAGCGAGAACGTGCAGGTGATTGTTTCGGCCTGAAAATGATCTTCTGAGTCCAGTTGGCAGGCCGCCAGCAGCAGGCCGCTAGTCTTCCGCCCAACCCTGGTCGCGCAGCGCAGCCGCCTTCATGTCGAATGCGACCATGATCGCTTCGACTTGCCGCCACTCGCGCATGAGGTTGGTCTTCGGCGCGGCGCGTCCGTCGTCTTCTCGAGCAATCCAGCCAGCCGGCGCGGCGAGCTCGACTGTAAATTTTCTGGTTCGCCCTTCACTGGCGAGTCGTCGGGCGAAAATCATGATGTGCAGTTTTGGACACCACATCTTGCCGTACTGAGGGGCGCCGCGCGTGTAAAGTTTGTGTAACGTCTCCGGCTCAGCCGCAGTTCCCGGCGCGTTTGGCGTCATACTGCAAGGATACCAACGTGGCTGCCCGTCTCCGCGCTCTGGGATTCCTTCTGATCGCGGTCCTCGCCACCCTCCCGCGGCCCACAGCCGCCCAGAGCGATCCTGCTTCCGAGAGCGAACGCAAGGCCCTGTTCGTGTACAACTTCATGTTGTTCGTCGACTGGCCGGCGGATGCGTTTCAGAACGCGTCGGAGGCCCTTCGGGTGGAGATCATCGGCCGCGATCCGTTCAATGGCTCGCTCGATCGACTCCTCGCCGACAAGTCCGTGGGCGGTCGTCGCATCGTCGTGACACACTCGGTGGCCCCTAAAGCCGGACCGCTTCCACATGTGCTGTTCGTGTCGGCCGCCGAAGCGCCGAACCTCGCGCGAGTGCTCGCCGCATACTGCCACCTGCCGGTGCTCACGGTGTCCGATCTCGAAGGTTTTGCGAATCGGGGTGGTGTGATTGGCCTTGTCGAGGAGAACCACGACCTCCACTTTGTAATCAACCGGACGGCGGCCGGCGAAGCGCGCTTGCAGGTGAGCTCCAGGCTGTTTTACCTGGCCGTTCCGCTTTTTTCCGCCATCGGTCCGTGTGAAATCCCCGCCAGACCACGTTAGCGGCGAGCCGTCACACAAACTTTACAGGCCTCCGGCGAGGGCGGCATGGCGGTGCTGTCGGTGACGGATCGCGCCCATGGCAGCGCGCCGGAGAATCGCACGCGCCTCTTCGATCCATTTTCACGACCGAAGGGCGGGACCGCGGCACGGGCCTTGGCCTCAGCGTCAGCCAGGCGATCGTCGAACAGCGCGGGGGCGGAATCCGCGTTGAGTCGGTCGTCGGACAGGGGACGACCTTTCTGGTTAGGGTTCCTCTGAGCTCTCTGGGAGTTGAGGAATCGCCCGCCCGGGCGCGGCCGCCCGCCGCGCCTGGCATCGAAGCCGAAAAATGACGCGCACGGCGCATCGCTGCTGATTATCGACGATGAGCAGCCGGCCGCTGTGTTCGTCCCGCGCGCGCTGATATATCGGCTGGGGTGTCGCGTACACATTGTAGGCAACGGCAGGCATGCGATCGAGCGCCTGAAGGAAGAGGACTACGATGTCATCATTTCATTTGAGATCAGCGTGCTCGAGCACGAGGTGCGGCGGCTGTTGACGCTGCGCTCGCCTGTGTAAATTTCGTAACTCCGTTGTTACGTCTGGCCGCTATCCTCGCTCTTGGAGGGAACGATGGCCATCGGCCGCGCCGCGACCAGCCAGATCAGAAGACCGCTCCCGCGTGTCGCCTCGGTTCGTCGGGAACGCCGTCAGCGGCAAGAGCTCGAGATCGCGCTGCCGCGCACCTCGCGGTATCGGGCGCACGACGATGAGTTCGCTGAAGCGTCAGGCCGTCTCGTTGCTTCCTCGCGCCACGCGGCGTCGGACGCCGAAGCTCAGGAAGACTGGACGTAGCCGCCGGACATAAGAGCCATCGTTGCACCTCTCGACCACGCGTCTGTAGCCGAGCTTTTACGCCGCGTTCGCGAACTCGTCACACACCCTTCCTAGAATCGGCTCGTCTGAACCATTCAACAAAACTTCGAAGGAGGAGTCGATGGCATTCAAGCAATTGAGAGTCGGGACGTGTGTGGCGATGGCAATCACCCTGTTCATGTTCGCGAGCGCGCGCCCATCGGCGAGCCCGAGCTCCGGCGCAATTCAGCACGTGCTGCTCATCAGCATCGACGGCATGCACGCGCTCGACTACGAGAACTGCGTTGCGGCCGGAACCTGCCCTAATCTCGCGGAACTGGGAGAAACCGGCGTCACCTATACGCGCACGACGACCGCTCGGCCCTCGGATTCGTTCCCCGGGCTCATGGCGCTGGTGACCGGCGGCACGCCGAAAACGGTAGGGGCGTTCTACGACCTGGCCTACGATCGGGTCCTGGCAGGGCCGACGATCGACACCGGCAACGGCCTCCCGGGCACCGGACCCGGGGGTTGCACGGTCGGCCATGCGATCGGATATCAAACCGAGTACGAAGAAGGGGTCGAATTCAACCAGCACAACGTGAATGGCGGAGGCCCCTACAGCCCGTTTGACGGTGGCGTACTCTCCATCGATCCCTTGAAGCTTCCTCGCGATCCCTTCAATGGCTGCAAGCCTGTTTATCCCTGGAACTTCATCCGTACGAACACGATCTACGGCGTGATCCACGCCGCGGGCGGCTACACGGCCTGGTCGGACAAGCACCCCGTATACGCCACTGTCTCTGGACCGACCGGAACATCCAAGCCCAGCAACGTGGACGATTACTACGCGCCCGAAGTGAACTCCGACATCGTGTCGATTCCGGGCTTTCACACGATTTCCGGCGACGATTGCTCGAACATTCCGCACGCTGCGGGTGATGACTGGACCACTGGCTTCGGCGC
>DASZHO010000099.1:0-16491 GCA_035937795.1 Vicinamibacterales bacterium | reverse complement strand
TACTCGAAACCACCCGAATCGGCGTAGCGGGCCACGTCGAGCCAATGACGGCCGTAGCGTTCACCGTAGTGCGGCGACGCGAGGAGCTTGTCGATGAGGTGCTCCCAGGCGTCGGGCGACTGATCGGCCATGAACTCGGCGACCTCGGCCGGCGACGGCGGAAGTCCGAGCAGGTCCAGATACGCGCGGCGCACGAGCGTATTGGGATCGGCGCGCGGCGCGGCCTTCAGGCCGCGATCGACGCGCGCCTTCTCGAGGAACCGATCGATCGGGTTGATCAGATCTTTGTTGGCCACGACCGGCGGAGGCGCCTGGACGGGGAGCCTGAAGGCCCAGTAGTTGCGCTCCTCGGGGGTGATCGGCCGATCCATGAGCGCGGCCATGGCGGCAGCGGTCGACGAGGCGGTCGGGGCCGGCGGCGTCACCGCATCAAACTTCGCGCCGTCGTCTATCCATTTCTTCACCGCGGCCACCTGCGCGGCGCTCAGCGGAGCGCCTTGCGCCGGCATCGAGGGGGTCTCGAGCCCGGCTACGCGGCGGTACATCCGGCTCTGATCGGCGTGGCCTGGAACGATGTCGGATCCATGCTCGCCCCCCTGCAGCGCGCTCTCGCGCGTGCGCAGGTCGAATTTCGAGAGCTGCGTGGTCGGGCCGTGGCAGTTCCAGCAGCTGTTCGCCAGGATTGGCTGAATGTCCTTGGCGAAGGTGACCGGCGTCTCCCACTGGAGACCCTGATCGATCCACGCTTTGATTTTCGCGACATCCTCGGCCGGAAGGGCGACCCCCGACATCGGCATCTGCGGCTTTTCCAGGCCGGCGACCATGCGGTACAGCTTGCTCTGCTCGGCGCTGCCCGGCACGATCACCATGCCGTGCGCGCCGCCCGACATGGCGGCTTCGCGCGAGCGCAGATCGAACTTGCTCATCTGCATCGCGTCGCCGTGGCACGACATGCAATTCTTCTCGAGAATCGGCTGGATGTCGGTGGCGAACGTGACGGCCGGCTGTCCGGCTGGGGTCGCGGGTGTCGCTGGCGCCTGTGCGCTCAGCAGCGCGCCGACAAAGCCCGTGGCAGCAATGGCCAGGGCTAACGAAGGGACCTGTCGTCGCATTGACCCTTCCTCACTTTCATATTTTATAAGGATATCAATGTTACCACCCCGCGACGGTTTCCCGGTAGCGATCTCCCCTATGGTTTGAGCGGTTTCACGACGAAGTAGCTGATTGACGCGGGCACTTCCTTGAACCAATGCGGCGTGCCCGCGGGCACCGCGATGACATCCCCTTTGGTCAGGTGGTGGGTCTCTCCGCCCTCGATCGACTTGCCCCGAGGCTGCAGGGGATTATCCGATGTCAGCCCGACGACAGTCCCGCCGGTCACGAAGGTCGCGGCTCCGTCGACGATGTAAAACACGTCGGTTTCCTTGGTATGGATTTCAACGGCGAAGGGCCCGGGACCGTTGCGGTGCGTGCACTGCACCATGAATTCCGGCGTGCTGATGAAGGTGCCGCCCTTGGCGCAGTCCCCGATCGTCTCGTGGCCGACGTAGACCGATTTGGTCAGGGGCTGTGGCGCCGGCGGCGGCGTTCCGCGCCCGCGTGCCGGCTGTTGGGCCAGGGTTGTGACGGCGGCGGTGGCCAGGCATGCTGCACAAGCAAGAAGCCAGCTGGTTTTCTTCATAAGCGCCTCTCCAAAAATTTGGTGAACGTCACGCATCGCACCCAAAGCGATCCGCGTGCAACTGAGCTGGCTGTATACCACAAAATGCGCAACTAGATCTTGCCAGTCGCCGGAGCTTTCGCTAGGATCTCCCATCAAATTCATGTAAGCGATTTCGCCGCGGAACCTTATAAGGAGGCGATATGCGTCCCATCCGTTGGATCGCCGGCGCTTTCACGCTGGTTCTCTTCGCACACACGACGGCTTTCGCGCAGGGCACGGGCGATATCGTCGGCCGCGTGACCGACACGAGCGGAGGCGTGCTTCCTGCGGTCACCGTCACCGCGGAGGCGGTCGCGACGAAAATCTCGCACACGACGATCACGAGCGAAACCGGCGACTACACCTTCACGCTGCTGCCGATCGGCAGCTACACGGTGAAGATCGAGCTGACCGGGTTCCAGACCGTGACAGCGAAGGTCGACCTTGCAACCGACGACAGGGCGCGCGTCGACGCGAAGATGCAGGTGGGCACGGTGGCGGAGACCGTCCTGGTGACGGGCGACGCGCCGCTGCTGCAGACCGACACGTCGACGGTCGGTGCGCTCATCAACGAAAAGACGGTGCAGGACGCGCCGATCCCCGGCCGCAACATCATCCGGATGGTCCAGCTGGTCCCCGGCGCAAGCGAAGGCGCATTGAGCTCGCTCGCCAACGGCACCAGGCCGGACGAGCGCCGGCAGACCTCATCGGTGTCGATCAACGGCGTCAACGACGTGCTGAACAACCAGCTCGTGGACGGCATGGACAACAACGAGCGGACGATCGGCTCGGTCGGCATCAAGCCGGCGATCGACGCGATCGCCGAAGTGAAGGTCCAGACGAACCTCTACAGCGCCGAAACCGGACGCACGCTCGGCGGCATCGTCAACATCCTGACGAAATCGGGCAGCAACCAGTATCACGGCACCGGGTTTGAATTCGCTCGCAACGAGCGGTTCGACTCCCGGCTGTTCTTTGCCGTGGACAAGCCGCTGACGCGACAGCAGCAGTACGGCGGCAGCTTCGGCGGGCCGATCAAGTCCAACAAAACGTTCTTCTTCGTCGACTACGACGGCTATCGCCTGAAACAAGGTGTCCCGACGGTGATCACCGTCCCGACGGTGAAGATGCGCAGCGGCGATTTCTCAGAGCTCTCGGCGATTATCTATGACCCGACGACGACACCGCGGACGCCGTTCCCGGGCAACATCATCCCGGGCAATCGCATCGACTCGATCGCGAAGACGTACATGCAGATGTACCCGATGCCGACCAACGGCGCGCTTGGCAACAACTTCGCCTACACGGGCCTGAAAACGCAGAACAATCACGCGACCGACGTGCGCATCGATCAACGATTCAGCGACAAGAACACCGTGTTCGCGCGCTATTCGTACAACAAGACCGAAACGGTCACGCCCAGCTTGTGCCCGACGGTACAGATCGGCGGGAAAACGATCGACCCGACCTGCATCGTCGGCGGCGCCGCCACCGGCGCCTATTCGGGCCCCAACCACACGACGGCGCAGAACATCGTCGGGAGCTGGGTCCATGTATTCAGCTCGACCACGATCTCCGAGCTCAAAGGCAACTTCAACAAACCCGACATCCTGTCGCTCGGCCCGAACTACCAATCGAACCTCGGCAATTTCCTCGGCGTCCCGAACGCCAACGACGGCACGGCGGCCAGCGGAGTGCCGTTGATGGAAATGCGGCCGACAACAATCGCGGCGCTCGGCGAGACCCAATGGGTCCCGCTCCAGACCTACAACCGCACCTATCAGGTCGCCGGGACGATGACTCAGGCGCACGGCGCCCACAACCTCAAACTCGGCGGAGGCGTCATCATCCGCCGGTTCGGGGTCTACCAATCGAATTCTGGACAGGGGCTGTGGGGATTTGATTCGACGACAACCAACAGCGGCGCAGGAGGCTCGGGCGGCAATGCGATCGCGTCGTTTCTGCTCGGGTACCCGGTGGACGTACGCCGCCTCTACACGCCGTACTATCCGTGGTACCACTCGGACGAGCCGAGCGTGTACGTCCAGGACGACTGGCGCGCTTCGTCATGGCTGACCGTGAACCTGGGCGTGCGGTACGACATTTTCGGCCCGTTGAGCGAATCGCAGAATCGGCTGTCGAACTGGGACCCCGCCACCAAGACGCTGCTGATCGCGGGCAAGAACGGCGTCAGCAAGACGGCCGGCGTCCACACCGACTTCACGGATATCGGGCCGCGCCTGGGCTTCTCGGCCTCGCTGCCGCACGCGATGGTGCTGCGCGGTGGGTGGGGACTGGCCTACTACCCCAACAATAAGAATTCCGGCGCCTTCATGAAGAACCCGCCGTTCACCGCGAACTACGGGCCGGTGACGAGCGCCGCCGCTTCGGGCGGCGTCCCGAACATATTCTTGAGCGACGGGCTGCCGCCGGTCACCTTCAGCAGTCCGCTCAGCCCGCTCGGCAATGTGATCGGCACGGACCTGCACTACAAGTCGGATCGCGCGAAGCAGTTCAACGTGGTGATCGAAAAGGAGTTTGCCGGAAATGTCGTGACCGCCGGCTACATCGGCTCGCGCGGTGACCGCCTGCAGCAGGGGGTGAACTTCAACCTCGCGCCGGCGGGCCCCGGCCCGGTCGACCCGCGGCGCCCGTACTACTCGCTTTACCCCCAGATGGCCAACGCGACAGTCCTCATGAACGTGAGCAAGTCGACGTACAACGCGGCGCAGTTCGTGTTCACGCGGCGCGCCGGCGCCGGTCTCACGCTGACCACCCACTACACGCTGGCGCACGCGCGTCAGAGGACCCGTGAGCTGTGGGACTTCAGCGTCGACGAGTGGGGCGACACGCCGAACTTCGACGTCCGCCACCATTGGGTCTTGACGGCGAATTACGCGCTGCCGTTCGGTAAGAACCTGACGGGCGTCGCCCACGGATTCCTGTCGAGCTGGCAGCTCAACGCGGCGGCGTTCTGGCAATCCGGGCTGGCGTATACCATCTTGAATGCCGCGTCGCGGACCAACACCGGCGGCACCGATCGGCCGATCGTCACGGGCAATCCGAATCTGCCGGCCAGCCAGCGGACGCTGCAGCAGTGGTTCAACACGGCCGCGTTCTCGGCGGCGCCGAATTTCACGCCGGGCAACGTCGGTCCCGCGCTGCTGCACGGCCCGAACCAGCGGCGGCTGGACATGTCGCTGTTCAAGGATCTCGCGCTGAGCGCCAACAAGAAGCTGCAACTGCGCGCCGAGGTCTACAACGTGACGAACACGCCGAACTTCTATATTCCCGACAACAATTTCGGAAGCGCGACGTTCGGCGCCATCAACAGCACGGGAAATTCCATCCCGCGCCAGATGCAGTTCGGGATCAAGTACCTGTTCTAGCGTGAACCATCCGTCCAGGCCGGGACATCGCTCCCGGCCTGGGCGATTTCTCCGGGAGGCTGGCGTGGCGCGATATTTCACGTCGTTGGTGATTGTGATGGCCGTGCTGGCCGTTCCGGCCTTTGCGCAGAACAAGGCCAAAGCACAGAACGTTCCGGAAATCCCGTACGAAACGACAACGTTCCTGAAAATGCCGACGGGCCTGTATTTCGGCGAGGTGATCGGCATCACGAGGAATTCGAAAGGCCACGTGTGGGCGTACACGCGCAGCGCCACCACGCGATTGTTCGAATTCGACGAGAAAGGCGCCTTCGTCAAGGAATGGGGCCAGGGGAGCTACGGCCTCGAGTTTGCCCACGCGGTGCATGCGGACCCTCAGGACAACATCTGGGTGATAGACGAGGGCTCGAATGTGATCATGAAGTTCAATCCCGCCGGCCATGTCGTCATGGTGCTTGGCCATAGACCGGACGCCATTGCCGGTCCGACCGAGTTTCCCGGTGCCCCAATCGGGCCGCCCGACAAGTATCTGTTCCGCCGTCCGACCGACATTGCGTGGGATTCCCAGGGAAATCTGTTCGTCACCGACGGGTACGTCAATCAGCGGGTCGTGAAATACGACAAGAACGGCAAGTTCATCACACAGGTCGGCAGCGAAAAGGCGGGAAGCCAGCCCAACCAGTTCAGCACGCCGCACGGTGTCGCCGTCGACGCGCAGGGCAACGTGTACGTGGCGGATCGCGCCAACCAGCGGATTCAGGTGTTTGACAATAACCTCAAGTTGAAGACCATCTACGACAACATCGGCAACTCGTGGGATGTCTGTATCTCGCCTGGCCCCCATCAATACCTGTTTACGTCGAATTCCAATCCCAACGGCAACACGCCGGGCTCGTGGGACATCACCGGTGAAATTTACAAGATGGAGCTCGATGGAACGATTCTGGGCAAATTCGGCCATGCCGGCAAACAGGTCGGCGGCTTTCAGGTGGTGCACCAGATGGACTGCCGGAACCCGAACGAAATTCTGGTCGCGGAGATTGAGAGCTGGCGCGCTCAAAAGATCACGTTGAAACCACAGTCACCGGTGACGACAACGTCGGCGGCCAGCAAGTAGCTCACCGCCGGCTTTCAGGAGAAACGGGCATGAAACGTGTTTTGCAGCTTGCCGTGATCTCGACGGTCCTTTCAGTCATTCCGCTCCTTGGCCAGGTTGCAGTACCCGAGATTGCGTTTGATTCGACCGCTGAGACGCTGAAGTGGCCCGACAACATCCACATGGGCGAGGCGGCGGGTGTGGCGACCAACTCCAAAGGCGACGTCTTCGTGTTCACGCGGACGGGTCACCCGACGGTGACCTACGGCACGTCGCGGCCGTTTGCGCATGGCGGGACACGGTTGTTCCAGTTCGACAAGAGCGGGAAGTACATCCGCGAAATCGGACAGGATCTGTACGGGTTCCTGGTCGCCCAGCAAGTGCGCGTCGACCCGCAGGACAACATCTGGGCCGTTGACCAGATGTCGGGCATGGTGATCAAATTCGACCCCGCCGGGCAGATTCAGTTGCTGCTCGGGAGGAAGCCGGAGAATGTTCGCAATCCTTCCCTGCCATTGGCGCCGCCCAATGCGCCACAAGCGCGGGGAGGCGGGCCGGCGCCGCTCCCCGGGGCGGGCGCCGCGCAGGATGTGTTCAACCGTCCGGCTGATGTGGCGTGGGACGGGGCGGGCAATATCTACGTCGCCGACGGTCTCGGTAACTCCAGAGTCGCGAAGTTCGACAAGAATGGGAAGTTCGTCAAGTCGTGGGGTTCGAGGGGTGAAGCTCCAGGGATGTTCAATGGCGCACACGGCGTTGCGCTCGACGCGCAAGGCAACGTGTACGTGGCCGACTCCGGGAATCGACGAATTCAGGTGTTCGACGGCAACGGAACCTTCAAAACGCAGTACACCAACATTGGCGCGCCGTCCGCGATTTGCCTCTCGCCAGGGGCCCATCAATATCTCTACAGCTCCAACTCGAACGCCCCAGAGGACTTCGACAACAACGGGGAAATTTACAAGATGGAGCTTGATGGCAAGGTCGTTGGCAAATTCGGCAAGGTCGGCAAGCAGCTGAAAGAGTTTGGCACCGTGAACGGCATCGACTGCCGCACGGAAAACGAGCTTTACGTGGCCGAGCTCGCAAACTGGCGGATCCAGAAACTCGCCCTCGGAAAATAGGCGGTCTGCTCATGGCAGCGCGAACGTGAAGAGGGTGAGCCCTGCCATCGCCGCGACGTACTGCTTGCCGTTCACCGCATACGTAATCGGATTGTTGAGCATCTGGGCGCCGAGACTGGCTTTCCAGAGCAGCGCGCCGGTACGCGCGTCCAGCGCCTGCAGGTAACCCTCACGTCCACCGGTGAAGAGCAGATCGGTGGCGGTGGTCACGACGCCCGTGTCGGTGACGTCGAACATTTCGAAACGCCACTTCGGATCGCCTGTGTTCGGATCGATCGCCAGCACGGCGCCATGGCCGGCCGCGTTGGTCCAGTTATTGATGGGACCGCGGCGAAGATCCGGCACGTTGGGCGCGTCCGGGATTCCGCGGCTCGGCGCGCCGGGTGTCGGGACGAACGGGCGGCGATTGCCGCCGCCGAACCCTCGTCCCGGGTCGTATGTGACCGGGATGCCCCCGTAGAGCATTGCCTGATCCTGCCAGGTCGAGACGTACATGAGCTTCGTCCTGGGGCTGTACGATGGGGAATACCAGTTCGAGCCCCCCTGAACGGCCGGGTAGGTCGGCATATCGGGGCCCTGCGAGGTCTGGATGGGTCTGCCGTTGGCGTCAAACCCATTCATCCAGTTCACCTTCACGAACGGCTTGCCCAGAAGAAACTTGCCGGTCGTTCTGTCGAGCACGTAGAAATTGCCATTGCGGTTGGCCCAGAGCATCGCCTTCACAGGCGTCCCTTGAAAGCTGATGTCGGCGAGCACCGGGACCTGGACCGAATCGTAGTCGTAGCGATCGTGCGGCGTGAACTGGTAGTGCCATTTCAGCTTCCCGGTGTCGACATCGAGCGCGACAACCGACGCGGTGTAGAGATTGTCGCCCGGCCGCTGGTCGCCGTTGTAATCGGGGCCGGCGTTACCGGTGCCCCAGTAGGTCAGGTTCAGCGCCGGATCGAACGAACCGGTGACCCAGACCGACCCGCCGCCGTGCTGCCACGCATCGGGGTCGCAGTAGGTGGCCGGGTTTGGCGGGCACGCCTCCCAGGTTTCGTGGCCGGGCTCGCCGGGGCCCGGGATCGTGTTGAAGCGCCAGAGCTCTTTTCCGGTCTTCGCATCAAACGCGGCGATCGCCCCACGAATGCCGAACTCGCCTCCTCCCAGCCCAACGATCACTCTGTCCTTGATCGCCAGCGGCGCGACAGTGACCGAGTACCCAAGCTTGCTGTCGGCGACCTTGGTGTCCCATACCGGAGTGCCGCTCCTCGCGTCGATCGCGACCAGGTGGGCGTCGAGCGTGCCCATGAACAGCGTGTCGCCGAGGATCGCGAGGCCGCGGTTGTTGGCGCCGCAGCAGACGCCGATCTCGTTGGCGTTGTTGTAGCGATACATCCAGAACGCGCGGCCGGTGATCGCATCGAGCGCCACGACGTCGTTCGGCCGCTGGGTCAGATACATCACGCCATCGACGACCAGCGGCGTCGGCTCCCAGCCTCCGCTGGCGGGCGATTGATACGCCCACGCGAGGCTGAGGTTCTTCACATTGGCCGGCGTGAGCTGGGTGAGTCCGCTGTGGCGATTGCTGGAGTAGTCGCCACCGTAAATCATCCAGTTCTGGGGTTCCTTCGCCGCGTTGAGCAACCGCGCGAAGTCCACGGTCCCGGCCGGGCTCTGAGCGTGCAGGCGGTACGACGCCAGCGCGGCGAGCACTGTCAACACCAATGCGCGGGAGATCCGGCGCGCCATCGCGTCACCGCCCTTTCAGGGAGAGGAGATAAGACACGACATCCGCCAGCTCGTCGGAGCTCAGCTCGTTCTTGTAGGACGGCATGTTGGATCTGGTGGAGATAGCGAACTCGCGAAGGTCCGACTTGTTCAACGAGATCAGGCGGCCTTCCTCGTCAGACACCTGCACGGTGTACGTATCTTCGTTCAGGCGCCTGCCGTTGATCACCCTGCCGTCCTTGGTGACGATGTGGACGGGGCGATTGATCGGAAACATCTGGCTGCTCGGGTCGAGCAGCGACCGCTCGAGCGAGCCGGCGCTGCGGTCGGAGCCGATCCTGCTCAGATCCGGCGCCTTGCGGCTGCCGTTGTTGTCGATGCGATGGCACGCCAGGCAGGCGCCTTTGGTTTCCAAGAGCAACCGGCCGTGCGCCGGGTCGCCCGGCTTGAGCGAGCCGCGATCGATGCTGTTCATGTTGCGGAGATAGGCGACCACGCCGGTGAGGTCGGCCGCGTCGAACCTGAACGGCGGCATGCCCGCGGTCGGGAACCCGGCGCTGATCACGGCGCGCAACTGCCCGTCGGTGGTCGCGGTGCGGAACTTACCGCTCCGCAAATCGACGCCGCTGACGCCGTTGCCATTGGCGCCATGGCAACGGTCACAGTTCTCGGCGTAGACCCGGGCGCCGTGCTCGACATCGACCCGCGCGTAGTCCTCCGGGTGACCGAGCATGCTCGGGTTCTGCGCGCCCATCAGCGCGACGGAGCACGCAAATACCGCCGCCGCGCACGCTAGAAGCGGTTTTTGAACCTCACCTGGCTCGGGAACACGAATTTGACGCATAGCCGGCTTCCCGCTATGGTGCCACCGATTTCGTGACGAAATAGCTCACCCCCGACGCGGGCACTTCCTTGAACCAATGCGGGGTGCCGGCCGGAACGATGATGACGTCGCCCTTGACCAGATGATGCGCTTCACCGCCCTGGATGTCTTTGCCGCGCGGTTGCGTCTTGTCGGTCGCGGTGACATCGAGCGCCTTGCCGCCGGTGACGAACGTCGCGCTTCCGTCGAGAACATAGATCACGTCGGTTTCTTTCGTGTGGATTTCGACGACGCCCGGTGCGATGCGGTGGCTGCACGTCACACTGTAGGCTGGCGTGTTCGCGAACGAGCCGGCCTTCGAACAGGCGGCGACGGTGTCGTGGCTGACGAATTTCGTGACCGTGAGCGGCTTCGGCGGCGCCGGCGGTGTCCCGCGTGCGGGCTGCTGCTGCGCCGAGAGACCGGCAGCGATGGCTACCATGAACGCCAGGCTTGCGAGAACCAGGATTGTCCGTTTCATCACGCTCTCCTTTTCACTTGTTGACGTTAATTTTTGACGTTTGACTTTCGACTTTCCACTTTCCACTTTTTACTTTTTACTTTTTACTTTCCCATCTCACTTCAAGTCCGTCGGGTTGGTCGCGAAGATCGTCACCTCGATGGTGAAGCCGCGGTCGTTCATCTCGAGCGCGGCTTTGACCGCGTGCGCAATGTCGTCCGCCTGCAGCTTGGTCGGATTGTTGTCGTCCTGGCCGAACCCGGCGCTGGCCGCGAAACTGGTCAGCACCTCGCTCGGATTGATCAGGAACACGCGGACATTGTGCTGGCGCAGCTCCGCCCGCCAGCATTCGGTCATCCCGCGGACAGCGAACTTGCTCCCGTAATACGCCGTCCCGTTGGCGGCCCCGCGCACCCCCGCCGTCGAGCCGAGATTGACGATGTTGCCGCGCTTGCGCTCGATGAAGTGCTTCGCGGCCTCGCGCGACATGAGCATCATGCCGGTGACGTTGGTTTGAAAGACGGCGTCGAACTTCGCCCGATCCATGTCGACGAGGGCGCTGCGAAGGCCGAAGCCCGCGCTGTTCACGAGGACGTCGAGGTGCCCGAACTTCTGCAGCACCTCCCGATACGTCCGCTTCACGTCATCTTCACGGGACACATCGCCCTGTATTCCGAGGGCATCGAGGGTTTTGGTTGCGGCGGCCAGGCGGCGCTCGTCGCGGCCCATGATCGCCACGCGCGATCCCGCCTCGCCCAGGGTCTTCGCGATGGCGTAGCCGATTCCGCTCGACCCGCCGGTAATCAACGCCGTTGCGCCTTTGAGATTCATTAGAAGTCGTAGTTGATGCCGAGTTTGATGAGCCGGCCGCGTTGGATACCACTGATGACCCCGTAGGCCGGCCCGAGCTGCGTCGTACGCGCTGTCACCGTCGACTGATTGGTGAGATTGTAAAAATCGAGGCGCGGCGTGACTCTTCTCGTCCCTTCGATCGCCCTGAACCGGACGCTCACGTCGACCGATGCGACGTTGGGCAACCGCGTCGCGCCGCGCGGGGCCACCACAACCGTCTGCGTGCCCTGTGTGAGCGCGACCGTGTTGTTGCCGACTGAAACCGTGGTGGTCTCGGGGAATCCCTTGTTGTATTGACCCGTCGCGCTGAGCGAAATCCGATACGGCAGGTCGAACACACCCGACAACCGGTAGCTGTACGGCGTGTCGTTGCCGATGAGCCCTCTGGCGAACTGCGCCCCGTTTGGATTATTGAGATCTCCGCTCAGCGTGTTGCCGATGGTCTTGCCGAAGCTGACGCCGCCGGTCAGCGCCCAGTTGTGGCTCATACGCTTGTTGACGGTGATGTCCCCACCATTGAAATCATTATCCAGTTCAGGGTAGTTGGCTCGAAGCTGGTCGAACTTGCCTTTCAAGGCGGGGCTCTGGTTATAGACGGTCACCTGCCGGCCGCTGTCGACCTCGGTGACCACCAGAGGGAAGTACGAATCAGGGGGCACCAGCACGTTCTTCACCCCGATATTCCGCCTCTGCTGGCGCAGCGTGTACCCGGCCGAGACGACGACGTTGCCGGGAATCTGGCGTTGCAGCTCGACGGTGTACTCGAGCGAGATCGGCCGCTTGAGGCCGGTGGCGTAGCGGTTCGTGTTGCCGAAACTGAAGCCGTTCGACGGTCCGAGCTCGTTCAGCTGCGGGATGAGGTCGCCGTTGAGATCGCATCCCGACGTTTGCCCGGGCGCGCACACGGTCCAGGACCGTGTATCGCTCACGGTCTGCACCGGATTGATGGCGCGGACGAGGCTCGTGCCGATGGGCTGGCTGTAGCGGTTCGCCGCAAACTTCAACGCGGTCTTGCCGTCGCCGAAAATGTCATAGACCGCCGATACCCGCGGCGAGACGTCCTTGAAGTTGGGCACGCCCTTGAGCGCGGGATAACAGGCGCCGTTGCCGATGAAGACGTTCGACGTCTGGCACGTCGCCGGTTGCCAGCCGTAGGAGCTCTCGAACCGCACCCCGGCGTTCACCGTGAGGCGGGCGATCCGGGTCCATTTGTCCTGGACGTACACCGCGTGCTCGCGGTTCCACTCGATGAATTTGCTCGGCGTGCTGTAGGTGTTCACCGAATCGGGACGGCCGTTGCGGTATACCGCGCGCATCCCGCTCGTCGACTCGGCGCGCGAGATTTCTTTCGCCAGATTCAGCTGGTAGCCCGCCTTCAGCTCGTGCGCACCGGCAAAATAGCTGAGGCTCGTGTTGGCGACGTGCCGCGTCATCCAGTTGTCGGTGTAAAACGGAAGCGCTACCGTGTAGGTGTTGGTGACCGAGTCGAAATGCGAGATGTCGCCGTCGTGCACTTCCGGCCGGTGACAGAAACAGTCGTCGGCGCGGAACCGGCTCCCCTCGACGTCAAACACCATCTTGGAGCCCCAGGGCGTGGTGAACTTCGCCTGATTGACGTTCGGGTATTTCTGGTTGACGTTCCTGGCCGCGCTGTCGGCGAAGGTGCCTCCGCCGTTCCGGTGGCGGGTCGTCTTGAACTGCGGATTATTGAAGTAGCTGAACTGGCCGCTCTTGGTCACCTGCCACGAGAAATTCTCTCCCAGCGTCCACATCAGGTTGTCTTCGAGCACCTGCCCACCGTTGGCATCGTAGCTTCCGAGCTGGTACTGGTTCAGCACCGAGTAGTGGCCCGATATCGAGAGCCACATCTTGTCGCGCCTGATCGGCCCGGCGATCCAGCCGCCGAAGTCGAACAACTTAAGAATCTGGGCGCTCGGCTGGAGGTCCGGTTTGATTCTCAGCACCGCCGCGGGCACCGCCGACAGCAACTGCTGCTTCAGCGCCGGCGAGTAGTTCGCGAAGTTCAGCGCATTGCCGGTTCCGTTGAACAGCGTGCCGCCGTGCCACTGGTTGGTTCCGGTCCTGGGAACCATGTTGAAGATCAGGCCGCCTTTCGACGTCTCCGCCGATCCGCCGCCGATCTGAAAGTTCGTCTCGGCATACGCGCCCGGATCGAGATACATCGTCGCCTGCGACCCGGTCCCGTCCACGCTGTCCACGTCCATGCCGTCGATGTAGTACGCGTTCTCGCCGCTGCTGCCGTGCACGGTGGCGCTCGACTGCAGGAACGACTCGGACCCGCCGACGTCAATCTTGCTCAACACCACACCGGGAATGACGCGGGCGATGGCCCACACGTCGTTCCGATTTGGCAGGGTCTGCAGCACTTCCTGCGTCATCACGGTCTGCTTCAACACGCTTGTCGTGTCCAGCAGCGGAGCTTCGCCGCTGACGACGACGCCCTCGGACAAGGCGCCGAGCTCGAGCCTCAAGTCAGCGCGCGCCGTCACATCGGAGTTGACGATGATGCCGCGCTGTTCCGCGGGACGGAACCCCTGCATGTTCGCCTTGACGATGTAGGTGCCGGACACGAGGCGGAGGAATTGGTAGGTGCCGCGCTCGTCGGTGACCGCCTCCTGCCGGCCGCCCACCGACCCCTGCTCGTTCGAGAGGCTCACGTTCGCGCCGGGAAGGACGGCGCCCGATGCATCCGTCACCGTGCCGCCGATCGCGCCGGTGCCCTGGGCGCAGGTCGGCAGGGCCGTTCCCGCGAACATCAAGAGCACCAACACGCTTGTCCGTACCACGATGCGGATCCCGGCCATCCGGCCTCCCTGGCTGCGCTCGACAAAGTCGTTCGTGGTGAGGGGCCGGACTATACCACGAGCTGGTTTTGCTGGCCGAGCCCTTCGACGCCGAGCCGCATCCGCCGCCCGGGCCGCAGATAGACGGGCGGCTTCTGCCCCATGCCGATCCCCGGCGGCGTGCCCGTGGAAATGACATCGCCGGGCTGGAGGCTCATGAACTTGCTGATGTAGCTCACGAGATGCGCGACCGGGAAGATCATCTTCTGCGTCGTGCCGCGCTGGTAGGCTCGTCCGTCGACCTCGAGCCACAGCTCGAGATTCTGCGGATCGGGAACTTCATCGGCCGTCACCAGCCAGGGGCCAATCGGCCCGAACGTATCCGCGCTCTTGCCTTTCACCCACTGTCCTGTTCCCTCGAGCTGAAACGCCCGCTCGGAGAGATCGTTCACGACGCAGTAGCCTGCCACATGGGACAACGCCTCGGCCTGGGACACGTACTTCGCGGGTTTTCCAATGACGACGCCGAGCTCGACTTCCCAATCGGTCTTCTGCGACTCCCGCGGGAGGATCACGTCATCGTTCGGGCCGCAAATCGCCGATGTGGCTTTCATGAACAGGATCGGCTCGGCGGGCACCGCCATTCCTGACTCGGCGGCGTGGTCCGAGTAGTTCAGCCCGATGCATATGAATTTGCCGACGTGGCCGACGCACGGGCCAAGACGAACGCCGCTGTCGACGCGTCGCAGTCCGGCGGCGTCGAGCGCGCGCAGCCGATCGAGCGAGTCGGGCAAGAGCGCTTCGGCGGCGATGTCCGTGATGACGGCGGACAGGTCGCGGATCGAGCCGTCGGAGTGGAGGAGCCCCGGCTTTTCGCGGCCCGGGTCGCCATGGCGCAGGAGTTTCATCGCGGAGCCTCCAGAACAGGAGCGGGCCGCTGACATGTTGTAGCCCGGCTAGGCATTGCGGACCTCCAGTAGACGCGCCGATCGTGCGGGCATTTCGAACGACACTTGCGGCGTGCCGCTCCCCGGAGACGCGGTGGCGTTCAGCCGTGCGCCGGTCCAGAAATCGAAGGCAATTTCGCCGCTTCGCAGTAACAGGACGCGGCTTTGATTGCGTTCGCCCCAGTTGAACAGGCAGAGCACTCGCCTTCCCGGCAGCCGGATCTCACCCATATCCAGGTTGTCATCTAAAAATGTCGCCGCCACCCCGGTCGGGGGCAGCAACTTCCGCAGCGCCCCAGCCCTGGCGGGGGGCAGCTTCGTCAAGTCGTCGCCGGACAGAATCAGCCCGCCCGCCGCGTAGATCGAAGTGGCGTGAAACATCAGTTCATCCTCGGTGAGATCGCTCAGGCAGATCGCGTCCGGATCGTTCCACCACAACTTTCCGTTCTGCCAGTTGCGGCTGAGATTCTGCCGCGCAGTGGTGCTGATCCGATCCCATGTGCGTTTGATATCGTTCGAGCTGCGCGATCCGTGGATCTCTCCGATCGATGGCCAGATCGGATGATTGCAGCCCAGCAGAAACGCATCGGCGGCCCCCCGTCGCACCGCGGCCATCCCCCGCCGGTAGGCCTCGATCCGCGTGGCACGCGGATCGTGAAAGCGGCCGCCGTGCATCGCGCCCCAGAAGTTCGCGTCGAGCTTGAAGTAGGTGCAGCCCCACTCCTGCCGCATCGTTCTGAACAGCAGCTCGAGGTG
Source organism: Vicinamibacterales bacterium (assembly GCA_035937795.1). GTDB lineage: Bacteria > Acidobacteriota > Vicinamibacteria > Vicinamibacterales > JAMQPK01 > JAMQPK01. The sequence goes on along the minus strand of DASZHO010000099.1, from coordinate 786 downwards.
CTGTTGCACCTCCGGGTGAGTGGCGTCGAGCGCGTACCACGGACCGTGGCGCCAGCCGCCAAACGTCACCCGATCGGCGCTCAGCGGCCGGCCGGTGTCGTCCTTGATGAACCACTCACGGTGCTGCTGGAACAGGCGCGAGCCCTCTTCCGCAATGAAGGGCGCCACCCAGATGGCCGGCTCGAACCCGCGCGTCCGGATTTGTGCCAGCACATTCCTGACGTTTCCGCCGAAGGCCGCCCCCGTTTCCAGCCAGTCGCCCATCGCGGGCTGATACCCATCGTCTATCTGCACGTATTTCAGCGCCGGGATCGTCTTCGCGATTACGTCGAGGTTGTCCAGGACCTGAGCGGCGGTGACCTGCGCGCCGAAGCAATACCAGGAGCACCAGCCGGCCGGCGGACGTGGCGACCTCAAGGGCGAATGATGTTCGTTGAGCCGGGACGCGACGTCGGCAAGCAACTGTGACCGGCCGGCTCGGGCGGACACGAACATGAGCTCCTCGAGGGGAAATGTCTCGCCAACACCCAACTCGAGCCCTTCGGCGTCCAGCACTCCCTGCAGACGGTGTCTCGTGGTTTCCGCCGCATCGCCGGCGGGCAATCGAAGCTGAAAGCGGCCGCTGAAGCGCGCGCACGACGTAAACGCGAACAGCCGCGCTTCGTCCTTGATCGGCGTCAGCGTCATGAGGCCATAGAAGGCGCGGCCCTCCGCGGGAATCCGATAGTGCTTCTCGTCGGTGTACTGGCTGTAGTCGACGGGCGAGCCCAGCGTACCGCCTGTTTG
>DASZHO010000098.1:0-8973 GCA_035937795.1 Vicinamibacterales bacterium | reverse complement strand
GGCTCTGAAGGTGATCAACGGGGGTATCGTTGCCGGCGTCAGCAGCCTTCCGACCGATGGCCTGACCGTCGTCTCGGAAAACCCTGTGTACATGCAAGGCAACTGGAATGCGACGGCGACGAATGCCAACGCGGATCCGCATGTGCCCACGGCCATCATCGCGGATGCGGTCACGCTGTTGTCCAACAACTGGCAAGATTCGAACTCCTTCGAATTTCCCAACCAGGCGGTCAGCCGGCAAGCGGCCAATACCGGATACCGCTTTGCGGTTGTGGCCGGCAAAGGGCTCTCGTTCCCCTGGCCCGCGCTGGGCGCTCCGCAATTCCTGTTCGGCACCGACGGCGGTGTCGGTAACTTCCTGCGGTTGCTCGAGGACTGGAATCAGGGCGGCGCCGTGACGATCAGTTACCGCGGCTCGATCGTCAGTCTCTACACGAGCCGGCAGGCGACAGGCACGTTCCGGTACAGCTTGAACGTGTACGACTACGGCGTGCGTAACTTCAACTTCGACACCGACTTCCTGCTGCCGTCGAAGCTGCCGCCGGGTACGCCGATGTTCCGCGACGTGAATACGCTGACGTTCCGCCAGATTCTGCGGCCCACACAGTAACCTCACCGCGCGAGAAAGGGGACGACACTCACTCCCGTCCTCTTTCTCGCGACTCCTTGCTATCTCAACTCTCGCCACGACAGAATCCGCACTTCATCGGCTGCTTGTCCGGTCCAGCTCCTGGCGACGGTTGCCTCCAGCACTTTGTGCGTGGCGCGGGGCCCGAACGCCTGGGCGCGCACCACGATCACGCCGCTGCCGGGATTGGTCTGGCTGGCGCCATCCATGGTTGGGTCGTCGTCATTTTCAGATTGGTCGTCGGCCACCCAGACAGCGACGTACATGCTGGAGTTTATCGTGCCAGTCGAAACAACGGCGTTGAGCGGCCCGTACGCATAAAGATTCCACCGCGGGTTGTTGGCGCCCCACGGCCGCTCGGCCGTCGCGCTACTCATCTCGTCTACACTGCACGCGGCGGCGTGCCCGCAGTTGAGCATGTTGGTCGCCTGCGTGAGGTCGATGGCCGTGCCATCGGAAAGCGTGCGGCTTCCGCCAGGCGATCCGTCGGCGAAAGTCGACTGTCGCTCTCCCCTCAAAATGACGTTCCAGTCGGGCACGGTCTGCAGGTCGGCGATGGTGAGCTCGATGCCTGCGTCTGCGGCGAAGAGCGCTTCCTGGGCGGCGCGAAAATTACCGGCAACCAGACCCTCTACGGCAGTGTTCAGCACGAGCGCCAGACCGAGCGCGCTGAGCAGCAACATCGCCAGCAGGGCGATCACGAGCGCCAAGCCTCGGTCATTCGCCATGATCTTTAGTTCAGAAGCGGTTTCATAACCTCATTCGGCGGGTCCTGTCGCCGATTTTTCCTCGCCCGTCCTTCTTTGGGCCGCTTCGCTTGCGGGGCCCCTTCGCCCCGCGCCGCTCGCGGCCCTGCGCGGCGGGCAAGAAAAAATCGGCGCCACCCGCGTACGAGGTTATGAAACCGGTTCTTAACTTAACGGCCGAAACGCATATTGCGAGGTGCGACGTCAAACTTGATTTCCTGGTCCGGGAGATAGCGCTCTCCTCCTGTCGACGTTCCGGGATGGACAAAGAGCGATCCCGAAGGCCCCCGGAATGCAGGACTCGACGCTTGTACGCGCAGTGTGACCCTCACTCTGCGGATGCGCAGCAGATCGGCGTCGAATCGTCCCGGCGAGACGCTATCCGGACACCAAGGCCCATCTGTCAGTTGTTCCGGCGTCAGCTTCACAAGGCCGTCGTCTCCCCCGCTTCCAAGCCAGTCGAGACGAGGGAACTGGGCGGCGGCCGACGCGGTGAACACGCAGTTCTCGCCGGCGCCCCACGAGTCGGATGGATTGTCGACACCAAGGGCCGGAGGTCGCGGCCCATACGTGGTGGGCGGAGTAGAACCGGGCCGCAACTGTGGAGGGGTTGGGTCTCCGTAGTACTCGAAAGAGAGTCCGACCACGTTGTCGGCAACGGGAACCTCCGCCTGATCTCCGTCGTAGCGCATGAGCTGGCAGGTGTCTGCCGCCGTGTCGATCTTGAGCCAGTAGGTGTACGTCACGATCTGCAAAATCGCCGCGCCCGCGCCGTACGCCTTGTTCAGATCGCCTCCGCGGTGCTCCAGATGCAAGACCGCGCCTTGAACGCCGGTGACCGTGAAGATGTCCCACGATCCGGCGGCGTCCATGATCAATGCGGGCATGCCGGCTTTGAAGCCGCAAGAGGCATTGTCGAGCGGGTCGAGCGGATCGAGCGGGTCAAGCGGGCCGGACGGTGTGAGCGGACACCCGGGTGCGCCCGCAACCCTCACATCTACTGAAGCCGATGCCACTGGATCGACCAACGTCGTTTGCGCAGCGGTGGCCGGCACATACACCAGCGTGATTCGATCGGCCCAAAACTGGCCTGGAGGATCGGGGCTCAGATTGCCGATACGGTACGGCAGGATCGACGCGAAGTAGTCACCGAGCGGCCCACGCAGCGATCCGGCATAAGGGCCGCCGCCAGCCATGAGCAAATCTTCGGCAAGCGTGGCGACACCAACGCGCGCGCCCTGCAGCATGTCGATCGCCACCGGCTGCGCCGCGAAGATCCCGTGCGCCGGGTTCATCACCGTGAACGTTGCGGCGGTGACCACCATCGTGACGGCCGCGGCAATCAACATCTCGACGATCGTAAAGCCGGTCGTTCTATTTCTCGCGGGGCCCCTCCGCCCCGCGCCGCTGCGCGACCGGCTCTGGTCCTTCATTTCTCGCATTTCAGGGAGCCAGCCTCGTTCTCACCGCGACGAGTCGCGCCTCCTCTGGCGCGCGCGCAACAGAGCCCTGGTCCGCCTGGCCACGATCGCGACGGCGTGTCACGAGCACTTGAACGACGACGGTACTATTCGGACTGCCCGGCAGCGCCTCGACGTACCAGCGCCGGATATAGGCCGTGTTATCGGGAATGAGGGTACCGCCCCCGAGCTCGTTGCCGTCCGGATCCAGGTAATCGACGTACCCGTCGGTCGCTGCCTGAAGCGTATTCGCCGGCGATGGCGTGAGAAGGGCGCCGCTCAACTCCTCCATTTTCTGCGCGGCCAGCACCGCGGCAACCGTCCCGTTCCTTGCTACCGCGACATTTTTCATCGCGATGCCAAACAGTGCGGCCAGCGCAGTGAGCGCTACGGCAAGCAGCGTGGCGGCCACCATCGCTTCGACCAGCGAGAACCCGTCGTGGGATAGCGGGGGTTGCGCGAGCTTCGGCCGCGCGGGCGCCGCGTGGATGCTTGACCGCATCGATGTGTGCGTCGCAATTGCAAGCGGCGCTCCACGTCCGGCAAGGGCCTGAACCCTTGGCGATCGGCCGGTCTCGCGCCGCTCCAAGAGAGGAGCGCGCAATAACTGCGACGCGATCGAGGCCGCCGGCAGTGAAAAATCTACAGATCGAGGGTTTCGTCCGGCGCGGCGATCGGAAGCACCACTTGAAGGCTGGCGCCGCCCAGGGGGGACGCGGACACGTGGATGCGGCCGTTATGCGTGACGATGATCTTTTGCACGAGCGCGAGACCGAGGCCAGTGCCGCGCCCCTTTGTGGAGAAAAATGGCGCGAAAATCCGCTCGCGGTCAGACTCCCGGATGCCCGGGCCGTTGTCGGCGACCGACACGCGCACGTAATTCCCTTCGACCTGGCCATCAATCGTCACCCGCGGCGCCCGCGATGCGTCGACGCTCGCTTCCACGGCATTGCGCAGCAGGTTGCTGAATGCCTGCTTGAGCAGCACGTCGTCGCCGTCGATCACGGGGAACAGGCCCGTCACCTCGACGGTTCCGCCGTGCGCTTTTGCTTCGCCGCGCACTTCGTCCGCGGCGCGCTCGGCGATCACGCGCAAGTCGACCGGCGAGAGGGACACCTGGGTGGGGTTGGCGAAATTCAGGAAGTTCGTGACCACCTGCCCCAGCGAATCGGTCTCCTGGCGGATGCCTTCCACGTACGGGTGATAAGGTGCCGGCATGGCGTTCAGGTCGAGCAGGCGCGCGTATCCGTGAATCGTCGCCAGGCCGTTGCGGAATTCGTGGGCGATGCCCGCCGTGAGCTCCCCCACTCGCGCGAAGCTGTCTTTCAGTCGAAGCTGCTCTTCCATCTCAATCACCGGCGTGAGATCGGTGAACAAACAAATCACGCCGTGAAGCTGATTGCGCCCGTCCGACAGCGGCGACACGCTGACACCAAGGTGGGTCACAGGCTGATTGCTGGAGGCGATCGCAAGTTTGCGTCTGACGATCGGGCGGCCGGTCCGCAGGCATTCCTCGATCACGAGCGCCAGCGGGACGAAGCCGTGCAAGACGGCGCGATAGTTCATCGAGACCGCGCTTTCGGGCAGGTTCAACATGCGGCGCGCGCCGGGATTGAGAATGCGCATGTTCTGGTCGCTGCCGACGACGAGGAGGCCGGCGGTGATGCTTTCGACGATCTCTCCGCTCAGCCGTTCGGACGCTTCCGCGCGCGCCGACATTTCCCGTTCCTGTGCCTTGAGCTTGGTCAGCGCGTCGTGCAGCGCTGCCGTGACGAACGCGGTTTCGGACCGGTTCTCGCTCAAATAGCGCGTGGAACTGCGGGCGGCCGCCGAAAGGCGCAACACGGCGAACACCAGCAGGCCCACAAGGGCCGCAACGATGGCGGTGAGTCCGATGAGGAGGGACGCCACGGGCGTCATGGATAGAGGGACAGGTACCAGTTCACCGCGCGGTCGCCGGCCGCGCCGGCGAGAATGGCGCCGATGGCCAGAAAGCAGCCGAAGGGCAGCGCTGTCTTCATGTTGCCTTTCTTTGTCACGATCAGGCCGACGCCGATCACCGAACCGAGGATGGTCGACACGAAAAGAGTCGCCAGCATGAGCTTCCATCCGAGAAAGGCGCCGATCATCGCGAGCATCTTCACATCACCGAAGCCCATGCCCTCTTCGTGGCGGATCAGCCACCAGAGCGTGGCCAGCAGCCAGAGCACGCCGCCGCCGAGCAGAATGCCGAGGAGTGAGCTGACCCAGCCCGGAGGCATGACGAAACTGCACGCGAAGCCGACCACGATGCCGGGCAACGTGATTTCGTTCGGCAGACGGTGATGTTCGAGATCGATGAAAAACAGCACGATCATCGCGCAGACAAAGACGATGCGCTGAAACATCAGCGCCGGCGGATACAGCAGGTACGCCGCGAGGAACAGGCCGGCGGTGAGCAGCTCGACCACCGGATACTGCCAGGAAATCGGGTTTCCACAGCCGCGGCATCGTCCTCGCAAGATCGCGTAACTGATGACCGGAATGTTGTCGTACGGCTTGAGCGCCATGCGGCACTTCGGACACCGCGATGCCGGCCAGACGATGGACTCGTCCAACGGCAGGCGATGGATACAGACGTTGAGGAAGCTGCCGATCATCAACCCCATGGCGGTCACGAAGACAGCACCGAAGATCATCGGCGGCCCGGCTCCGGCTCGGTTGGGAGGGGCGAGAGCTTCGACTCGCGCGACACGCCAATCTCGCCGGTGTGGAAGTTCAGCTCGTAGGGGGTCCCGGTAGGATCGACTGGAACGGCGCGCAACAACCCGGCTTTGACGAGGTCTTCCCAGGTCTCGGGCATCCTTCCCTGCCGGCGATTGAACTCATCCCTGACGCGCGTAAGGGCATCGATTTGATCGAGGGCGTCGAGCTGCGTCAATCGAAGTTCGGCGCTCGTGCGTACCCAATCGTTGTCGGTGGTCTGCTGCAGGTTCATCCACATCGTCCGCGACGCCTGCCGATCGCCGCCGCGCGTCAGCATGACCGCGGCATAGGTGCGCAGCCACCATGGGCTCCCGGGCACCTTTCCTCCGCGATCGAACCACTCCGCGGCCTTCTTGTAGTCTTTCAGGTGCCAGTAATAGACAAAGCCGATATCGTGGTAGTACTGCCATTTTTCCGGCGTCGCCTGCACCCCTTTTTCGAGGAGCTTCACCGCCAGATCGGGCCGGCCTGCGCCGCCCGGATCCGGTTCGGACAGAAAGATCGCTCCGAACCGGTACGCCATCATAAAGTCCGGATCCAGGGTCGTCGTCAAATTCAACAGCGGATAGAGCAGCCGGTAGCGCTCGGGCGCGTCCCGATGGAGACGGTAGTAGCCGAAATGCTGAAGCGCGCGAATCCAGTAAACATCGGCGAGCACCGCGTCGTAGGAGAGCGCGGCTTTCTTCAGGACGGTGTCCGATTGGATGTACAACAGCCCATCGTCCAGCGGCGCGTTCTCGGCGTAGACGCGATCGCGATGAATTTCCACAGCCACCGCCATTGCGAGCAGCACGAAGGTCGCCGCAAGGAGCCGTGCGGTGAGCTTTGCGATCATTTGAAATCCCGGCGCACGAAAATAACGGTCGCCGCCCCCAGGAGCGCGCTGATGTAGATGAGCGCGTAGGCGGTGTTCAGGAGCAGGAATCCGGCGCGCACGGGCAGGGCGTGCACGACGCTGGCCTTGATGTCGAGCGGCGCGAAATTCGGCAGGAGGTAGTACAACGCGCGCGCAAAGGCAGCGACGGGCCTGGACGGCACGACCGTCTCGAAATGCCTGAGATCGCCGTTGAACTGGCCGACGATGTATAGCCCGAAGGTGAGCACTGTCGCGAGAATAGGGCTCGTAAAGGTGGAAAACAGCAGCGCGAGCGCGGTCACCATCATGAGCTGGAGAAAGATCATCGCGACGGCTTTCAACAACGCGGGATCGACCGCCGGCGCCTCCCATCCGGCGAGAAACCATCCGCCCGCTGCCCACGCCATGCAGGCGAGTACCGTGTAATAGGCCGCCGTCATGACCGTGATGTTGACCAGGAGCGTGAGCACCAAGCCCAAGTATTTCCCGATGATGAATTCCTGGCGCCGGATCGGCTTCGAGAGCAGCGTGTAAATACTGCGACGCTCGACTTCCTTCGAGACGAGCCCGATGCCGATAAAGACGGCGATGAACAGGCCGAAAATCGAAATCGACGCCAGCCCCAGGTCCTTGATGATCTTGATGTCCTGGCCCGCCGTGAGCTGGCCGAGCAGGTAGGACACCGCCATGAGAAAGACCGCGAAGATGACCAGGTTATAGAGCACCTTGTCGCGGACCGATTCCTTGAACACGTTCAACGCGATGCAAAGGACCACACGCATCCTAGGCCGGCTCCCTGGGCTTGACATCGTCTTTCCGCCGGCCCGGATGTTGTTTCACCAACTCGACAAAGTAGTCCTCCAGCGTCTCCCTCAGCGGGTTCAGCGAAACCATCTGGGCGCCTTCAGCGATCAGGTCCCGGAGCAACGCGTCGGGATGGGGCTGCAGCGGCAGTTCCAGCGCGTAGCGGCGTTCGGCGATCGGGGTCACGCGCTGAATGCGGTCACGATGACCTTCGAGCGTCTCGATGGTGATGTGGCTCACCACCATCTCCCAGCCGCGAGCGCTGAACGCGCGAACGTCGGCGGTGGCGCCGGTCGCCACCAGCGAGCCACTCACGAGAATCGCGACGCGGCTACAGAGCGCTTCAGCATCCGAAAGCACGTGCGAGCTGAAGAATACGGTGCAGCCGCGGTCGCGTAATTTCAAGATCAGATTACGCACCTCGCGCCGGCCGAGCGGATCGAGCCCCGACATCGGCTCGTCGAGAAAGACGACTTCCGGATCGTTGAGGATCGCCTGAGCAATGCCCACGCGCTGGAGCATGCCCTTGGAAAATTTGCGGAGCTGCATCCGCCGTTCGGGTCCGATGCCCACCTCGTCCAGCAGCGCCGGGATGCGTCTGCGCCGCTCGGCTCGCCGATATCCCACAAGGCTCGCAAAATAGCCGAGAAGCTCTTCAGCCGTCAGGTGTTCGTAGAAATAGGGGCTTTCGGGAAGGTAGCCGATGCGGCGTTTTACCGCGACGTCGCCAACGGGCCGGCCGAGGATTTCCGCGCGGCCCGACGTGGGATAGAGCAGCTGCATCAGCAGCTTCATCGTGGTCGTCTTGCCGGCGCCATTGGGCCCGAGGAATCCGAAGACTTCGCCCTGTTCGATCGACAGCGACAAATGGTCCAGCGCCCGATAGGGCCGCGGGCGCCAGAACCCAGTCGAGAAGTCCTTCGTGAGATCGTCGATGAGAATGGCGGCCATGCGCCGTGAGTATTATCGGCCCGAGATTACTTGATCGGTATCGCGGTATTCGGAGTCGGCGTTCCGGTCGTGCTGATGGCGGTAATGGCGGCCGTATCCTGGAAAATCGACTGGAGCTCGCTCGACCCGAAGTAGCGCGTCCCAGTCGTACCCGCCGATACGGGAGCTGCGGCCAGGAAGTACTGCGGCGAAGCGGTCACGACGGCGGTGACGCACGTATTTGTATTAACGGCCGTGCCGACGTTCGCGTAGTCAATGCTGTAGCCGCTCTTGATCACAGGGGTCGCCACGCCCAGGTCGGGGCTGATAAACGGCTGGCCGCCGGCCGTCGGTGGCGTGCCGAGAACAATCAGCGAGTTGGCATAGCCGGCGCCATTCGCGCAATTGGTCTGATAGTTGATGTTCGCGCTGTTGATGGCGCGGAGCGATCCAATCGCCGACGCCTCGTTGCCGGCCATGCGAGCACGCAGAAGGCCGGGCACTGCAATCGCGGCGATGATGCCGATGATCGCCACGACGATCAACAGCTCGATCAGCGTAAAGCCCTTTGTGCTCTTCATAGTCATCTCATTTGCGCCCGAAAAAAAGGGGGATGTCGCCTCGCGAACATCCCCCTCGTCGTGCTCGAACAGGGACTTTACCTTACTTGAGAGGCGCCGCCGTATTGGGCGTCGGAGTGCCGGCCGCGCTAATCGCGGTGATGGGCGCGCCGGTATTCTGGAAGATCGTCTGCGCTTCGCTGGTGGCGAAATAACGCGTCCCCGAGGTGCCGGGCGCGACCGG
>DASZHO010000097.1:0-20039 GCA_035937795.1 Vicinamibacterales bacterium | reverse complement strand
GTCGCCGCCGACACCTTCGAACAGCGACGGTTCGTAGCGTTTCTCGAAATGCTCGTGGCCGCCCTGTACCGACCGCAGGTTGAGACTGAGCTGCATAAACCTTGTTCTGCCAGCGGTTTGGCCAGCGACAGAACACGCCATTATATTCGAAAACCTAGAAATCCACTGGACCGACCCAGGGCTTTGGAATGAAGAGGGTTTCGAAGAGATTGACGGCGTAGCGGTCGGTCATCCCCGCGACAAAATCGCGAGCCGCGGCATCCAGCCCCTCTTCTTCGACCGTCCGGAGGTCGAGAAATTCCTTCGGGCGCTCGCGGATCTTTTCCCAGAGCCCTCCCAGAATTCCCGTCGCTTTTTTGAACTCGGCGGTCGCCGATTCGTTTTCGTACACCGCGGTGAACAGAAACCTCCGCAAGTCCAGCGTCGCGTTGAGCACCTCGTCGCTCATCCGGATTTCCGACAGGCTTCCGGAAAAAGTGGCCTCCACGACGTCCCGCACCATCCGGCCGATGCGCGCCGACGACGTACCGCCCAGAAGCGCCACGGCCTGCGGCGGAAGGTCCCGCGACAGCAGAATTCCGGCCCTCTCCGCGTCGTCGATGTCGTGATTCACATAGGCGGCCAGATCGGCGACGCGAACAATCTGCCCCTCCAGCGTCTTGGCGCGTTGCGACGGCGGCATGCCGACCGGCGAACCGCCCTTGCCCTTGGAGTGATGCGCGATGCCGTCACGCACTTCCCATGTCAGGTTCAATCCCTGCCGATCGTTTTCGAGAACGTCGACAATACGCAGACTCTGCTGGTAATGGTTGAAGCCCCCCGGCATGAGGTCGTCGAGCACCCGCTCGCCGGCATGGCCGAATGGGGTATGGCCGAGATCGTGGCCCAGCGCAATCGCCTCGGTGAGCTCTTCGTGGAGCTGCAGCACTTTTGCGATCGTCCGGGAGATCTGCGCGACTTCGAGGGTGTGCGTCAACCGGGTGCGGTAATGATCGCCGGTGGGCGCGAAGAATACCTGCGTCTTGTGTTTCAGGCGCCGGAACGCTTTGCAGTGCACGATGCGATCGCGATCGTGCTGAAAGGCCGGCCGCACATCGTCTTCGGGCTCGTCGCGCAGACGGCCGCGTGTCTCGGCGCTCTTGGCCGCCTCCGGGGCCAGAATCTGGCGCTCGCGCGCCTCGAGATGCTTCCGGATGCTCGCCATCAGCCGATCTCGCTGAGAAAGCTTTTGCCGTGCTTCATCGATCCAACGCCGAAGTTCTCGGCAATGGTCTGCCCTAGATCGGCAAAGGTCGCTCGAGTGCCGAGGTCAACGCCGTCCCGCACGCGGGCGCCCGCCGCGAGCAATGGCACATACTCGCGCGCGTGATCCGTGCTGGGCGTGGTCGGGTCGTTGCCATGATCCGCCGTCAGTACCAGCAAGTCGCCGTCCCCCAGGCGCGGCAGGGCCTCGGCGAGCCGCGCGTCGAAGCGCTCGAGATTGGCTGCGTAGCCAGCCACGTCGTTCCGATGCCCGTAGAGCGTATCGAAGTCGACGAGATTCGCGAAGAGAAAGCCGCGCGTCGTGATCGCCATCTCGGCCATCACGGCCTCCATGCCTTCATCGTCGCTGGAAGTGTGAATTCCACGAGGAATACCCCGGCCTGCAAACAAATCCTCAATCTTTCCAATCGCCACAACCGGGACACCCGCGGCCGTTAGCCGATCGAGCACCGTCTCGCCGGTCGGGGTCATCGCGAAGTCGCGACGATTGCTCGTGCGCCTGAAGGCGCCCGGCGCGCCCGCAAACGGCCGCGCGATCACGCGCCCGAGACCACGCCCCTTCACGGCGAGCTCGAAGGCCACCTCGCAGATGCCGTACAGATCCGGAACGGGGATGATCGATTCATGCGCCGCAATCTGAAACACGCTGTCCGCCGAGGTGTAGACGATTGGGTTCCCCGTCCTCATGTGCTCTTCCCCGAACTTCTCGATGATAGCCGTGCCAGACGCCGCCACGTTGCCCAACGCGGGGCGGCCGATGCGGCGTTCGAACTCGTCCATGAGATCTCGCGGGAACCCGTTCGGGAACACCGGGAACGCGCGATCGAGAACAAGGCCCATCATTTCCCAGTGGCCGGTTACCGAGTCTTTGCCCGGCGATTGCTCGGCCATCCGTCCCACCGCGGCAAAATGAGATGAAGACGACTCCCGATCTCGTTTTACCCGGCCTCGTTTTTCACCGAGGTCAACCACGCGACCCAGCCCGAGCGCCCGCAGCGTCGGAATCTCCAGCGGAACCTGTCGCGCGATATTGCCCAGGGTGTTGCTGCCCTCGTCTCCGTACGCCGCAGCATCCGGCAACTCGCCGATGCCGGCGCTGTCGAGCACGATTACGATGATTCGGGAGAAGGATTGGGGCACGTGGCGAGAATGGACTCGACGGCTGCCGTCGTCTCCGGGTGGTCACCCGAGCTTGCCAGCCAAACCAGATTAGGCTCTTTGCGGAACCAGATCAACTGGCGCCGTGCATACTGGCGATTCTCGCGCGCGATCAGCGCGCGCGTCTCAGCCTCGTTGCGCACACCGTGAAGGTGTTCGAGAGCCTGGCGATACACCAGCCCGCCGAATGGCCTGGCCGTTTCGGGCACGCCGCGGGCGAGCAGCCCGCGAATCTCATTCAGCAGCCCCCGCTCGAACTGCTCGTCGACGCGCCTGGCCGTGCGCCGGGCGATCTCGACCAGCGGCAGCGCGAGCCCGACCGCGACGGTTTGATGGTCCTTCAGCGGCGACACGGTATCGGCGAAATGGTCGGTCAGCGCCTTGCCCGTGAGAAAGTAAACCTCCAACGCCCGCACGAGCCGCTTGAGGTCGCGCGGAAGAATGCGGCGCGCGGAGGCCGGATCGACCCTCTCGACCATCCGATGGAGAAATTCCACACCGCGGCGCCGGGCGACGGCTTCGAGCCTGGCGCGCAGCGTCGCGTCCGCCGCCGGGCCCGGAAACAAGCCGCGCACGAGCGCGCGGTAATAGAGGCCGGTCCCTCCAACGAGAATCGGCCAGCGGCCGCGCTGATAGATATCCTCGATCGCCCTCACGGCATCGCGTACGAACCTGGCGGCGGTGTACTCGTCGGTTGGCTCGACGATATCGATCAGATGATGAGGGATGCCGCGGCGCTCGCCGGCGGGCACTTTATCGGTCCCGATATCGAATCCGCGGTAGACGGCGGTGGAGTCGCAGCTGATGATTTCGCCGCCGCGCCGAACCGCCAGCTCGATGGCCAGCGCGCTCTTGCCTGTCGCGGTGGGCCCCAGAACCGCCAGGATCGGAGGACGCAGGCGCTACATCCTGACGAAAGCGGGCACGCCAGGCACCTACTGCCCCGGCGGCGTTTCGTTATAGAGGAACGTGACGGTGAAGAAGGCCGATTCGGACGGGTAGTCCGGCGGCAGCGGCTGCGTGGGATTCGATTCGATCAGCGCGTTCGCCGCCGCTCTGTCGAAGGCGTCGACGCCTGATCCTGATTTGACGTCGATGTCGGTGATCGCTCCATCTCGATGCACGTTGAACGTGATGACGACGTGGCCGTGGAACATCATCGATGCCGAAGGAATGAACCAGTTGCGCTTGACCTGCGCCACGAATCGCCGGAGCCACGGGCCGAAGTCGGCGCCCTTGGAGTCAAATTGAATCAGCCCCTGGCCGTCGCCGCTCCCCTGCGGGTTGTCGAACCGTTGAGAGCTCGTGTATTTCTGCAGGTTCCGAATCGCATCGCCAAGGACGCCCGTCGAGCTGCTGCGGCCTATCGACAGTGCGGGCGTCGCCGATGCCGACTCTGGAAGCCGTAACAGCGAGCGCGCGGGATCGTTGGAGGCCACCTGGCCTTCCGTCGGCTGATTCTGCCGCCCCGCCGTCGTGTTCTCGGCCGACATCTGCGGCTTCTCGGGCGTCGGCCGTGACAGCTCGGTTTCGGAGCGTTCTGGCGAATTGCCGCGCATGTAGGGAAGGGCGTTCTTCGGATCGGGCGCGCGCTCCACGCTCGACGCCACGCGATCCTGATCGGAGAGGTCCACGTTCGGTTTCGGCTGCGGCTTCGAGATATCGACGCGGGGCTGCATGAAGACGAACCGCGGCGACTGTTCGGCGTTCCGCGCCGCCTGCGGCACGAGCGCCACCGGGTGGCTCTGCGGAAGATACTTTGGACCGAATATCAGAAAGAGGACGAACAGGACGTGCACCGTCCACGATATGAGGACAACCGTGCCCCCCGAGAGCGCGCCCTCTACCCGCGGCGTATCTGGGTGATAGTCCTCGAAATCGATGTACATCAGTAAGTTATCAATTATAACACCCGGCCGGTGCGCGGGACCCCTGGCAAATTGGGCCGACTCCTATGCAGAGGGCGCGCCAGCTTCGTGTCTGCCGGCGACAAACAGGTAAACCACTCCGAAGGTGAGCGGAACGGCGCGCGCCGTTGCAAAACCCGCGCTTCGAAGCTGTTGCACAAACGCCTCCGGCGAGGGAAACGCCTCCACCGATTCGGGCAGGTACGTGTAGGCGGTCGGATGCCTCGAGATAGCGCGCCCGATCCGCGGAAGCACGTTGCGGAAATACCACAGGTAGAGGCTGCGTACGACGGCGGCGCGCGGCAGCGAAAACTCCAGAACGGCAAGCGTACCGCTCGGCCGGAGCACCCGCAGGATTTCACCGAACGCGGCCATCGGCTGCTCGACGTTGCGAATACCGAATCCAACCGTCACGGCATCTACCGAGCCGTCGCGCAACGGCAACCGCGTGGCGTCGCCGCGGACGAGATGGACGCCGGCTGCGGGCGGGTCTGAAGAGGCCGCGCTGCGTATTTTTTCTTTGGCGAGCAGCAGCATCGCGCCCGAAAAATCGATTCCGATCACCTGGCCCGCATGAAGGGCGCCCGTCGCCGCAAGCGCGAGGTCCGCCGTGCCGGTACAGAGATCCAGCACGGTTTCTCTTCCACTCAAGCTCAGCGCCTTCACGGCTCGCGCACGCCAGTGCCGGTCGAGGCCGGCGCTCAAGACCGTGTTGAGCAGATCGTAGCGGCCGGCGATCGCATCGAACATGCCGGCGATGCGCGCGGATTCTTTCGATGGGGCGTTAGCGGCCGGCATAGACCGCGGCGGCGGTGATCAGGAAATACAGAATGCCGACGTAGCCGTTGAGATCGAACGCGCGCTTGAGCTGCGAGAGATCGGTTGCGGTCACGAGCGACTGTTCGTAGGCAAGCAGCGCCGCGACCACGGCCACGCCGGCCAGATACAGCGGCCCCAGCGCCGCCACCGCCGCCAGCGCGGCAAGGCATACAACCGCGCCTGCGTGCATCAGCCGCGAAATCCGGAGCGAGCGCCGGACGCCGAACCGCACCGGGATGGAGTGCAATTGCTGGAGGCGATCGACGTCGAGATCCTGGCACGCGTAGAGCACATCAAAGCCTCCGACCCATAACGCGATCGCGAGCCCGAGCAGCCACGGCTCCCACCCGCGCCCGCCGCCGGCTGCGAGCCAGCCGCCCACCGGCGCGATCGCCATCGCCAGGCCGAGAAAGAACTGCGTGGCCCACGTATAGCGCTTGGCCAGCGAATACCAGAAGATGCACGCCAGCGCCACAGGCGACAGCCACAGGCACAGTCTGCTGAGCTGCGCCGCCGAAAATACAAACGCCGCAGACATCACGAGGACGAAGATCACCGCTTCGGTTGCCGACATGCGCCCGGCCGGCAACTCGCGCATCGCCGTCCGGGGATTGCCTGCGTCGAATCTCGCGTCGACCAGCCGATTGAAACCCATCGCCGCCGAACGCGCGGTGACCATGCATACGATGATCCATCCCGCCTGCCACAGCGTGACTGGATGCCGCCGCGACGCGAGCAGCGCGCCGGTCAATGCAAACGGCAGCGCAAACACCGAGTGGCTGAAGCGGACAAACGACAGATAGGTGCGGATGCGAAGTCTCATATCAAAGGTCGTCGGGATTGCTTGCGGTCGAATACATGCCGGGACGGAAAATCTCCATGTGCCGGCCCGGGTCTGACGGCGTCTTGAAGCCGAAGCGGTGATACAGGCCATGGGCATCGCGCGTCACGAGCTGAAACCGCCTCAGACCCTGCAACTCGGGGTGCTCCATCACGAACTCGATCATCCACTTCCCCAGCCCCTGCCCTCGATATTGTTCCAGCACATAGACGTCGCACAGATATGCGTAGGTCGACGAGTCGGTCACCACGCGCGCGAATCCAATCTGCGCCTGGTCGTCAAAAAGGGCGAAGCACAGCGAGTGCGCGATGGATTTGGCGACAACGTCCCGGGAAATGCCCCGCGCCCAGAAGCATCGCGTGAGAAAGCCGTGAACCGCATCGACGTCGATGCGCCGGCGATCGGCCGTCACCGAGTACGGCCCGCGCGTGCGATCGCTATATGGCATCGCCGTTCACATTCCCGTCGAGCCGAACCCACTCCTCCCCCTCGAGGAGTCGGCAAGGTCCACCGTTTCCTCCACGTCGACGGTGACGCACGGCGCGACGATCAGCTGCGCGATCTTCATCCCGGGCTGAACGTCGAAACGCGCCCGGCCGTGGTTGATCAGGATCACCCCGACCTCGCCGCGATAGCCGAGGTCGATCGTCCCCGGCGCGTTCAGCACCGTGACGGCGTGCTTCAGCGCGAGGCCGCTGCGAGGCCGCACGCTGCCTTCGGTATTCGGCGGAAGCTCGATCGCAATGCCGGTGCCGATCAGTTTGCTCTCGCCGGGATCGATCGAGGCGCTGACCGCCGAATAGAGGTCGAGGCCCGCGTCGCCCGGGTGCGCGTAGGCCGGCATCATTGCCGAGGGAGACAGACGCTTCACCTTGAGCGTGTTCATTGCGCGAGGGCTCTGGCAAAGGCAACGACGAGCGGGTGGGGCATGCCGGCCAGCGCCGAGCGTTCGGGTTGGAAAGCCGTGCCGATGAAGAAGCAGTGGTCCGCCAGCTCGACGGCGCGAGGCTCGCCGGCCTCGTCCACGCCAGCTACCGTCAAAGGGCCATCGTCAAACCAGGGGGCATACGCCGGATTCAGGCCGTAGCGGCAGTGATACCGCTCTGTCGCCGACGGGCATCCGTAGATGCGCGCGATTTGCGAATTCGCGGTGAAGTGGATCTCACCGTCGGCCTCGACCATGGAGCACGAGAGCGGCGCGATGAGCGGCACGCCGGTCGACGGAGCGAGCTCGCCGTGATCCGCGTCGACGTGCCCCAGCGCGTTGCGCGCGTACTCGAGCACCGCGTGTTGAAACCCGCCGCACGTCCCAAGAAATGGAATCTGACGTTCCCGCGCGTATCGGATGGCGTCCAGCGCACCTTCCGTGCTGCGGTAGGGGCTTGCCGGCACCGCCCACAATCCGTCGAAGGCGCTCAAGTCAGTCGCGCCGCCGGCAGCCAGGTCGGCCGTAGGCAGCCAGGTTTCTTCAATCGCGCAGCCGAGGACAGCGCTCGCAAGCCGGAGCGCGCGCGGGATGGCCTGATGCGCCGTCACCTTTGCACTGTAATCACCCACCAGCCCCACCCGGAACGCCCGCCTCACGAGACCATGATATGTCAGGGGCGATCGGGGCTTACGTCAGGGGCGACCGTGCTAGGGGCCGCGTCAGGCATGTCGGACCGCCGCCGCCCTTCAAACTGATTTCCCGCCCCTCATATTCGTACACAGTCGCGCCGGCGCGTTCGAGCGCTGCCCGCGTCTTCGGATTCCCTTTGACCATGACGCAGACACGCGGGGCCAGCGCGAGTACGTTGGTTCCCATCGTGTCGAATTCCTCGTCGGGCACCTCGACGAGCCGGAAATCGCGTTCCAACAGCTCTTCGCGGAAAGGCGCCGGCAGCAGGCGGGAATAGACCACGGCCAGCTTCGTATCCACCGGGCTGATGAGCGACATCAGGTGCATCACATCGCCGGGCCCTCGCCAATGCGGGAGAGGCACCACGACCAGATCGTCGATCGCCCCGTTCAGCAGGCCTCGAAGCTGCTGAATGCCGCTCGCGTTGGTGCGATAGCCCTGCCCGACTGCCACGGTCCGCGAATCCAGCCAGACGACGTCGCCCCCTTCCAGCAACCCGGGGTCCGCGATGCGCCCGCCGATCGCCAGCCCTGCGCACTGAATGAGGGCGCGCTCCTGCGCCGCCGGCTCCGGCGCCCGAGCCGGCTTTCCCATCCGGCACATGATGGCGCCCCGCGGCGACACAATGGAGGCGTCGCGCGCGTAGATCGAATCGATGGTGACGCTGCTGTCCGCCGCCAGAAAGACAAGGCTTGCCCTCTCCAACGCGAGAATCTCGAGAAAGCGCTCGGATTCGGCGAGCGCTCGCGAAAAATCGGGCGGCGCAGCAAAATTGAGCGACCGCCACTGCGCGTTGATGACGTCCTGGCTCACGAAGGCCTCGCGCGCGTGTTTCACGAGCACCGCCGTCAGGCGGCCGACTTCAGAGAGCGCTCGACCCGTCAATATCCGGCCTCATCTGCCCGACGTACTGATCGAGACTCTTGATGGACTTCAGAACGATGCGAATGGACTCGGCCGGAAACCCCGACTCGAGCGTGAACTGGAATCTGGCGAGAACGTCACCCGAATCGTCGGCCGCCCACGGATAGAAATCGATCTTCACCGTGGGGCCGTAGGTCCTCACCAGCGCGCCGAGGCGATCCCGCGTTGCGCGCTGTTCGGCGACGTCCGGCTGGCCGGCCGCCGGCGCCGTAAGGCACAAGATCGAGCACACCGCCGCCAAACCGAGGACCTTGGGTTTCATGAGACCTCCAGATTCGAAATATCGGCTCGAGACATCCCGTTGACCAAGTACTCTGCAACATCCGGCACAATTCGCGGAACCGCAACCGCAATGATCGAGGCCGATTTGCCCGCTTCGATCGAGCCGAAGAGGGCCTCGAAGCCCAGCGCTCCGGCGCCCTTCAACGTCGCGCTTTCGAGCAGTTTGCCTGCCGGCACGTCCGGCGCCAACCGGCGCAGCTCGGCGAGCTCGTTGAACATGTTGAGATCGGGCACGCTCGCCAGACTGTCCGTTCCGATGGCGATACGGGCGCCGGATGCGTAAAAGGCCTGAACCTGCGGCGTTCCAGCGCCGGTGAGGCGATTCGAGCGGGGACAGGTGACCAGCGTGGCGCCGCTGGATTTGATTCGAGCCAGTTCGCGGAGCCCGAACTGCACGCCATGGACGATGAGAAGACGATCGGTGATGAATCCCATCCGGTCGAGGTACTCCACGGGATCGCACGCGGGGGCCCTCCACGAAGCATCCCAGGCGCCAAGATCTTCGAGCAGCGACCGCCAGGGACCGCTGCCGTTTCGCAGAAATTCGGTCTCCGCCTCTGACTCGCCGAGATGCACGCTGCAGCGCGCAAACGGATCGTGCTCGAGCGCATGCCGGATCTCTTTAAACAGCGCCGGAGATACGGAGTATGGCGCATG
The DNA here is from genome assembly GCA_035937795.1 of Vicinamibacterales bacterium. Lineage (GTDB taxonomy): Bacteria > Acidobacteriota > Vicinamibacteria > Vicinamibacterales > JAMQPK01 > JAMQPK01. Next base: position 10,570 of record DASZHO010000097.1, on the reverse strand, counting down.
CGCCGCCAGGGAACCACGAATCAAGCCGGCCGAGGGAATGCGCGGCAGGCTCGCCAACGCGTCGACGGCCAGCTGCCGCGCACGCTCGGCCTTGAAGCCGATCAATTCACGAAACACGACAGCCGCTGAATCCGTTTCAATCAGTTTGGCCACCGAGGCCAGCGTGTTGGAGATATCGCCGAACAACACTGTCCCTGTACGCCGTGCTTCGGCGATGGCTTCGCCGATCGCCGCTTGCGTGGCCAGGTCGCCGGCCTCGTTGCCGGCTCGCTGAAGAGCGATGACGGCGCGGATCCAGCCCGGAAAATCGCCCCCCTGTGGGATCCGGCCGCGCATCCACGACAGTTCCAAGTGCGTGTGCGCGTTGACGAGGCCGGGAAGGATCGCCACCGCCCCGAGATCGATTTCGCCCGGCGGCCGGCGCTGGCCGCGTCGATGCGGGCCGAACGCGGTGATGCGCCCCCGTTCGGTGCGCACCCACCCGTCGCGTATGGGAGGCTGGGAAATCGGAAGAAGCCACGCGGCGCGAAACTGGGGCACTAGGGCGTTCGAGCCTGCTTGCCGGCTCGGCTGCGCGCGGGATACCGGTGCAACTCCGCCGGCACGCTGTTGTCGCCTTCCTCGCGCGCCGTCGCCAGGCTCAACATCCGCCGCACCTCGCGCTCGCGGAAGATCGGATCGCCGAGGATCTCGTAGTGCATATTCCGGCGTTTGGCCGCGAAGCCGGCGTCCTCGACGTTGCGAACGATTTCGATTTCGTCCATGCAATATGCCGCCCCGGCGGCGCGCACAACGTTCTCTTCGATCATCACGCTCCCCATGTCGTTGGCCCCGTAGGCGAGGCTGAGCTGCCCGACCTTGCCGCCCTGGGTGACCCACGACGCCTGCAGGTTGTCGAAGTTATCCAGAACGATGCGCGCGATGGCCAGCGTACGGAGATACTCGACGCCGCTGGCCTCGGTGCCCCCGAGCTCGGTATGCTGCGGCTGGAAGCTCCAGGTGATGAACGCGGTGAAGCCGCCCGTTTCATCCTGCAGCTCCCGCAGACGGACCAAATGTTCGATGCGCTCTTCGAGCGTCTCTACCGTGCCGTACATCATGGTCGCGGTGGTGCGCAGCCCCAGGCGATGGGCGTGACGCATCACGTCGAGCCATTCGTCCGAGGTGGCTTTGCCGTAACAATGCAGGAGCCGCCGGACCCGGTCGACGAGGATCTCCGCGCCGCCGCCGGGAATGCTGTCGAGGCCAGCCGCCATCAGGCGGCCGATGACCTCGGGAACCGGCAGCTGCGACAATCTCGAAAGATGAATGACTTCCGGCGGTGAAAGCGCGTGCAGGCGGAAGTCCGGATAGCGCTCTTTGACCGCGCGGAAGAGGTCTTCGTACCACGTCAGCGGCAGATCCGGATTGTGCCCGCCCTGAAGCAGCAGCTGCACGCCGCCCACTTCGATCGTCTCGTCAATCTTGCGGAAGATTTCCTCGAACCCCAGGACGTACCCGCCATCAGCGCCGACGTCGCGATAGAACGCGCAGAAGTTGCACCGCGCCACGCACACGTTCGTGTAGTTGACGTTGCGGTCGATGATGTAGGTGACGACAGGCTCCCGGTGTTTCCGCGCGCGGATCTCATCCGCAATCCGCCCAAGCTGATGCGTGGGCGCTTCGCGGTACAGCCGCAGCGCTTCGGCCGCGCTGAGCCGCCCGCCGTCAGAGACTTTCCGCGCAAGATCGCGAATGTTCATCAGTAAAACTGAACGCCGGTGGCGTCCGCCTTCAGGCGGACCAGGCCCACCTCAGCGGCCAACTCGAAGAATCGACCGAGACCGGCCTGCTCGCGCTCGCCAAGAGCGTACTGCACATTCTCGCGTAGATATTCCGCGCCGCGGGCAATTTTTGCTGGATCGCCGGGAAAATACCGCTCGGCAACTGTCTCGGCCGCCGCCAGCCCTCGATCGCGCGCCTCGATCAACCGGGCGGCATCCTCCGCCGACACAACGCCCGGCCGGCCGGCCCAGAACGCGTAGACGAACGGAAGGCCGGTCATGCCGCTCCATTCCTCGCCAAGGTCAATCTTCTCGAGGCCAAGCGCAGCGTAGTCGGCGAACAACGCGTTGTCGCCAATCACGAGCGCGGCGTCGCACGCCTGCAGCATGGCGCTCATATCGGGCGCCATCGTGATGAAGGTCGGCGAGATCTCGAACCATCGCGTGCACAACACCTTCAGGAGCGCAACCGAGGTCCGGGATCCGTCATCGAGCGCGATCGATCCAATCTCCGAAACCGGCTTCCTGCTGAACAAGGCAACCGACGCCACCGGCCCGTCCGACGCAATGGCCACGCCGCGAACGATTCGATAGTCGGGCCCATGAAGATATTCAATCGACGGAATCAATCCAAGGTCGACGCGATCTTCGTGGAGCAGCGCGGCGCAGCGCGAGGGCACGTCGAAGCGGAGTTGAAAACGCTCCGGCTGCTCATCGAGCCCGTACACAAGGGGACCGGTATTCAGGTAGCTGACGGCGCCCAGACGAATCGCCATGGCTTTAAATGAGCTTGAATCGCGCGTCGCGCTCGGCGGGCACGAACGAGGCCTCTTCGATGCTGCGACGGACCTCTTCGACCGGCGATCGACGATGGCCCTGCGACTGGTCGTCGACGGCGGAGACTGAATCGAGGTCGTCGGCGCCGAACGTGAGCGCCACCTGGGCGAGCTTCGGCCCGTAGAGCGCCCAATCGACTTGAATCGTGTCGACGTTCTGAATCAGGAGCCGGGAAAGCGCGACTCGCTTGACGTCCGCATATCCGGTGGTGGGCTGCGTGCGATCGATATGGCGCGCGAGCGGAGCAAACGCACGAATCGATTGGAGCCGCCGCTGATGCGCGGCCACCTGGCGGCAGACCCGGCTCCACTCGCCCGCGGGCGCTTCATCGATCGTCAGCCGTGCCAGTTCGAGTCCAGCATCGCCGACAGCCTCGAGCGCGTGCTCTGGCGACGCGAGGCGGTCGAGCGGTGCCTGCGCAATCATTTCCAGGCCCGCGCGCTTCAGCGCCGACAACACAACGGGCAGCCCCTCGGAAAGATTGCCGAGCTCGAACAGGCAGAACGCGGACACGGGAACCGCCCCGGCAAGATCCCGCGCCTCGGTTACGACGTTTATTGCGGCGTCGAGGGTGTCCGGCGTCTCGAAAATTCGAACCTCGCCGGCCGCCCGGGGTACCCCGTCCGGTCCGGCAGGCAGTTTCAAATCGAAGACGCGTAGAAAGGTCGTCGTCGCCCCGTGCACGTTGCGCCGCACGGAATCGGCCATCATGCCGAGCGCGATGATGTCGCGGCCAGACTCGAGCGTCTCGACATCTTCGTCGGTCAGCGGCATGCCCGCGTCGACCTTCGCCGCAACCTCGTCCAGCGAAACGGCCACTCACTTCTCCTTGACGATGGCTTTCAGCAAATCGCGGGCGCTGCGCGCCGCGCTGTCGGTGGTGACGACCCGCCTGGGCCATTCGCGCGTGAAGCCCTCCCCCGGCCATTTGCGCGTGGCGTCGATGCCCATCTTGCTGCCGTATGCGGGCAGATCGGAGGCGTTCTCCAGATCGTCCATCGGCCCGCGCGTGAATTGAATGTCCCGCTGCGGATCGATGTGGGTGCCCGCAATCCACGCCACCTCGCTGACGTCCTGCACGTTCACATCCTTGTCGACCACAATGATGGTTTTCGAGAACATCAGCTGCCCCAGCCCCCAGAACGCATTCATGATCTTGCGCGCATGGCCGGGATAGCGCTTGTCGATGGAGACGAGCACGATGTTGTGGAAGATTCCTTCGGCCGGAAAATGCATGTCGACGATTTCCGGAAGCGTTTTCTTGATCACCGGCAGGAAGATGCGCTCGCTCGCCTTGCCGAGGTAATAGTCCTCCTGCGGCGGGATCCCCACCACCGTCGTCAGATAGACCGGCTTTTTGCGCATCGTGATGCACTGCAGGTGAAACACCGGGAAATCGTCGGCGAGCGAATAGAAACCCGTATGATCGCCGAACGGGCCCTCGCGGCGCCGTTCCCCCGGCTCGACGTAGCCTTCCAGCACAATATGCGCGCTGGCCGGTACCTCCAGATCCACGGTGACGGCCTTCACCAGCTCAACGCGGCGCCTGCGCAGGAAGCCTGCGAGCAGAAACTCGTCGAGCCCTTCCGGCATCGGAGCTGTGGCTGAATAGGCCAGCGCCGGATCCGGGCTCAACGCAACCGCCACCTCGAGCCGTTTGCCGAGGCGCTCGGCGACACGGTGGTGCTGCGCGCCGCCTTTGTGGCGCTGCCAATGCATGCCGGTCGTCCGGCCGTCGAAGACCTGCAGGCGGTAGGTGCCCACGTTGCGTACACCGGTTTCGGGATCTTTCGTGATGACGAGGGGAAATGTGATGTAACGTCCGCCGTCCTCGGGCCAGCACTTCAAGATGGGGAGCTCGTCGAGCGACCCATCCCGCTTCACGACCTCCTGACACGGCGCGTCCTTGACCGTCTTGGGCAGAAGATCGCGCAGGCGGTCGAGCATGGGCAGCATCTTGATCGCGCCGAGCATGCCGTCCGGCATTTTCGGTGTCAGCAGCTCCTCGATCTCGCGCGCAACCTCGTCGAGCGAGCTCACGCCAAGGGCCAGGCACATGCGCTCCATCGAGCCGAACAGATTGGTGGCAACGGGAATGTCGAACCCGGCAGGACGCTCGAAGAGAAGCGCCGGGCCGCCGCCGGGAGTCTTGCAGACGCGATCGGTCAGCGCGGCGATCACCAGATCCGGACTGACGCTCTCGCCGACGCGCGCGAGCAGCTTGCGCTTGTCGAGATCGGCGATGAAATCGGTGAGGTCCGTGTACATCGGGCTAGCTGCTTTCCCGCATCGCGTCGGCGATTCGCTGCGCCAGTTCGAGCGCGCGCAGCCCGTCGGCGCCTGTGACCCCGGGCGGGCGCCTTTCGTGCACCGCCGCGATGAAGTCCGCGAGCTCCCGCTTCAGCGGCTCCTCGCTGGAAATCTCGATCTTGCCGCCGCCGATCGCGGCCGGCGCGCCGTCGGTCCGCACGAGGCGCCACTGTTCGGCCTCCTGCGCGGCGTAGTCCACCGAGATGTAGGAATCGGGCTGAAACAGGCGAATCTTCCGCACGCGGTCGCGGCTGATGCGGCTCGCCGTCAGGTTTGCGATACAGCCGGACGCAAACTTCAGCCGCGCGTTGGCGATGTCCGGTTTCGGGGTGAGCACGGCGACGCCGACAGCCTCCAGGGCCGTCACCGGCGATCCGACGATCGACAGCACCACGTCCAGGTCGTGAATCATCACATCGAACACCACGTCGATGTCGAGGCTCCGGTCCGGGAAGGCTCCGAGGCGATGAACTTCGATGAATCGCGGATGGTCGATGAGCGGACGGACGGCAGCCACGGCCGGGTTGTACCGCTCGGTGTGGCCGACCCCGAACACCGCACCCGACTCTTCCGCCGCCCGGATCATCTGCCGGGCTTCCGAGGAATCGCGCGCCAGCGGCTTCTCCACCAGCACGCCGGTCCCGCGCGCCAGGAACGGCAGGGCGACCTGCAGGTGCGACCCGGTCGGCACCGCGATCGTGACCGCATCCACGGCCCAGGGCAGATCGGCGGCGGTCGTCGTGAACGGCACCTCGACCCCTGCTGCCACCGTGCGCGCGCGCGCCTCGTCGATGTCGACAATGCCCACGAGCTCGGCCCCGGGCAGTTCCGCAAGAATTCGCGCGTGGTGCTTCCCCAGCGCGCCCACGCCGATCACCGCGACACGCACACTCATAAAGCTGCGCAGGAATTTGTTTACGGTTTGTCCCGGCCGATGATTGTAATGCCGGCCTCGTTGGCGCTGGCAAACAGGTCCTCGCGGTCGAACATCAGGGTCTTGCCCGCATCGATTGACAGGGCGGTGGCGCCCGCGACGCGCATCGCCTGTACCGTCGCCAGCCCCACCACAGGCACGTCGAACCGCATGTCCTGCTTCGGCTTGGCGACCTTGACGATTCGCACGCCCGGGCCGGCGAGGTGGCCGGCGCGGCCGATCACCTCGTCGGTCCCTTCCATCGCTTCCACGGCCACGACCGCGCGATGCTTCACGGCGATCGTCTGCCCGATGTCGAGGCCGGCAATCGCATCCGCCATGCCGTACCCGAACGCAAAATCCTTGAGTTCCTCTTCGTTCGGCGCCCGCCCGGTCATGACGCCGGCGGTCGCCAGCATCGGCTTGAGCAGCGTCGTGGAATCGATCAGATCGATTCCGTTGTCTTTCAGCACCTCGGCCACCGCGCCGATGAGCCCGTCGGTGTTTCTGAACGGGAGCTTCATCAGCAGGGAGGCGAACAGCACATCGGGCATGATGCTGCCGGCAAAAATCTTCGTATGCTTCACCTGCCCGGCCATCACCGCGTGTGTCACGCCGGCGTTCTTCATCAGGCCGATGCATTTGCCGAGCTGGCCGATCGACACCCAATGGATCGGCGTGTGCTGCCTGGCCGCCGCGTCGTTCAAATCGGCGAACGCTTCCTCTTTGGTGGCGATGATGGTGACGTCGTGACCCATCGAGCGAGCGGCGTCCAGGACAAGAAAGGGAAAGCGGCCGTTTCCCGCGATCAGTCCGAGTCGCATAGGCCCCGGACCCAGGACGCCTGAAGCCTGGAAGCGGTTTCATCACCTCGTACGCGGGTGGCGCCGATTTTTTCTTGCCCGCCGCGCAGGGCCGTCTCGCGTGACACGTGCTTGTCGGCCCGAGGACGGGCGAGAAAAAATCGGCGACAGGACCCGCCAGGTGAGGTGCCGAAACCGCTTCTAATCATCCGTCACCATCTCTTCGGTGCGGCGGGTGGGACGCCGCAGCAGCGGGCCGCGCTGCGAGGAGCGGATGAACTCGAGGAGGTACTGCACTTCGGCGCACGCGAGCGATTTGTCCTGCTCGATCTGCTTCAGCGCGCGGCTGGTGTTGAGCTTCGACTGGAGCAGGTAACGGTACGCGCGCTTCAGCTTCCCGACGACCTCTTCGGAGAACCCGTGGCGAATCAACCCGATCGTGTTCAGTCCGTAGATGCGCGCGCGGTTGCCCACTGACTTCGCGTAGGGCAGCGCGTCCTTGGTGACGACCGAATAGCCGCCGATGAAGGCGTGCCGGCCGACCCGGCAGAACTGATGCACGCCGGAACCGGCGCTGACGATCGCGAAGTCGTCGACATCCACGTGTCCCCCCAGCGTCGCCGCGTGGCCGATGATCGTGTCGTTGCCGATGTGGCAATCGTGCGCCACGTGCGCGTAAGCCATGAAGACGTTGCGGTCGCCGATCTCGGTAACGCCGCCGCCGCCGCGTGTGCCGCGGTGGATGGTGACGAACTCGCGGAAGATGTTGCGCCTGCCGATCATGAGCCTGGTCTCCTCCCCCTTGAACTTCAGGTCCTGGGGAATCTGTCCGATCGACGCGAAGGAAAAGATTTCCGTGCCGTCGCCGATTTCCGTCCAGCCATCGATCACCGCCGACGCGCCGACGCGGCAGCCCTTGCCCAGCTTCACCTGACCGCCCACCACCGCATTCGCGCCAATGGAGGTCCCCGCGCCAATTTCCGCGCCGGACATCACCACCGCGGTGGGATGAATGCGCACGCCGTCCGGCCTGAGCGCCAGCAGCAGGTCTGCCTCGGCCACGACCTGATCGCCGACGTAGGCCACGCCGTGGGCCTTGGCGAGCGAGGTGCGCGCGCGCAATAACGTCACTTCCAGGCGCAGCCGATCGCCCGGCACCACCTGCCTGCGGAATTTCGCCGCGTTCACGCCGTGCAGGAAGATGCGCGACATCGGCATCGGCCCTTCGCGCTCGAGCAGCAGCACCGCGGCCACCTGCGTGAGGGTTTCGAGCATCAGCACGCCCGGCATCAGCGGCGTGCCTGGAAAGTGCCCCTGAAAGAAATCCTCGTTCACCGTGACGTTCTTGTGAGCGACCAGACGCTTGCCGGGTTCGTGTTCGGCAATGGCGTCGACGAGCAGCGATGGATGGCGGTAACAGAGGCGGTCGAGGAGCAGCGGAATGTCGATGGTGGTGGACACTTGGGGTGTATCGAAAAGTTAAAACTGGAAAATTAAATCTGGAAAGTGACTGGAAAGTCAGTTGTGGGGCGACTTTCCAGTCTCCAGCTTCCAGTCCAGCTTCCAGCTTCTACCTTGCCACCTACGGTTTCGGTGCGTCCGGTGCCGGGGCCGCCGGGGCCGGCGCTGGCGCTGGCGCTGGCGCAGCGCCGCGGCCAGCCGGAGCCGCACCTCGACCGGCCGGCGGCATCGCGCCACGGCTGGCAGGCGCGGCCGCTGGCGGCCTCGGTGTGGTGGCCGCCGGCGTGGTCGACTTGTTCCCTGCGGCCGCATCAAACCGTTTGATCACTTCCGGCGTGATGTCGAGCGACGGGTCGATGTAGATGGCGCCGGCATCGCCCGCGCTGAACAGCAGGCCCACGCCGAGCTCCTTCACCAGGGCTTCGACGACCGGGCGCAGCTTGTCCTGAAACTCGGCGAGCTGCTGCTGCTGAAGCTCCTGTACGGCGGCCTGCGCATCCTGCTGCGCGCGATCGATCTCGACGGTGAGCCGATCGACTTCCTTCTGCACCCCCGCGCGCGTCGCGTCGTTCAGGACCGCTCCCCCCTGCTGGAGCTTCTGCTGATCGGCCTCGAGCTGCTTCTGCTTGGCGGCGATGTCGCCCGCCTTGGTCTGGGTGAGCGCGGTCACCTTGGCATTGGCCGCCTTGCCTTCGGTTGATTCGGCAGCTACGCGCTGCAGATCGACAAACGCCATGCGAAGCGGCGGTGGCGACGGCGGAGCGGCGACGGCCGGGGGCTGTTGCGCAAAAGCCTGCGTGCTCAGCAGCAGGACACTTGAACATGCGGCGACAGTCAATCTCGTCATCAGACAGAATCCTCTTTAGAAGGTTGAACCAACGTCAAACCGGAACCTGAATTTCTTCTCGGGCTGCAGCGTGCTGGAGTTCAGGATGCCGCTGCGCTGCGGGTTCTCCGCAAAAATCAACCGGAACGGCACGTTCAGCACCGGCATGAAGAAGCGGATTTCGGCGCCCGTCGAAGTCTTGAAATCGTTGATGTTGAATCGGCAGCTCGATTGGACCAGCGGGATCGCGGCAAGAATCGACTGGGACCCCGAGGTGATCACGGGCGTTTCCGGCAGCGCCGTCGATCTCTGGACCGTTCCACAGGTGTCCTTCACCTGGCCAGCATCATAGAACAGAATCAGCCTCACCGGCCCGGCGATGTTGATCAGGTATTCGGCGTTGAACAACAGGCTCTTGTTCCCGCCGACCACGACATGGCTGATGGGGTCCTGCGGCCCGATCGTCCGCAGGTCGTAGCCTCGAACGCTGTACCCGCCGCCCAGCACCAGCCTCTCGAAGATTGGCAGGCTGGTGGTATTCCCGTACGGCCTGATGTACTCGGCCTGGGCGCGAAGACCGAGCGAGATCCGCCTGTTCTGCTGGAGGAAAAAGACAGCCTCGGCGCTTGGCTTCACGTACTTGGTGTCGCCGGCGACTCCCGCGATGGCGTTCGACAGCGTGAACCGGCGGCCGGTCACCGGGGTGACGGGGTTGTCCACGGTATTCATCGCCAGCGTCGGCGTGATCTTCCCGATCGTGCGCTGCCCGTTCTGCCCGATGAGCAGCGAATCGTAGAGATACGGGTTGTTCTGGATCAACGCCAGCTGGGCGGTCGTGAGGTTGGCGATATTCACGGTCGTGCACGTGGCGGTCGTGATGCAGGTGGCGTCGAAAAACGCGGTGTTCAGATCGCGCACCTTCACCTTGTCGTAGCTGTAATCCAGATACATCCGCGTGAAGTTCGCCAGCGGCCATCCGAAGGTGACGTTTCCGCCGGTCGACCCCTGCGTGAACTGATCGATGTAGTGAATGTCGCGGCGGTGCAGGTCGACCGATCCGGTGATGGGTCGGTCGAACAGGAACGGCTCGGTGAACGCCACCTCGTAGTCGTGCGCGCGCGCGCCGGTCTGCATCGACGTCGTCAGGCTCTCGCCGCGGCCCATGAAATTCGAAGTCGAGAACGACAGCTGCCCGAAGACGCCGTCGTACTGCGACACGCCGGCGCCGAACGACAGCTGATTGCGGTTCTGCTCCTCCAGCTTGATGTTGAGGTTGACTTGATTGTCCTTTCCGGGTTCCTTCTCCACCGTGATGTTCTTCTGGTCCTCGATCGGCTTGAAGTAGCCAAGCTGGTTGAGCCGGCGGATGCTGAACTTCAGAGCCTCGGTGTTGAACACGCCGTTTTCATACAGCCGCAGCTCGCGCCGGATGACGTTGTCGCGCGTGTTCGTGTTGCCTACAAACGTGATGCGGTTGATGTAATACTGCTTCCCCTCCTGCATCTTCATCGTCACGTTGACGACGGCCGGGCGGCCAGCGGTGACCGACGGGGGTTCGTTCGGCTGCGCGCCGGCAGGTACCAGCTCGGGCAATCCGGTCATTTCAAAGTAGCCAGCCGAACCGTAGATTTCCTTCGCCTTCTCCAGGCCGTCGTGG
>DASZHO010000096.1:0-2022 GCA_035937795.1 Vicinamibacterales bacterium | reverse complement strand
GAGCTGGCGCGCGGCGCTTCCCGGGCTCAGGCAGGTCGGCGGAAAACTGGCCATCGTGACGGCAGAACTGGGTGGTAGGAGCCAAGCCCTTGGCGATATCGCCGGGCCCGGCTCGGTAACGCTCTGCGATGTCGACTACGGTGTGACGCTAGAACTTGGCTTGGCGTTCCACGTCGGGTCGACGCTGGTTGCGGCCTATCGCGAATTCGGGATCGAGTTGAACGAACTGTACGGCGGAACGGCTGGCCTGCTTCCCGTGCCCGCGACCTTCGTCGTGCGAACGGACGGTCTCGTCGAATACGCGTTCGTCGAGCCCGATTTCAGGCTTCGCGCAGAGCCCGAGGATGTTGTGCGGATCGTCGCCTCATTGACCCGCTGACGGCGCCTCGTCCCAGGCGCGGGCGCGCGCCGCGCGCACGAAGGCATCGGCCGCAACGGATCGGCGCCGCCCGGCGATTGCTGCGAGCACGACGCTGCGAGAGGCCTCGACGCCGACGAGACGGAGCACCGCCAGCTTTGTGCGATCGCGCGGCGGTGGAAGAAAGGCGCTTCCTAGCCCGGCCGACACCAGTCTGCGGAGATGGACCATGTTGTCTACACGATGCCGGAATGCCAGTTCGAAGCCGGCGGTTTTGGCGGCGTCGCGCAGTGCCCGAGTCCCGTCGCCAAGATACTCGATCCAGACCTCGTCGCGCACATCGTCGAGCGTCACTGCATCCCGGTCCGCCAGCGGATGCTCAGCCCGCGTGATCATGTGATAGAAGTGCTCGAACAGCGACCAGGCTTCGAACCTGTCGGGCGCGTCTTCGGGCGCTTCGACCACAAAAAGATCAAGCGCGCCGTTCAGTCCGAGTTCGATCATCTCTTCGGATGAGCCACTTCGCAACGTGAGTTCCAATCCCGGTAGGTAAGCTGCAATCTCCCCAAGCAAGGCGCGCAGGTCGTCATTCTCGATCGTGTTCGCGATTCCGAGAGTCAGCGGCGCTACCCGCGCCTTGCTGATGTCGCGCGCCAGGTTCTTGGCGGCCTGCGTGGCTTCGTGAGCAGTTTCGAAAAGCGGCAGCATCTCGCGGCCGAGGTCAGTCAGATGGGTCCGCGAGCGCTCGCGGCGGAACAGCGGGCCGCCAAATTCCTCTTCGAGCTTCTGGATCGCGCGGGTGAGCGATGGCTGCGTGACACTGCATTCTTCGGCCGCCCGCGTGAAATTCAGGCTCCGCGCCATGGCAAGAAAGTATCGAACCTGATGCATCTCCATCTGCGATTTATGCCACAGGTCGGGCCACATTGCATCTGCCGCCGGGCATGCAACGCGCCGTTGCCGCGCCACCGGCGTGGCAGCCCGTTTTGCGGGAGGCGCTTCAAATATAGCCGGCGCGTATCGAACCCATAAACACCGGTGACGTTCACTTACATTCCTGTCCGTGCAAGTTTTGCGTCGGAAGGCGAAGCGATCGCCCGCCGAAGGAAACCGCTATGCCCGCTAGCGTCCGGAGACTTCCGCACGAGCGGTCCGTTCAACCCGTCGGGGCCGAGGATCCTTGGGGTGAACTGATGGCTGCAGCACAGCTTGGGAACGCAGGCGCCTATACGCGGCTGCTGACCGAAGTCGACGGCTGGCTACGCCGCTACTATGCTCGCCGTCTGCCGGTTGCGATGGTCGAGGATGCCGCGCAGGACACGCTTCTCACCCTCCACGCCCGCCGACACACCTACGAGCCCGGTCGTCCCTTCAAGGCATGGCTTGCCGGCATCGCGCGCTACAAATGGATCGACCGGCTACGTGCGCACGACCGAGACCCCGCTGTATCCTGTGCCGAGGATATATCCGAGGACATACCCATCGACGATCACGGCCCTGCGATCGTGAGCGCTGTCCTGCTACGCAAGCTTTTGAGCCAACTGAAGCCCGCGCAGTCGGAGGTGATCAGGCTGGTGAAACTTGACGGGCTGAGCGTAGAGGAAGCGTCCGAACTCACCGGCCAGTCCGTCCCGCTGGTGAAGGTGAACATCCATCGGGGCCTG
>DASZHO010000095.1:0-3072 GCA_035937795.1 Vicinamibacterales bacterium | reverse complement strand
CAATCGGCTGTTGGAGATCACCATGTCCTTCGTGAAGCGGCCCGAGCAGACGCGGACGAAGGCAACCCGATCTCGATGGCGCGGATCCATGTTCGCTTGAATCTTGAACACGAACCCGGTGAAACGCTCGTCGGTGGCGTTGATCGCGCCCGTATCGCTCAGGCGGGGCTGGGGGGGAGGCGCGAACTCGACCAGTGCCTGAAGGAACGGGTCGAGGCCGAAATTCGTCAGCGCGCTGCCGAAGAACACGGGCGTCTGCCGGCCTGCCAGATACTCCGCGATGTCGAACGAGGTGCCGGCCTCGCGAATCACGTCGAGCGACTCGCACAGGTGCGCGTACACATCGGCGCCGATCGTCTCCGGCGCGCCGGGATCGTCGAGCGACGAGAGCTCGGCTGATGTCCGGTACTGCCCCTGTGCTTCGCGCTCGTACCGAAGCAACATCCGGGTCCGGATGTCGTACACGCCCCGAAACCGTTCGGCGCTGCCGATCGGCCAGTTCACCGGGGCCGCAGCAATCCCGAGCGTGCGCTCGAGATCATCGACCAGCTCCAGCGGGTCGCGCGCGGGCCTGTCGAACTTGTTGACGAAGGTCAGGATCGGCAGCCCGCGGCGCCGGCAGACCTCGAACAGCTTCCGGGTCTGATCCTCGACGCCATTGGCCGCGTCGATCACCATCACGACGCTGTCGGCGGCCAGGAGCGCCCGATAGGTGTCCTCGCTGAAGTCGTTGTGGCCAGGCGTATCGATGAGCGAGAGGCGACGGCCTTGCAGCTCGAACTCGAGGGCGGCGGACGTGATCGAAATGCCACGCTGCTGTTCGAGGTCCATCCAGTCCGACGTGGCATGCCGGCGGGCGTGACGTCCGCGGACGGCGCCGGCAAGCTCGATGGCCCCCGCATGGAGCAGGAGCTTCTCCGTCAGCGTCGTCTTGCCCGCATCAGGGTGCGAGATGATCGCAAAGGTGCGCCGCCTCGCAACCTCTCGCTCGAGCTCGGCGAGCGTCGAGGACGCGGTGGGACTCTGTGGCTCTTCGGCGGCGGATTCAGGGACCGGGGTCACCCTTCAACTGTACACGACCGCGCTCCCCGAGCACCCTGTCTTCACGTCGGCGCGGCCGCAAGGACGGCGGCGGCCGCGAATGCCTGGCTGCTGACCCCTGTCGGTGCAGCTCCGTCATATCATGGCTGCATGCCGCCACGCAGGAAGCCGCGCCGCCGCAAGAAAGCCGCCGCCTCGGTCGGGTTGACCGCCTCCGAAACGAAGGGCGCACACGGCGCCGAGCTCGATCGCCTGACCGCGCGGGTCGAGGCAGACGGGGGCGCCGTGCTCGCCGCGTACAACGATCCGTTCGGCGGGAAACCCCTGCTGCTCGTCGCGCTGCCGCTGGACAAGGTCGAGCCGACGCCGTACCAGCGCGATCCTTCCGACGCCCACGTCAAGCGTCTGATGGGCGTGATCGAGAACATCGGAAGCTTCCTCGATCCGTTGATTGTCGTACCCGGGGCCGCGACGGGCGAGCACACGTATTTCACGCCGAACGGGAACCATCGGCTGCAAGCGCTCAAGAAGCTCGGCGCGAAGGCCGTCATCGCGCTGCTGTTGCCCGACCCTGACGTGGCGTTCAAGATCCTCGCGCTGAACACCGAGAAGGCGCACAACCTGCGCGAGAAGTCGCTCGAAACGATTCGCATGGCGCTCGCGCTCGCCCGAACCTCGAACAAGCCCGAGACCGATTTCACGTTCGAGTTCGAGCAGCCGGCGTTTCTCACGCTCGGGGTCTGCTACGACGAGCGTCCCCGCCTGAGCGGCGGCGCGTACCAGCCGATTCTGCGCCGCGTCGACGCGTTCCTGGAAAAGCCGATGGCGCAGGCGCTCAAGGAGCGCGAGCGCCGCGGCCGGAAGATCCTGAAGCTCGACGAAGCGGTATCGGCGGCGGTCGAGAAGTTGAAGGCGCGCGGTCTCACCAGCCCGTACCTGAAGCCGTTCGTCGTCTCGCGGGTGAACTTCACCCGGTTCTCGAAGGCGACGTCGTTCGATTTCGACGAGGCGTTGGACAAGATCATCGCCAGCGCGGCGAAGTTCAACGTCGATCGCGTGAAGCAGGAGGACGTCGTGAAAATCGGCGGTGGGACGGCGGAGGCGGAATAGTACTCGAACCTCGAGAATCTCTGCACGGCTGCTGGTTCAGTCAGGAGAAGGCCCGGCTGGTCCTTCCTGAATCACCTGGTAGATCCACCCGTCACGCGGTCGGCGCACCTCCTTCAATCGAACCAGCTCGTGTGACGCCGGATCGCGCGATGGCGCCCCACTGACAATCACGTGATCGCCGACCCTCAACGTGGTCAGCGTCACGTGCGCATGGTACTGGAGCCATGACGCGGCTTGCCATTCGGCTGAGTAGACCACACCTTCAGCCGTTCGAATCTTCAGCACGACATGCGGGTTGGCATACCTCAGCTCTTCGAGCGTGCCTTCGACAGACACTTTCTGATTCAACAGGAAGTCCGGGTAGCTGTGGTGGGCGCGCGCTGAGATGCCGGCCAGGACAAGGATCGCAATTGCCGCCGGGAGCGTGCGTCTCATGGGTCGCCTCCCTTGCCCTTAAAGAATAGGACAGAAGCATCCGGCTCGAACGTGAATATTTGACACCCGCAGGCGCGGCGTCCAGCTTCGCAGGCGTCCTTGCTCTCTTTTGCAGTCCGCCAACTTCGGCTTAAGATCAGGAAGATTGATCCTCCACCCCCTTACAAACACAAACCAGGATCGGAGAGAACATGGATACGGAAGCGAAGTGCCCGGTGACGGGCGGCGCTCGCAGACACACGGTGGCTGGGGCCACGACGAACGCAGACTGGTGGCCGAATCAATTGAACCTGAAGATTCTTCGCCAGCACTCGCCCCAGTCCGATCCCATGGGCAAGCAGTTCAACTACGCGAAGGAGTTCAACAGCCTCGACCTTGATGCCGTGGTCAAGGACCTCCATGTCCTGATGACGGATTCACAGGACTGGTGGCCGGCGGACTTCGGCCACTACGGACCTTTGTTCATTCGCATGGCATGGCACAGCG
>DASZHO010000094.1:0-23131 GCA_035937795.1 Vicinamibacterales bacterium | reverse complement strand
CGACCGCGCGGTCGAGCAGGCGCTCCCCGCGGCGTGCGCGATCGAGTTCATCCACACGTACTCGTTGATTCACGACGACCTCCCCGCGATGGATGACGATTCGCTCAGGCGGGGGCGCCCGACGCTGCATGTCGTGCACGGAGAGGGCATGGCGATTCTGGCCGGCGACGGCCTCCTGACCGAAGCGTTTGCATTGATGGCCGCCGAGCCGCGCGATCCCGCGCTGGCCGGAAGGAAACTCAGAAGCATCGCCGCCGTCGCCACCGCGGCCGGCGCCACCGGCATGGTGGGCGGCCAGGCGCTCGATCTGGAGGCGGTCGGCGCCGCCACCACCTTCGACACTGCGTCGCTGCAGGATATGCACGCGCGCAAGACGGGCGCGTTGATTCGCGCGGCGGCCGCCGCGGGCGCCATCATGGCGGGCGCGGGCGAAGACGCCGTCCGGGCCGTCGAAGAGTACGGCCGGCATCTGGGGCTGGCGTTTCAGATCGTCGACGACATTCTCGACGTCGAAGGCGCCGCGAAAGATCTCGGCAAGACCGCCGGCAAGGATGCCCGGGCCGGCAAGCCCACCTATCCGTCGATCTACGGGCTCGACGCCTCCAGGCGGCTCGCCTCGGAGCGTATGGAGAGCGCGATAGCCGCGCTCGGCGGCGCCGGTCTGCCTCCGGGCCGGCTTGGCGACATCGCCGCGTGGGTGATCAAGCGGACGAATTGAAAAAACGACTCGATGCGCTGTTGCTCGAGCGCGGCCTTGCGCCTTCACGCGCGCGGGCGCAGGCGCTGATCCTTTCAGGCGTTGTGCTGGTAAACGGCCGGCCCGCGGGCAAACCCGGTACACAGATCGCCGAGGAAGCCGAGCTCAGCCTTCGGCAACCCGACCATCCATACGTGGGCCGCGGCGGACTGAAGCTGGCGCACGTCCTCGACGCCTTCTCCATTCCAGTCGAGGGCCGCGACGCGCTCGACATCGGCGCCTCGACCGGCGGGTTTACCGATGTGCTGCTGCGGCGCGGCGCAGCCAGAGTCATTGCGCTCGACGTCGGCCACGGCCAGCTGGATTGGGGTCTGCGCAACGACCCCCGCGTGCTCGTGATCGAACGCATGAACGCGCGCGCGCTCGACATCTCTGATCTTCCGGGACAAGTCGATATCGTCACCATCGACGTCTCGTTCATTTCCCTGCGGCATATTTTCTCCCGTGTGCCTCCGCTTCTGCGCCCGGCAGCCGACGTGGTCGCGCTGGTCAAACCGCAATTCGAAGCCGGGCGGACCGAAGTGGGAAAAGGAGGAGTGGTGCGCGATGCTGCGGTGCGGGACCGGGTGGTGCAGGAAGCGACGACGTGGGCCGCTGAGGTAGGATTGGTTCGCGCGAACATGACCGAGTCTCCCGTCACCGGAGACGCCGGGAATCGCGAATTCTTTCTCCATCTGCGACAAGGGATGTGATGCGCCGGATCGGAATCGTGGCGAAGATGCGGCTGCAAGCCGCCGCAGAGCATCTCGTGGAGGCTGCGGCCTGGCTCGAATCCCGGCACATCGAGCCGGTGTTCGACACCGATTCAGCCGTGCTCGCACGCACCGCGGGCGGGTCTCCGGACTACACGGTGCTCGAGAAAGACCAGTTGCCCTCGCACGTCGACATGGTGCTCGTCCTGGGCGGCGACGGCACCCTGCTTGGCATGGCCGGCCGGATCGGGCAGGCCGGCCTCGATATTCCCATTCTCGGCGTGAACTTCGGCAGCCTCGGGTTCCTCACCGAGGTCACGCTGCCCGAGATGTACTCCTCGCTCGAGGCGGCTATCGAGGGCAGGTCCGAAATCGAAAAACGGATGATGCTGCACGTGCGGGTCGACCGGGGTGCCGAGCGCCTCGCCGACCGCGTGGTGCTGAACGACGTGGTGGTGACGCAGGGCGCGTTCTCGCGCGTCATCGACCTGTCGGTGTCGGTCGACGGCGAATTCATGATGCGCGTTCGCGCCGACGGGATCATCGTCGCCAGCCCGACCGGCTCGACCGCCTACAACCTCTCATCAGGCGGGCCGATTCTTCATCCGCATGTGGACGCCCTCAGCATCACGCCAATTGCGCCGCACACGCTCACCAACCGGCCGGTCGTCGTACCCGGCTCGAGCGAGATTCGCATCCAGCCGTTCACGCACGACGAGCAGGATGAGGTATTTGCCACCTTCGACGGCCAATGGCTGCTGCCGTTGAAAGGCACCCATATTGTGTCGGTGCGCCGCGCCGAGAAACCGTTGCGTCTGATTCGCGCCTCCTCCCGTGGCTATTTTCAGGTGCTGCGCGAAAAGCTGAAGTGGGGAGAGAGGTAGGGGAAGGAATGCACATAACTTTTAGGCCGGTGGTTTAGAATACCGGCCAATGTCCGAGGCCTGCACCGTCGTCATTGGTGCACTGAATCATCTGGATGCATTGTCCCAGCGTGCGCGATCGAACGGTGGCGGCGAAGTGCTGACGTTCAGCGACGCCGACGCGCTCCGCGCCTTGGAAGCCATCTCCAAGCGAAAGCCGGGCGTCGTCACCCTCGAACGTTTATTCGCGGCGACGCCGCGCGGCGCGGCTCTGATCAGCCGCATCAAGGCCGACTCATCGCTGGCCTCGGTGGAGATTCACATCACCTCGCACGACGGCGGCTATTCGAGGGTATCGCCGCGACGCGCGCCGCGGACCCCCGCCGCCGCGGCTCCAGCCGCCGCGCCGCAGCCGCCGGAACCTCCGTTGGACTGGCGCGGTACACGGCGCGCTCCGCGATTCCGCATGAAGGACAACACCGAGCTGCAGGTCGACGGGTTGCTGGCGAAGGTGATCGACCTGTCGGCAATCGGCGCTCAAATCGTGTCGAAGTCGGCGCTGAAGCCGCAGCAACGGCTGCGCATCGCGCTCGCCGACGACCTCGGCGTGGTCCGCTTCAACGCGGCAGTGGCGTGGGCCGCATTTGAGATTCCGAAAGGGACGACGCGCTATCGCGCCGGGGTCGAGTTCAAAGGCGCCGAACCGACCGAAGTCGAGGCGTTCGCGCGCCGCCACAAGTCGAAATAAGCAGCCGCTCGCCGCAACCCGTTACGCGTTCACCGCAAACCACTCGGCCGCGGCCGAATTCTGCCGGATAATCGTGTCGTGCCGGCCGGAGCCGGTCGAGACAATCGACACCGCCACGCCGGTGATTTCCTCCAGGAAGCCGACGTAGTTCTGGGCCTCGCGCGGCAGGTGTTCGAACTTCGTCACACCCGAGGTGGGCCTGGTCCAGCCCGGAAGCGTTTTGTACACGGGCTGGCACGCGTTCAACAGGTTCAAATCTGCGGGCCACTCGGTCAGCAGATCGTTCCCGCGGCGATAGCCGATGCACACCTGGATTTCGCTCAGCGCATCGAGCACGTCGAGCTTGGTCAGCGCCACGCTGTCGAGCCCGTTGATCCTCGCAGCGTAGCGGACGACGACGGCGTCGTACCAGCCGCAGCGGCGCGGGCGGCCGGTGACCGATCCGAATTCCTTTCCGCTCTCGCGGAGCAGGTCGCCGCTCTCGCCGACGAGCTCGGTCGGCATCGGCCCTTCGCCCACGCGCGTCGAGTAGGCCTTCACCACGCCGAGCACGCTGTGGATCATCTTCGGGCTCACGCCAAGTCCGGTGCAGACGCCGCCGATCGTCGAATTCGACGAGGTGACGAACGGGTACGTGCCGTGATCGATATCGAGCAGCGTCCCCTGGGCGCCCTCGAACAGGATCGGCCGGCCTTCCGCGTTCGCGTTGGCGAGGTAGAGCGACACATCGGCCACCCATGGCTTCATGCGCTCGCCGTAAATCACCAACTGGTCGAACAGCTGGCGCCAGTCGACCGTCGACTCCCTGATCAGCCGGTTGCGGGCCTGGACGTTTTCGCGCACCTCCTGCTCGAGCGCCACGTGATCCGCCAGATCGCAGACCCTGATGCCCCTTCGACCGATCTTGTCCTCATAGGCAGGCCCGATGCCGCGCGAGGTGGTGCCGATCTTGCGCTCTCCCCGCCTCGCCTCGGCGAGCAGATCGAGCTCGCGGTGGTAGGGAAGGATCAGATGGGCTTTTTCGCTGATCAGCAGACGGTTCGACACGTCATAGCCCAGCGTGGCCAGCTCCTCGATCTCGGCGAACAGCGCCTGCGGATCGACCACGACTCCGTTGCCGATGGCGCACGTGACGTGCGGGTGAAGAATTCCAGACGGCAGCAGTCGAAGAATGATCTTCCTGCCGTCGGCAAACACCGTGTGGCCGGCGTTATGGCCGCCCTGATAGCGGGCGACAACCGCGAAGTTCGGCGTCAGCAGATCGACAATCTTGCCTTTGCCTTCGTCTCCCCACTGCGCGCCCAGTACAGCAATGTTCATAGCCAGCACATTCTACCTTGTGCCCGATAAGCCCCCGCCAAGCGCCGCTGAGCGCCGACGATTACCGACGATTACAAAAGTGCAACGTGTCAAATGAAATTTTTTTATTTTCAATTTGACAACCGAGGCGCACACTCTTACCTTCTATTCTTTGCTTCCGGCGCGCGGTTCTCTCCGGTGTCAGGTAAACATTCATCATGACGGCGGCTCGGCCCGCACTCGAGCGGCGAATCATCGCCGCGGTTGAAGCCACTCCATCGCGCATCCCGGTGGTGCTCGGAGACTTTCGCACCGGGCGCACGCAGTTACTGTATCGACTCCGCGAGCGTCTCGGCCGCAGCGACTGCCAGCATATCAACGTGGAACGCGCGGCCACCACGCCCGAGCGTTTCCTGCGGGCGATCGCCGCCGACTCGCCGTTCCGCCTGACTCAGCGCCCCGAGCCCGCATCGGCCCGCGAAGCGTTCGACCGGACGATGGCGTTTCTCGACGAGTCACGCGCTGGCAACGGCGCCGTCCCGGCCACCTTCCTCCTCGACGAAGTGCTGGAACTGCGCACCTTTGAAAGCTTTCCGGGCCTTCGCACGGCGATCCGGGAGCTCCTCAAGATGTTGGCCAACAGCCCAAACCGGTTCATTCTGACCACGCGGTATGTGGCCAGGGCTCACCGGCTGCTGCGCGACGCCACGTCGCGCTTCGAAGTGATTCACGTGCCGCCGCTCAACCCGGCTGAAGTGCGCGACGTGATGCTCTCGATCGACGGCGGCCGGGCGGTGCTGCACGACGAAAGGGGCGCCGACGCCCTTGCGCGCGCCGTACATTCGCTGTCGGACGGACGCGTCGGCTACGCGCAGGCGATCGGCGAAACGCTCAACAGCATGGTCGATGCGCAGGGCGTGGGTGATCCGGTCAGCGCGCTGACGAGCCTGCTCGCCTCTGACGGCAGGCTGGCAGAGACCTGCGCGGCGTGCTACGAGCTGCGCTTGCATCGGGCGCGCGGGTACGGCGCGTTGAAAGCGATCCTCGAGATCCTCGCCGAGCACGAGCCGCTGACGCTGACGGAAGTCGCCCAGCGGTTGAAGCGCACGCCGGGCTCGACCAAGGACTATCTGTCCTGGCTCGAGGACGTCGACCTGATTGTGTCGCAGCGCAAGCGCTACAGCTTCAGCGATCCGCTGCTGCGCGTCTGGGTAAGACTCTATTGCCGGCCGTCATCGCCGTCGGAGGAAGATGTGGCGCGTGAAGTGCAGAACTACGCGCTGGGCCGGCTGCCGCAGCCTGAACCGGCATTGGCCGTCGCGGGCGGCGGCGAGGCCGCGCTGAGCGAAGATGACCGGAAGGCGTGGGGCATCATCGAAATCGACTGAATACTCCATTCCTTCATTCCTTCATTCCTTCCCTCCTTCATTCCTTCATTACTTACTTGAGCCTCTCCAGGGCCATCCGCGCGGCTTCCTGCTCCGCTTCCTTCTTGCTGCGGCCGAACGCTTCGGCCAGCGCCTCCCCCCGCACTCGCACCTCGACCTGAAAGGTCTTGTGGTGATCGGGCCCGCTCTCGCCCACAACGACGTATTCGGGCGGCGGCTCGCCGCTGGACTGCACCCGCTCCTGCAGCGTCGATTTGAAATCGCGCACGACGGAATCGGGCTGCCCGGCCTCGTTCACGAGATCGGCGAACTGGCGCTGAATGAACGCCGTCGCATGCTCGATGCCGCCGTCGAGATAGATCGCGGCGATGAGCGCCTCGTACCCGTCCGCCAGGAGGGCCTGCTTGCGCCGCCCGCCCGTCTTCTCTTCGCCGCGGCCGAGCAGGAGATGGTCTCCCAGATTGAGCCCTTCGGCCAACCTCGCCAGCGACGCGGTCGACACCAGCGAGGCTTTGATCTTCGACTTCCACCCTTCGTCCTCCTTGGGGAACTTCCGGAACAGCAGATCCGCAATGGCGAACCCGAGCACCGCATCGCCCAGAAACTCGAGCGATTCATTGTCGAACACGCCGCCGCTCACATCTTCGTTGGCGCGTGAGGTGTGGGTGAGCGCGTGCTCGAGCAGACCCGCATCGCGGAAGCGGTAGCCGACGATCCGCTCGAGCGCGTCGAATTCGTTACGCAGCGGCACGACGCGGGCGCCCGTGACCTCGGTGCGGTGGCTGGCGATGATGCGCTCGGCCTCCTCGGCGTCTTCCGGCCGCACCGAGACGCGAACGTCGCCGATTCCGTCGACCGCAATGGGAAAAATCGCCCGCGGGACATCGGAAGACTGCAGCGACGCGATGCCGTGGGTCTCGAGCAGACCCCGCACGACGCGCGCCTCGATCTCGGACGGTGTTCTGAAGACGATCTTCAAATGGTTCATTCGTCAGCCTTACTTACTACCTTCCACTTTCCACTTTCCACTTTCTACCTTCCACTTTCCACTTTCCACTTTCTACTTTCTACTTTCTACTTTCCACTTTCTACTTTCAGTATCACCATCGTAATGTCGTCGTGCTGCGGCTGGTCGCCCGCAAACGCCTCCACCTCCTCGAGCAGGCGATCGCGGATGGCGTCGGGCGTCTCCTCCGCGTGCTCCTCCAGAAACGCGGTCAATCGCGCCTCGCCGAAGCAGGCGCCGTCGGCATCCATCGCTTCGCTGATGCCATCGGTGAAGAAAAAGAACAGGTCGCCCGCCTGCAGCCGGATGATCACCTCGTTCAGCAATCGCTCGAAGCGCTCGCCGCCGTCCAGATTCAGGCCCAGCACCATGCCGCTGGGCGCCAGCACGCGCGCGCGCGAGACGTCGCCCGCCGGAATCTGGATGAACGGCGTGTGCCCGGCACGCGCGCACGTCAAGGTTCCCGCGCCGATGTCGATGACCGCGTAGATCATCGTGATGAAACTGCGATTGTCGAGATGGCGCGCGATGATCCGGTCGGCCTCGATGAGCAGCCCGCGTGGCGACGTGTGGATGCGGCTGAGCGATAACATCAGCCCCTTCAGCTCGGCCATGTACAGCGCCGCGGAAGTGCCTTTGCCGGAGACGTCGGCGATGAGCATCCCGAGGCGCCCCATCCCGAGCGGAAAGAAGTCATAATAATCCCCCCCCACCTCCCGCGCCGGCGCGCAAAGCGCCGCGACCGAGAGTCCGGGCACGCTGAGCGGGCCCTGCGGCAGCAGCGACATCTGAATACTGCGCGCAATCCGCAGCTCTTCCTCGAGCCGCCGCTTCTCGTTGCGCTCTTCGAGCAGGCCGCTGATGCTGGTCGTCATTTCGTTGAACGACGAGGCGAGTTCCCCCAGTTGATCGTCGGTGCGCGTGGCGATCCGGTGAGCAAAATCGCCGCGCTTCACGTGCTGGGTGCCCGTGAACAGCTCGTCGACCGAGCTCGTGATCGACCGCGCGAGCGCCAGCCCGTTGCCGAGCGCGACCATCTCAATGACGAGCAGCAGCGCTCCGATGCCCACCAGCATGAAGAGCAGGATCCGGCTGAAGCTCACGTCGGCGCTTCGGCCCTCCTCGCCGCCCAGCCACGCGTAGAGCGTACCGATGTGCACGTTCATCGCGAGCGCGGCGCGGCCCGTCAGGCCGTGCTGCCAATCGGTATACGAGAGAAACGTTGCCGTGTTGAACAGCGATCGCGGCGCCGCGGCAGCCGCGTCGCCTCGGTCCGTCGGCACCTGAACCGGCGCCGCGGCGCTATCGCCGGAGACGATACTGAGGGTTCCCAGCTGGATGCCCGCCAGCTGGAGCGATTCGGCGGCGCTTTTTTCATCCACCGGCAAATCGACCAGCACCGCATAGTCCGGATTCGCACGATTGGGCAGGGCCGCCGCGCGCGCCATCAACCCGAGCGAATTGCCGTCCGCCCGCTGAAACAGCAGCAGGCCGGCAAAACCCTTACAACTCACCCACCGCGGCAACGAAGCCGCCGTATTCGGTGACGGAAGATCCTTCGATGGGGCCAGGCCGCATCTGGGGCTGCCCGACGTAGGCACCATCGACAGCGTAATGCCCGGGTACCGCGTTTCCAGCACCGATTGCCGCCTGCTCAGCACGTCCGGCCGGCCGTCGAACGGCGTCCGTTCCACTTCGACGAGCGTCGTGCGCGCGAGCGTGCTGGCCTGCTCGGTGAGGCCGTTCAGCCGGTTCTGCACGAGGTACGAGCTGATGTCGAAGAAGATGAGAAGAAAACCAAGGAGCGAGAACGCCATGAGCAGCAGGAACGGGACAGCGCCGATCAGGATGTAGGACAGCATGAGCTTTCGCCGCACGCGCCACAGCGCGCGAGCCCGGACGAGTTGCGTGAGCTGGAAGATCGAGACGCATGCGAGAACGATCAGCGCGAGGGTGACGGCGCGATCGAAGAACTCGAGCGTGGCGGAGCCGTTCGTGGTCGCAAGCCCGACGAGCCCGAGGCCCTTCAGCAAGAGTGCTGCGAGGAGACTACGGCCCGTCCACGTCGTGAGCAACCAGGCGCGCGCTCTCATGTGATGGGTGGCCGAATGATATCATCCGGTCTTTGCGGTCGACGCCTTGATCCACTCCAGGAATTTCTCGCTTCCAGTTCCGACAGCCAGCACGAGGAACTCGGGCAGCTCGTATGGATGCAGCTCGTGAAGACGCGCTTGCAGCGCCGGCACGCGATCGGCGGTCGTTTTGATGACGACCTGGCGCTCACGCTCGGACTCGACGCCGCCTTTCCATCGGTAGGTCGACTCCATCTCCGGCAGCACGTTGACACACGCGGCCAGCCGTTCGTGGACGAGAACCGCGGCCAGCGACTGGCCGTCGGTCCCGCTTCCAATCGTCGTCAACACGATGACACAGTTGGTATCCATCGGTGCCTCACGGACTATTTGTTTCTTGTACTTTCGCCGAGAATCTGGTACACGTGCACTGACCATACACGCTCACTGACCATGTCCACCACCCGGCACACAATCAGGAACCAGGCAGGCGGTCACGCTCAGCGCCGCGGCGGGCGCATCCTGGGCGCCCTGTTCTGCTTCATCGTCTGCGTGATGGTGGTCGACGCCCTCGTGGGCGATCAGGGGCTGATCGCCACGACCAGGGCCCGCAAACAATACAACCAGCTGGCCGCCGGGCTTGCCCGGATCCGCAGCGAGAACGAGGGTCTTCGTGAAGAGGCGCGGCGGCTCCGCGAAGACCCCGCCACCATCGAGGAGATTGCCCGCCGCGAGCTGGGGTTGATCAGCCCGGGAGAGAAGCTGTTCATCATCAAGGACGTTGCCGACCCCTCCAAAAAGTAGTGTCCACCCTGCTCGACTTTCTCCTTCACAGCGATCGACACCTGCTGGACTTCGTCGCCACCTACGGGACGCTCGTCTACGGGCTGTTGTTTGCCATCGTCTTTGCGGAAACCGGGTTTGTGGTCACGCCGTTTCTGCCCGGCGACTCGCTGCTGTTTGCGGCGGGCGCACTGTGCGCCGCCGGCAAGCTGAATCTCTGGGCCGCATTCGGACTGCTGGCGCTGGCCGCGTTTACCGGAAACAGCGTCAATTACACCGCGGGCCGCATCGTCGGCCCGCGCGTGTTCGGCACGCCACACGACGAGCCTGAATTCTCGCATCCGCTGCTCAACCCGAAACATATTCGCCGCGCGCATGCCTTCTTCGACGAATACGGCGGCAAAGCGGTCATCCTGGCGCGCTTCATCCCCGTCGTCCGCACGTTCATGCCGTTTGTGGCGGGCGCCGCGCGCATGCGGCCCAGCCGCTTTCTGTTCTACAACGGCATCGGAGCGGTGGGCTGGGTCGCCCTGTGCCTGGGCGCCGGGTGGCTGTTCGGCAACGTGCCGGTCGTGAAGAACAACTTCTCGCTCGTCACCATCGGCATTGTCATCGTGTCGCTGCTGCCGATCCTCGTCGAATACCTGCGGCAGCGTCACTCGCCCAGATAGGCTTCGCGGACACGGGCGTCGCCGGCGATGCTCGCCGCGCTGCCCTCGAGAATCACTTCCCCTGTTTCGAGCACATATCCGCGGTCGGAATGCCTCAACGCAGCGCTGGCATTCTGCTCGACCAGGAGAACCGTGGTGCCGGCCGCTTTGATGTCATCGATGGTGCTGAAGATTGTCTGGCACACGATCGGAGCGAGGCCCAGCGACGGCTCGTCCAGCAGCAGGAGCTTGGGACGGGACATCAGCGCGCGGGCCATCGCCAGCATCTGCTGCTCACCGCCCGACAGCGTGCCCGCCCGCTGTCTGGTCCGCTCCTCCAGGCGCGGGAAGAGGGCGAACGCGCGATCGAGATCGCGCTTCACGCCCGCCTTGTCCTTCGTCAGATAGGCTCCCATTTCCAGATTCTCGAGCACCGTCAGGTTGGCAAACACGCCGCGTCCCTCGGGAGACATCGAAATGCCCTTGGCGACGAGCTTGTGCGCCGCCATGCCCGTCACATCCTGTCCCTCGAAGACGACGCGGCCGCTCCTCGGGCACAGCAGCCCCGTGATCGCCCGCAGCGTGGTCGACTTACCGGCGCCGTTGGCGCCAATCAAGGTGACCACTTCCCCTTTGTTCACCGTCAGCGAGATATTGCGGAGCGCGTGGATGGCGCCGTAATAGACGTTGACCTTCTCGAGCGTGAGCATGAGCGCTAACCCCCGCCCAGGTAGGCTTCGATCACTTTCGGGTTCTTCCGGATCTCGGCCGGCGTGCCGATCGCAATCTGCTCGCCATAGTCGATCACCTGAATCGTCTCGCAAATGCCCATGACGACCCTCATGTTGTGCTCGACCAGAAGGATCGTGAGCGTGAACTCGTCACGCAGCCACCGGATCAGGCGCATCAGATCCACCGATTCCTGCGGATTCATGCCGGCAGCGGGTTCATCCAGCAGCAGCATCTTCGGATCGGTCGCCAGCGCCCGGGCGATTTCGAGCCGGCGCTGGCTGCCGTAGGGAAGGCTGGTCGCCGCTTCTCCGGCAAAGCGCTCGAGGCCGAAAATCTTCAGCAGCTCCATCGCGCGGATCCGTGTTTCTTCTTCTTCCCGGTGATGCCTGCCGGTGCCGACCACGGCGTCGGCCAGCATCTGACGGCTCCGCAGATGGTGGGCGGTCATCACATTCTGAAGCACCGTCATGTCGGAGAACAGCCGGATATTCTGAAACGTTCGCGCCACGCCAAGCCTGGTGATTTCGTAGGGCTTTTTTCCGTCGACCCGGGTGCCGTCAAAGTAAATCTCACCTTCGGTCGGACAATACACTCCGGTCAGCACGTTGAACACGGTCGTCTTGCCCGCGCCGTTGGGGCCGATCAATCCGTAAAGCGCGCCTCGCGCCACCTGCATGGTGAGCGACTTCACCGCCGCGAGGCCGCCAAATCTCATCGTGACGTCCCGCGTTTCCAGGATAGGGCCGGACCCCGTGACCGGACTCACTGCAGCACCGGCCTCTTGGCGCGATCGGCGCGCCTGAACATCCGCCAGCTGAGCTCGCGCCGCCCCAGCAGGCCTTGAGGCCGGAAGATCATCAGGAGAATCAACAGCAACGCGTAAATCACCATGCGAAGCCCGGGGAACTGCTGGTCGAACGACCGCAGCGCTTCGGGCAGAATCGTGAGTGTCGTGGCGCCGACGACCGCGCCCGTGATGGAACCGATACCGCCGAGCACGATCATCACAATCACTTCGATTGATTTCACGAAATTCAGGTTTTGCGGGTTCAGCGGGTTCGCAAAGAGTTGCCCTGAGAGGCCGCCCGCCACGCCCGCCAGCGCCGCGCTGATCACGAACGCGAGAACTTTGTAGCGGGTTGTGTTGATTCCCATCGCTTCTGCGGCGATTTCGTCGCTCCGTATCGCAAACAGGGCGCGCCCGAAGGTCGATGCGGCGATGTTTCGCGTGATGACGATGGTGAGAATCGCCATGGCGAAGATCCAGAAGAAATTTGTGATCGGAATGGCATCGGTGAAGCCGGTGGCGCCTCCGACGGCCGGAATGTTCAAGATGATCACGCGAATGATCTCGCCGAAGCCGAGCGTCACAATCGCCAGGTAGTCGCCTTTCAAGCGAAGGGACGGAATGCCGACGAGGAGCCCGGCAACCGCCGCCGCGAGGGCTCCCGCCAGAAGGCTCGGCACCATCACCACCGACGCTCCGACGGGGTCGAGGACGGTCCTGCCCACGAGCGACGCAATTCCCTTCCCGTAATACACGGTCAAATACGTCGCCGTGTATCCGCCCACGGCCATGAAACCCGCGTGGCCGATGGAAAACTGGCCGGCAAGCCCGTTGATGAGGTTCAGGCTGACCGCCAGCGTGATGTTGATGCCGATCAGGTCGATGATCCGCGCGTAGTAGGGGTTGATTTGAAAGTCGCCGAACCCGTACTCGAACACGTGATTGAGCGCGAGGAGCAGGGCCAGCGTGAAGACGATGAGGATGATCTTCCGGACCGGGGTCATGACGCCCTAGACCTTCTCGGTGACCGACTTCCCGAGAATGCCGGCCGGCCTGAAGAGCAGGATGAGGATGAGCACCGCGAAGGCGACCGCATCGCGATAGGTCGAGTACGCCGTGGCGCCCAGCCATGTCTCCATCAATCCGATCAGCATGCCGCCGAGCATCGCCCCTGGAATATTTCCGATCCCGCCGAGCACCGCCGCGACAAACGCCTTCAAGCCGGTCATCAACCCCATCAGCGGATCGATGCGCGGGATGGCGAGCGCGACCATCACCCCGCCGGCCGCCGCCAGCGCCGAGCCCAGCGCGAAGGTGAACGCGATCACGAAGTCGGTGTTGATTCCCATCAGCTTCGCCACCGAGAGGTTGAAGGAGACCGCGCGCATCGCCTTGCCGATCTTCGTCTGATGCACGATGAATTGGAGTCCGAACATGACGATCAGCGCGACGACGATGATGAGAAGGTTCTGGTTGGTGATCTGAACGCCGCCCACCGCGTAGGTCTCGGAGCGAATCATCTGCGGGAAGAAGCGCGGCGTGGCGCCGAACACGACCTGGCCGCCGTACTCGAGCAACAGCGACACGCCGATGGCCGTGATGAGCGACGTCAGGCGCGGATGGTGCCGCACGGGCCGGTAGGCAAGCCGTTCGATCAGGATCCCCACGACGGCGCAGACCGCCATGGCGCCCAGCGTCACCGCGATGGCCCCGGCGACCGACGGGTTGGCGTCCATGTTGAGCGCGTTGGCGATGAAATAGCCGGCGAAGGCTCCGAGCATGTAGACGTCGCCGTGCGCGAAGTTGATGAGCCGCAGCACGCCATACACCATCGTGTAGCCGAGGGCAATGAGCGCGTAGATGGCCCCGAGCGAGAGCCCGTTGATGAACTGTTGAAAAAAGGTATCCACTAATCCGGACTGATAGTGGTCTTGTAGACGAACTTCACATCTCCGTTCACGTAGGTCACTTCTTGAATGACGGCGGGCTTGTCGACGTTTCGCTTCGCGTTCATCTTGAGACGGCCCGTGACCCCTGCCACGTCGGTCCTGGCAAGCGCGTCGCGAACCTTCGGCCCATCGGTCGAGCTCGCGCGCGTGATGGCGTCCCCCAGCACCTTGGCGGCGTCGTAGCCGAGCGCCGCAATCGAGTCGGGCTCGTGGCTGAACTTGGCGCGGTACGTCTTCACGAAATTCTGCACGACCGGATCCGGGTTATCGCCGGAGTAGTGGTTCGAGATGTAGCAGTTGTCCAGCGCCTCACGGCCGTTTTTCAAGGCATCGCCCACCCACCCGTCGCCGCCCAGAATCGGCATCTTCATCCCGAGCTCGCGGGCCTGCCGGACGATGATGGCGGCCTCCGGGTAGTAACCGGTC
This sequence comes from Vicinamibacterales bacterium, assembly GCA_035937795.1. Classification (GTDB taxonomy): domain Bacteria; phylum Acidobacteriota; class Vicinamibacteria; order Vicinamibacterales; family JAMQPK01; genus JAMQPK01. The sequence goes on along the minus strand of DASZHO010000094.1, from coordinate 8,979 downwards.
GCAAAGATCGCATCGGGTTGCTCGCTCCGTACCTGCGTGAGAATGGCTTTGAAGTCGGCGTCACCCGAACTGTAGCTGACCGGATCGAGCACCTGCCCGCCGAGCAAGCCGAAGTGCCTCACGATCGACTCGGTGAGCCCCACGGAATAGTCCTGCTGAATGTCCTTGAGAACCGCGACCTTGCGCGCCTTCAGACCGTTATAGGCGAACTTCGCGAGCACCTCGCCCTGGAACGGGTCGATGAAGCAGACCCGGAAGATATAGTCGCCGATCTCGGTGACCCGTTCGTTGGTGGACGCCGGCGACACCATCGGCACATCGTACTTCTGGCACACGGGACCGGCGGCCAGCGAGCGGCGGCTCGCGACTTCACCGATCACGCCGACGACCTTGTCCTGAGTGATGAGCTTCGTCACCGCGCTTGACGCTTCTTCCGGCTTGCTTTGATCGTCCTCGACGAGCAGTTTTATTCTCCGGCCGCCGAGCAGGCCGCCGGCCTTGTTGATCTCGTCGACTGCCAGCTCTGCGCCTTCGCGCGACGAGATGCCGAACGACGCCCCGTCGCCCGTCAGCGAGCCGTAAAGGCCGACCAGGATGTCGCCCGTAGACGACTGGGCGCCCGCCGTCGATTTGCGCTCGCAGCCGGCGCCGGCGGCCAGCAGGACGATACCGGCGAGAATCGTCATCCGATACGGGCGACTCGGGCTCACCATACGGCGGATTCTACCCATTTCAATGCGCCAGCGCGAGACACCCCGTTCCATTTTGGAACAAAACTGTCAAGTGAGACGTTCTGCCTATGAAGTCCTCGGAAAAACACGGATCGTCTGCGTTCCTTTGTGCAACAACGGAACACCAGGGCCTGTGAGGACACACCGCCGATCATCCCCTCTCTTTCCGTATAACCGCAAGAGACGGCACGTCTTAACCCGGTCCAGCCGCGCGAAAAACCTCAGTGGCGGCGAACTTGCTCTGAACGTCGCCATGACGAAGACAAGTCCCAGATCCCAGGATTCGTGTGCGCGCTCCAGCTGCCTGCACGCCTTGCAGGTTGCCGTGATCGCAGCGCTCGTTCTCGGATCGACCCTCGGCCTGCACGGGCAGCATCGCGCGCAGCTCTCGCTCGACTTGCTGAAACACGAAGCGCGCCACCGTTCGGCGCCGGCGCGCGTGATCGTGCACGGAAGCCGCGCGCAGATCGAGGAGATCGCCGCGAGGCATCATCTTTCAGTTGCCCGGTTCCTGGACGACTCGGCCGTTCTCTTTGCCAACAGCGCGGAAATCACCGGTCTCGCCGCAGACGCGGCCAACGACGTGCTGTCGGGCGACGTGCCGGTGTCGCCGTTCATGTCGGTTTCAAATGGGTCAACCGCTGCTGATCAAACACGTGCCGGCATTCCCGGCTTCCTGCTCGGGATTGGCGCCATCCCGGGCGTCAACGGCCAGGGCATCACCATCGCGGTGATCGATTCGGGCATCGCGCGGCATCCGGCGCTGTCGCAGAGAGTCATCGCGAACGTCAGCCTGGTGTCGGGGGATCCGGACGTTGACGACGAATTTGGCCACGGCACACACATCGCCGGGATCATCGCCGGCAATCCATCGGCAGCGGCGGGCGTGACGAGCCTGTACACCGGAGGCATCGCGCCGGGCGCGCGCCTGATCAACGTCCGCGTGCTCGGCAAGGACGGCACCGGATGGACGAGCGATGTGATCGCCGGCATCGAATGGGCGATCAGCAACCGCAGCCGCTACAACATTCGCATCATCAATCTGTCGCTCGGCCATCCGGTCACGGAGCCGTCGGCTACCGATCCGCTGGACCAGGCAGTACTGAAGGCCACCTCCGCGGGCATCGTTGTCATTGCATCGGCCGGCAACGCCGGAAAAACCGCCGACGGAACGCCGATACTCGGCGGCATCACGTCACCCGGAAATTCTCCCTTTGCGATTACCGTCGGCGCCATCAACACGAAGGGCACGGTCGCGCGCTCCGACGATGTGATGGCCACCTACAGCTCGCGCGGACCGACGCGCTACGACCTCGCGGTGAAGCCCGACGTCGTGGCGCCCGGCAACAAGATCGTGTCACTCGAGGCGTCGGGTTCCTATCTGGCAAGCACGTATTCGTTCCTGCACGTGACCGGCCAGCCGTCGAACGCGTACATGGAGCTGAGCGGCACCAGCATGTCGGCCGCCATGGTGAGCGGCGGCGCCGCGCTGTTGATGCAGGCCGACCCGAATATGTCAGCGTCGCAGTTGAAGCTCGCGCTTCAGACCGGCGCCACCTTCATGACCGACGGCGGCTTGATGGGCGGCGGTGCCGGCAGCGTGAATTTCTGGTCCAGCCGCAAGATTTCGTCGAACGGTCTCCTCTCCGTGGTCAATACCCTGGTCGGGGGTCTGTTGACGCCCGCGAGCGGCGCGGCGTTCTGGGACGCGGGCACGTTGTCGACCCGCATCTACGCCGGCACGGGCATCCGCCTGCTGTCTCTGCTCGACGGACCGCTGGCGTGGCTGGACCCCAATCATTATCTGCACTCCGGCGATCTGAACCTGTTCGGCCTCGGCAATCCGCTCGCCAGCACCGGCTCGAATCAACTGCTCTGGGGTGACGTGGCGTCGTGGACCTCGAACAACCAGCTGTTATGGGGAGACACCGTCTACAACCCTCAAGGGCAGCAGCTCCTCTGGGGCGATTCGTCGTCGACTGACGACAACCAGCTTTTGTGGGGCGACTCGGCAACGCCTTCAGCGAATTCCCACTAGACCGTGACTTCGCGACACCGCTCAAGCGCTCCAGCTCCAAGGCCTGCGAAAAAATCCGCGAGCAAGGCGATGCGCCCGTTCGTTCAGGTGGTCGCGACGGTCGGCGCGCTGGTGATTGCGGAATCACTGTTCGCGCTCCGGACCACGTCGCACCCATTCGAGTGGCTGCTGTTCGTTGCGCTGGCCGTGCTCACCGGATCGTTCTCGATGAAGGTGGCATCCGTCCAGGCAAGCGTGACCATCTCGGATACCTTTTTCATCACCTCGGCGCTGCTGTTCGGTCCCGCGCCGGCCACTTTGGCCGTGGCCCTGGACTCATTTATCGTGTCCTGGCGGCGGGGCCATGGACGATTGCAGTTGGTCTTCAATACCGCTACCCCGGCGCTCTCGATGTGGGCGGGCAGCCACGTCTTCTTCCTGCTCGCTCGTATTCCACCACTGACCGATGCCCACGCGCCCGCCGGACAGCTGATCCTGCCGCTGCTCGGCCTCACGACCGTGTACTTCCTGCTGAATTCAGGACTGCTCGCGAGCGCCGTGGGCCTCGAGACCCATAAGTCGCCGATCTCGATCTGGCGTGAACATTTCTTGTGGCTGTCGGTGAACTATCTAGCCGAGGCCTCCGTGGCCTTCTGTCTCGTGCTGCTGATTTATCAGGTCAACCTCGGCGCGGTCATCATCGTGTTGCCGCTGCTGGTCATACTGCACCTCACGCTGCGCTCCTCGTTCGGCCGGCTCGAGGATGCGCGCACGCATCTCTCGCACCTCGATCGCCTCTATCTCTCCACGGTCGAAACACTCGCCATGGCCATCGACGCCAAGGACGACGTGACGCACAGCCATGTCCGGCGGGTGCAGGCCTACGCGCTTGGTCTGGCGCGAGCGCTGGGCGTGGAAGACGAACAGACGCTGAAGGCCATCGAGGCGGCGGCGTTGCTGCACGACACCGGCAAGCTCGCTGTTCCCGAACACATTTTGAACAAGCCAGGGAAATTGTCGACAGCCGAGTTCGAGAAGATGAAGCGGCATGTGGACGTGGGCGCCGACATCCTGTCGCTGGTTGAATTTCCGTATCCGGTGGTGCCGATCGTGCGCTGCCATCACGAGAGCTGGGACGGCAGCGGATACCCGCGCGGGGTGGCCGGCGCCGACATTCCCATCGGCGCGCGGATTCTTTCGGTGGTCGATTGCTTCGACGCGTTGACCTCGGATCGGCCGTATCGTTCGGCGCTGACCCGCGATCAAGCCTTCGAAATTCTGCGCGCGCGCAGCGGCACCATGTACGAGCCGCGGGTCGTCGACGTCTTCATCCGCGTGCACGCAGACATCGTCTCGGATGTCGCCGTGGACAGCTCGGCGCATCACAGCGTGCTGCAGCAGATCAGCCAGGGCAGCACCACAGCGCCGCCGCCGGCCCACTTGCCGCCCTTTGTCGTCCCGCCGGCCGTCTCGGAAGAGTTGCTCGCCTTCGTGCGGCTCGCGCGCCTCGCCGCCGGCGATGTGGCGCTGGCCGATGTGCTGGCGCTGGCGTCGACGCTGGTGACCAGGGTCCCCGAGAACGTCACGATCGCCTGGTATCTGGTGGACGAGGCCACCGAACGGCTTGTGCTCGCCGATGGTGCGGGCGCCTCCGTCCAGCAGCTGCGCGGAACCACGATCGGGATCGGCGAAGGACTCAGCGGCTGGGTCGCCGCGCACCGTCAGGTGATCGTCAATTCGGAGGCCGCGCTCGATCTCGGCGATCGCGCGGCATTGCTGCGGCTGGCGAGCTGCCTGAGCATTCCGCTGGTGACCGGCAATGCCCTGGTCGGCGCGCTGACGCTGTATTCCCCCGAGCGCGCGCCCTTCACCGAAGAGCAGAGCCGGATGCTGCAGATGATTGCGCCGCACATCGCGCAGGCCATCTTCATGGCGCAGCGCAACGAAAAGCGCGGCGATCTTCCCGCCGTCGTTCCCCCCCGCGGGGCTTCGGCCGACCTCCGCCTCGTCTCGGCCCGCTGACGTAACAACTTTGAACAAGTTCAATATTTACCTTGACGGCGCCTGATTCTGCGTCTAATCTTTGAACATGTTCAAAACAGCGGACCGGCGCGCCGTCCCGCAGCGCGCCGGCAGCGAAGAAACCCGCCGCATGGTTCTGGAAACCGCCCTCACGCTCTTCCGCCGGAACGGCTTCGAGGAAACGACCCTTCGCGACATCGCGGCGGCCGCCGATCTGTCGCTCGGCGCCGCCTACTACTACTTCCCGAGCAAGGAAGCCATCGTCGGCGCCTACTACGATTACGTGCAGGAAAAGCACGTCGCGCTCGCGCGTGGGGCGTTCGAGACCGCAGGCGATCTTCGCGAGCGCCTGCGCGCGGCGCTGCACACCAAGATCGACGTCATGCAGCACGATCGCCAGATTCTGCGCGCGCTCTTTCGATACGGCGGCGAACCCGACCATCCGCTCGCGTGGTTCGGCCCCGCCACGCGGGCACAACGCCGGCTCTGTATCGATCTGTTCGCCGAGGCGCTTGCCGGCGAGCGGCTGCCCGAGGACGTGCGCGACGCGGCGCCCGTGCTCCTGTGGACGCTGCACATGGGCATCCTGCTTTATTTCCTCTATGACTCGTCGACGGGACAGCGTCGCACTCGGCGGCTCATCGACGCCGCGGTCGGCTTCGTCGTGGACACCAGGCGCGTCGCCGTTTCGCCGCTGCTGCGTCCTGTTCGGCGGCGCGTCTTGAACATCCTGCGAGACGCCGGTCTTCTGGTGACGGCCGAAGCGGCGAACGCGTAGGCCGAAGGGCGCGTAGGCCGAAGGACGCGTAGCCGAAGGGAATGACTGGAGGCACTCATGTCGAGGCATCTCGGGATCAAGGCGGCGTTGATCGTTCTGCTCGTCGCGATGGCGATCGTCAGGCCACTCCCCTCGACTTCACCGTGGATGACTCTCGCATTGGTGCTCTTCGCGGTTGTCAACATCGTCTTCCCAGTCCCGGGAACGCAATTGATCAGAACGGCCGCGGTGGTGGCGGCGGCGGCGACGCTGGTCTGGCCCAGGCAGTTCGCGGGCATAGACCGTCCATCGACTGGAGTAGCCAGTCTCCTGCTCATCGTTGCCGTTTGGGTATGGCCCCTTGCCATTGTCGTTGCCTGGGCGGCCGCGCGTGAGCGTGAAGCCGCGCGTGAGCGTGAAAATGATGCCACCCGCCGCATCCGTGCGCCGGGCGCCACGCGCGCCAGGACGATCACCGCAGCGCTCGTCGTTGCGGTTGCGCTGGCCTCGCTCGCCTACCGCTGGCTGGTCTTTCACAGGCTCGAACAATCAGCGGCACTATTTGTCGGCATCCCCACCCTGCTGGCCATTCTCGTGGTCTTTCAAACGGCGCCGCGCTCGGCCGCCGGCGTGGCGTGCAAGGCGGTCACGATCGGTTTGCTTGTTTCAATGCTGTTTCTGTGGGAAGGCGTGCTCTGCGTGGTGATGTCCGCCCCGCTCTTCTATGCGATCGCCGTGCTCATCGGCGGCACGGTGGATTTTGCGCGGCGCAGGCTGGATAAACGCGCGCAGAAGACGCTGTCCTGCCTGGCGGTCGTCGTCCTCATTCCGATGAGCCTGGAGGGAGTGACGCAGTCCACCAGTTTCAATCGTGATGAATGGGTCGCGGAAAGCAAGATCGTGCGCGCGCCGGCCGACGCCGTCGCTCGCGCCATACTCGAATCGCCACGCTTCGATCGTCCTCTGCCGCTCTATCTCCGTGCAGGTTTCCCCCGCGCGACTTCGATGCGGATCGATCGCTCGGTCACACCTCGCCGGTTTGTTGTCTCAATAAAGGGCGGTGAGATGCTCCTCAACGGGATGGAGCCACGCACCGGAGAGCTCGTGCTCCGCGTCGAAGAAATGCGGCCGGGACTGGTCCGATGGTTTGTCATCAGCGACGACAGCCACATGACGCACTACCTTCGGTGGCGCGAGGCCCAGGTCGAATGGCAGCCGCTTGCAGACGGCGCGACGCGCGTCACATGGACATTGCGCTACACCCGGAGTCTCGACCCAGCCTGGTACTTCGGTCCGTGGGAACGCTACGCCGCGAAGCTGGCCGCAGGATATCTGATCGATTCAGTCGCCACGCCCGCTACGCCCGCTACGAAATGACAGGTCTCGATCCGTTCCTCATCGTTCGCGCCTTGGCGCTCTACGTGACCGTGGTGTCCACCATTGCGCTGTGGATATGGCGGCGCCCTGCCCGTCGCTTCGTTACCGGTGTGGCGCTCGCCTTCGTCTGGAACCTCCCGATGGTGCTCGTGTTGCAGCTGCTGGCAGCGCGCCTACACTGGTGGCATTTCGACGGCAACGGCGGGCTCTTCCTTGGCATACCGGTCGAGTTGTATCTGTCGTGGGCGTGGCTGTGGAGCGTGGTCCCCGCGCTGGTATTCCCGGCAGGCCCGCTGTGGATGCCCCTCGCGTTCGCACTTATCGTGGATCTCGTCGGAATGCCGCTGGCGAAGCCAGTGATTCAACTTGGCTCGCTCTGGTGGGTTGGTGAGGTCGCCGGACTGGCGTTCGGCGTCTTGCCCGGTCAGTTCCTCGCACGCTGGACAACGCGCGACGACCATCTGGCCGCTCGGGCGTCTCTGCAGGTGGTCGCGTTTTCGGGACTTCTCCTGTTTGTGCTGCCGGCGATCGCTATCGAAGGGTCGGGAGGCGCCTGGCGGAATCCCGCCGCTCGCCCAGGTTGGCAAATCAGCCTCATCCTGCAGGCGCTCGCCATGGCGGGCTTGCTCGGCCTGACCGCGGTCCAGGAGTTCGTCGAACGTGGCGCCGGCACGCCGGTTCCATTCGATCCTCCGAAACGGCTGGTCTCGAGCGGCATCTACGCCTACGTGCGAAATCCGATGCAGCTTTCGGCGGTGCTCCTCCTGTTGATGTGGGGTCTGGTGCTGGAAAATCTCTGGGTCTCTGCCACCGCCGTGGTTGCCCATATCTATTCGACCGGTCTTGCTGGATGGGACGAAGGTGAAGACTTGCGACAGCGCTTTGGAAGCGACTGGGTGGCCTATCGGCGAGGCCTGCGGCGATGGGTGCCGCGATTCAGGCCCTGGTATCCTTTGGATCAAGAGCCGGCGCGCCTTTACGTGTCGGAGAGTTGCGCGATCTGCAGCGAGGTTGCGCAATGGTTCCACGCCCGCGGGGCGCGCCATCTTGCCATCATCCCCGCCGAGCAGCACCCTCGCGAGCTGACGCGAATCACCTACGAGGCTACCGACGGCACTCCCCCGGAAGTGGGCGTCGTCGCCATTGCCCGTGCCCTCGAGCATGTCCACTTCGGGTGGTCGCTGATAGGATTCGTGCTTCGGCTGCCGGTCATTCGCGGGCTCATTCAACTTCTCGCCGACGCGTCAGGCGCAGAGCCGCGAACCCTTCGCGCATGATAGAGTCTCCGGTGAAAGGATCATTATTTATGTCATATCTGAAGACTCTCCGCCTCGGACTGGCTGCAGTTGCGGCGCTTGGTACGCTTGCCGTGTCAGCCATGGCCCAGCAACCGCCGCAGCCACCGCCGATCACGATGAAGCAGCTGAAGCCCGATGTCTGGGCCGCCATCGGCGGCGCGGGCGGCAACAGCACCATTATCGTCGGCAAGACGAGCGTGATCGTCGTGGATGCCAAGCAGACGGAGCCCGGCGCAAAGGATCTGCTCGCCGAGATCGCCAAGATCACGCCGAAGCCTGTGTCGACCGTCATCCTGACCCACAGCGACGGCGATCACGTGAACGGCCTTGTCGCGTTTCCGGCCGGCGTGAAAATCATCGCGCACGAAAACGACAAGAAGGAACTGGAAGCAGCGCTGGCCGCCGGCGGCCGCGGCGCGCCGCCGCCCGATCGTCTTCCGTCACAGGTCGTGACGAAGGAAAAAGAAGCCATGACGATCGACGGCGTGAAGCTCGAGCTGTACCACTGGGCGCCCGCGCATACGAGCGGCGACCTCGTCGTGTACCTGCCGGATCAGAAAATTGCGGCCACCGGCGACATCATCGTGACCAACCGCGCCGACGACAACCCGAACATCCATCAAGAGAAGCATGGCTCGACGGCGGGTTGGCTCACGAATGCGAAGGGGATCGTCGGACTCAACGCCGACACCTATATTCCGGGACACGGCGACCTGGTGACCAAAGCCGATATTCAGCGGAAGCTCACCGCAACGACCGAGCGGCGCGCGAAGATCG
>DASZHO010000093.1:0-2145 GCA_035937795.1 Vicinamibacterales bacterium | reverse complement strand
CGGCTACGGCGGCTCCTGCTTCCCCAAGGACTGCGACGCCATGCTGGCCACGGCGGGAATCAATGGGGTCAAGCTCAACGTCATCTCCAGTGCGGTCGCGACCAACGAGGCACGCAAGAACGCCATGGCAAGGCGCGTCGTGCGCGCCCTCGAGGGGGACGTCGAAGGCAACGTGGTGGCAGTCCTCGGCCTCACGTTCAAGGCCGACACGGACGACGTGCGCGAAACGCCGGCCTTTGTCCTCATCGACGGCCTTAAGCAGGCCGGCGCTACGGTGCGCGTGTTCGATCCCCAGGGCATGGCGAACGCCCGGCGGATCCTGACCGACGTGGAATTCTGCGGTTCGGCGCGGGACGCCTGTGCGGGCGCCGACTGCGCCGTGATCGCCACCGAATGGCAGGAATTTCGCGCCCTCGACACCAAGACCTTTGCGCGGTTGATGCGCGGTCGCACGATCGTCGACCTGCGCAACTTGCTCGATCACGAGGCGCTCGTCGCCGAAGGATTTGTCGTCCACGGCATCGGTCGCCCCGCCCGGCTGCCGGCCCGCGCGGCGGTTGCACAGCTCCGGCGCGCAGGAGGAAATGACGGATCCGTCGTGCGCAAACCGAATCGCGTCGATGTCGCTCACGGAATGGCACCATGAAAAAGCACGCTCTGGTAACCGGTGGCGCGGGATTCATCGGTTCGCACCTGGTCGATACCCTGCTGGCGCGCGGCTACGAGGTCACCGTGCTCGACAGCCTGTCCCCGCAGGTTCACGGCGACGCGGAACTCGACGAAGAGGGCTGGCCAATCTATCTCGACCCGTGCGCCAAACGCATCAAGGGCGATCTTCTCGACGAAGGCGTGTTCGAAAAGAGCATCGAGGGCGTAACCCACCTGGCCCATCTGGCTGCGTCCGTAGGCGTCGGTCAAAGCATGACCAACATCGTCGACTATACGCGCAACAATGTCATGACCGCGGCGATCATGCTGGAAGTGCTGTCGCGCAAGCCGCACACCATCGAGAGGATCGCGGTCGCCTCGTCGATGTCGATCTACGGCGAGGGTGCCTACAGTCGTGAGTCAGGCAGCGCGCCGGTGCTCCCGAGGTTGCGCACCCACGACCAGCTTGCCAGTCGGCATTGGGAGCTGGTCGACAACAACGAAACTCTGACGCCGTTGCCGACGAGCGAGGACAAGCCCCTCCAGCCGGCCTCGATCTATGCGGTCAACAAGCGCGATCACGAGGAGATGTTCCTGTCCGTGGGACGCGCCCTCGAGATCCCCACCGTGGCGCTTCGGCTGTTCAATGCCTACGGATCGCGCCAGGCGCTGAGCAATCCCTATACAGGCGTGGCGGCGATCTTCATTTCACGCCTGCTCAACGATCAGCCCCCCTTGGTCTTCGAGGATGGCGAACAGCGACGCGACTTCGTCCACGTCCAGGACGTCGCCGAGGCCTTTGCCGTGGTGCTCGACAGCGACCAGCGTGTCTGGGACGCCTTCAACGTAGGCAGCGGAAGGCCGATCACAGTGACGGAGATGGCGCAGGTGCTGGCGCGCCTGCTGCACAAGAACATCGCCCCCGAGATCATGAACAAGTATCGCGTCGGCGACATCCGGCACTGCTTTGCCGACATCACCAAGATCGAGCGCGTGTTCGGCTTCGAGCCGCGGCACTCGTTCGAGGCGGGAATGGCCGAGCTGATCGAATGGGTCGCCACAGCGAAGGCTCCGGTCAATCGCAGCCAGGAAAGCCTGGCGGAGCTTCAACGCAGCAAACTGGTCGTTTAGTCGCTGAGCGGATGTCGCAGGAGCGTTATTCCGATCATCAGGAGCATTGATATGACACGTATTTCACGAATCACCATCGCCGTGGGTCTCGCATTCTGCACGTTCGCGTCCTTGCAGGGGGAAAGTTCCGCCGCGTCGGAAACCCGCCGTCTGTGCGATCGGCGGGTCACCTACGACATCGTACCGCCGGTCGATGTGCCCGCCAACTTGAGCATCCTCTCCGGAGTGTGGAAGGGCACGATCATCATGGCCGGCGGCAGCGAAATGTGCGTCTCGATGGTCGTGAAGGAAGTTTTCCCGGACGGCAGGGTCATTCTGCTGATGACGTGGAATGTCTCGATGGGCGGCCGCGAGGACATCAACAAC